>NZ_LRMM01000114.1 GCF_001647275.1 Rufibacter ruber | reverse complement strand
GCTTGTGTCCGCACGCATTGTTGATCTTGAATGCGTGCGGACACAAGCGGAGGCTTGCGCCAGTCAAACCCATGATGGTGGTATTTGCCAAGTGGCATGAAAAAGGGCTGACTTTTCGCAAAGTCAGCCCTTCCTGTTTAGTGCCTGTTTTCTGCAAAACAGGCACTAAATGTCCTTACTTCAAGTGCTCGTCAAAGTACTGGGTCACTTTTTTATACAGGTGCGCCCGGTCTTTCCCAATCACGTTGTGCGGGTGGCCAGGGTAGACAAAATAGTCCAGCAGAACGCCTTCGTCTACCGCTTTTTTCAGGAACGCCAGACTGTGCTGCCACACCACCACGTCATCTACGGTGCCATGAATCATGAGCAGTTTGCCCTGCAGGTTTTTCACGTGGTTGAGGAGGTTGGCCTTTTCGTAGCCTTCGGGGTTCTCCTGCGGGGTGTCCATGTACCGCTCGGTGTACATGATCTCATAGTAGCGCCAATCTATCACGGGGCCCCCGGCAATACCCACTTTAAAGACGCCCAGCTGCTTGAGCATGAGTGAAGTAGTCATAAAGCCCCCATAGCTCCAGCCGTGTACGCCTATGCGGTTGGCATCAACGTACGGAAGCCCTTTTAAATATTTCACGCCTTTCATCTGGTCGGCAACTTCGGCGGTGCCGGCCTGGCGGAAGATGGCTTGCTCAAAGGCGCGGCCTCTATCGGCGGAGCCGCGGTTGTCCAGGGAGAAGACAATGTAGCCTTTCTGGGCCATCATCTGCATCCAGAGATTGGAGCCGCCCAGCCAGCTGCTGTTGATCATCTGCAGGTGCGGACCACCGTACACGTACACTACCACCGGGTACTTTTTCTTCTCGTCAAAGTTGGGCGGGGTAATCATGCGGCAGTACAGGTCAGTGCCGTCTTCGGCTTTGATGGGGAAGATGGTAGTTTCGCCCAACTGGTACTCCTGCAGCGGGTTCTTGGCCACCAGCAGGGTCTTGGCTACCTTGGCTACATCGGTGTCCAGAATCCGGATGGTGCGGGGCGTAACGGGGCTGCTGTAGTTGTCTATGAAAAATTGGCCGGTGGGGCTGAGGTTCACGTTATGCACGCCGCTGCCTTGGGTCATTCGGCCGGTGCGGCCGGTGGCCAGTTCTACGGCGTAGAAGTGGCGCTCCAGCGGGCTTTCTGCGGTAGAGGTAAAATAGGCTTCGCGCCCGTTGGGGTTGAAGCCTACCAGCTCTTTCACCACCCATTCGCCTTTGGTGAGCTGCCTGACCAGTTGGCCGTTGGTGTTGTAGAGGTAGAGGTGGTCATAGCCGTCGCGCTCACTGATCCAGACAAACTGATCTGGTTTACCGGGTACAAAATACAGCCCGTGCTCCGGCTCCACCCACTTGTCATTCTGCTCCTCAAACAGTGTTTTCACAAAAGCGCCGGTGGTGGCGTCATACTGGTTCAGCCATAGATGATTCTGTGCCCGGTTCACCACCGCCACATAAAGATGCTTCTCGTTTGGGCTCCAGGTCACATTGGTCAGGTACTGCTCAGCAGGCTCCCCGGTTTTCAGGAAAATGGTTTTGCCCGAAGCCACATGGTACACCCCCACCGTGACATGGTGGCTCTTGCCGCCCGCCATAGGGTATTTGATGCTGTTCAGTTTAGCCGGAAGCGGATCAATGTCTACCAGCGGGTAATCTGTGACCATGGTCTGGTCCATGCGGTAAAAGGCCAGGCTGTTGCCGCTGGGGCTCCAGAAGGTGCCTTTGGTAATGCCAAATTCAGAGCGGTGGGCGGCCTGCCCGTTGACTATCTCAGTGTTCTGCTCTTGCGTCACCTGCTTGTCCTCACTGCCCGCCTGGGAGAGAAACAGGTTGTTGCCCTTGGTATAGGCTACCCGCTGCTTGTTAGGGGAGAAGTCTACGTTTTCAGCGCTAGCACCTAGTTTATAAAATGGCTGCGCCGATTTGTTCTGCACGTGGTAGCGGTACACCTGCCCTTTCTGGGTGATCAGGAGTTCCTGTGCATTGAGCCACTGCAGGCCATTGAGGTTGTTGGCTTTGGCGCCGCCGGCTTTTTCCAGCGCAGCGCTCAGTTGGTCAGTGGTGACAACGGCCGTGGCCTCCGCCCGAACACCGCCGCGCAGCAACTGGTCCCCTTTGCTGCTCACGTAGCTGTAGTCATTGGTGCCGGGCACCCAGGTGAGCTGGCGCAGGTTGGCAGGGGAGAGGCCGGGGTTCAGGAAAGCGTCTTCAACGGTCAGCTGTTTTTGCTGGGCCAGAACAGGAACCGCTAAGGCGGAAGAAAGCCAGAGAAAGACCAGTAATGTAAAACGATGGTGTAGCATTTGGTTTGGTTGTGTAGTACATGTGAAAGGGCAGCTGCCGTGCGGGAAAGCTGCTGTCTGCTGCTGCCGTTTCCCTCAAAAATAACTCCAAACTAACGCTTTTTCAGGAACAACTGACATATTTCTACTGTTTTACTTTTGCTGATACCTCTGCGGGAGGCGCTTCTAAAACTCGTTGAAATTGCTTAATTTTGTGGTATGGACATCTTAACTGAAATACTGGAGCAGGAAGACGTAATGTTATTGGAAGACACCACCGAGATGCGCGAGCTGGTGGTGTACAATGATGACGTGAATACGTTTGAACACGTGATTAACACGCTGGTACAGGTATGCCGCCATACGCAGGAGCAGGCGGAGCAATGCACCATGTTGATCCATTACAAAGGGAAATGTACCGTGAAACTGGGCGCGTTCCCTGAGCTGCAGAGCATGTGCACCGCCATTCATGACAGGGGTATCTCAGCAGATATCGTATAACCCTGACCCAACTGGATGAATTTTCCTTCAAAACTGATTGAGAATGCGGTAGAAGAGCTGGCAAAGCTGCCGGGGGTGGGCAAGAAAACCGCCCTGCGCCTGGCCCTGCACCTGCTCAAAGCCGAAACCGAAGATACCAAGCAGCTCTCAGAGGCCCTGGTGCGCATGCGCACAGGCGTGAGGTACTGTAAAACCTGCCATAACATCTCAGACTCTGAGGTCTGCGGCATCTGTGCCAACCCGTTGCGCGACCGTACCCTTCTGTGCGTGGTGAGTGACATGCGGGACGTGATTGCCATTGAGAACACTGCCCAATACAAAGGCGTGTACCACGTGCTGGGCGGCGTGATCTCTCCGCTGGAAGGCATTGGCCCCTCAGACCTGCACATTCAGTCACTGGTGGAGCGGTTGCCCGGTTCTGAGGTGAAAGAGATCATCTTAGCGCTTAGCCCTACCATGGAAGGCGACACCACGGCCTTCTACCTTACCCGCAAGCTCAGGGATATGCCCCTGCGTATCTCCAGCATCGCCCGGGGCGTGCCGGTGGGCGGGGAGCTGGAATACACAGATGAGATCACCCTGGGCCGAAGCATACAGGACAGAACCGCCTACGCCCAAGGCTAATGGTTTGCGTTTTTGGCCTGTTTTTCTGAAAACAGGCCAAAAACGGCAGAAAAGCAGGAACTTTGGTTCCTGCTTTTCTATTTTTATTCCTCTTTGTTGAAGAAAGGCCATAAATGTGTCCTAAATTTGTTTTTGCCTTAAAGTATCTTCCATAAAGCGAGAATCCGCTTAAGAACCGCCCATCTGCTTGAAAGACCTTTCTGTCATCATTGTCAACTACAACGTGAGCTATTTCCTGGAGCAGTGTCTGCTGTCAGTGAGAAAAGCCGTGCAAGGGCTGGAGGTGGAGGTTTTTGTGGTGGACAACAATTCAGTAGACGGATCTGTGGAGATGGTGCAGCGGCGGTTCCCTGAGGTACTCCTGCTGGCCAACAAGGAGAACCTGGGGTTCTCCAAGGCCAACAACCAGGCCATGCGGCAGGCCCAGGGCAAGTACGTGCTGCTCCTGAACCCAGACACCGTGGTGGAGGAAGACACGTTTCGCAAATGTTTCCAGTTCATGGAAGAGCGGCCCGGCGCCGGGCCCTGGGTGTAAAGATGATGGACGGGACAGGCCAGTTCCTGCCTGAGTCAAAACGCGGCCTGCCCACGCCGTGGGTGGCGTTCTGTAAAGTTTTCGGCCTGGCCGCCCTGTTTCCCAAATCTTCGCTGTTCAACCGGTACCATCTGGGGCATCTGCCGCAGGATGAGGTGAGCCAGATTGATATCCTGGCCGGGGCGTTCATGTTTATGCGCGCTGAGGCGCTGCAGAAGGTGGGGCTGCTGGATGAGACGTTCTTCATGTACGGCGAAGACATAGACCTTTCCTACCGGATCAAAGAAGGTGGCTATGGCGTGTATTATTTCCCGGAGACGCGCATCATTCACTACAAAGGCGAAAGCACCCGCAAAACAAGTGTGAACTACGTGTTCATGTTCTACCGGGCCATGATGATCTTTGCCGAGAAGCACTTTAGCGGGCGGCAGGGCAGGCTTTACACGTTTTTGATCAGGCTGGCTATCTACCTGCGGGCGCTGCTGGCCATTGTGAGCAGGGGCCTGGCCTGGCTTCTGCCCGTTCTCCTGGACGGCCTCTGCCTGGTGGTAGGCGCCTGGTTGGGTGCCAGGCTGGTGCCTGCTCCGCTTCCGTTAGAAGTATCACCTACCTGGTTGGTCTATTTTGGGCTATGGCTGGGGGCGGCGTTTTTCAGTGGCGCGTATGATTCCCCGCCAAGTCTGTACCGGCTGGTGCGGGGCATGCTGTGGGGCAGTATATTGCTCATGGCTTTTTCCAGCGTGGTGAGCCTCATAGGGGAGACAAACAAGAAGCACCTGCTGGCGGCCGTGCTTATTGGCTTGGCAGGCATGACGCTCTGGCGCCTGCTGTGGCATTACAAACAGTACGGGCACTGGCGTTTTGGAGAGGCCAAAGCCAAACGCATTGCGGTAATTGGGAGCGCCAAGGAGGTAAAAAGGGCTGCGCAGCTGCTACGGCAGGCGGGGGCCCAGGAGCCGGTGACACAGCTGGCCCCGCAGCATTCTGCGGCAGACCTCAGGCAGATCAAGGAGGTGATTGATATCTACAAAATCAATGAGCTGATTTTCTGCGGAAAAGATCTGGCCGTGTCACAGATCATTGAGTGGATGGTGCAGATCCATAACAGTGCCGTTGAGTTCAAGATACTGCCGGAGAACAGCGCCTACATTATTGGGAGCTCGTCTAAAAACACCCGCGGTGATTATTATGCGCTGCACATTGAGGTAAACCTGCTCAACCCGTACCACCGGCGCAACAAAGCCATTTTGAACACCTTGATGGGAGGCCTGCTGCTGGTGCTGTCACCGTTGCTCATCTGGCGCCTGAAAAGCCCTAAACAGTTTTACAAGAATGCGTTCGCCAGCCTGGTGGGCTTGTACCAGTGGGTGGGGCTCAAGGCTACTGCCACGTCTGAGACCAAACCCGCCGTGTTTTCTCCCGTTGACAGAATTACGGCAGAGAGAATCAGCTCCTCGGCGGCCCGTCAGGTGGAGGTGGTGTACGCCAAGGAATATACCGCTTTTTCAGATCTGGCCATTGTGCTCAAGAATCTGCGCCAGTTAGACAAACGGCCTGCCACGCAATAACCCTTCCCGCCAGTGCCGGGGAAAAGTTTGCCACATTCTTCTGTTTTTGGCTTACTTTTGGAAAAACAGGCGTAAAACAGAAACCGCCCTGCCTTATAGCTGATTCAGGTTGATTTGTAGAAGTTTTCAGGCTTTTGGGCTTAAAATTTTCAGTGATTCAATAGAAAGCCTGATGAATTAATTAATTTTCAGTAAAATTAATGTTAAAAGAATAAAAGCTCCTAATTTTGAGCCACATCTTACTACTTGCAAAGGCATGATTACTACCCAAAAACCTACCTTATCTGACCGTATTACCTCTTTGGCTGAGTCACAGACCATTGCCATGGCCAAAAAAGCCCGCGAACTGGCGGCCAGCGGCGTAGATGTGATAAACCTAAGCTTTGGGGAGCCTGATTTCCAGACCCCGCAATACATCAAAGACGCCGCCAAGAAAGCCATTGATGACGGCTACACCTTTTATACCCCCGTGCCCGGCTATCCGGAGCTGCGCAAGGCCATAGTAGAGAAGCTGAAGCGTGACAACGGCCTGGAGTATGGCATTGAGAACATAGTGGTTTCTACCGGGGCCAAGCAGTCTATCGCCAACGCGGTGATGTGCCTGGTAAATCCTGGCGATGAGGTGATCATCTTCTCCCCTTACTGGGTGAGCTATGAAGAAGTAGTGAAACTGGCCGAAGGCATTCCCGTGCAGGTGCGCGGCCCCCTGGAGAACGACTTTAAGGTGACGCCAGAGCAATTTGAAGCCGCCATTACGCCCAATACCAAACTGGTGATGTACTCTTCGCCCTGTAACCCAACCGGCTCTGTCTTCACCAAAGAGGAGTTGGAGGCGTTTGCCCGTATTCTGGAGAAGCACCCGCAGATTCATGTGATTGCAGATGAAATCTATGAGTACATCAACTTCACCGGGGAGCACTACAGCCTGGCCCGGTTTGAGGCCATCAAAGACCGCGTGGTCACCGTGAACGGCTTCTCCAAAGGCTATGCCATGACCGGCTGGCGCGTAGGGTACATTGCCGCCAGCAAAGAGATTGCCAGCGCCTGTGACAAAATGCAGAGCCAGATCACCAGCGGCACCTGCTCCATTGCCCAGAAAGCCGCCCAGGGCGCTTTAGAGGGAGGAAAAGGCTCGGCCGAAGAAATGAGTGCCTCTTACCTGCGCCGCCGTGACCTGGTGCTGAGCCTGATGAACGAAATCCCGGGCATCAAGACCTATGTGCCGCAGGGGGCGTTCTACATTTTCCCGGATGTGAGCGCCTTCTTCGGTAAATCTGTGGAGGGACGGGTGATTGAGAATGCCAATGATCTGGCCATGTACCTGCTCAATGATGCGCACGTGTCATTGGTAGAAGGCGGCGCGTTTGGGGCGCCAGAGTGTATCAGGTTCTCCTTTGCCGCCTCAGATGCCAAACTGACCGAAGCCCTGGGCCGAATCAAAGCCAGCCTGGCGAAACTTTCATAACAAGAGGCGAAAGTTTCTTACTTTTGCCTGTCAATTTCTGATAAGACATTGGGCTTCGCTTCTTCACAGAAGTATGGCCTGATGTCTTATTTCTACTTTAAAGCCCTTACTGAATGTCTATTCAGCAGACTGTTGCCACCTTGTTTGAGCGCTTCCGCCGGTTGCATGTGCTGGTGGTGGGTGACGTGATGATTGATGCCTATCTCTGGGGAAAGTCTTCCCGCTTGTCGCCGGAGGCGCCGGTGCCCATTGTAAACCGGCTGAAAGTGGAGCAGCGGTTAGGCGGGGCCGCCAACGTGGCGCTGAACGTGCAAAGCCTGGGCGCCACGCCTATGCTCTGCTCAGTGGTGGGCGATGATCTGGAAGGGGCGGCCCTGGTAAGATTGCTCTTAGAGCAGGGCCAGACCGAAGAAGGCATTGTGCTCAGCCCGGAGCGGCCTACTACGGTGAAGCAACGCATCATCTCAGGGGGCCAGCAGCTCCTGCGCATTGACTCTGAGGTGGAAACTGATTTGACCGAGTTTGAGCGGCGGGCACTGGTGCAGCGCTTTTCGCAGCTGCTGGAGAAGGCAGATGTGGTCATCTTTGAAGATTATGACAAAGGCGTGTTAAGTACCCCCGTCATTCAGGAATTGCTTCAGCTGACCAAGAAAAAAGGCGTACCCACCGTGGTAGACCCAAAGAAAAAGAATTTCCTGTCTTACGTGGGCAGCACCCTTTTCAAACCCAATCTCAAAGAACTGAAGGAGGGGCTGAAGGTAGACTTTGCAGAGGCCAACCTGGAGGCATTTGAAGAGGCGGTGCAACAGCTGCAGGCGCAGATGCAGGTAGAGAACGTGTTGGTGACGCTCTCTGAGCGCGGGGTTTACTGCCAGTCTAAGAACGGGGAGAAAACCTACCTGGATGCCCACATCAGAGCCATCTCAGACGTGTCTGGCGCGGGAGACACCGTGGTGAGCATTGCCGCCTTGAGCCTGGCGCTGGGCTTACCGTTACCAGCCCTGGCCGAACTGGCGAACCTGGGGGGCGGTCTGGTCTGTGAACACGTGGGCGTGGTGCCGGTAGACAGAAACCAACTGCTGGAGGAGGCCCAAAAATCTCAGGTGCTACAGCGCGAATTGGCTGGGTTAGTGTTTTAGTGCCCCTTGTGCAAAGAAGTAGAGAATTAAACCAAAAGCCGTTTTTGGCCTGTTTTTCAGAAAACAGGCCA
>NZ_LRMM01000113.1 GCF_001647275.1 Rufibacter ruber | reverse complement strand
GTTCTGCAAGCTGATGGACGTACGTATCTGGGTACCCACGTTTTGCGGCTGTTTGCAACACGAAAACAGAAAATTAAACCCGGTCCAGCACCTTCACAATCATGTCATCAATGATCTGGTCCGGGTTCTCAGCGAACTGGTGGGTGATGCGGTTGGCCACAATGGCGTTCACAGACAGCACCTCGTGGCCCAGCAAGCGGCCCAGGCTGTAGATACCGGCCGTCTCCATCTCAAAGTTGGTGAACCGCACCCCGTCGTATTCAAACGCCTGCATTTTGCCAATCACATCTTCCAGCTTGGGCTGCAGGCGCAGCAGCCGGCCCTGCGGGGCGTAGAAACCGGGGCAGGTGAACGTGTTGCCAATGATCATGTCTTTGCCCACCTGCTCGCGCAGCAAATCTGACCCTTTCACGCAGTATGGCAAAAACCCAATGCCCAGCGCCAGCTGCAGCTGCACGGCCATCTCGGTCTCGAAGCCGGTTTCCATGAGCGGGTAGAACTGCATGAGCGTGTCCAGCCCCATAGAATATTCGGTGGCCAGGTGACTGCCCAGCGGAATTTCCTCCCGCAACGACCCTGACGTGCCAATGCGTACAATTTTCAACGAGATACGGTCTTCGGCCTCTACCGGCTCGCGGCTCACAAAATCTATGTTCACCAGCGCGTCCAACTCGTTGAGCACAATGTCAATGTTGTCGGTGCCAATGCCTGTAGAAATCACGCTGATGCGCTTGCCTTTATAGTAGCCGGTATGGGTCACAAACTCGCGCTTGGCCACCTGCACCTCCACAGAATCAAAATGCCGACTCACGCGGGCCACGCGGTCCTGGTCGCCCACCGTGATGATGGTGTCAGAGATCATCTCGGGCAGCAGGTTGAGGTGGTAGATGCTGCCGTCTGGGTTCAAAATCAGTTCAGACTCCGGGATACGGGCCATAGTTCATAGGTTTTGGTGGTGGAATCATTTTACTTCCGCCGTTGGCGGAAAATGGAACTTGCTATTTATTTCGGCCCAAGGCCGAAGGAAAGTAAAAGCACAACAACATTTATGCATTTTGCCATTTTGAAAGAAACTTAGGGAACAGTGGGCGAACCAGAGAAGCATTTACTATTTGCCACTACCGTTCGCCGCCTAGATTCTTCCAGAATGACAAAAATAGAGTGTCTGGTTATTTCTGCCAGGTACTTTCTCATACGTCTGGGCAATACAAAACAAAAACGCCTGGTGCTGCTCATGCAAAGCAACATCAGGCGCTCCCGTCACAAAATCTCTTCTTTATACGGCCTTGGGTTGCTCCGTCTTGCGGCGGTTCAAGCCTTTGTACGGGTTGTAGCCGTTGGTGTTCTTCTGGTAGTAGCCGGTGCCGTCATACGGGCGCTTGTCGGGGTGTTCCTGGCAGGTGGTGGAGCAGGCGCCGTCCATTTTGGTGCCGCAGCTTTCGCAGATGGGCACGTGCAGGTTGCAGTGCGGGTTGGCGCAGTTCACCATTCTCGCCGAAGGCGTGTTACAAACATGGCACCTGGAGATCACCACGGGGTTCACCTTGTTCACGTCAACGGCCACGCGGTTGTCAAAGACGTAGCATTTGCCCTCAAAGTCTTCGCCACCGGCTTCCATGCCGTATTTAATGATGCCGCCGTGCAGCTGGTACACGTTCTCAAAGCCTTTCTCCAGTAGGAACGCGCTGGCTTTCTCGCACTTGATGCCGCCGGTGCAGTACGTCAGAATTTTCTTGCCGTCATACTTCTCCTTGAGCTCGTCCAGCTTCTCTGGGAACTCCCTAAAGTTCTCAATATCCAGGGTGACGGCGTTCTTGAATTTGCCCATGCTGTGCTCGTAGTCTGAGCGCACGTCCAGAATGACCACGTCCTCCTGGTCTTTCATCTCCTTGAACTCCTGCGGCGACAAATGCACGCCCGTGCGTTCAGTAGGGTCAATGTTTCTGAGGCCCGCGTGCACAATCTCGGGCTTGTGCCGCACGTGCAGTTTGGTGAAGGCGTGTTCATCAGAGTAGTCCACTTTGAAATCAATGCCTTCAAACCGCGGGTCGGCTTTTACGGCGGCCATGTAGGCTTCGCAGTCTTCCACCAGGCCGGAGACGGTGCCGTTCAACCCCTCAGCGGCCACAATGATGCGGCCCAGCAGGTTGAGTTTAAGACACAGCAGATGGTGCTCTTCCCGGAACAGTTCCGGGTCTTCAATCTTGGTGTAGTGGTAATAGAGTAAGATACTGTACTTTTTCATACGGCTTAGTTTCAGACTAAGTGTTGACAATGTGCTAATGAGTGAGCAACAACAGCTTTTCTGTTTTGGTGCGAATTTAGAAAAAACAGCCCGGAAACAGAAAATGATAGTTATCACCTCACCCCCGGCCCCTCTCCCGCGGAGAGGGGAGCTCCATACTTGCGTTTTGGGACTGTTTTGGCTGAAACAGACCAAAAACATATTGAATGCAAAGCCTTTGAGGAGAAATGAAAATGGGCAAAAACAGCAGTAAAGACAACCTAGCGTAAAAGCTGAGCTCCCCTCTCCGTGGGAGAGGGGCCGGGGGTGAGGTCCTACACAGGCTTTGCGGGGTTCCCGAACACCGTTTGCTTGGCAGGTACATCAGCCACGACCACGGCCCCTGCGCCCACGCGGGCGTTTTTGCCAATCTTCACGCCAGACACCACCACGGCCCCGGTGCCAATGAAAGCGCCTTCGGCGATGGTGACGCCCGGGTTTACCATGGCCCCGGCACCCAGGGTGACGTGGTCTCCCAGCACGGCGTTGGCATCTACCACGGCCCTAGACCCGATGAGGCAGTTATCGCCCAGTTTGGCGTTGGAGTTGACAATGGCCCCGGCCTGAATGAAGTTGCCGTGCCCCAGCCAGGCATGCTCAGACACATAACTGAACTTATGAATGGCGTTCACCGGCACTACTTTGTAGTCTTCCTTGAGCATTTTGGTGAGGCTTTTGCGGGCAGCGGTGTCTTCGGCGGCCACAAACACGTCGCACTTCTTGCCCAGGAGCTTGAGAATGTTCTCGTCTTCAGTGTTACCCATCACGGTGATTTCGTTCACCTCTTTCTGCTGCAGCGCCACCTGGTCGTCTAAAAAACAATACACCACCACGTCGTTGCTCTGGAAGGCGTCTAACGCCAATACGCCCAACTCCTGGGCCCCTAATATGATTACCGGATTCTGCATTTTCTCTTGGTTTTGGGTTGGCTGAACCTTGCGCACAGGCGGTTCAGGTAGTTCTGTTTCCGGGCTGTTTTTCTAAAAACAGGCCGAAAACGGAAACAACTTGCAAAAATAGTCAAAAGAAAATGAATACGTTAGCCCCGGCGCTTTTGCAGCCAGGCGAACCACCCCGGGATAGGCCCCCAGGCCAGCACCACCATCAGGAAAAACGGCAGCAGCGGGGCACGGTAGCGGTGCAGGGAACCCAGGTTGGGCGTGGGCAAGGTCACCAGCACCGCACTGATCACAAAGAAAACCAACAGTACGGCCAGGAACGAAGGCAATGGGGGCAACTTCTTCGTCTTTAGTAAGTGAACTACTGTGAGCAGCAGCAGCGCCAGAATCAACAGATTCTCCAGCCCTGCCAACCGGTAAAATATGGGGCCTCCCTCCCACACAAACGGTCGCACCAGCATCTGCACCACCGCCTCAGGGGCGTGCTGCACCAGAGAAGGCACGGCAGGTTCCAGGTCTGGGAACAAGAGATGTGGTTTAGACGGGTCAGAGGCGGCCAGAATATTCCTGTAGTTCCAAAGCACATGCCGGGCAAAGTAACTCAGGTTGAAAGTAGGGTGTGCGAAAGTAGCCCCGGCGGCCCCCATCCCCAAAAGGGTGATCCAAAGCAGAAACTGCCGCCAGCCAGGCTGCAGCCAACGCATCCTTCGGCGAAGCCAGACCACCAGGAGAAAAGTACCCAGCAGCACTACCAGCACCGCCGCCAGGAAAAACTTAATCTTCCAGAAGAGATACACGGCCGGCAGCAGCCCCGCCAGAATTTTGCCGCTTTCCCGGAGGCGGTGGGCATAGGCTAGTTGCAGGCAAAAGCCCACGGAAAAGCAAAGGCTGCCCATCAAAATACTGTCCTTAAAAACGCCGCTGGTCCAGAACAAGGCGCTGGGGAAGAACAGGAACGCCAGCACCGCCGCCGTACCGTAGGCGGGGTAAAACTTTTGAACCTGCCTCACCAGAAACCAGCACCCGGCAAAGCTGAAAAGTGAAAAATACAACCCGCTGGCCCAGTAGGAGCCACCCGTGAGCAGGTACAGCAGACTCAAGGGCTTCAGGAAAAAGAAAGAGTTAGAATAGGGAGCAAACGAGGTGGAAAATCCCTGCACCTCATTCAGAAACAGAAACCGGAGATACTGTTGGGGGTGGGTTTTGGCCAACTCTACCAAAGGCAACGCCTGGCGGTGGTATTCCCAGGTGTCGCCGCCGTGCAGGTGGCGCTGGTACAGCCAGCCCAGCAAAAGGCCGCAGCAAAGCTTGAAGACCAACGAAGCCCAGAACACCAGGTTCCGCTGCTTACCGCCGCCCAGACGCCACAGCCCGTACACCAGCAGACAGAAAACCGGAAGATGGAGCCAATTCAGCAGCGGGTTCATGCAGACAACGTGAGGTTCTTTTTGAGCAGGCGGTGCCCAACGGTGCAATGTAAGCATTTCCGGGGAGAGCAGTAGGCGTGGAAGAGCTGAATCAACGCCTGCGAATCGGCGGCCGAACCGTGCGGGAAGCCCAGCCCAGCGTACACCCGCGTGATTTTATTCTGCTCTTTCTTCAGGCCTTCCAACAGCCCCACCGCCTTCTCCTGGTACGCGGCGTTGCCGAACCTACGGGCGTAGGCCACCAGCAACGGGGCCACAACATTGATGAGCAGCCCCTGCCCGCTGTCGTCACCCAACGCAGGGAACGGCTGCGCCGATGGTTTTGCCGGGCCGTAATGTTCCTGCCAGTACTTTGGCGGCGCCTGCCGAAAGTAATTGAAATAATCCTCCCTGGTTTCACAGGTTACCAGATTGGCCCACAAATGTTCCTGCGCCAACAGCACCGCCAGAAACTGCCCCAACCGTACCGCCGGAAAATTGGCGGGCCGCAGCCGCAGCATGTTCCAGGAACTCATGGGCAGCGGCGCGGGCAAACTATGCTTGTGCGCCAGGTAGTGGTGTTCCTTTGCCAGTTCAACAAGATAATCATCTGTAGCAGCATTCAACAGTCCCGCCTGCCCAAAGACCAGCGCCTCCAACTGCTTCGGCCTTGGCCGGTATTTCTTCACCACCTGCCACGGGAGCGCCTGCGCCAGCTGCAGAAAACCCTCCTGGTTAATCTTGAACCCGAACCCGGCGGCCAGGGTCTGGTAGACGGTGCTTTCCCAGTCCTGCCTGCTTTGCTCCATGCGTGCCAGCACCAGACTGGCTTTGAGTTCCAGCCGTTCCAGCAGGGTTTTGTCCAGCATAGCAGATTTGAAAATGGAGTCAACGGCAGGGGCCTGGGCGGCGCAGGGAATAGTTTGTTCGCTCCAGAGCAGCTCCTGGTACTGGTTCTGCAGCGGCAACGCCACCCGGCCTTTCAGCACCAAGGTGGGCATGGGGCTTCCCTCCTCGCGCTGTACCGGTTCATCATTCTCCCAGACCACGTGCAGCACCACCTGGTTGTATTTGGCGTCTTGCTGGTGCCGGTGCCGCCGCCAGTCTGAGGCGTTAAGGTGGATTTCCACGCTGCCCACCCACTCGGTATCGCCTATTTTGATGCGGGCCGCAGAGAAATCTGGCCCGGCGTCTGCCTTGTTGTAAAAACCGGGGTGTAATACCGTAACAGACTCTCCCGCAGACGTCTGCAACTGCTCCTTCTTGAAGTATTGGTATTGCCAGACGTAATGCAGGAAGTCTTCTTTCATAAACAGGAACAGCATGTTAACCCTCCTGTTCTTACGCAGAAGCACTGGAAAAGCTGTTCCCGTTTCTGGCCTGTTTTTAGGAAAACAGGCCGAAAACGGAAACTGGTGCAGACGCTTGCAGGTCTGCTAACCCCTGCGAGGTCTTGAGAACTGGCGATAATGCGGTGGCAGGCGTATGGAACCCACCCCTGCCCCTCCAAGGAGGGGAGTATCAGGAATGCGTGGACCGGCAGGTCTCAACATCCCCCTTCGACCCCTTCAAAGGGGGAGTATCTGCAAGGAGGAGAGTATCTGCAAAGAATAGAAGTAACTTCCGCGCCCCAATTGGTTGTACAATTGGCTTGAGGCTTTATTTAAATTGGTAGGTACTCATTAAGGTAGCGGTCCATTTCCTGCTGTACCTGCAAGGCGGCTTCTCTGGCTTTCTCGGCGAAGTCTTCGCCGCTGGAGGCGTAAATAATTTGGCGGGCCGAATTAACCAACAAGCCGCACTCTTTGTTCATGCCGTACTTGGAGATTTCCTCCAGGCTTCCGCCCTGGGCGCCCACGCCCGGCACCAGCAGGAAATGGTCAGGCACCAGCTCTCTGATGCGCTCTACGTAGTCGCAGCGGGTGGCGCCTACCACGTACATCATGTTCTCGGCAGAGCCCCACTCCTGGCTGTTCAGCAGCACCTTCTCAAACAGAAAATAGGACTTGCCTTCTGAGACCACGCTTAACAGTTGGAAATCCTCGTGCCCGGGGTTAGAGGTGAGTGCCAGCAGAATCACCCACTTGTTGGGGAAGTTCAGGAACGGCGTCACCGAGTCAACGCCCATGTACGGCGCCACGGTGAGGGAATCAAAGTTCATCTGGTCAAAAAACGCCCGCGCGTACAGCTCAGAGGTGTTGCCAATGTCGCCGCGCTTGGCGTCGGCAATGGTGAAAATATCCTGCGGAATCACGTCCAGGGTTTTCTGGAGGCTCACCCAGCCCTTCGGCCCGTGGGCCTCATAGAACGCGATGTTGGGTTTGTAGGCCACGCACAGATCTGCGGTGGCTTCAATGATCTGGCGGTTGAACTCAAAGAGGGGGTCTTCGTGCTGCAGCAGGTGCTGCGGTATTTTCTTGATATCAGTGTCCAGGCCAATGCACAGGTAGGAACGCTTGCGCTGGATTTGCTCAAAAAGCTGTTGTCTGGTCATGGTGTGAAAGTGTTGGGAGGTAACGCAAAGCTAAGGTGTTTTTGGCGTGTTTTGGCAAAAACAGGCCGAAAATAGGTTTCTCTTTTCTGAGATGGACGCTGCCGTATCTGGTTCTGCGTACGCAGCATGCGTAGTTCGCTGTTCCCTTGGCGGTGGCGGTTGGTGCGGTAGTGCCTAAGTGATAAACTCTTTTCAAAGATCCTGTTGCTGCAGTTAGAATGTGTAGCGTAGTCCGATGTTCCCTTGGAAGTTCCACTTTATTCAGTGCCTCACGAGCTGCATTGTTTCATCTTTTTCGGTAAGCGCTTACGGCCGCGGGGCCCCGTCCTGGGGGTGAGCACTGCTGTTAAAACTAGGCCCTCCGGCCTTGCCGCCGGAGCGGCATCGTATTAACAGAGGCGCTCACCCCCAGGACTGGTTTGGGTTCCCCTTCTGATCAGCCTTTATAATTGTAGTTTGTTTACAGGTAACCACTGCTGATCCGCTAGCCTGGGACGAGCCCGTGCTGCGCACATCAGTCAGAGGCAGAAGTGCTAATTAACAGAGGTGCCACTAGCAGAAGTGTTGATTGTTCATTGTTCATTGCTGCTTGTTTGCCGCTTTCTCTGGTTCAAGTTTCCAACTTGGACCTATAATGGTGGAAGCTTTCAGCTTCCATGGGGCGGCAGCCTCACACTGCTTCTGCCCTCTATAGCTCCCTCTATGGCGCGGGAGTTACTTCCGTGCCCTCTAACGCTGCCAGATACTCCCCCTTTGAAGGGGGCGAAGGGGGATGTTTACACAGGAGGACACGCATTGCAGATTATTCCCCTCCCTGGAGGGGGAGGGTTTTCTTCGCTTGCCCACGCAATACCGCTTGCTCCAATGACCTCGTAGTGTCCGGAGGACCTGCGAGCGTCTGTGCCAAGGTCCTTACTACTTCAACTGCCCCGCCCTCATCCTAGCCTTCTCCCAGAGGGAGAAGGAATACCGCAGTTTCCGTTTTCGGGCTGTTTTGGCCAAAATAGGCCAGAAACGGAAAAAGCTCCTGCCATTTCTAGCAGGAGCTTTTTTCTTGTCAACTATGCTTTTCAGAAGCTAAGCATCTACAGAAAGGACGGTCTATCCAGACGTTTGGAGATGCGGTAGGCGGCGTTGAGCAGCCCCA
>NZ_LRMM01000112.1 GCF_001647275.1 Rufibacter ruber | reverse complement strand
TTTTCGCTGTTTTCAGAAAAACAGCCCGAAAACAGGAATACAGTTGGGAACTGATACTCATTGATGAGCCAGCGCAAATAAGGGGGAGGAGCTCTTTCCCGTTATTGTCATCCTGGAAGGATCTTGGTAGCGAACTAGTAAAGCTTTAAAAAAACGCTACAACCGTTCGCCTACTGTTCCCTAAGATCTTTTCAGGAAGACAAAGGAAGTAGAAGTAAAATGTGAGGCTAGGAAAAGGAAGGTGTTGTTATATAGCAGCGACCTTTAAAACAGACGAGAACCACTAAAAATATTCTATGCCACCCATTACACCCATGGTGCGCAATCTGCTCATCATCAACGTGCTCGTGTTTTTTGCGAGCGACCGGTTATTTCCGGTGCAGCAGTTTGCGCTGCATGACATCAGGTCTGAGTATTTCAGGCCGTACCAGTTTGTGACGCACATTTTTATGCACGGGGGCATTGGGCACCTGTTCAGTAACATGTTCAGCTTGTTCATCTTTGGGCCGCTGCTGGAGCGGTATTGGGGGGAGAAGCGGTTCCTTACGTTTTACCTCATTACCGGTTTGGGTGCCAGCCTGCTGTACTCTGTGGTGCGGTACTATGAGATCAGCCAGGTAATGGAGGCGGCCAATCTGTTCCTGCAGAACCCTGACCCTATTGACTTTAAACGCCTGCTGGAGACGGCTGGCCTTGACACCAGATCTCTGGAGGCGTTTCTGGTTGATTTCTACCGCAACCCTACCAATACCCAGATGATTGCAGAGGCCAAGGCCTTTGCGCAGAAGATGTCAGAATCTATGCTGGACAACCCTATGCTGGGGGCTTCCGGGGCGGTCTTTGGGATTTTGATGGCGTTTGGGTTCCTGTTCCCCAACACAGAACTCATGCTGCTGTTCTTCCCAATTCCCATAAAAGCAAAGTATTTTGTTTTCTTGTACGGGGCGTATGAGCTGTACGCTGGTTTTCAACGTAATCCGGGTGACAATGTGGCCCACTTTGCGCACCTGGGGGGTATGCTCTTCGCGTATATCCTGCTCAAGATCTGGCAGCGCAACAGCAAAAACTTCTACTAACTATGACCAGTATTTTTGACGATATAAAATCGGCGTTCAGCCGCGGCAACAATGCCCTGCACCAGCTCATTTTCATCAATGTGGTGGTGTTTGCGGTGCTGGTGGTGCTCCGGACCGTTATGACCCTCAGCGGATCAGGAGGCGTATTTGATTACCTGATGACCTTTCTGGCCATTCCGTCGTTCCTGCCGCTGTATGCCCTCCGTTTCTGGACCCTCTTTACCTATTTCTTTACCCATCTGGAGTTCTTCCATATTCTGTTCAACATGCTCAACCTCTACTGGTTTGGGATGCTGATCAGGGAGTATCTGGGAGACAAGAGACTGGTGAACCTGTATGTGCTGGGCGGCCTGGTGGGCGGTCTGTTCTACCTGCTCACGTATAATACCATTCCGTACCTGCAGATGCGGGGAGATTCTTTGATGATGGGCGCCTCAGGCAGTGTGATTGCCGTGATGGTGGCGGCGGCCACGCTTCTGCCCAACTATACCTTCAACCTTATTTTGTTGGGCCCCATCAGGATCAAATACATTGCCGCGGTAATGGTGCTGCTGTCTATTTCAGGGGCCGTGGGAAGTAACGCCGGGGGAAACATTGCCCACATTGGCGGTGCCGTCTTAGGTTTTCTGTACATCAGGCAACTGCAGCGGGGCTCAGACATGGGCAAAC
The DNA here is from genome assembly GCF_001647275.1 of Rufibacter ruber. Taxonomy (GTDB): domain Bacteria; phylum Bacteroidota; class Bacteroidia; order Cytophagales; family Hymenobacteraceae; genus Nibribacter; species Nibribacter ruber_C. Next base: position 6,558 of record NZ_LRMM01000112.1, on the reverse strand, counting down.
CGGTGCAGGCGGTCCTGGGCTTCTTTGGGGGCTTGTTTAAACGGAAGGCTCCCTTGAAAATCACGTACCATAACCCCAACCGGCCGTACGCGGCCGGGTCCTCCTCCAGCGCTTCCCATAAAGGTACTGGGGCACCGGTGGCCCCGGGTACCCCCTCCCAAATAGAAATTGACCAGATCTTAGATAAAATCTCTGTGTCTGGGTATGAGAGCCTCACCAAGGAGGAAAAACAGAAACTGTTCAAAGCCAGCCAGAAATAACCTGTACCCGCCCAATTCTCTGCCAATGTGCAAGCCGCCAGGTGTGCGCGCTGAGACTGCGGGCTAAGAGGCGCCAGCGCCTGGCAGCAGAAGGGATTTTAACTTCTGTTTTCGGCCTGTTTTAAGAAAAACAGCGAAAACAGAAAATACCCCGCTCTTGAAATTCTTTTTCCGCAATTTTGTTCAGTAGCTATACTGCTATTGGCCCCCATGTTCAATCTTGTCCCTCAACGTACGCAGCTCATCAAGCAGAAAGCCCTGGAGCTGGGGTTTCAATACTGCGGTGTGTCTAAGGCTGAGTTTCTGGAGGAAGAGGCCCCCCGGCTGGAAAACTGGCTCAACCAGAACATGCACGGGCAGATGCAGTACATGGCCAACCACTTTGACAAACGGCTAGACCCGCGCCTGCTCGTAGACGGGGCAAAGTCAGTGGTGAGCCTGCTGCTGAACTATTACCCGGAGGAAACCCAGCCCCAGGACACGTTTCAACTTTCTAAATATGCGTATGGGCAGGACTACCACTTCGTCATCAAAGACAAGCTCAAAACCCTGTTCCGGTTTATTCAGGAAGAGATAGGCGAGGTAGGCGGAAGGGTGTTTGTAGACTCGGCTCCCGTCATGGACAAAGTCTGGGCAAAGAAAAGCGGTTTGGGCTGGGTGGGCAAGAACAGCAACCTGATCAGGCCCGGGGTAGGCAGCTTCTTCTTTATTGCCGAGCTGATCCTGGATTTGGAGCTGGAGCCGGACGGCCCCGTGAAAGACTATTGCGGTACCTGTACCAAATGCATGGATGCCTGTCCTACAGACGCTATCACCCAACCGTACGTGGTAGACGGCAGCAAATGTATCTCTTATTTCACCATTGAGCTGAAAGACCAGATTCCGCAGGACGTGGAGGGGAAGTTTGGGAACTGGGTGTTTGGCTGTGATATCTGCCAGGATGTGTGCCCCTGGAACCGGTTCAGCACACCGCACCGGGAGCCGGCGTTTGCCCCACACCCGGAGTTGCTCCATCTCTCTAAGAATGATTGGATGGAGCTAACCCATGAGGTGTTTCAGGAGGTTTTCAGGAGGTCGGCGGTGAAACGCACCGGTTTTGCGGGCCTTACCCGCAACCTTGCGTTTGTAGCCGGTGGTGCGGCCGCTCTAGGCAGCCATGACCTTCCCGAAGACCCTGTCTAGGATGCTGCAGTAAGTGCCGGAAAAGCGGTTGTAGCACCAATCGCGCAGTGTCTCCAACTCATTGCGAACCAGCATACGCATGCTTTTTCTCAGCTCTTTCTCGAACAGTTTTGAATCAAAGCTCACTTTGTCCAAAATCAATTTCACGTACTCTAACATGGTTTTATAGTGCTATGGTGAATGTGTTTTCTTAAGGACTATACTATACGTAGAAGAAGAAGCAAAAGCTGTAGTTTTTATACTGAATTTTCTAAAAATAAGTACTTATAAAAATCTGGTTCCGGCTGCAGGAAAAGGAACCGGTGCAGAGCGTTTTATCCCCTGCCATGCCAGGTATTGTCTGGCGCAAGGGGGTGCGTTTTAGGGCTGTTTTTCAGGAAACAGCCCTAAAACAGGATCTCGCCCAAGGCCTAAGCAGACGCCTGTGCCTGATGCCGGAAAAGAATCATGAATTGCCACAAGGGCACAAAAAAAGGAAACCAATCTGTTGGTTTCCTTTTTTAGCCGAGAACCTGTTTAGGGTGTCTCCATTTCAATATGCAAACGGTTGCTTGTGCCGCCGTTTTAGGGCTACTTTTCAGAAAACAGCCAAGAAACAGGGCGTCAATCTACCCCTGCCGCACCCGCTTAGGCCTGCGCCAGCGATCAAGCAGAATACGCTAAACAGGTTTAGACGTTAAATGAAGGCTATCTGATGAACGGCATCACAATGGCGTTCACTTCTGCTACCGTTAGTGGCTCATCAAATGCCTCAGAGGCGGCGTTGGCATCAATCGTGACACCTCCAAATGAACCTGTAATGGTGACACCGGCTTGGGTGGTTGCCTCCTCCCCGTTATAGACCCCCTGGAAAGCTTCTGGCAAGCCACCTCTGTCTTTCATGGTGATCCATGGCTTCTGGGTAGGAACGCCACCTGTCACATCACGCCGCATTCTGCGCAGGTGGGCGGCGTGGCGCGCCTCAACAGAGTGAATCTGCAATGCAGCCTGCAGCACGGTGTCATTGCTCATGAGGGCAGGAGCAGCTCCTTTATAAGCCCGTACCCCGGTGTCTTCAAATGCCTGGGCTACCGCTAACATAGTGCCGTAGTTGGTAAAGGTGTTGGTCAGGATCCCACCCGCCGAGTAGTCAAAGCTATTGGCGGTATACGTGGTGGGGGCGCCGGCATTTAAACCCGTAATGGCCGTGCGCAGAAACGCTACGTGGTCCTCCTCGTGGTCTCTGATGGTTTCAAACGCGGTTTTGGCTGCCGGGGTAGGGAATAGGCTGGTGGCTGCCGCCTGCTGGTAGAAATAGTACTCCAGGTTCTCCAGTTTCAGGGCAAACTCCAGTACGTCTCTGATAGACGTGGTACTCTGGCCATACGCTTTGTTCAGCATAGAGCCGAACGCCATGGGAATAGCCGCCGCCGCTAGTTTCTTGCCAAAGCCGCCAAAGTGTTTGAACACCGCCCGGCGTGGGTCTAAACGATCGTATACCTCTGGGTCTACTTTCTCAATTTCTTTGATTATATTAAAGATGTTCATGACGTTTTCTCCTGATTATTGGGTTGGTAAATTGCTTCCGTTAATGGTTTCTTTGATGAATGGCTGAGCCGCGGCTAACACCTGTGCAGGCGTTAAGGCTACATCTAAGCCGTTGGCGTCTACAATATTACCAGCGGTAATACCGGCAGGGCCGCTGGCAAAGGTGCCGTTCTCAATCATGTCTCTGATTTCAGCGGCATGACGGGCCTCAACTGAAACAATTTTACCCGCTATGCTCAAATAGGCGGCGCCGGCGCTGGAGATCAGTTTGCCAGCCCCGTTGTAAGCTGCCACTCCCAGGTCTTCAAACGTTTTGGCGGTGGCCAGAATGGAGGTGCGGCTGGCCAGGGCGCTGGCCGGCAGGTTGGGGGTCAGCGCAGGGATGATTTGATTGGCGGCGGCAGCCGTGATGGCTTTCTTGAAGAATTCACGGTGGGCAATCTCGTGGTTCCGGATATCAGTCAGCACTTGTCTCTCAGTAGCGCTGGGGAACAGGGTTGAGAAGTTGGGCAGGGCCACCACCGCGGTATAGAAGGCAGCTTCTAATTGCTCCAGGGCGTAGGCATAGTTCAGAACGCCAATGTCACCAGACCCAAGGTTCACGGTTGTGGTGTTGGTGCCATCGTCATTCATCACCGTAGAGTCATCATCGTCATCACAGCCGGTCAGGATAACCGCAGTCGTCGCCAGGCCTACTCCCGTGTAACGGAGGAAATTGCGGCGGTTCAAAGGATTCATAAGATCCTGAAAAGCGCCCCCCTTAGGGGTTTCGGTTGTGTTTTTTGCCATAGTTTTAATCTTTGAAAGTGAAACAAAGTGAGCCTTTGGAGATCGTTTACTTCCGCCGCGGCCATATTTTCCACCTGCTTTTTCAGGTGGAGCAACGAGACCTACGAGGCTCCCCTGCCAACCGGATTTCAGAAAACAGAAGAAAAGCACAAATTTTCTGGCTTTCTTTGACCTGATGTGCTTCATTTGAAGGAAAGGAGAGGTAGCCCTCCTTTTGGGGAGGAAGAATACGGCGCTTTTTGCGGTTCCCCAGATACAGAATGAAAAAAAGAATTGGGATTTTGTGGTGCTTGTGGTGGTGGGTCCAGGTGGGGTGGGCGCAGGGGCTCTCTATTGAATATGGGCCCACGGTGCTTCCGCTAGACCAGTACTTTACGGTGTCCTTGAAAGCGGCAGCTAAAAGACCTGAAAAAGTGGAGGGGTTCCCAGAGATTGAGGGTATGCAGAAAAGTGCCCAGCGCGTCTCCTCCTCTACCTACCGGACTGGTGCAAAAACCACTGTGGTGTACACCATCACCCAGCAATACGCCCCCCTCAGAGAGGGGGAGTTTACTGTGAAACCCTTTACCCTGCAGGTTGATGGGAAATCTGTTGCCGCCGCAGGGGTGAAGGGACGCATAAAGTCTGCTGCGGCACCGGACCAGGATACGTTGGCCCCGGCCCCGGTGGTGGCCAGCGCCCCAGAGTTTATAGAGGTCAGGGAAAGCGCGTTTCTTACCCTGCATTTGCCCAAGGAACGCGTCTATGTGGGGGAAAGTGTGCCGGTTTCCCTCTGGTTTTATGTGGCAGACACAGATTTGAACCTGGTAGACTTCTATGAGTTTGAACCGCAGATCCTGGAGATAACCCGTTTGCTAAAGCAGCGGAGCACGCTGGAGCAGGTGCTGGAGCAGCAGGAGATCAAGCCAGAGAAAATAAAGGTAGGGGAGAAGAGTTTTACCCGGTACAAGCTGCATGAGGCGGTGCTGTTCCCTATTACGGCGCAACCGTTGAAGTTCCCCGCCGTGGGGTTGCGCATGGTCAAATACAAGATAGCGCAGAACCCCAGCCTTCTGGGGCAGAACCGGCTGCCGGAGTATAAAACCTACTCCACCTCAGAGAAAACGGTAACGGTGCGGCCGTTGCCGCCGCACCCCCTGCGGGACCAGGTGGCGGTGGGGGTGTTCAGGCTGCGCGAGCAGTTGTCCCGCAACACGGTCTCTCTGAACCAAAACCTGGTGTACCAGATGCAGATTGAAGGAGAAGGCAACATTTCGGCTTTGCCCATGCCGCAGAGCAAGTGGGTGTCCAGTACGTTAGAGATCTATCCGCCGGAGGTGCGGCAGCAGGTTCGGCTGCAAGAGGGCAGGATATGGGGGAGCAAGACGTTCCGGTACTTTATGGTAGGGCGGCAGGCGGGGGAGTACCCGTTGCGGGAGCATTTTCAGTGGGTGTATTTTAACTTGCAGACGGCGCGGTATGACACGTTACGGCCTTCGGTTAAAGTAAAAATAAGGGGGCAGGAAGACCAGAACGCCTTTATACGCGCCCAGGATGCCGGTAACTTTTACAAAATCATTGACACAGAGAGCAACCAACTCATTGGCTTAGACCAATTCAAAGAGATTCGCCGGTACACCAACGTGGTACTGGCGGTCATGGGGGTGGTGGCGCTTATACTATTTATCTTCCAACGAAATGAGTAACACCTACGGATCCATCTTCAGGATCACTACGTTTGGCGAATCACACGGCACGGCTGTGGGCGTCATTGTTGACGGTTGTCCGGCCGGACTCCCTATCACGGTTGAGGAAATTCAGGCAGCGCTGGACCGCCGGCGCCCGGGCAGTCTAAGATCACCACGCCTCGGGATGAGAAGGACCAGGTGCAGATTCTTTCAGGCATTTTCAACGGGCAAACCCAGGGCACGCCCATTGCCATGGCCGTTTTTAACAAAGACCAGGCAAGCCATGACTATTCCCACATAGAAAATGCCTTCAGGCCTTCGCACGCAGACTTTACCTACACCGCCAAATACGGTTCTAGGGATCACCGCGGCGGCGGAAGAAGCTCTGCCCGGGAAACATTGGCCCGGGTGGCGGCCGGTGTGTTGGCGCAGAAGTTTTTGGCGCAGCAGGGCATTGAAATCACCGCCTACGTTTCACAGGTGGGGTCTATACATGCCCCCGCTGATTACTCGCAGCTAGATCTTAGCCAGGTAGACAGAAACATTGTACGGTGTCCGCACCCGGAGACGGCAGAGGCCATGATCCAGTTGATTGAGGAAACCCGGGATAAATTAGACACCATTGGCGGGGTAGTGTCCTGTGTGGTGAAAGGCGTACCCGCCGGGCTGGGCGAGCCGGTGTTTGACAAGCTGCACGCCGAGTTGGGCAAAGCCATGCTGAGCATCAACGCTGTAAAAGGGTTTGAGTACGGCAGCGGGTTTGAAGGGGTGAGCATGTACGGTTCCCAGCACAATGATGTCTTTTTTACAGATGCCGAAGGGAACGTGCGTACCCGCACCAACCACTCCGGCGGAATTCAGGGCGGGATTTCCAACGGGCAGGACATCTACTTTAAAGTTGCTTTCAAGCCGGTGGCCACCATTCTGCAGCCGCAGACCACCATTGACCAGGCTGGCCAGGAGGTGACGCTGCAAGGCAAAGGCCGCCATGACCCCTGTGTGTTGCCGCGGGCAGTGCCTATTGTAGACGCTATGGCGGCATTGGTGCTGGCTGATTTTGTGTTACGGGCCCGGGCGAACCGCATTGCCTGATTTCTGTTTTCCGCTGTTTCGCGAAACAACCCGGAACCAGA
>NZ_LRMM01000111.1 GCF_001647275.1 Rufibacter ruber | reverse complement strand
CTTAAGTTTACTGCCTGTTTTCGACAAGTTCAGAACGCGAAAAACAGAAATCCTGGCTGCCGGTGATAACGAGGTACCTGAGCCGGTGTGGTGTTGAGGGAGTTTCTTGCCAATTTGCTTTTAAAGCAGGCTGCCGTGGTCTGTTGTGCCCTACAACGGCAGAAAAGAACCTGGTTTTGGCCTTTTTACTCCGCAATGCTGCTGCGCAGCTTCCCGCCGGCTCATATCAGAGCCTTTTGCTCCCCAGATTCGCCAATAAAATCAAAAATCAGAAGCTCTTAGAACAGATATACAGAAGGGGGAGGCAAGGCGGTTGCAACAAATCAGCTTGATTTTACTACTTTTGCAGGAATTAAAAATATCAAACCGTGGCATTAATAAAGTCAATTTCAGGAATAAGAGGCACCATAGGGGGGGAAGTGGGTCAGGCGCTAACACCGGTAGATGTAGTGAAGTTTGCGGCGGCGTATGGCACCTGGATGCTCCAGAACACCAGTAACAACACCATTGTCATAGGCAGAGACGCCCGCCTCTCCGGGGACATGGTGAACCGTCTGGTGGTGGCCACCCTGCAGGGCCTGGGCATCAATGTGATTGACCTGGGGCTTTCCACCACGCCAACCGTGGAGATGGCTGTTCCGGCCAAGAAGGCAGGAGGGGGGATCATCCTCACGGCCAGCCACAACCCCAAGCAGTGGAACGCCCTCAAACTTCTGAACCAGCACGGTGAGTTCATCAATGACGCCGAAGGCAAGCGCGTACTGGAGATTGCGGAGCAGGAGGCGTTCAATTTTGCTGACGTGAATAAGCTGGGCAAATACACCCAGAGCGACAAGTTTATCAAGAAGCACATAAAGGCCATCACAGACCTGCCTTTGGTAGACGTGGAGGCCATCAAAGCCGCTAATTTTAAAGTGGTGGTAGATGCTGTGAATTCCAGCGGCGGGTTTGCCGTGCCAATGCTCTTAGAAGCCCTGGGCGTGACCCAGATAGAGAAACTCTACTGTGAGCCAGACGGCAATTTCCCGCATAACCCTGAGCCGCTGCCCGAGAACCTGGGCGAGATCTCCCGCCTGATGGAGAAAGGAAACTATGATGTGGGCATTGTGGTAGACCCAGACGTAGACCGCCTGGCCCTGGTGAATGAAGACGGCAGCATGTTTGGCGAAGAATATACGCTGGTGGCCGTGTCTGATTATGTGCTGCAGCACAAGGTTGGCAACACCGTCTCTAACCTTTCTTCTACCCGCGCCCTGCGTGATGTCACTGAGAAGGCCGGCGGCACCTATTTCGCCTCTGCCGTGGGCGAGGTGAATGTGGTGAATATGATGAAGGAGCAGAACGCGGTAATGGGCGGCGAAGGCAACGGCGGTATCATCTACCCGGAGCTGCACTATGGCCGTGACGCCCTGGTGGGCATTGCCCTGTTCCTGTCCCACCTGGCAAAATCAGGTTTGCGCATGTCCGGCCTGCGGGCCAAGTACCCAAACTACTACATCTCCAAGAACAAGATTGAGCTGACCCAGGGCATTGACGTGGACGCCATCCTGGGCAAAGTGCAGAAGAAGTACGCCAAGCAGCCCATCAATACCATTGACGGGGTAAAGATAGAGTTCAACCGGGAGTGGGTGCACCTGCGCAAATCTAATACTGAGCCCATTATCAGGATCTACGCCGAGTCAGACAGCCTTTCTACGGCTGACCACCTGGCCAACAAAATCATTGCTGACATCAAAGAAATCATCTCAGACAAATCTGAGTAACCCCATTTCTGTTTTTGTGCTTGTTTTCAATAAACGGCCAAAAACAGAATACTGCCTAAACCTGCCGCCGTTGCCAATCTAGTCCTGCTACTGGTTGCGTGCTGCCTGCTACTCACAAAGCTATGAACCGTTTCTGCTGTACCTGTTGTTGTTGTAAAAACTAAGATTCCCCATGCGTGTATATTTAGACAATGCGGCCACCACGCCGTTAGACAAAGAAGTTTTTGAGGTAATGGCTCCCTTCATGCTGGAGCACTACGGAAACCCCTCTTCTATACACGCCCACGGGAGGCAGGTGCGGGCAGCCCTTGAGGGCGCCAGAAAGACCGTGGCCAATTTAGTGAATGCGTCTCCCTCAGAAATTTTCTTTACCAGCGGCGGCACTGAGGCAGACAACCTTGCCATCATCTGCACCATCAGGAGCCTGGGCTTAAAACATGCCATTACCTCGCCCATGGAACACCACGCGGTCTTGCATTCGCTGGAAGTGCTGGAGAAAAACGGCGAAATAGAGCTCACCCTGCTGCGCGTGAACGAGCAAGGGGAACTGGATCTGGCCCATCTGGAGCAAACCCTGGCCAGCCACCCCCGCACGTTTGTCTCTGTCATGCACGCCAACAATGAGGTGGGCAACCTGAATGACATCTCGGCCATTGCCGAAATTTGCAAGCGTTTTGATGCGGTGCTGCACTCAGACACGGTGCAGACCATGGGGCATTATACCTATGACGTACAAACCTTTGGGGCTAATTTTCTGGTGGGTTCTGCCCATAAATTCCATGGTCCCAAGGGCGTGGGTTTTATCTATGTAGACTCGGCCATCAAGATACATCCTTTGATTCAGGGCGGTTCGCAGGAGCGCAACATGCGCGGGGGCACTGAGAACGTGTACGGCATTATTGGCCTGGCCAAGGCCCTTGAAATTGCTTACCGTGACATGGACGGGCACCACCGCCACATTCAGCACCTGAAAGACCGCATGATTGCCCGCCTGCGTGATCAGATTGAAGACGTGCAGTTCAACGGCCTTTCCGCCCAAGGTGACAAAAGCCTCTACACCGTTCTGAACGTGAGCCTGCCAGCCTCAGACATGAATGAGATGCTGCTCTTCAACCTGGACATCAACAAGATTTCCGCCTCCGGCGGAAGTGCCTGCACCAGCGGGGTTGACCTGGGCTCCCACGTGCTCAGAGCCATGGGCGCTGACATGAACCGTGGCCATGTGCGCTTCTCGTTCAGCAAGTACAATACAGAAGAAGAAATAGACTACGCCGTGGCCACGCTGGCTAAGCTGTACCAGAAAGAGACGGTGTAGCCGAGAGCTGCCTGCCGTGAGCCTATAAGTTTTTGTGAAAGAATAAATTTAAAGTCCCCGCCTCTATTGGTGGGGATTTCTGTTTTTAGCCTCTTTTTCTGAAAACAGCCTCAAAACAAAAAAGCAGAGTTTCTTCCTCTTGCTCAGCGAAAAAGCTAAAAGAGTGCCACGGAACAGTGAACCCGGCCGGGGAACAGTGAAAGGGGCGGCCGTAACCTCCGCGCCAGTGTAGTCAGTGTCTGCCCCGCAGTGCCGCTTGTTCACAAGGCCTCGTCGCTGTGTCTTCCAGACCTGCGAGTGTCTTTGCCATTAGCCCTTGCCACCACACACGCTATCAAGAGAATAATGCAGATGCGTTTTTGGCCTGATTTTCTAAAAACAGGTCAGAAACGCAAACGCAATAGCTGAATTTCAGCAAAGGCCGTAGTAGCTTTGCAAGACAGAACAGAACCATGGCAGACATTGGCATAGATTTATTAAAGGCGGCTACTTATCTAACCCAGGGCGATCTGGTGGCCATACCCACTGAAACCGTTTACGGCCTGGCGGCCAATGCCTATGATGAGGCGGCGGTGGTCAAGATATTTGAGGCCAAGAACCGCCCCGCGTTTGACCCGCTCATTGTACACACACATTCTATGGAAGAGGTGGCCTCCATTGCCCGTGAAGTGCCAGAGGTAGCCTATCAGCTGGCTGAGCGCTTTATGCCCGGCCCCCTGACACTCATCCTGCCTAAGTCTGAGAAGGTGCCGCTTTTGGTCACGTCTGGCCATGACAGTGTGGGCGTGCGTATTCCCCGGCACCCGCTCACGCTGGAGTTGCTGAAGCAGTTGCCCTTCCCCTTGGCGGCACCCAGTGCCAATCCGTTTGGGTACGTGAGCCCCACTACTGCCCAGCACGTGCAAGACCAGCTAGGGGAGAAGCTGCCCTATATTATTGACGGCGGGTCTTGTCTGGTGGGGATTGAGTCTACCATCATCCGGTTAGACGGCAATGAGGTGGAGGTGCTGCGGCTAGGCGGGCTGGCCCTGGAGGAGCTGGAAGAGGTGGTGAACGTGTCCAAAGCCAGAATCAAAACTTCGTCTTCTAATCCCGCCGCGCCCGGCATGCTCAGCAGCCACTACTCACCCCGCAAGAAAGTGCTGTTGGGAGCCATTGAGGCGAACCTGAAAAAAGTAGATGCTTCCCGGGTGGGGGTGATTTCCCTGCAGCAGGCGTTTCCCGGGGTGCCGGAAGACCACCAGATTCAACTTTCCCCGGCGGGGGACGTGAGCGAAGCGGCGAAAAGCCTGTTTGCAGCACTTAGAGCGTTAGATTCCCTGGACCTTGACGTGATCCTGGCGGAACCAATGCCCGAGCAGGGGTTGGGCCGCGCCATCAATGACCGCCTGCAACGGGCCAGTTTTCAGCAGAAAAACGGGGAATGAATAGAAGGGCTAGGGCGTGTACAGCAGTTTAGAGCAGTAGCTTTTGGTGCCAATTCGTAAAATGCTCAGATAGATGCCCGGCGGCCAGGCGTCATTGGCCTCAACCTTTATCCTATAAATGCCTGCCGGTTTCAACTGCTTAGGAAGCTCAAAAATCTTTTTCCCCGTGGGGTCTGTGATCTGCAGCTCTACCTCCTGCGCCCCCGGAATAGAAAACGAAAGCGTTGTCTGGTCCTTGAACGGGTTGGGGTAGTTGGGCTTCACCGTAACCTGGGTAGTGTCTAAGTAAGGAGGCAACCCCTGAGAGGGTGATTCTATTACTACATTGCTACTGCCCGTTTTACCTCTGTTTGGGTTGGTGACTGTTCTAACATACATGCGCGGCAGGCAGCTAAGGTGCCCCCTGTCCCAACTGTTATCATAATGTGCCGCTGAGAGTGTCTGGCTGTACACTGCAAATAAGGCAGCCTTGTTGATCAGGTCTTCTGGGCTTAGGTTTGGTTCAAAGCCAGAAGCGTTGTAGTTGATGTAAAAATTATTTTGGTTGGCCAAGCCTGAGGAGGCGGCAACAGCCAGTTTGCCAGACATAAGATGGTCTGTATGGTCTCCCTTGTTCTGTGACTCATCTGTGTCAGTGCCATGCACTGAAATGTGTTGAAAGTGAATTGATTCCCGCTCCAGAATACCGCGTACAGTTGCTTCCAGGTCTTTCCAGCCGGTATAGGTTGTAGAGTTGTCAACTGCGGTCAAGCTGGAAATGGCAGCGGTATGGAGTTTTTTAAGACTGGCGTTGTGCGTGTTGGGGAAACCACTGCCGTCAAGGTTCCCATCAGGCAGCCGCAAGAAATAGCTGACCGTATTTTTATAGTAATACACCGCAACAGAATGCCCTTTGACTTGAAGGGTTATAAATTTTCTCGTGCCGGTTTTCCCAAAGGCGTTGGCGGCAAAGGCCGCAGAGTTATTTGCCCCAGCCTCCCGTGCTTTCCAATAGGCTTCATCTTTTTTATTTGCCTGGCCGGCGGTCAGGTAGATGAACACCACCTTTGAGTTGGGTTTGACAATGTCTTTATAGGCGTTTGCCCCCATGAATAGCTGCCAGTCATCTTGGTGGGCCATCACGTAGAAGGAGACATTTTTCTTAAGGCTGTTCTGCCCCAAGAGCGTAATTCCGTAGAAAGCCAGGAGCAGAGTCAAGAGAAACCGTTGCATGCAAGTAATGCGTTAGGGCTTGTAGTTTGAATGAATCTACAAGATGGGTTATTAGCCAGATAGAATGCTGAATTCTCGTTTAACCTGCTTATTAACAGGCTTAACTGGCGCTTTTCTGCGCCTAAGGTAAAACAAAGGCGCCAGCCCTCCCTGGAGAACTGGCGCCCTTGCCTCAATACTCGCGTGGCTTACAGATTACGCAGCACAAACTCCGTCATTTTGGTGAACAGGTGAATAGTGGTGTTGCCGCCACTGATGCCATGGTTCCGGTTAGGGTAGTAGGCGCTCTCAAAGGGGCGGTTGGCTTTCACCAGCGCGTTGGTCATCTCTATGGCGTTCTGGAAATGCACGTTGTCATCTCCGGTGCCGTGTATGAGCAGATAGCGGCCTTTTAACAGATGCGCGTACGTCACGGGTGAGTTCTTGTCATAGCCGTCTGGGTTTTCCTGGGGCGTTTTCAGGAAGCGCTCCGTGTATATGGAGTCATAGAAACGCCAGTTGGTTACCGGGGCCACCGCAATGGCCGCCTTGAATACATCAGCGCCTTTGGTGATCGCCAGGGAACTCATGTACCCGCCAAAACTCCAGCCCCAGATGCCTATGCGGCCTTTGTCAACGTACGGCAGGTTACCCATGTACTTGGCACCTTCAATCTGGTCAAGGGTCTCATAGTGGCCCAGGTTGCCGTACGTTACTTTTTTGAAATCTGCGCCGCGGCCACCCGTGCCCCGGTTGTCAATCACGGTGATGATGTAGCCCTGCTGGGTGAGGTAGCTGTGCCAGAGATAGTTTCTGCCGCCCCATTTGTCCATCACTTCCTGGCTGCCGGGGCCGCCGTACAGGAACATGAGCACGGGGTACTTCTTGTTCGGGTCAAAATCAACGGGCTTGATGGTATAGCCGTTCAACGTTACGTTCTCAGACGTCTTAAACTGAAAGAACTCGGCCTTGGGCAGGTTGTAATTGGCCACGGTAGACTTAAGTTTCTCATTGTCTTCCAGCACCTTTACCGGCTTGCCTTCTGAGGTGAACAGCGTTACCACGCTAGGTGAATTGATGGTGCTGTGGTAGTCTAGGAAATAGGAGTGGTCACGGCTCATGTTGATCACGTGCGTGCCCTTAGCGGGGGTGAGGTTTTTCTTACCCTTTCCGTTCAACTTGATGCTGTACAGGTGGCGCTCCAGCGGCGAAACCTCGGTAGAGGTGTAGTACAGCACGCCGTTCTTCTCATCAACGCCGTAGAAGTTGTCCACCTCCCACTTGCCCTTTGTGATTTGGCGCACCAGCTTCCCGTTAAGGTCATAGAGGTAGAGGTGCTTGTAACCGTCTTTCTCTGAGCTCTGAATAAACTGCTTGCCGTTGGCCAGATACGTCAGGTCATCTGTGATGTCAATGTAGGCTTTGTCTTTCTCAGTGAGAACTACTTTGCTTTGGCCGGTAGTAGAGTTGGCGTGCAGAATCTCCAGGGTGTTCTGCAGGCGGTTCATGCGCCTGATTGACAGCAGGTTGGGTGAGTTGGTCCAGTTAATGCGCGGGATGTACTGGTCGTTCTCATTGCCAATGTCCATCTTTACGGTTTTACCAGACGCCAGGTCAAAGGTGTAGATAGCCACGGTAGCGTTTTTCTCACCCGCCTTAGGGTATTTGAACTTGTAGTCTTTGGGGTAAAGCGGGCCCCACACCTGCATGTTGTACTCGGGCACCTGGCTCTCGTCAAACTTGTAGAAGGCAATCTGCTTGCCGTCTGGAGACCAGAAGAACGCCTGTGCGAAGCTGAATTCCTCTTCATACACCCAGTCTGTGCCGCCGTTGATGATGAAGTTCCATTTACCGTCTGTGGTAATCTGGCGCTCCTGCATGGTGGCCAGGTCTACATAGAACAGGTTGTTGTCGCGCACAAAGGCTACGTACTTGTTGTCTGGCGAGAAGGTGGCGTAACTCTGCTTTCCGCCCTGGCTCAGTTTCTGCAGTTTCTTGCCGGCGCGGTCATACACGTAGAAGTGGCCTTTGCTGCTGCGGCGGTAGATGGGCTCGTGTTCAGTCTCAAAAAGGATTTTGGTTTCGTCTTCACTGAAGCTGTAGTTGTCATACCCCAGCGCTTTGCCGTCTAGCTGAAGATCCTGCCCTTTCAGGATAATGCTGTGCGGCTGACCGCTGCGCACGTCCATCTGCACAATGTCTACGGCTTTGTTGGCTTGGTCAGCCACCTGGCTTGAATAATATTGGCCATTCCGCATCCAGTTCACGCCGTACACTGACCGCGCCTGGAACGTGCCCTTCCTGAAAATGTCATCTAAGGTAAAATCCTGCTTCTGCTGGGCATAGGTGCTCACTGTCATCAGGAGACAGGCGGCTACTACCAACCAGCGGTTCATGCTATGTTTCATGTAGTTTGTTAGAATGTTCGTAGCCTTAAAATTAAGCAAATATTTCAAGAATGGCTTCGGCCGAAGGAACGTACGTTTTGGGGCTGAAATCAGAAAAGTAGGCGGGAAACGGAAAGTAATTGGTTTTCTTCTTTGGCGCATGCTACATCACAGTTTTCCTGCACGCATGCCGTCCCCCTTTGAAGGGGGTAGAGGATGACAAAGACAGTAGAAGAACCATCAGTTTTAGATAATTGAACGGCAAGCCGATTCTCGGGAATGCATGACTCTGTACAACTAACTCAGCACGAGAAATCATCCGCCTGCCCCTTTGAAGGGGGACAGAATGTGTGCAGAAAGGAATGTGAGAGAGTAAGAGATACGAAGGAAAGTTTGTTCTGTGAGGGCAAATGGGAGAAGCATAGATCTACAAGACCTGTAAGGTCTTTCAAGCAAAGATTTATACTATGGCCCGGAAGTTACTTCCGTGGCTTACTTCTGTTTTAGGTAGAGAGTAGAAACTTGAACTGCATGCCCTCATCCTAACCTTCTCCCAAAGGGAGAAGGAACCCCACAGTTTGCGTTTTTGGCCTGTTTTGGCCAAAACAG
>NZ_LRMM01000110.1 GCF_001647275.1 Rufibacter ruber | reverse complement strand
TTGTGTTCAGCCACCCTGTCGTAAAAAATCAAAGGAATGCCTCTGCTTATGAAGGATTCAAAGTGGTCCAGGTTTTCGGTTTCATACGAAAGGGAAACCAAGAGGCCGTCTACCCGGCTGTCAAACATTGTCTTTGCGTTTGCTTTCTCCTTCTCCAGCGTCTCCAAAGACTGGCTGATAATCAGGTTATAGCCGGCCTCATTGGCTATTTTCTCCATGCCGGCGATGACAGAAGACATAAAGGGGCTGTTCAGCCGGGGAACAATCACGCCAATCGTATTGGTGTGCTGCTTCCGTAGGTTGCTTGCAAACAGGTTAGACCTATACCCCATTTGTTCAGCTGCCTCATTGATACGCTGTTTTGTCTTTTTATTGACAGCAGGGTGGTCATTCAAGGCTCTACTGATGGTGGTTGGCGACAAGTCTAGTTCCCTAGCTATATCATATATAGTAACATCTTTCTCCATGAGTTGCAGATAACAAGAGCAAATATATGAAATCGGTTTCAAAAAAAAATGATCTATACCTGCTTTTCTTTGGCGGTAAGTTATGAAAGATCATTGAAATATGCGCTGAATACTAACATTCTGCTCATTTTTCTTATTAAAAATATTTCAAAACAGGTAAAGGGTTAGCTTTAGAGAGATTTAACTAGAGGGAAGAAAGAGTATTTAGCGCCTTTTGAGAGGGAAATCCTTAAATCTTGTCATATTAATAATGAAAGGTAGATTTAGGGAAAATATTTTTGATAATTATTTATGAAATCGGTTGTAATATCAGAAAATAATATTCAAGTTTGTAGAGCCGCAACGAGGAGAGGAGTAGTTAAGTGAGATCTGGTATGGCCAGCGGTATGGTGCACATACTTACCCCATGGAGGTAGTTGACATGTTAGCCGGGCGCTGCATGAGAGATGTGATTATCTGATTATAAATACACCAACAAGCAAACGTTAACCTTAATGTCTCACTTATGAAATGTGATTTTACTCAAAATCCTAGATCAATGATTCTTTTAGGGGGGTGCCAGAAGGCCATGAAAATGGTCATGATGGTTGCTTTCCTTCTTTTTGCTAACGGGCAGCTCTTTGCCCAGGGAGGTGCCGTGACGGTTACCGGTAAAGTGACCGATCAGTCAGGAGCAGGATTGCCCGGTGTTACTGTCCTTTTAAAGGGAACTACTACTGCAGCGCCTACTGGTATAGATGGAGGCTATTCCATAATGGTACCTAATGGTAATGGGACATTGGTGTTCTCATTTATAGGCTATCAGGCCCAGGAAGTATCCTTAAATGGTAGAACCTCTGTGAATGTTAGCCTTGCTCTGGACCAGCAACTGGTAGATGAGATTGTTGTGGTTGGGTATGGTACTCAAAAGAAATCTGATGTGACTGGGGCGGTGGCTTCTATCAAGGGAGATGCGTTAAGAGAGGTGCCTACGGCTAATGTGGTCCAGGCGCTACAAGGTCGTGTGGCAGGTTTGGACATCGCACGTACGGGTTCACGCCCTGGTGCAGGAGGACAGATAAGAATTAGGGGAAACAGGTCGCTGAATGCCGGAAATGATCCTTTGATCGTAATAGACGGGATTCCGTACGGAGGAAGCATTAATGATTTAAACACAGATGACGTAGCGAGCATTGATGTGTTGAAAGATGCTTCTGCCACCGCTATTTATGGCTCCAGAGGAGCAAATGGGGTTATTCTTATCACTACAAAGCGCGGCGAAGAAGGAAAGCCTAGATTAAGCTATAATGCTTATTACGGTATAGCTAAGCCATTTGGTAAATATGACCTCATGAATGCGCAAGAATTTGTGGCGTTCCGTAACCTGGCACAATACACAGCCGGTTATTCGCCAATGGAACTTAAAGGTATCCAGAATGGCACTGATACAGATTGGCTAGATGTGGCATTGCAGACAGGGTACGTAACCAACCATGAATTAGGCATATCTGGTGGTTCAGAAGGACTGACCTATGGAGTATCTGCCGGCTATTTTAAGGAAGAGGGGATTTTGCCAGGCCAATCATTTGAACGTTTCTCCCTCCGTAATACAATTGATGCCAAAATTGGAAAGAGAATAAGAGTTGGGTTCAACAACATGAACACCTTGAGCTATACTAATGGTGAAGGATTGAGCCCCATGTATAACATTGCCCGCATCACCCCACTGGCTCCTGTATATAACGAAGACGGTTCTATCAATAAGTTTCCTATGGAGGGCACAGTAGATCAAACTGCTACTATGAACCCTTTGACCTTGAGAGATAGTGATGCCATTGTTGACAGACGTAGAAGGTTGAGGACTTTCAATAGTATTTATGGTGAAGTGAGCATAATTGATGGACTAAAATATAGATTGAACATGGGGCTTGATTTCCGTCATGACCAAAGAGGAACCTATACAGGCCCCAATACAATTTTAAACCCTGCAGCCACTACCACTGCTGGCGCCAGAGCTACTTTAGAGAATGGAGAAAGCTATACTGCTACGTTTGAAAACTTGCTGATTTACGAAAAAACATTTGCTGAAAAACACCGGTTAACTTTCACCGGATTGTACAGTGTGCAGATTGACCAATCCAATGCCTCCAGCATGAACGGAAATAACTTCCCGTCTGAAGCTGTTCAATACTATAACTTCACTCTGGCTAATACTCAAACTATTGCGGGGGGTGGTTATACAAAAGGAGGATTAATGTCTTTCATGGGTAGAGTTAACTATGCATTTAATGACAGATACTTGTTAACCGCCACTTTCAGAAGAGATGGTTCAAACGTTTTCCCGGTAAATAAATTCATTAGTTACCCTGCTTTGTCCCTAGGTTGGAATATCTCTAATGAAGATTTTATGAGTAATCTGGAAGCCATTTCATTACTGAAATTAAGAGCCGGTTATGGGGTAACAGGAAATCCAGGAATCCCTGCAAATGCAACAAGAGGTTCTTTGGCCAGAAACAGGTATAACTATGGTAGCGATAATGTGTTTGGCTATTTTATATCAAGTTTGCCAAACCTGGATTTAAGATGGGAGGCTACAAAGCAATATAATGTTGGAGTAGACTTTGGGTTCTTGAATAACCGCATCACGGGCTCCCTTGAAGTATACAAGCAGAATACTGACAACCTGTTGGTAAGAAAAGATTTACCTAGAAGTAATGGTGTAGACAATTATTGGACAAATGCCGCTAACACACAGAACAAGGGCATTGAGTTCAATTTATCTACTGTCAATGTAGAGACTGCTGGAGGATTCTCCTGGACTTCAGACTTCAACTTCTCGCTCAACAGAGAAAAAATAGTAAGGTTAGAAGAAGAGACCACTAAACAGAATGTGGGAAATGGATGGTTTGTAGGGCAGCCGGTGAATGTTATCTATGACTATACCAAGTTAGGAATCTGGCAGCTAGACGAAGCAGAGGCCGCCGCTAAATTCAATGCGAAACCAGGTCAGATAAAACTGGCAGATATCAGCGGACCAGATGGTGTGCCAGATGGAATAATAAATGATCTGGATCGCTCTGTTGTGGGAACTTTCCAACCTGACTGGATTGGCGGCACAACCCAGCGTTTTGCCTATAAAAACTTTGATCTCTCCTTTGTTCTTTTTGCTAGAATGGGAGGTACCCTGGTTGCTACATATCTGCAGAATGACGGTAGTGGAACAGGTTATTTTGGTTTTGGTAATAGCCGCTCTAATCAAGTTAATGTAGATTATTGGACACCTAATAACCCTACTAACAGTTTCCCGTTGCCTACGGCTTCCTCAGACCGCATTCCTTATTCCTCTACACTGGGGTACCATGATGCCTCTTTTATAAAGGTTAGAAGCATCAATTTTGGCTACACCCTGCCAAGCACCCTGATAAACAGGATAGGAATGAGCTCCGCTAGAATTTATGTAACCGCGCAGAATCCATTTTTATTGTACTCACCATTTATTAGGTCAGGTTTAGGCTTTGATCCGGAAGGTACTGGAACTGGAGGAGCTGTGCAATCACAGGGTAGTTCTGCGGGGGTTACTGACAGAGCTATTACCGTCGGATTAACTACCCCCTCAACTAGACAATTTATGGTTGGTGTTAATGTTAAATTCTAATTTTTAAGAAAATAAAATGAGACTTCATAGAAATATAAAATCTACTCTGTTGGCATTGTCCCTGATGGCAATGGCCCCAATGGGGTGTCAAGACATATTAGAGGCAGATTACCGTGCTGACTTAGGACCAGAATATTTTTCTACACCAGACGGGCTGCAGGCAGGGGTAAATGCCTCTTATGCAATCTGTAGATATTTTTGGGGAAGTGAAGGTTTTGCAGGTACTGCAGTAGCAGGTACAGATGAGGTAGTAAGAGGGGGAGATGGTAACCTGGACTACCATTCCTACACTAATATTACGCCACAAGACGGTGCTATTGGTGGTATCTGGAACAATAGCTATGTGGCTATTAATAACATGAATGGAGTTCTGCAGTTTGGTCCAGACGCCAACATGGCGAGTGATAAGAAGAACAACCTCCTGGGTGAGGCAAAATTCTTAAGGGCTTTTTTCTACTTCATGTTGGTTCAGAACTTTGGAGACGTTCCATTGAGCCTTACCTTTAATACCTCTCCCAATACCACTGCAACCAGAACCCCTGTTAAGCAAGTGTATGAGGCAATCATCAAAGATCTTACAGAAGCAATTGGTCAATTACCTGACAAACCGGCAACTGCAAACGGCTCAAAAGGAAAAGCTTCTAAACCTGCAGCGTTGCACCTTCTGGCCAAAGTCTATCTAACAAAAGGATGGAATCCGAATGCAAGAGAAGGGAATGGGCAAACAGACTTTGTAAGTGCATATAATACTGCTAAGTCTTTAATTGATAACCGTGCCACTTACGGGGTAGACCTGGAGCAGGACTTTGCTGATGTTTTCAGAAATGGGAATGAGTACGGCAAAGAAGCATTGTTTGTAATGGATCGTAACACAGACCCTGTGTTCTCAGAGAGTGGTTACAATCAAGGGTCTGCTCCTGATAACGGTAATAAAGAGAACCGTTCTAATCATTACTGGGTAATGTTTTACACCCAAGACATGCCCTTAAACAGAGGTATCTCTGGTTTAACCTCTGCCCAACAATCAGCTACAGGCAAACTAGTGGCAAGAGATGTGAATTACGGACGCCCATTCCGCAGATTCCGACCAACCCCCTATACTTATCAAACCTTTGATAACAAAGATATTAGTGCCTCCTTCAATCGTGACTTTGACTCCAGATATGACAAGACCTTTCAGAAGGTCTGGCTGTATAATAGACCAACCGGTACTGCAGGGGAGGATGGAAGCACTACCAACATTACCCCGCCTACTACTTCACGGGGCACACTGGTAAAAGGAGACACTGCTCTCTACCTACCTGGTAGAGAAGTGACAGAGGAAGAGCGTAAGAAGTTGAAAGGTGTGATTTTGGCCCCTTCAGAGTATACTGTTGAATGGTTTCCTACTATGACCAAGCATTTAGACCCTACTCGGCAGCACTTTAATGACCCATCAGATAGACCCATTATTTTGATGAGATTAGGGGAAACGTATCTTATTGCGGCAGAGGCGGCTTTTAAAGCTGATAGATTGCAAGATGCTGCAGACATGATTAATGCCATCAGACGCCGTGCTGCTTACAGAACCAGCTATCCGACAGGTTTTGGAATGGCTGATGCCATTCAAGCTATGACTATCACTAGTAGCCAGGTTACGCTTGATTTAATTCTCCGTGAAAGAACACGTGAGTTGTATGGAGAATATATGCGGTGGTATGATTTGGCAAGAACTCGCACACTAGTGGAACGGGTAAAGGCGTACAACGTGCAGGGGGCACCAAATGTAAAAGAATTCCATATGCTTAGACCTATCCCGTCTGGTACCCAGTTGGACCTCTTGACAAACAAGAATGAGTTTCCTCAGAATCCTGGTTATTAATAATTAGAAATTAAACTTCCCGCCTTTAGTGAATGCTAAGGAATGGCGGGTAAACCAAGACCATTATGAAAGCTAGTTTTAAAAAATATACGTGGGCAATATTGGCTTTTGCAGCCACATTGTCTGCCTGTGAGCCAGATGAGTTTGGCAGCATGAACTTTGGTAATTATACAGACACAGAAGGGTCATTAAAAGATGCGGCCTCCTTTCCTATAGGAATGGCTATCAATTACAATCAATTCATGTCTGACCCTAACTATAAAGCGGCAGTTGTAAGAGAGGCAGATAATGTCACTTTTGAATACCACATGAAGCATGGGGCATTGGTGAGAAATGATGGCAGCATTGATTTTACCAGTGCAGACAGACTGTTTGATGCGGCTTCTGCTGCAGGGTTGGAAGTTTTTGGCCATACCCTGGGCTGGCACTCAAATCAAAACGCTACATATCTAAACTCTTTAGCCGGAAGTTCTGGGCCTGCTCCACAAAACCTTATTTTGAACGGAAGTTTTGAAGCAGGGAGTGGTAACAGCTTTACTAACTGGGGAGTCTGGAATGGCGCCTCTTCGGTTTCAGCAACTACTGTGGCTACTGAGAAGCAAGAGGGGGCCAGAGGACTGAAAGTAGTGGTCGCTGCGAATGGGAACCCCTGGAACATTCAAGTGGCAAGTGACCTTTTCCCTACGCAAACAGGAAAGCAATACAGAGTTACCTTTCATATCAAAGCAGCCAATGCAGGAGGAAAAATGCGTTTATCAACACAAGGTGGTACGCCTCAATATTCTCCAGATTTTAACACTTCTACAGATTGGGGGCAATTTACCTGGACCTTTCCGGCTACTGATGCCCAAACTCGTATAATGATAGATATTGGGAGTACAGCCAATACTTATTTCTTAGATAACTTCTCGGTAGTAGATGCTTCTACAACAGCTCCTCCTACGGGTGCTGAAGTTGCAGCCAAAGTAGACAACGCACTGCAAACTTTCATTTCTCAGACTGTTACCCGCTACAAGGGCAAAGTGAAAGCCTGGGATGTAGTCAATGAACCCATGGCAGACGGAAACGGAGCGTTACGTGTAAGAGCAAATTCAGGCACTATTCCGGCAACAGCCACAGATAAGTTTTTTTGGGCAGATTATCTGGGAAGGAATTGGGGGTTGAAAGCTTTCCAGTACGCCGCTGCCGCAGATCCCAATGCATTACTTTTTATCAATGACTATAATCTGGAATCTAACAATGCAAAACTTGATTCTTTGATTCAGTACACTATGGAGCTAAAGCAAAAAGGCGCCAAGATCAATGGGATAGGTACTCAAATGCATATCTCAACAAATACCTCCTATGCCGGTATTGTAAACATGTTCAAGAAGCTGGCTGCTACCGGGCTGTTAGTGAGAGTATCTGAATTAGATGTGCAATTGAATCCTTCTGAACTTTCCTATATTACAGATGATGCTCAGCACAGAGGATTACAGGCTGCCATGTATAAATTTGTGTTGGAGTCTTATATTAAATATGTACCTGCCAACCAACGTCATGGCTTTACTATCTGGGGAGTGAATGACCCTACTAGTTGGTTGGTATTGACGTTGAACAAAAATGATTTCCCGCTACTATTTGACAAGGATTACAACAAAAAGCCTGCTTATTCTGCTTTACTACAAACTTTGAAAGCAAATAAATAAGTTTTCATCAATTCAAAAGCGGCAGGTGAGACAACCTTATCTGCCGCTTTTCTCTTGCCTGTCTGGGCTACACGTTCTTCAGAATCAAGTCAAATCACCTTTTTACCAGCAAAATTTTTATTAGCTGCGTTTCATTACGTACAACTATGTCATTACTACAGAGCTGGAGGTGGTACGGTCCCCAAGACCCTGTTTCCCTCCAAGACATCAAACAGGCCGGGGCAACGGGCGTTGTCAGTGCCTTGCACCATGTACCCCACGGCGCCGTTTGGCCACTGGAGGAAATCCAGGATCGCAAACGAATCATAGAAGAAAGCGGTCTGCAATGGGTGGTGGTAGAGAGCGTGCCTGTGCACGAGGCCATTAAAACCCGCACTGGCAACTATGAGATGTATCTGGAAAATTACCGTCAGTCTTTGCGCAACCTGGCAGCCTGCGGTCTGACCACTGTTTGCTACAACTTTATGCCGGTGCTGGACTGGACGCGTACGAACCTGGCGCTGGAGCTCCAGAACGGAGCCAAGGCTTTGTACTTTGATTGGGCAGACCTAGCGGTATTTGACCTGTACATCCTGAAAAGGGAGGGCGCTGAAAAAGACTATGCGGAGTCAATTGTTCAGCTCGCTGAGGAGCGGAGCAAGACTTATTCACAGGAGCAGCTTGATCACTTGAGTGAGATCATCAGGATGGGAGTGCCCATGGAGGGATTTATCACTTTAGAACACCTCACCCAAAGCATAGAAATCTATAAGAACATTGGCCATGCCGGGTTGAGGGAAAACCTAGCCAATTTTCTGGAGTCCATCATGGATGTCTGCGAAGAAGCCGGCATCAAAATGACCATTCACCCAGATGATCCGCCGTTTCCCATCTTGGGACTACCCCGCATTGCCTCTAACCGGGAAGATTTGGAGTTTATCATTCAGCGGGTAGACCGGGAGGCAAACGGCATCTGCTTCTGCACAGGCTCTCTGGGAGCGGGCGCACACAATAATCCGGTAGAAATTCTGAAAGCGGTGGGGCATAGGGTGTACTTCGCGCACTTACGCAACGTGCTGAAAGACGAAAACGGGAACTTCTATGAATCTGACCACTTGGCCGGTGATGTAGATATGTATGGCGTCATGAAAGAACTGGTGGCTATCAATCAGAAGCGGGAGCAGCCAATTCCTTTCCGTCCGGACCACGGTCACCAGATGTTGGACGACCTGCACAAGGTGACCAACCCCGGTTATTCGGCCATTGGCCGCTTGCGCGGCCTTGCCGAGCTGCGGGGCTTAGAGCTGGGAATTAGCCGTTCCCTCTTCGCAGATTAACCGGTATTTTCTGTTTTCGGCCTGTTTTTGTAAAAACAGGCGAAAA
>NZ_LRMM01000011.1 GCF_001647275.1 Rufibacter ruber | reverse complement strand
AAAAAAATTCCGCCGTTTTCTGTTTTCAGAAATCAGGACCAAAAGCAGGCGGAAACAACCTTCTTGAAAAAAAGCCTTATTTAGGGATGTTGATGGTTTCGCGCACCAGCAAAGCGTTCGGGATCAGATCCTGCACTTTGCTCAGGGCGGCCTGCGCCTCTACCCGGGTAAAGAAATCGCCAAATTTTAGCTGGTACGTGGGCTGCTTGAAGGTGAGGTAGTCTCTCTGCTCTGGTAGGCGCTGAATGAGGTTGTTGCGTAACGCCATGGCTGAGTTCCGCTCAATGCCGGTATAGGCCAGAATGCGGTAGCCGGTGGCGTATTTGATATTCTTCTGCACCTGCGCCACACTGTCCAGCAGCAACGCCACCTGGTTGCGCAGGTGGTTGGTGGGCATGGCCGGAGCGGCAGGGGCTGTATTCCCGGCTGGCGTCGAAGGAAAAGTGGGCAAATATTTCTTGGTGTCTACCAACGCCGCCGTCCCTCCTTTTGATTCCGCTCTGCGGTTATCATCTGAGGCGGTGCCGTTGCCGGAAGAGGTGCTGCTGCTGGTGGCCGCACAGCCCATCATTACTACCAGGCAAAGAAATCCTAAAACTCTTGAGGTCATTTTTTGTAACGTCATAGCAATGAAACGCCGGAAGATGTTCCAATCCGGTCGGCTCCGGCTTTTACCAACGCAAGGGCGGCTTCCTTGGTTTTGATTCCGCCAGAGGCCTTGATTTTAATATGCGCCGGCAAGGTAGCACGCAGTAACAGAATATCTTCTACCTGCGCCCCGGAGGCGGCAAAACCGGTAGAGGTTTTTACATAATCCACCTCGGCCTCAATGCAGAGTTTGCACACCTGCACCATCTCACTGGGGCTCAGCAAAGCGGTCTCAATGATCACTTTCAGGATAGAATTCTTGAAGTGGCACAAGGTACTCAGCTCCTGCAGCTCAGACATGACCTCTTCGTGCCTACCAGATTTGAATGCGGCAATGTTCATGACCACGTCAATCTCGGTAGCCCCTTCAGCCAGGGCCTGATGGGCCTCAAAGAACTTCACTTTGGCCAGCTGGTACCCCAACGGAAACCCCACCACCGTGGCCACCTGCACGCCCGTATCCTGCAGCGCCGCCACCGCCTGCTTTACAAAGCAGGGAGGCACACAAACGGCGGCAAAATGGTGTTCAGCCGCCTCCTGGCAAAGCTGCGCCACCAGGGCCTGCGTGGTGTCAGGCCTGAGCACCGTATGGTCAATGTACGGCGCCAGGCTCTGATCTGGTGATATGGGCACGTTAGTCTTCAATGATAAAGCACCGGTTGTTGAGCAGGTCTTGTTCTACGTTTTTGAACTTCACGTCTTTCATCACGCGGCCGTCCATGTACTGCACGTTCACCTTGTCATTACGGCCCACAGTTTTCTCAACGCGCACCGGCTGCGGTTTGGGGGCAGGGGCCTGCGGCATTGGCGGCATGTTAGGCACGTGGTCTTCTAAGGTAGAATGCACCTCCTCTTTCTGTACCTGCAGTTTGGGGGCCTTTGGCGCGAGGGCCGGACGGGCCTCCTGTACCGGAACCGGCTGCTCCTGCTGCACCGGCAGATCTGCCTTGAACAGGAACGACACTGTTTCTTCGTTCACTTTGGCAATCATGCGCTTGAACAGCTCAAATGACTCAAACTTGTAGATCAAGAGCGGGTCTTTCTGCTCATACACCGCGTTTTGCACACTCTGCTTCAGGTCATCCATCTCGCGCAGGTGCTGGGTCCAGGCCTGGTCAATGGTAGCCAGGGTGATGACCTTCTCTACTGTCTTGATCAGCTCACGCCCCTGGGTGCTTACCACTTTCTCCAGGTTGGCAATAGCGGTGATCTGGCGGCGGCCATCTGAGAACGGCACGGCTATGTTTTCAATCAGGGCACCGCGGTTGGCGTAGATGTCTGCCAGAATGGGGGCCGACTGCTGCATGATCTGCTGGTTTTTAGCCGTGTGGAAATCCAGCGCCTCATTGTAAAGACGGTCCATTAACACCTCAACAGACTGACTGGCCAATTCACCGGCGGTTATCTGCGAGTTGAAGCCGTACACTCTGATAATGTGCAGCAGGAAGTCTTCATGGTTACCGGTGGCTTTGTAGGTCTGTACAATGTCCTCGGCCACGTCATAGATCATGTTCAGGATGTCCAGCTCCAGACGCTCGCCGTACAGGGCGTTGCGGCGGCGCTTGTACACCACCTCGCGCTGGGCGTTCATCACATCATCATACTCCAGCAAACGCTTTCTGATCCCGAAGTTGTTTTCCTCCACCTTCTTCTGCGCGCGCTCAATGGAGTTGGTGATCATGGAGTGCTGAATCACTTCGCCTTCCTCCAGACCCATGCGGTCCATTAGGCGGGCAATACGGTCAGAGCCAAACAGACGCATTAAGCTGTCTTCCAGTGACACGAAGAACTGGGAAGATCCCGGGTCTCCCTGGCGGCCGGAACGGCCCCGCAGCTGGCGGTCTACCCGGCGGGACTCATGGCGCTCGGTACCAATGATGGCCAACCCTCCCGCAGCTTTTGACTCTGGGGCAAGTTTGATATCTGTACCACGGCCGGCCATGTTGGTGGCAATGGTTACCGCGCCCGGCTTACCGGCTTCGGCCACAATCTCAGCCTCGCGCTGGTGGTGCTTTGCGTTCAGAACCTGGTGCGTGATGCCGCGCATCTTGAGCATACGGCTTACCAGTTCAGAGATTTCCACGGAAGTGGTACCTACCAGCACCGGACGGCCTTGCTTGGTGAGTTCCTGAATCTCCTCGGCCACGGCGTTGTATTTCTCGCGGGTGGTTTTGTACACCTTGTCATGCTCGTCTTTGCGCTGGGCCACACGGTTGGTAGGGATCACCACCACGTCCAGTTTGTAGATTTCCCAGAACTCCCCGGCTTCTGTCTCAGCGGTACCGGTCATACCGGCCAGCTTATGGTACATTCTGAAGTAGTTCTGCAGCGTTACGGTGGCGTAGGTCTGGGTGGCGTCTTCCACACGCACGTTCTCCTTCGCCTCAATGGCCTGGTGCAGACCGTCTGAATAGCGGCGGCCCTCCATGACACGGCCCGTCTGCTCGTCTACAATCTTCACCTTGCGGTCTTCGGTCACAATGTACTCAGTGTCCTTCTCAAACAGGGTGTAGGCTTTGAGCAACTGGTTGATGGTGTGCACGCGCTGCGTCTTGTCCTGGTACTCCTGGATCAGGCGCTCTTTCTCGTGCAGTTTCTCATCAGCAGTGAGCCCGGTATGGCTTTCAATATTGGCAATCTCCGTTCCAATATCTGGCAGGATGAACAACTGCGGATCTTCGCCCTGACCGGTAATCAGGTCAATGCCGTTCTCCGTGAGTTCAATCTGGTTGTGCTTTTCGTCAATGGTGAAGTACAGCGGCTTGTCAGCCTCCGGCATCTGGCGCGAGTGGTCCTGCAGGTAGAAAGCCTCGGTCTTCAGGAGAATCTGACGGACACCGGTCTCACTCAAAAACTTGATCAACGGCTTGTTTTTAGGCAGACCGCGGTACGCTCTGAACAGGGCCAGACCGCCTTCTTTCTCGTTTCCTTCCTTGATCAGGCGCTTGGCCTCTACCAGAAAGTTACCCACCAGCTTACGCTGGGCCTCTACCAGAGCGGCTACGCGGGGTTTCAGCATGTAGAACTCGTGCTCATCGCCGCGCGGAACGGGTCCGGAGATGATCAACGGCGTACGGGCGTCATCTATCAACACGGAGTCTACCTCATCTACCATGGCGTAGTGGTGCTTGCGCTGCACCAGCTCACTGGTCTCGCGGGACATGTTGTCCCGCAGGTAGTCAAACCCGAACTCGTTATTGGTCCCGTAGGTGATGTCTGCCCGGTAAGCCTGACGGCGCGCCTCAGTATTAGGCTGGTGTTTGTCAATACAGTCAATGGTGATGCCGTGGAACTCAAACAACGGCGCCATCCACTCAGAGTCACGCTTGGCCAGGTAGTCGTTCACGGTTACCACGTGCACGCCGCGTTTGGCCAAGGCGTTCAGGAAGGCCGGCAAGGTAGCCACAAGGGTTTTCCCCTCACCCGTCGCCATCTCGGCAATCTTGCCCTGGTGCAGCACAATACCGCCAATCAGCTGTACGTCATAGTGCAGCATGTCCCACACCACCTCGGTACCGGCCGCCAGCCAGCGGTTGGCCCACACGGCCTGGTCGCCGTTGATCTGCACGTTTGGCTTGCGGGAGGCAATTTCACGGTCAAACTCTGTGGCAGAAACGGTCAGCTGTCCGTTCTCCTTATAGCGGCGGGCGGTTTCTTTGACAATGGCGAACGCCTGCGGAAGCACTTCCATCAGGACTACTTCCAGATCTTTGTTACGGTCTTTCTCCAGGTTGTCAATCTCCACAAAGATCTCCTCTTTCTGGGCAATGTCCAGCTCCGGCTCGTTTTCAATGCGCTGGTGCAGCGCGGCAATTTTATCATCAATGGGTTTCAGGCGCTCGGCAATGGTGGCTTGCACCTCTTGCGTGCGCTGGCGCAGCTGGTCATCAGACAGGGAGGCAAGCGTGGCGAACTCTTGGTTGATGAGTGCCACATACGGCATTACCCCTTTGATATCCCTTTCTGACTTGGTACCGAAAAGCTTGGCGACCGTCTTCCCAAAAAAGTCAAACATAAAAAGCTATTTAAGATGTAGTGGTTGCAATTTCAAAAATACGCGGTTTTTCCGACATTTTCCTATCTAGCTAAAACAATACCACTTACGCATTAGTGCCCGCCACCTGACGGGATGGCAGGAAAAGGTTAAACTTTTCTGTGGCACCCCTGAGGGTTACCAAGCTGTTTTTGGCCTGTTTTAGGAAAATCAGGCCGAAAACAGGAAGCAACCTCTGATTCTCCCTTTCAGGGAAAGGGAGTGCCATTGCGGCACATTGTTGTTTTTAAAGATGGTGTAACCGGTTCAGTCAGGGAGCTGCCTAAGCGCAGACGCAGCACCCAGGGGAGAATCTGCGCCACGTGAAGCGAGGGAGGCACTAAAACAGCTGTGGTATCAAAACAAAAACCTGTTTTCGGGCTGTTTTCCCAAAAACAGCCTGAAAACAGGTTTCACATTTTCATAGCGCCAGCTTATGCCTGGGCCGCCAGCAGGGAGTCCTCCTCCCCTTCTTCCACCTTGGGCAACAGGGGCCGGAACGGGATCTCACTGGCGAACAGGAACCGCCGAAGGGCGTCTTCCACCGGTGGCAAAACCGCACGTTTACTTGTTTTCAAAGGCACATTGGTTGGCCTGGGGGCCAAATAGTGAAACTCCTCCTGAGGTTTAGACTGAAGCCACGGGTTTGGCTCTACTCCCGCCACTCTGGCAGCTGCCTCGGCCAAACCCGCCCAGGAGTACGTTCCTTCATTAGCCAAGTGCCAGATGCCGCATTCCTCATCAATCAATAAGTCAAGGGTGGTATTCACCAGGTCTGGCACGTAGGTAGGCGTGATAAACGTATCTGCGGCGGCCTCAAAAAACTCCTGGTGCGCCAATGTGCGCAGGGCGTGGTACACAAAGTTGTGTTGGTCCCAGGGCCCGAAGAAAGCGCTGGTTCTGATCACCAAAGCCCCGGGCATCAGTTTCAGCACCTGCTCCTCTGCCAGCGCTTTGCTGCCGCCGTACACGTTCAGGGGGCTGGGGAGATCTGTTTCCAGATAGCCTTCCCCTTTGTGGCCGTCAAAAACCAGATCAGAGGAAAACGTCACCAGCTGAATGCCTCTGGCGTGGCAGTGTTTGGCTAAGTTCACGGGTCCTTGCGCGTTTTCACGGTAGCAGGCTTCGGGTTCATTCTCGGCGTCATCTACGCGCACGTAACCGGCGGTGTTCACCACGGCCCAGGGCTGGTATTTCCGCAAGGCTTTCTCCACCAGCGCTTCGTCTGCAATGTTCATCTCCTGGCGGGTCAGCAGTACGTACGGGATGCCGCGCACATCACAGATTCGGGCGAAGGCGCGGCCCAACGTACCGGTGGCACCGGTAATGAGCAGCGGTTTACTGGTCTTCTGCTTTGGCGCAGCCAATTGTTCTAAGGGTAGGTGCCAATTCTCAGGGGTGTCTGGCAGCGCGGGGAACAACGCTCTACAAGAACGCTTCCACCAGCCGTCTATCTGCAGCACGGGGTGCCTGTCTGCGCTGCCGGCCAGGCCTTTTAGAAGTTTGGCGACGGCATTGGGTTCGGGTTTCCCGTTACGCACATCAAAAACGCCGGATTCATAAAAGCCCCGCTCCTCGGTCAGGAGACTGTTCCAGTCAAAGGCTCCCAGTAAAGACCAGGCGGTGACGGCAATGACGTTTTTGCCCTGATTTCTTAAAAACAGGGCAGAATCCCAAACTTCAGCCAACCAGCGCATCTGCTCCTCACGGGTACAGCAGAGGTGGGCTTCAGTGATGGCAATCTGGTTTTCCGGGTACCGCTCGCACACCTGTGCCAGCAGGTTCTGTACCCCCAGCGGCACAGCCGAGGTCACGCGTACGGCCTCTACATCTGCGTATTTATGCCGGCCGTTGCTGCCGTGCGTGTGCAACGGGTATTCTGTGATGTGCTCATCTAAGTAGCGTTCACTGGTCACGTAGTAGTTCACGCCAATCACGTTGGGCGGACAAGGATTTGCCACCAGCTCCAGCAATTGCTCCTCCGGCACCTGCGCATTGGTAAGGTAATTCCAGAGCGGGTGCTGCTGGTCTACTTTCCCGGAGAGTAAATCCCAGGAAAGCCACCGGCGGTGGTTCTCAAAATCTGCCTGGTATTGTAACGTGGGCGTACTGTGAATGTAGCCCAGGTCATCGGTCTGCACCAGTTGGGCATTGGGGTTCACTTCCCTGATGGCGCGCATGGCCAGTACCGTTCCTTTGATTTGGTTCAGCAACGCTTTGGCAAACGACGCATCATCATTCTTGTGCGGGTACCATAAACCGTAAAGGGCGCTGAAGCGGGCGGTGGTGAGCGGTTCATTCACGGGGGTGTAATACGTCACCCACGGAAACTGCTGGGCCACCGCTTTGGCGTAGGCGGCAAACTTCTGGGGGAAGTCTGGGTCCAGCAGGTTGGTATAGCGTGGGCCGCTGCCATGGTGCAGCAGGCCCACAATAGGATCAATGTTCAGGTCGCGGAGCTTGTGGAGGCGTTCTGTGGCCCAAGCCCAGTTTTGCTGTTCAGGGTGCTTGGGGGCTACGTGCTCCCAGAGAACCGGATATCTGATTTTTGTTAAGCCTAAGTCAGCGAAGAGGTCCAGGTCTGACAGCCGGCAGTCATGCCCGCTTTTGGCCAGCTGGTCAAAGTACTGGTCGCCCACGCGGTTGACCGTACACTCCACGCCTCCCCATAGGTTAATGTTTGCCATTCGTAGTCACTTTGGTGGAACTTCCGTTGAGGGCTTCACGCACTTCTTTGGGCAGAATGGCAGAGGGGTCCAATGCCGGAACCGCCAACTTTTCTTTTCCCGTCAGTTTCTTGTGCAGCGTGAGCGCCTGCGCCACCACCTGGTCCATGTTGTAGTATTTGTAGGTGGCCAGACGGCCCACAAAGTGTACGTTAGGCGTGGCCTCAGCCAGCTTTTTGTATTTGTTGTAGAGCTCGGCGTTCTCTGGTTTGGGAACCGGATAGTACGGGTCTCCTTCCGCGCGCGGAAATTCATACACCAGGCTGGTTTTAGGGTGCTGTTGCCCAGTCAGGTATTTGAATTCGGTCACGCGGGTATAGAGCTGCTCATTTGGGTAGTTCACCACCGCCACCGGCTGGAAGACCTCTTTGTTCACGGTCTCGTGCTTAAACTCCAGCGAGCGGTACGGCAGCTTTCCGTACTTAAAGTCAAAATACTCGTCTACCGGCCCCGTGAAAATCATCTCCTTGAACGGAATCACGTCCAGGATCTCATGGTAGTCTGTGTTGAGCATGATTTTGATGTTGGGGTGGTCCAGCATCTTCTCAAACATCTTGGTGAAGCCGTGCAGCGGCATGGCCTGGTAGGTGTCTGTGAAATAGCGGTCGTCACGGTTGGTGCGGGTGGGCACCCTCGAAG
This sequence comes from Rufibacter ruber, assembly GCF_001647275.1. Classification (GTDB taxonomy): domain Bacteria; phylum Bacteroidota; class Bacteroidia; order Cytophagales; family Hymenobacteraceae; genus Nibribacter; species Nibribacter ruber_C. The sequence continues at coordinate 98,684 of NZ_LRMM01000011.1, read as the reverse complement.
TCACTGACTTGTCCAGTTCAGACGGGTCCATGCCCCACTGCTTGCGGGTGTAGTTCTTGAAGAACTTCTCATACAGCTCGCGCCCCACTTTGCTCACCACCACGTCTTCAGAAGTCTTGATGGTGTCTACCTTCTCGGCCACCGACTCAAACCACTTGTCCAATTCAAAAGAAGTAAGACTCAAGCCATACAGTTTGTTGATGGTATCTAGATTGATGGGCATAGGGACTTGCTGGCCGTCTACGCTGGCCAACACGCGGTGCTCATACGGGCGCCATTCTGTGAACTGACCCAGGTACTCAAACACCTCTTTGGAGTTGGTATGGAAGATATGCGGCCCGTATTTGTGCACCAGAATACCGTCTTCGTTGTAATGGTCATAGGCGTTGCCCGCAATGTGGGAACGCTTGTCTATGATTAAGACCTTTTTATTGGACGCTGACGCCAATCGCTCGGCTAGTACACTTCCGGCAAATCCTGCCCCTACAATCAGATAGTCAAACATAATGTTGGATAGTAACAGTTACGCAATAAGATTTCTACTGGCGCTCACACTAGGAGTAGCCAGGTGCTGTTTTGGGCCTGTTTTTGGAAAAACAGCCAAAACGCATTTTATAATTATGCCTTGGTTTGTTTCTCTTTACTGATGCACTGCATGAGGCGCACCATGTTCTGCCAGGTTTTGTCCCAGGAGATTCCGGCCAGGAAATCATCGGTGCGGCGCATCCAGCCATGGTCTTCTTTCTGGGCCAGGGCTTTTTCTATGGCCTGCTCAAAGGCTTCGGCGCCATCAGCAATGTGCACCAGGTTCTGCTCACCGTACGGGCGCACTACGTCTCTGATAGAGGTAGATACTACGGGTTTACCGGCGGCCAGGTATTCTGGGGTTTTGGTTGGGCTGATGTATTTGGTAGACTCATTGTGGGCGAAGAGCAGCATGGCCACGTCCCAGCCCGCCAAATAAGAAGGAAGTTCCTGGTATGATTTTCCGCCCAGGTAATGAATGTTTTCGCCTTTAGGCAAGTCTGCTTCGTCAATTTTCACCACGGGCCCAATGATCACAAACTGCCATTCTGGGCGGGCGGCGGCGACAGAGCGCAGCAATTCAATGTCAAAACGCTCATCTACTACGCCAAAGAAGCCCATACGCGGGTGCGGAATGTGGGCCTGGTCGGCGGGGTCTTCCTGCGGCTGGCGGGCTTTGCCGAAGTGCACTTTGTCAATGCTGCTGGGGAACGCGTAGGCTTCTTTGTGGCGGTCTTTCTTGGCCTCATACAGGCTTTGCCCGCCGGTGAACACCACATCGGCCTTGGCCATCAATTCTGCCTCCAGCTCCAGCAATCTGGGTGGCGCGAATTTGAAGGCAGACAGTTCATCCATGCAGTCAAACACGGTGAGGGCTGGGGTAAAGTGGCGGGTGAATTCCAGGGCCATGGGCGTGTAATACCAGAAAACGTAGTCTTCCAGCTTGTTCACCTTGAAGAATTTGTCCAGCAGATTACGCTGTTCGGCTTCAATTTCAGCCCCGGTCAACCCATGCGGCAGGTGCGGCACCACCACGGTCACGTTGTCTTCGCGGCTAGAAACGGCCAACCGGGGGCGGGCGTTGTCAAAGAAAAGCGGCTCCTCAATAAAGAAGAGACGGGTATGTTTGGCGAAGCGGGAAAGCAAATGCTGCGGACGCTGATACACAAAATCCCAACGCAGGTGTGACAGGCAGACCAGAGCCGAAACAGTGCTCAGGTACTCTTCCATACTGTTACCGGCTGACTTGCCAGAAGTGGCTCTTAGATCTTTCTTGGAGGCAGCAGAACTAGTACTGGCAGTGCTCGCTTCAGGCTCAGATACAAAATAGCCGCTTCCCGCACTGGGAATAAAATCAGAGTCTAGGTCAAACATATTCGTAAGCTTTTGTTTAGTGTGGGTCTTAACCTTACAGGAAGAAGTTCCTTCCTCCTGTAGCCACCATGCTTACGCAGAAATTTTAAAAAGGCTGCACGCAACGCACGCTTGCGCGGTTTTATTACACTTCTTCGGCAAAAAGACCGTATAAATACCTAACAATCAACTACGTCTATTGGTATTTGTTTGAACCAGTAAGGTGTTTCTCTTCTGCGGTTATTCTCTCTGCACCTAAAGGATTTTCTGAAACTCCACCACGTCTTGCCAGCCGGTTGGCGTCTTCAGCCAGTCTTGCCTGACTCCCACCTGAGTGTAGTTCAACTGCCGGAAAAGCGCCAGACTTGCCCCGTTGTTTGCGGTTACTGAGCAGCTTAGCTGATGCAGCTGCAGCACCTGCGCCGCATAGAACTCCAGTAGCTGCAGGGCCTCCCGGGCGTAGCCTTTGCCTCTGTACTCCTGCATCACGGCAATGCCCACCCCGGCGCGCCGGTGCAGCGGCTCAAAGTCAAACAGATCTACCGTGCCAATCACGGTCTGCCCCTGCTGCAGACAAACCATGAGCCGCAGCTGCCTGGCCGCGTAAATATCCAGTGACGCGTTTTCCAGGTACTGCCGCAGCACCTCTTTGGAGAACGGCGCCAATGACAGACTCACCGGCCACAGAGCGGTGTCATTCTCAAACAGGTAGAGAAAGTCCAGGTCAGTGGGCTCCGGGGCCCGGAGAAAGAGGCGGTCAGTTTGCAGCAGCACCTTTTTTTAATTGGGAATGGGTAATTAGGAATTGTAATCGGCTGTGCCGAAATCAACCAAGAATAAATTACCTGTTTTCGGCCTGTTTTTCAGAAAACAGGCCAAAAACAGAAAATGGCTTTATAAAGAGATTTCGCCTTTGAAGACTTGTTCGGCAGGGCCGATGAGGAAGACATTCTTGAAGCTGTTGCCGTCTTTCTCAAAGCTCACCTGCAGCTGCCCGCCCAGCACCTTGATGTTTACAGGACTTTGGTACCCGCTTCGGCTGGCCGCCAGGGCTGCCGCCGTCACGCCGGTGCCGCAGGAGAAGGTTTCGTCTTCTACGCCCCGCTCATAGGTGCGCACAAAAAGTCTGTTCTCCGGCAGGTGCTCCACAAAGTTCACGTTGGTGCCCTCAGCCTTGAAGCGGTCTGAGTAGCGTACGGCACGGCCTTCTGCAAAGACGTCCAGCTCCTGTAGCCCAGAAACCTGCTGCACGTAATGCGGCGAGCCGGTGTTCAGGAAGCAGGCGTTCTCCAGCTCCTCTACGTGGTGCACGTCTATCATCTGCAGGTGCACCAGCCCGTCTTTGAGATACGCCTGGTGCGGCCCGTCTGACGCAATAAAATACGCCTCCTCTTGCACCACCCCCAGAAACTGCGCGAAGGCCACCAGACAGCGCCCGCCGTTACCGCACATGGAGCTGGGCCTGCCGTCTGCGTTGTAGTAGACCATCTCAAAGTCATAGCCCTCTTTGAGCTGCAGCAGCATGAGGCCGTCGGCACCCACGCCTTTGCGGCGGTCGCAGAGAAACGCCACCTGCTCCTGGGTAAGCGAAATGTCTCCTGAGCGGTTGTCCAGCACCACAAAATCATTGCCGGTGCCCTGGTATTTATAGAAAGTCAACTTCATGTTTCTTTGGGGTATCAGGTAGCAGGTATCAGAACTGAATTTTTCTTCAAAGCACAATGCCGTTTTTGGCCTGTTTTTCTGAAATCAGGCCAAAAACGGCCTCACTGAGAATACTCAAGTCGTGCTACCTGATACGTGCTACGTGCTACGAATAACTTACCTTTGCGGCACCACTACTTTACAAAGATATGTATTCTTTCCTGACCACTACCGCCTGGACGGACTATGAACTCATTGACTGCGGCAACTTTGAGAAGCTGGAGCGCTTTGGTGATTACATCCTGGCCCGCCCTGAGCCGCAGGCCGCCTGGGACAAACATTTGCCAGAGAGCGAGTGGGACCGTCTGGCGCAGGCGGTGTTCAAGCGTGAGAAGGGAAACGCTGAGAAAGGCCAGTGGCAGCTCAGGAAAGGCATGGCCGAACAGTGGTTCATCAACTACCGCTACAATGACCTTAAGCTGCGGTTTAGGCTGGGGCTGTCCTCTTTCAAGCACGTGGGGCTGTTCCCGGAGCAAGACCCCAACTGGCAGTTCATCTATGATAAAACCCGCGCCCTGCCCGGCAAGCCGAAGGTGTTGAACATGTTCGCCTACACCGGCGGCGCCTCTCTGGCCGCCAACGCCGGCGGCGCCGATGTGACGCACCTAGACAGCGTGAAGCAGGTGAATTTCTGGGCCCGCCAGAACATGGAGGCCAGCAACCTGGACAACATACGCTGGCTGGTGGAAGACGCCATGAAATACGCCCGCCGCGAGGTCAAGCGCGGAAACAAGTACCAGGGCATCATCCTGGACCCGCCCGCCTACGGCCGAGGCCCGGACGGCGAGAAATGGCAGCTGGAAGAGCAGATCAACGAACTCATCAAGCTCTGCGCCGACCTGCTGGAGCCTGAAAACAACTTCTTCGTGATCAACCTGTATTCCCTGGGCTTTTCGGCTTTGATACTGGACAATCTGATCAGAGCCTCCTTCGGGAAGACGGTGAAGAATGAGGAACTGGGGGAGCTTTACTTACAAGACCGCGGCCAGCGCAAACTGCCGCTGGGTACTTTTTTCAGGTTCAGCTCTGAGAAGTAGAGGTTGGTTGTTGGTTGTTAGTTGATTGTTAATCTCCAATCATCTTCCTCTACTTTGTCATCCTGAAAGGATCTTTTGGGCCAGCTAGAAAGACAAAAGCTAAATACAGGAAACTGTCTTCTTTTGTACCATCTAACTCAAGTTGCATAGAAAAGCAGCTGACACATGACGGGTAATCGTTTACCACAGTAGAAAAAGCGGAAAAAGAGTACGGGTGAAGGCTCTTCCGGATTTGTAATCCGGAAGCCCTACCTCGGCGATGAGTAATCCCCGCTTCCGTACTTTTAATCGGCACGCACCGCGGATTGCAAATCCGCAGGTAACCAAATTCGGGATTGCAAATCCCAAATAGCAGAGAAAGTACATTTTCTTTCCATAGAGCAAATGCCTGTCTAGCTAGCACGCAAGATCCTTTCAGGATGACAAAAGAGAGAAGCACCCAGAATAATTTCTCCAATATCTAGCTAAATATCAAAAGCTGTTTTTGCCCTGTTTTTCAGAAAATAGGGCAAAAACAGCTTTCTTTGTTTATTGGGCAACATCGGCTGCGCCGAAACAATTTTGTTTTAGGGCAACTGCGGTCTTCTACTTTTCCCGTACAACACCCGGAGTTAGTAAAAACCGACTGCCTATTTTGCCCATTCCTAATTCATAATTCTTAATTCCCCATTAAAAAGATGCGCCGTTTAGCCCTTATTGACCTTGGCACCAATACGTTTCACCTGCTCATTGTAGAACTACAGGAAGACGGCGGGCCGAAGACGCTTTTCAAGACCAAGGTTCCGGTGAAGTTGGGGCAAGGCGGCATCAGCAAGGGCGAAATTCTGCCAGAGGCGCGGGAACGGGGGCTCAAGACCCTGAAGGAGTTTCAGGAAATCATAGCCCAACACGGCGTGGCCGAAGTGAAAGCCACGGCCACCAGCGCCATCCGGAACGCCAGCAACGGTTTAGAGGTGGTGCAGGCTATCAAAGAACACACGGGCATTGACGTAGAGGTGATCAGTGGCGCCCGCGAGGCTGAGCTGATTTTCAAAGGTGTGCAGCAGGCGCTGCAGATAGGCCCCAAGCCGGCGCTGGTCATGGACATTGGCGGCGGCAGCGTAGAATTTATCATTGGCACAGACAAGGGCATTCTCTGGAAGAGAAGCTTTGAGATTGGAGCCCAGCGCCTGCTGGACAAGTTCTTCCACACAGACCCCATGGCCCCTGAAGACGTGAAGGCCCAGCGTCATTACCTGCAAGACCAGCTCCAGAAGCTCACCGCCGCCGTGCTCCAGCACCAGCCCGAGGTTTTGGTGGGCTCCTCCGGCACTTTTGACACGCTGGTAGACATGGACCTGGCCCAACAAGGCCTCACCCGTGACGCCAACGGCTCCCCAGAAATGGAGTTAAGTGTCTCCACTTTTCAACGGCAGAACAAAGAACTCCTCCAAAAGAACCGGACAGAGCGTATGGCTATTCCCGGCATGCTGGAGATGCGGGTAGACATGATTGTGGTGGCATGCGTGCTCATTGACTGGGTGCTGGAGAAGTACAACCTGGAGCACATCAGGGTTTCTTCGTATGCTTTGAAGGAGGGGATGTTGGCGGAGTTATTACAGGGATAAAGTTTATTTATTGCTTTCGCTTGATTTGTAACTAATCTGTTTGCTGCTGTATGTTTTTGCAGCGGCGGTGGGTCCATTGCTGTGGCAGGAAAGTGTAGCCTGCTGCTGCTGCTTGAGGAGTTGCTTCTCCGGTAGCAGTGGCAATGCGTGGTCTGTAGTTCCCTTGGCTGTGGCTGTTGACGCAATGCCTCACTCACTGCGTTGTTTCATCTTTTCCGGTAAGCGCTCACGGCCGCGGGGCCCCGTCCTGTCGTCTCGCACTGCTGTTAAAACTACGCCTTTGGCGTTGCCGCTGAAGCGGCACCGTATTAACAGAGGCGCTCACCCCCAGGACTGGTTGCTGTTCCTCTCCTGTAACTGCTTGTGCTGTTATGTCTGCCTCTGCAGGTAACTGCTGCTGATCCGCTAGCCTGTGGCGAGCCCGTGCTGCGCACATCAGTCAGAGCAGAAGTGTTGATTGATCATTGCTGCTTGTTTGTTGGCCTGGTTCAGACGTTTCGGAGAATGGTAGAGACCAGGCACCGCCTTGTATCCCACGCATTCCTGATACTCCCCCTTTGAAGGGGGCAAGGGGGATGTTTACACAGAAGGGAACGCATTGCTGATCAACCTCTTCTCGCCGCAGCTAGTTGCATTCTGCCAATCATCGCGCTCTTCCGGATTTGCAATCCGGAAGCTGGTACACGGGGATTTGCAGTCCCCGTGGCGGCACGTTTAATCTACAGGGACCGCGGATTACAAATCCGCAGGGACTGTGTCCGGGATGGCAAATCCCGGACTGCCGAAGGACACACATGCCAGATGTAGGGGCACACCCCCTCACATGCCAGATAACTCCCCTCCTGGGAGGGGCAGGAGGGGGTTCCACGCATGACTGAACGGCTCCCGACGAGTTTGGAGCCTCTCCCCATCCCATGGCACGGGAGCGGAGTCTCGCGCCAGTTCCATCTTCCAACCATCAGCAAAAAACAATCAGCCATTCTTCAGCCCTCGTAATGTGCGCAGCTCCTGTGAATGTCTGGAGCAACTACTCTGTTTCATAGCTTGCCCCTCACCCTAGCCCTCTCCCCATGGGAGAGGGAACACCGCTACTGCGTTTTGGAGCAGTTTTCTCGAAAACAGGCCAAAAACAGAAGAGCGGCCCTTGCGGGGACCGCTCTTTTGTGACTAGGTTAACTTCTTGAATTTCTTCTGGTACGCCTTGTTCAGCTTTTTCAGGTCTTTGTTGCCACCGGTATAGGTTTCGGCTTGCTGCTTGTAGTTGGCTTTGGGGTTGGCCTGCACATCCCGAACCGCCAGTTGCTCGCCTACCTGCTCCTGCAGTTGGTTCAGGTTGTATTTGGTATACTTCAGGGACACCAGACGCTTGACCAGATCAACGGCAGCGGCGGCCTCTCCGTGGGCGGCGGTGTGGCGGGCCACCTCGGCCACGAAGGTCTTGTTTTCATGCCGGCCCGCCAGGGCTAACAGCGGGGCATGCTGCAGGCCAAACCGCTCCACGCCATCTTCTGCAAACTGTTGCCCTGCTTGCAGGTAGAGTTGTACCGCCTCGGTCATTTTGTTCTGGCTGATGAGGTACTCTACCTTTTGCAGGGTCTCCTGGTAATGGGCGGGAGCGTCAATGCGCACCAGTTCGGCATCGGCGGTAGCCGTGGAGATGGCGCAGCCGCCGTTCTCTTTGGCCGCGGCCAGGGCCTGATCCAGCGCGGCGGCGGCTTGGGCAAACTGCCCCTGGCGGCTCAACTGCAATGACCGTTGGTAATGCTGCTCATAACTGGCCTGCGCGTTGGCACATTCCTGTGAGAAAATACCCTGGCTTAACTGCCGGAATTTGGCATCCAGCTCTTTGTCACTTACCAGGTTGTACTTCACCTGCAGGTTAGTCACTTCGGCGGCAATGATGCGGGCCTGGGCCAGGCGGTTGTTAGCGGCTTGCTGCTGCCCGTCATTGATCCTGGCCAGAATCACCGGCTTGGCCGCTTGCCGTAGCAAGGAGGAAGCATCTGCCTGCTCCTTCAGGTCATATTCTGAGGCCACGCTTCTGGCTTTCTCAAAAGAAGCGAGCGCGTCTGCGTATTGCCTGGCCTGCAAGGTTTTTCGGCCGGAGGCCATGTGGTTCACATACACCTGCTGCTGCACGTCCCGCATCAAGGTTTGGGCGGCCGCGTCTGTGCCAATAAACGTGCGGTTGTTGCGGGCATATGCCTGGGCTTCACGGGCCAGTTTCTCGGCTTGGGGGAGGTTCTTGCCGTGCAAGGCTGTTCTTCCGGCTTGCAGCAGGTTGTCATAGATTCCGTTGGCGGCGTAGGCCATGCCGCTTTCCCAGAGTTCAGGGCGGCACCGCAGGCTGGAGATGCCGCGGCAGAACTCCCGGGCTTCTTCAAACTGCTGCAGCGCCTGGTGGTATTTGCCCTGGTTGTTGAGCTGCTCGCCAAAGCGCACGTACTCATTCTGGATGTTCAGCGCCAATTCCTGGGCAAACCGGAACGTCTCCGGGTCAGGCTGCATGCGGTTCAGGAGATCACGGGTGCGCTGGGCAGATTCTTTCAAGTAGCCGGCCTGCAGGTCAAGTCTTGCCAGCTGCAAGTGTGACGGTGCAAAGGCAGGGTTCGCGGCCACGGAGCGTTCAAAGAAATCACGGGCGGCGCGGGCGTTCCCGTTCATGGCCAGTTCCAGGCCGCGGTTGTAGAAAATCTCAGGCAAGCGCGCCCACATCTGGTCAAGGGCGGCGCGACGTTCCCGCAGGCGGTTGTCTAAATCTTTGGCGCGGCGCATGAGCTGCACAGGGTCATGCTGCCTTAACCCCAATTCCCGCTCCAGCCGGCTTTCTACCGCGCGGTCCATCTCTACTTCTAAGGCTTTCAGGCGTTCGCCGTGCTGGGCCAGCCGGTCTATATCATTGGGGTTGATGGTCTGCAGGTCCCGTGACAGCTGTGCCAGCCGGGCATCTGTGTCATAGTAGCGGTTCACCAACTCTTTGCGCTCCCGCACCAGCGAACGGTTTTTGGCCGAAAACCCCAGTTTGGTCTCTACCACCCTTACTTTATAACCGTTGAAGGCGGTGGTGTCTTTGATAAAACTCTGGGCCAATATGGTAGTGCCGTTCTGGTCAATGTCTTTGGTGTACACGTCAAACGTCTGCAGCACCTTGTCCTCAGCGCCTAACAGCTGCACTTTGGCGGTAATGGTGGCCGGCACCAGCGCCTCTGCGAAATCAAATTCACGGTACAGCACGCGCTCCCGTACCCGCATGTTTTTGAGAGAGGCGGTAAAGTTGATCTGGTTTCCGTCACGCGTGATGCGCTCCTGCTGCTCAAACTCTACCGGCAGCAACAGCCTGGTGGTGCGGGACCGGCTGGAGACATACCCCAGGTCTACGGCCATGGAGTGCAGCTCAGCATGGTCGGCGCTGGACAACGTCAGGCTCTCCAGCTTCTTTTGGTCATAAATTACCGTAGACTGCGCCCGGGCTTGCCCGCTCCAGAAGAGCAATACCAGGAGAAAGAGGGAGAGTAGGCGTGTGTTCATAATATTAGCTTTATCTGATATTCTGGTGAAGGCAAATTCTGTTCCAGAAATCATCTGTGTTGCAATCTCTACTGAGTAGATGCGCCAGGGAAAGGTTCAGTTGCCTGCGGCGAAGAAAAACAACTAAGAAGTTGGCGGTGCGTTTTGGGCCTGTTTTTGGAAAAACAGCCCGGAAACAGATCTGGGTGTTGCTTATCGCTGCGGGGAAAGTAGGGTGAGGGGCAAATCCTCTTCAATTTATACAACGCTGGTGAAGCAGATAAAAGGCACGGAAGTAACTTCTACACCATAGTTACTATCTCTAGAACCAGAACATAAAGCGCCAGCACAAAAGACCTTGTAGCGTCCAGAGGACCTGCGAGCGTCTGTGCCAATAGCCTCTGCAGCCCGTCTTCTTCCGCATAGATGAGCAAATACGGATTTTTCTCTTTTCGGGCTGTTTTTCTGAAAGCAGCCCGAAAACGCTTTTCTGCTTACAAACCGCTCAGCTGCCGGTTTTTGGGATACTTAACCACGTAGCGCAGGGTGCGTTTTACGGTTTCATTGGGCTTGAGCGAAAGTTGCCACGTCACCTTCCCGGTTTCCTTGTTCAGGGTGCCGCCGTTGGTCTCTATGTCTTCCACCTCAATCTCAGAGGTAGTGCTGAGCGGAATCTGGTCTTCTACGGTGATGGTCACCGGCTGTGCCTTGGTGTTGCGCAAACTGATTTCATAGCCTACCTGCTCTTTGATATTGCTGCCCAGGGTAGAACGTTTCTGGTAATCTTTCATGCGCTCGCGCTGCACCACCACGTTCTGGTCACGGCCCAAAGATAACGTAAGCGTGTCACGGGTCTGCTCCGGGTTCAGGTAAGACTTACCGGTAAAGGTACCGGCCAGAAACACGTTGGCCTCACCGGGCAGCAGTTTCAGATTCTCCCAATTAGTGAGGTGGGCAACAAGAAACGCGGTGGGGTCTAACTTAGGCACGGCGGTGTGGGCGTACGTGGTGGTGAGGCTGTGCTGCTGAATGTCTACCGTGTGCGGCTTCGCGTCTGACGGCACGCTGAACGGGATCCCAATCTTAAACTCGGCCGCCAAGGTAGTGGCCACGGCTTCTGTGTAGTCTGACGTGCTCATGGCTGGGGCTGCAACAGCTTCTTTCCTCTTGACACCATAACCCGTCACCACTACTTCATTCAACTGCTGTTTAGAATCTTCCAGCACAGACACCCCAGCGGCTCTTCCCATTACTCTTGCATCTATGGATCTGGGCTGCACAAACCCTATCCGCTGCGGGTCCAGCTCCGGTTTCTGAGCGCCCTCGGCGGGGTTGGTGGTGGCTAGGGTGAGTTGCACGTTGTTCCAGTCAACCCCGGTGTTCTGGCGCACGTTGGCTTTGTACTGGAGCTGCACGGGCCCCTGGTTTCCGCTGGCGCGGAGGTCATAAATGGGCTCCCAACCGGCGTTCATGACCAGGTAGGTTACTTCCAGCCCCACCTGTGCCCGGCCAGTGGCCTGCACCGCCACAATCACGCGGTTGTTGGCCTGTTGGTTGCTTCTCGCTTGGTTTACCTGGCTGTTGAACTGGTTCTGCCGGTCGCGGAGGATAGCCAGCTGCAGGTCTACGGTCTGGATCTCCCTCCGGATGGCGAGGAGACGGGTGCGGTAGTACTCTGCCACCTCTTTCAGGCGGGCGGCGGTGATGCCCGCATCATGGCCGCCAATGCTTTGGTTCGCCTGCAGCAGCCCCTCCTCCTTTTGCAGCACCTCGCGCTGGTCAGTGAGGGCTCTGATGCGGCCGTTGTAGCTTTGCAGCGAATCTTCCAGGCGTTGCAGCTCTTTGGGTTTACCGGCACTCTGGAGAAAGTTCTGTTCATAGCGCACTGACAGCAGCGTGACGTTGCCGGTGGGGTTTACCTGCACACTGCGTTCATCCAGCTGCACGGGCAGGCCTTCCAGCACCAGCTCGGTTACGCCCGCGTCAACGGTGGCGCGGCCGGTGTTGGTGACCTGGGCCCGGTTCAGGAACACGGTCAACCGTTTCACCTGGGTGTCCATAGATTCCTGTTTTTGGGCTAAAATCTGAAAAACAGGCAAAAAACAGAAAACCGCTAAGAGTAGATAAAAAGATTTCTTCATGTCAGTTGCGTTGATGTTCTAAACAAGATGCCAGCCGCGCACCTATTCCATACGCCTGCGTTCTTTCTTTTGAGAACGCAGGAAAAGATAGCGGGTACTGGCTCTTCTTATTCCAACCAAAGCTAACATTTCCCCGGGAAACTTTTCATCTGTTTGCCGTACCTTTGGGCCACTAGAATTTGATCTGCCCATGTATTCGTACCAACGCCTTTTTGACTTCTCCCATAAGATTTTCCTGAGTATGGGCTGCCCGGCAGAAGATGCCCTCAGCGCCACTGAAACCCTGCTTTCAGCTGATCTGCGTGGCGTAGACTCGCACGGCGTGGCCCGCCTGGTGGGGTATGTGCGCCTCTGGGAGGCGGGCCGCATCAACGCCACCCCCACCGTGCGCATTGTGCATGAGACCCCCAGCACCGCCACCGTTGATGGCGACGGCGGCCTTGGCCTGGTGGTAGCGCCCAAAGCCATGCAGATTGCAATAGAAAAAGCCAAAAACGCAGGCAGCGGCTGGGTGAGCGTGAGAAACTCCAACCACTACGGCATTGCCGGGTACCACGCCATGAAAGCGCTGGCGCATGATATGATTGGGATTTCTATGACCAATGCGAGCCCGTTGGTGGCCCCTACCCATTCGCTGGAGCGGCTGCTGGGCACTAACCCCATTGCGGTGGCAATTCCGGCAGGTGAGCAGCCCCCGTTTGTAGCCGACATGGCCACCACCACCGCCGCCAACGGTAAACTGGAGATGCTGCAGCGCAAGAACCTGGAGGCCCCGCTGGGCTGGATTCAGGCCGCAGACGGGAGTGCCTCTACCAATCCCAATGAGTTGAAAGACGGCGGCGCGCTGCTCCCGCTGGGCGGCGACACGGGCAGCCACAAAGGCTACGCGTTGGGCGCGGTGGTTGACATTTTCTCAGCGGTACTTTCTGGCGCCAACTACGGGCCGTGGGTACCGCCGTTTGTGAGTTTCCTGGCGCCGCCCGCAGACCCTGTGGGCGCGGGAATTGGCCATTTCTTTGGGTCGATGCGCGTAGATGCCTTCCGCCCGGCGGCTGAATTTAAACAGCACATGGACCACTGGATTACCCGCTTCAAGACTTCCAAAGCCAAAGAAGGCCAGCAGGTGCTCATTCCCGGGGAGCCGGAACGCCTGTTCACCGAGCAACGCCTGAAAGACGGGATCCCGCTGCTGCCGCCGGTGGTCAAAGATTTGGAAGGCTTGGGTGGTAAGTTTGGGGTGCAATTATAAAATAGCTTCTGTTTTAGGGCTGTTTTCAGGAAAACAGCCCTAAAACAGAAAACCCCTTGCTTACGGTACAGATCTACCACATGAAACTGCTCCTCCACTACCTCAAGGCTTACAGGCTCATTCTCTTCAGGCAGCATGCCTGTCCCAGAGGGGCGCTCCTGTGGGCGTACACCAGGTTGCTGGTGCAGGCCCACAGGGCGGGCAAACGGGGCAGCCGGCGCTCAGGCCCTTACAGCATCCTGCTCTTTGGAAAGCGGCTTTACTTTACCAGCTATATTTTCCTGCTTTACCAGTTTGAGGAAATCTTTGTCTTAGACTGCTACCGGGCCAAAACCGCCGGGGAAAAAAGATTCATTGTAGACGGCGGAAGCCATATTGGGGTCTCGGTTCTCTTTTTCATCACTGCCTACCCTGGCGCTTCTGTCCTCGCGTTTGAGCCAGACCCCCAGGCGTTTCACCTGCTGCAGCTGTTTGTACAGCAGAACAAGCTACACCAGGTCCAACTGGTGAATGCGGCGTTGGCGGCCACCGCTGGCACTGTTTCTTTCTATGCCCATGAGGAGTTGGGGCGCTTAGATGCCGGCACGTTTACAGCAGGCGCCCAAACCGTGGCCTTGACAGTACCCACGGTACAGCTCTCTACCTATCTCACCCAGCCGGTAGACGTGCTGAAGCTTGACATTGAAGGCGCAGAAGTACCCGTGATTGCCGAACTTGTGGCCAGTCAGAAGATATCTGACATAGGTGAACTGGTTCTGGAGTTCCACCCCGCCATCAATGGTGAACCTGCCCCCTTCCTCTCCCTGCTTGAGCAGGAAGGCTTTCAGGCCACCTCTACCACGTCTGCAGACCTCTATGAGAACACCACAGACTACCTTCTGCATTTCACCAGGAGGTAACCGCCTGTTTTAGGGCTGCTTTTGGGAAAACAGCCTTAAAACAGAAACCCCCTCTCCCCGTTCCCGCAGAGCGGAAATTTCTTTCACCTACAGCACCGCCAGTTCCCGAAAAGATACCGTAGACGGGTAAGCGGCTATTTCTTTGTACTTTTGCCTAGGCGGCTACGGCGGCCTGTTAAAAATCTGATACCATGGCTAAAATAGCAATAAACTTAACCACCGCTTCCATCCAGCAGGAAGAGGTGATAGTAGGCATTGACCTGGGCACTACTAACAGCCTGGTGGCGTACATGCACCCAGAAGACAAAACCCCCATTGCCATCAATGACCTAGGCATGGGCACCATTGTGCCGTCTGTGGTGCATTTCTCGCCAGAGGGCGAAGTGCTGGTGGGCAACGCCGCCAAAGAGTACCTCATCACTGACCCGGCCAACACCATCTACTCGGTGAAACGCCTGCTGGGCAAATCTTATCAGGATTTGGGCGAGCACAAGGATTTCTTCGGGTATAAGATAATTGACGACAATTCTGAAGGGCTGGTGAAGATACGGGTGCAGGACCGCTTCTACTCGCCCATTGAGCTCTCTGCTGAGATTCTGAAAGAGCTAAGAGCCCGCGCCGAGCACGCCTTGAAAACCCCGGTAAACCGCGCCGTGATCACCGTGCCCGCCTACTTCAACGACTCGCAGCGCCAGGCCACCCGTGACGCCGGCAAACTGGCGGGGCTGGAGGTGCTGCGCATTGTGAACGAGCCTACCGCGGCCTCGCTGGCCTACGGCATTGGCCTGGACCCCACCGAGGAGAAAACCATTGCCGTGTATGACCTAGGCGGCGGGACGTTTGATATTTCCATCCTGAAGATTCACCAGGGCATTTTTGAAGTACTTTCTACCAACGGCGACACCTTTTTGGGCGGCGACGACCTGGACCGGGCCATTCTTGAGCACTGGACGCGGGGGAACAAATTGGTTGCTGACTTAGCCGGCCAGGATGCCAACACCGCCCAGGCGCTTCGGCTCAAAGCCGAGGAAGCCAAAAAGACCCTGAGCAGCCAGCAAAGCTATTCTTCTGAACTGAACGGCATTGAGCTGCAACTGGACAAGCACACGTTTGAGACGCTCATCACGCCCATTGTGGACCGCACCATGACCTCCTGCCGCATGGCCCTGCAAGACGCAGGCCTGGCACCGGAGCAGATTGACGCCGTGATCATGGTGGGCGGTTCTACCCGTGTGCCGCTGGTGTACCAGACCGTGAGCGACTTCTTCGGGAAACCCGCCAACAACTCCCTGAACCCAGACGAGGTAGTGGCCCTGGGGGCGGCCATTCAGGCCGATGTGCTGGCCGGGAACCGCAAAGACATTCTGCTGCTGGACGTGACGCCGCTCACATTGGGCATTGAGACCATGGGCGGCTTGATGGACTCCATCATTCCGCGCAACTCCAAAATCCCCACCAAGGCAGGCCGCCAATATACCACCTCAGTGGATGGGCAGGTGAACATGAAGATCTCGGTCTATCAAGGCGAGCGGGATCTGGTGAAAGAGAACCGCAAACTGGCCGAGTTCGACCTGAAAGGCATTCCGGCCATGCCCGCCGGTTTCCCCAAGGTGGATGTGAACTTCATCCTGAACGCCGACGGTATCCTGAAAGTAGAGGCCCTTGAACTGCGTTCCGGCGTGCGCCAAGAGGTGGAGGTGAAACCGCAGTACGGCCTCACCGATGAACAGGTGGAGCAGATGCTGATGGATTCTATCACCCACGCCCGCGAAGATGTTTCTACCCGCATGGTCATTGAAGCCCGCACCACGGCTGAGCAGATGATTTACCAGGTGGAGCGCTTCCTGGAGAAAAACGGTGAACATTTGACCCCAGAGGAAATTGCCCTCACCCGCCAGAACGTGCAGCACCTGAAAGACGTGTTGCCTACAGGAGACAAAGACACCATTCTAAAGGCCGTAGATGTGCTGGAGGAGCAGACCAGTCCGTTTGCGGAGCGCGTGATGCAAATCTCCATCAAGAAAGCCATGACGGGCAAGAAGATTGAGTAATGCGTTTTCGGCCTGTTTTCAGAAAAACAGGCCAAAAACAGAAAGACTTATACAAGCAGAAAGCGCAGCCGGTGGCTGCGCTTTCTGCTTGTATAGTGGATGTGTATTACTGCTGTTGTTGCTCCTGCAGTTCCTCTTCTTCTTTCTCAACTATGATGTAGAGGTCTTCAGTGGGCTTTTTCATGAGGTACTTCTCTCGGGCAAACTTCTCCAGCAGCTCAGGGTTGCTCATGAGCTCTTTTCTGTCTTTCTCCACTTCGGCAATTTTCTCCAGGTAATAGTCCCGCTCCTCTTCCAGCTGCGCCAGTTTCTGGCTGGTCTGAAACTGGGTAATGAAGTCATTGGAGTCAAAAAAAAGCATCCAGACCAGAAAACCCAACAGTGTGAAAAAGTAAAAGCTCCGGAAGAATTTGGGAACACGTGCCAACATAGCGCAAAAATAAAAATGGCGGCAAGAAATCTCTTGCCGCCATGAAGGTACAAAGAATCCGGAAGCAAGTCCAGCCGTGGCGGGCAGTTCTTCAGGAAATTGTGTTTTGGGGCTGTTTTCTGAAAAACAGCCCCAAAACGGGAATTACATTTTTCTGCCCGGGAAATAGGCAACCTCACCCAGTTCCTCCTCAATCCGGATCAGCTGGTTGTATTTGGCCATCCGGTCTGAACGGGAAGCCGAACCTGTTTTGATTTGACCGGTGTTCAACGCTACCGCCAGGTCAGCAATGGTGTTGTCTTCGGTCTCTCCAGAACGGTGGCTCATAATGCTCTTATAGCCGTTTCTGCGGCCCAGGTTGATCGCATCAATGGTTTCGGTTAACGTACCAATCTGGTTTACTTTGATCAGGATGGCATTGGCCACCTGCTGGTCTATACCTTGCTGCAGACGGGTTACGTTGGTCACGAACAAGTCATCACCTACCAGCTGCGTCTTGTTCCCGATGGAATCAGTCAATGCTTTCCAGCCTGACCAGTCGTCTTCGTCCATACCGTCTTCAATAGAGATGATAGGGTATTTGTTTGCCCACTCGGTCCAGAAGCCTACCATCTCAGAAGAGGTCAGTTTATCACCGGTAGACTTTTTGAAGTGGTAATGCCCGGTTGAGGCATCATAGAACTCAGAAGCGGCCGCATCCATGGCTATCATGAAGTCCTCACCTGGTCTGTAACCTGCAGCCTCAATGGCTTGCAAGACTACCTCAATGGCTTCCTGGTTAGAGCCTATGTTAGGAGCAAAACCACCTTCATCGCCCACGTTGGTAGACATGCCTTTCTTCTTCAGCACGTTTTTCAGGTGGTGGAACACCTCAGATCCCCACCGGAGCGCCTCAGAGAAAGAAGGGGCGCCCACGGGCATAACCATGAACTCCTGAAAGTCAATAGAGTTGTCTGCGTGGCTACCGCCGTTCAAGATGTTCATCATAGGTACCGGCAGGGTATTGGCGTTCACCCCACCCACGTAACGGTACAGTGACTGACCGGCTTCTTTGGCGGCAGCTTTGGCGGCGGCTAACGAAACACCTAAGATGGCATTGGCCCCCAATTTGGCTTTATTAGGCGTACCGTCAATCTCAATCATGATTTTGTCAAGCAGGCTTTGGTCAAACACGTTGAAGCCTACCAACTCATCAGCAATGAGGGTGTTCACATTCTGTACCGCTTGCAGTACACCTTTGCCCATGTATTTGCTCTTGTCATCATCACGCAGCTCTACGGCCTCATGCTTACCGGTAGACGCCCCAGAAGGAACGGCTGCACGGCCTACAATACCATTTTGCGTGATCACGTCTACCTCTACGGTTGGGTTACCGCGGGAGTCAAAAATCTGACGGGCTTTGATGTCTTCAATTAAGCTCATATAATTTCAAGTTTGGTATTACTTATTTTTCTCCTTCTCCAGCATCTCCACGAACAGATCAAACAGGTATTCTGAATCATGCGGCCCGGGAGAAGACTCTGGGTGGTACTGCACAGAGAAAGCGGGTTTGTTTTTGATCCGGATTCCCTCTACCGTGTTATCATTCAGGTTAATGTGCGTGACCTCTACATTGGGGTTGTTCTTCACCGCCTCCGGGTCAACAGCAAAGCCGTGGTTCTGGGACGTAATTTCGCTTCTGCCTGTGATCAGGTTCTTAACCGGATGGTTTAACCCCCGGTGCCCGTTGTGCATCTTGTAGGTAGGAATACCATTGGCCTGGGCTAAGATTTGATGCCCCATGCAGATCCCGAACATTGGTTTTTCTTCGGCCAGGATCTTCTCAACACTCTTAACGGCTTCTGTGGTCACTGCGGGGTCACCAGGGCCGTTGGAGATAAAGTAGCCGTCTGGCCCCCACTGTTCCATTTCCTCAAAGGTGGCCCCATAAGGGAAAACCCGGCACTCGCACCCACGGCTGGTTAAGTTATTCAAGATATTGCGTTTCACCCCAAGATCAAGCACCGCCACTTTAAACCTGGTGTCATTGACAGGTAGGTCATATTGTTGCGGCGTAGTCACTTTTGAGGAGAGTTCTAACCCATGCATAGATGGAACAGCAGCCAACTGTGACGTTAAAGTCTCAACATCTGTGGTTTCAGAGGAGATAATGGCATTCATAGCTCCCTTGTCCCGTACGTGACGTACCAGTTCTCTGGTATCAATTTCACAAATGCCCACAATGCCGGCTTTTTCAAAGTACTCTTGCAAAGAGCCTTCTGCGGTTTTGCGGGAGAAATGTTGCGAGAACTCTTTACACACCAACCCTTTGATCTGAATTTGGCCAGATTCAACCTCTTCAGGTTGTACCCCATAATTGCCTACATGTGAAACCGTGGTAATCACAATCTGACCATAATAGGAAGGATCAGTAAAGATTTCCTGATAACCGGTCATTCCTGTATTGAAACAGACCTCACCGCCGGTGGTTCCTATTTTCCCCAGGCTTTTGCCATGGAACACAGTGCCGTCTTCCAGCACCAATACTGCATCAGTTGTCGTGTGAATCTTCATTCGAAATAAGTATGTGGCAAAAATAAAAAAGGGATACGATTAATATCGTATCCCTTTTCAATTATTACTGCATTTTTGTTATTCTTCTGATTTAGTTTCAGTTGAATCAGCAGAAGCAGCAGGAGTTTCTTCTGTGGCTGGAGTAGCAGCAGCGTCTGACGCAGTGTCAGCAGCGGTGCTTTTCTTACCTGAAGAACGACGTCTGGTTTTTGCTTTACCAGCGGCGGCTGTACCGGTGGTAGTGAGCATGTCTTCGTTGTAATCTACCAGCTCAATGATACACATTTCTGCGTTATCACCAAGACGAGTTCCAGTTTTAAGGATACGGGTGTATCCGCCGGGACGATTAGCAATTTTAGAGGCTACCCCATCAAAAAGCTCTTTTACAGACTCTTTGTTTTGCAGGTAAGCAAAAACAGTACGACGAGAGTGTGTAGTATCGCTTTTAGATTTTGTCAACAACGGCTCTACGTATTTACGGAGGGCCTTCGCTTTGGCAACAGTAGTTGCTAAACGCTTGTGAAGAATCAGGGATGAAGCCATGTTAGAAAGCAAAGCAGCACGGTGGGCGGCAGTTCTTCCTAAGTGGTTAATTTTTTTACCGTGTCTCATTATTTTAATTGTGCACGTGCATACCGTCGATCAACCTGTCGGGATCGGGAATTATGCCGTAGATTACTAATCTTCTTCTAACTTGTACTTGGAGATGTCCATCCCGAAGCTAAGGCCTTTCTCAGAAACCAGGTTCTCTAACTCAGTCAAAGATTTCTTACCAAAGTTACGGAATTTCATCATGTCAGAAAGATCTAATTGCACCAGATCTCCTAACGTTCTGATATCAGCTGCTTTTAAGCAGTTGTATGCCCGAACTGAAAGATCCATGTCATGCAAAGGAGTCTTCAGAACTTTTCTCATGTGCAGCATTTCCTCATCAACAGCTTCTTCCTCTTCAGGCTTCACGGTCTCAAAAGTCATGGTGTTATCAGAGAAAAGCATAAAATGCTGAATCAAGATATTGGCAGCACCTTTCAAAGCATCTTCAGGATGGATAGAACCATCTGTAGAAATCTCAAGCAAAAGACGCTCATAGTCAGTTTTCTGCTCAACGCGGGTGTTCTCAACACTGAACTTCACATTTTTAACTGGAGTGAAGATAGCATCAATAGCGATCTGACCAAAAACCTGATCTGCTGGTTTATTCTCTTCAGCCGGCACGTAACCACGGCCTTTCTGAATAGTCAATTCAATTTCAAAAGAAGCCTCTGGATCTAAGTGACAAATCACCAGATCAGGGTTCAATACTTGAAATGAACCAGAGAATTTATTGATGTCACCGGCAGTGAAGGTATCTTGCTTGCTGATGCTAACGGTGATTTTATCATCAACCAAGTCACCAATTTTCTTGAAACGAACCATTTTCAGGTTCAGTATAATTTCAGAGACATCTTCAACCACACCTTCAATGGTAGAGAACTCATGGAGCACACTAGGAATACGGATGCTGGAGATGGCATAGCCCTCCAATGAGGAGAGAAGGATTCTTCTCAACGCATTCCCAATGGTAACACCATAGCCCTTTTCTAGCGGCTTAAATTCAAACTGCCCATTAAAGTCATCGGATTTCTCCATCACGACTTTCTCTGGCATTTGAAAGGCTAATATTGACATGATTGCTGGTTTAAGGTTGACACTTACTTAGAACTTATTACTTAGAGTAAAGCTCGACAATCAGCTGCTCCTGAATTTTCTCAGGGATCTGATCACGCTGTGGATTTGAGATGAATTTACCAGCCATTTGGCTACCATCCCACTCCAACCAAGTGAATTGACGAGCATTACGACCAGCTAAACTGGTAGTAATAGCTTCTAATGATTTAGATTTCTCACGCACACTCACCACATCGCCAGGGCGAAGGGTATAGGAGGCGATATTTACAACGCCACCATTTACTTGAATGTGATTGTGATTTACTAATTGACGGGCGGCACGTCTGGTAGGAGCAATACCTAAACGATACACCGTGTTGTCTAGTCTTGCTTCCAATAAAGCCAGTAAGTTCTCACCAGTGATACCTGTTTTACGGGCAGCTTTGTCAAACAAATTAGCGAACTGACGCTCTAATACACCATAGATGTATTTAGCCTTCTGCTTTTCCATTAACTGGATTGCATATTCAGATTGCTTTTTTCTACGACCACGGCCATGTTGGCCAGGACCATACGCTTTCTTAGCTAGCGCTTTGCTTGGTCCAAAAATTGGTTCATTGTATCTTCTAGAGATTTTACTCTTAGGGCCTGTATATCTTGCCATTTCTAATACTAAATAAGATCCTTAAACTCTTCTGCGCTTTGGAGGGCGGCAACCGTTGTGTGGAAGTGGCGTTACATCCTTGATAGAGGTAATTTCAATTCCAACATTTTGCATAGTCCGGATAGCTGACTCACGTCCAGCTCCTGGGCCTTTTACAAACACTTCAGCCTTTCTCAAGCCAGCCTCATAAGCTACTTTACCGCAGTCTGCGGCAGCCATCTGAGCTGCATAAGGAGTATTTTTCTTAGACCCTTTAAAACCCATTTTACCAGCAGAAGCCCAAGAGATAACTTGGCCGTTGATGTTGGTAACAGAGATAATAATATTGTTAAAAGAAGCTTTGATGTGTACCTGACCAACAGGCTCCACCACAACCACGCGCTTCTTGGCTTTATCTTTTCTTTTCTGAGCCATTGTCGTTTAATTATTTAGATGCCTTCTTCTTGTTTGCAACAGTCTTACGCTTACCTTTTCTGGTTCTAGAGTTATTTTTGGTTCTCTGACCTCTAACTGGTAAACCTTTTCTGTGACGTAAACCGCGGTAGCTACCAATGTCCATCAGACGCTTGATGTGTAGCTGAACCTCAGAACGAAGAACACCTTCTACTTTGTGCTCAGAAGCAATTACATTACGAATTTCTCCGGCTTCTTCCTCCGTCCAATCCTTTACTTTCTTGTCAAGATCCACCCCAGCCTTCACCAAAATAGACTGTGACAACTTACGGCCAATGCCGTAGATGTACGTCAAAGCGATTTCGCCTCTTTTGTTATCTGGAATATCAACTCCTGCTATTCTAGCCATGTTTTAAAAATTAACCTTGTCTTTGTTTATAACGTGGATTTTTCTTGTTGATCACGTAAAGCTTGCCTTTACGTCTGATCACTTTGCAGTCTTCACTGCGTTTCTTAACTGACGCTTTTACTTTCAT
The DNA here is from genome assembly GCF_001647275.1 of Rufibacter ruber. Taxonomy (GTDB): domain Bacteria; phylum Bacteroidota; class Bacteroidia; order Cytophagales; family Hymenobacteraceae; genus Nibribacter; species Nibribacter ruber_C. Next base: position 76,388 of record NZ_LRMM01000011.1, on the reverse strand, counting down.
CTGTTTATTTGTAACGGTAAACTATTCTGCCTTTACTAAGGTCGTAAGGAGACATTTCTAATTTCACTCTGTCTCCAGGAAGAATCTTGATGTAGTGCATCCGCATTTTCCCAGAAATATGAGCGATAACTTGATGGCCATTTTCTAATTCAACCCGGAACATTGCATTGGATAGTGCCTCAATGATGGTACCGTCTTGTTCGATGGAAGACTGTTTAGCCATGTATTAATTCAGTGCGTTATCTATGTAATCAAAAGTAGTTAAAATCTCTGCTTTGCCTTTTCTCACCACCACTGTATGTTCAAAATGCGCAGATGGTTTTTTATCTCTGGTTCTAATGGTCCAGCCATCTTCTTCTTGAACAACATGTCTAGAACCTAAATTCACCATAGGTTCAATGGCAAGTACTAAGCCTTCCTGAAGCTTCATCCCCTGGCCTCTTTTGCCATAGTTAGGAACCTCAGGGCTCTCATGAAGGTTCCGGCCCAAGCCATGTCCTACTAATTCCCGGACAACACCATAGCCAAATTGTTCCACATGAGATTGAACAGCATACCCTATGTCACCAATTCTGGCTCCGGCAACTGCCCATTCTATACCTTTATATAAAGACTCCTTGGTATGAAGGAGCAAATCTCTTACTTCAGGACTTACTTCCCCTACAGCATGGGTGTAAGCGCTGTCACTATGGAAGCCTTGAAAAAAAACTCCGCAATCTATAGATACTACATCTCCAGATTGCAGAGAATAATTACCCGGGATACCATGTACTACTGCAGAATTTAAGCTAATACAAAGACTATGCTTAAACCCATTGTAACCTTTGAAGGAAGGAGAGCCTCCATTGTCTCTTATGAACTCTTCGGCAACGGCATCTAACTTCAAGGTTGTAACACCCTCAACAACATGCCTGGCGATTTCACCATGCACCCTGCTGAGGATGTTAGCACTTTGTTTAATAAGCTCGATTTCTTCTTCGGTCTTATATATTATCATTCCTTAAGAAGCTACCGGTATGTTTTTTGACCTACCTCTAAGTTGACCTGATTTCATCATGCCGTCATAATGACGCATTAACAGGTAACTTTCGATCTGATTCAAAGTATCAAGAACAACTCCAACCAAGATGATAAGTGAGGTACCACCAAAGAATGCAGCAAATTCTCGGGTAATCCCGAACAGCATAGCAATAGAAGGAAGAATAGCAATAATAGCTAAGAATAATGCACCTGGGAACGTAATACGAGTAAGAACTTCATCAATGTATTCAGAAGTAGCCAACCCGGGTTTAACTCCCGGAACAAAGCCCCCACCTCTTTTCAAATCATCAGCTATCTGATTAGGATTAACACTGATAGCAGTATAAAAGAAGGTGAAAACAATAATTAAAACTGCAAAAGAGAGGTTATACTGCCAAGAGGTATAATCTGAAAAGACATTACCTATTTCATTTGCCAAATCACTTTCATTTCTCCAGAATGAGGCAATCATGCCCGGAAGGAACATTAAAGATTGAGCAAAGATAATAGGCATTACACCAGCAGCATTAACTTTCAAAGGGATAAACTGTCTCTGACCAGCCTGTAGAGAAGCGCTCCCACCTACTTGTTTTGCATATTGCACTGGAATTCTTCTGATAGCCTGGGTTAGCATTACTACACCCATGACTACGAAGAAAAGAACTAGCAACTCGATAATAAAGATAAGTGCTCGTCCTAAACCTAATGCGAGGGCTTCACCCACTAATGCGCCAGGGAGCCTAGAAACAATACCTATCATGATTAACATGGAGATACCATTTCCAATACCTTTATCTGTAATCTTCTCCCCTAACCACATACAGAACATAGTGCCTGCCGTTAAGATGATCATGGAAGAAATAGTGAAGAGAGGACCAGCAACAGACGGATCTATTGCATCTGCATTGATGGTTGCCAGAAAACCAACTGATTGAGCAAGAGTAATAGCAATAGTCAATACCCTTGTGTATTGGTTGATTTTCTTACGACCAGACTCACCCTCCTTCTGCAATTTCTGAAAATAAGGAACTGCAATGGTTAGAAGCTGTAAAACGATGGAAGCAGAAATATAAGGCATGATACCCAATGCAAAAATGGAAGCATTGCTAAATGCTCCACCTAAAAAGGCATCTAATAAACCTAAAATCCCCTGGGCACCACCTTTCAATTGATTGGGATCAATTCCAGGAAGTACCACATAGGAACCTAATCTGAAAATTGCGATGAATCCTAAAGTATTTAGGATTCGTACTCGCAAATCTTCAATCGCAAAAATATTCTTAATCGTAGTAATCAGCTTCTTCATCTGTTACAGAGTCACAACCTTGCCGCCTGCTTTTTCAATTGCTTCAACTGCAGTTTGTGAAAACGCATGCGCGTGAACCTCAATAGCAGTTGTTAATTCGCCTCTTCCTAAAACTTTGATGTTATCATTCTTTGAAGCCAATCCGTTCTCACGTAAAACAGCAAAGTCAATAACAGAAGCACCAGATTTAGATGCCAGGCTCTGAAGAACATCAAGGTTTACTGCAGTGTATTCAACCCGGTTAATATTTTTAAAACCGAATTTAGGTACACGGCGTACTAATGGCATCTGACCACCTTCAAAACCAGCTTTAGATGAATATCCTGAGCGTGATTTAGCTCCTTTATGACCACGGGTGGAGGTTCCTCCTCTACCAGAACCGGTACCACGACCAATTCTCTTCCGGTTCTTAGTTGAACCTTCAGCAGGCTTTAAATTACTTAAGTTCATTTTAGACCTCCTTAATCGATACTAAATGTTGTACTCGGTTAATCATCCCCGCAATCTGAGGAGTCATTTCTTTCGTGACAGTTTTATTGATCTTACCAAGACCTAAAGCTTTCATGGTGAGCTTTTGTCTCTCCGGACGATCAATAATACTTTTTATCTGAGTGATTTCTACACTTGCCATAATTACCCGTTGAATACACGTTGAAGACTAATTCCACGCTGCTGAGCAACCACCAATGGATCACGCATTTTAGAAAGAGCATCAAAGGTAGCTTTAACCACGTTGTGAGGGTTAGATGATCCTTTTGACTTAGCCAAAACATCTTTGATTCCAGCACTTTCAAAAACTGCACGCATTGCACCACCAGCAATTACACCGGTACCGGCAGCAGCTGGCTTGATCAATACAAAACCACCGGAGAATTTACCCTCCATCTGGTGAGGCACAGTGTGTTTGAACAAAGGAACACGTACTAAGTTTTTCTTAGCATCATCAATACCCTTTGCAATAGCATCTGTCACTTCGTTTGCTTTTCCTAAGCCGTACCCCACAACGCCATTACCATCACCTACAACCACAATGGCAGAAAAGCTGAATCTTCTACCACCTTTTACCACTTTGGCTACACGGTTAATGGCTACCACACGCTCTTTCAGCTCTATGTCGCTCGCCTTAACGTTTTTGATATTTAATTTAGACATGTTCTTAGAATTTAAGACCCGCTTCACGAGCCCCTTCTGCTAATGATTTAACTCTGCCATGGTATAAGTATCCACCTCTGTCAAAAACTACTTCGGTGATACCTTTTTCCAAAGCTTTAGCTGCAATATCACGACCTACTGAAGTAGAAGACTCGCTTTTATTTGAAGCTGTTGCTCCTTCAATAGCAGCAGATGAAGAACTTGCTAATGTTATACCTTGCACATCATCAATCAGCTGAGCATAAATAAATTTATTGCTTCTGAAGACAGACAGACGTGGACGCTGAGCTGTTCCCGACACCTTGTTACGGATGCTACGACGGATTCTCAGTCTTCTTTTTGCTTTATCGAATGCCATTTTCTTACTTATTTAGAAGCAGTTTTACCAGCTTTTCTTCTAACAACCTCACCCACGAAACGAATACCTTTGCCTTTATAAGGCTCAACTTTACGTAATGAGCGGATTTTAGCAGCAACTTGTCCTATCAACTGCTTATCTATACCTTCTAAGGTAATAACAGGAGCTTTACCTTTTTCTGTCACCGCAGTGGCAGAAATTTCTTCAGGAAGAGCTACATAGATATTGTGAGAGTACCCTAAAGCAAGCTCAAGGTTCTGTCCTTGAGTTGTAGCCTTATAACCCACACCTACCAGCTCCAAAGACAACTTATAACCAGTGCTAACTCCAACCACCATGTTGTTGATAATTGCACGGTAAAGACCATGAAGGGCTTTATGTCTTTTTTGTTCTGTTGGGCGAGAAACAGTTAATACTCCATCCTCTATTGCAACTTGTATGTCAGTATCAACTTGAGAAGAAAGTGTTCCTTTAGGACCTTTCACTGTTACCAAGTTCTCCTGGTTTACCGTCACCTCAACACCTTGTGGGAGAGTGATGGGCAGTTTTCCTATCCGTGACATTTCTACTTAAATTAATACACGTAACATAACACTTCACCACCTACATTAAGACCTTTGGCCTCTTTGTCAGTGATAACACCCTTTGAGGTGCTTAAGATGGCTACACCATAGCCATTCAATACACGTGGCATCTCATCAAAATGCACGTACTTACGGAGTCCCGGCTTACTAACTCTTTCAAGTTTCACGATAGCAGACTGCTTTGTAGCTGGATCATACTTCAAAGCTATTTTAATGGTGCCTTGAACTGAGCTATCATCGAACTTGTAACTTTGGATATAACCTTTCTCGTAGAGAACCTTGGTTAATTCCTTTTTTATTTTGCTAGCCGGAATTTCAACTACACGGTGATTTGCCTTGATGGCATTCCGTAGTCTAGTTAAATAATCTGCTATCGGATCTGAATGCATTAGACTATATTTTTAGATTCCGCTCTTTTTAAGGAGCCGCAAAGATACTAATGTTTTCCTAACTATAATAATGGTAGGAGTAATAATTACCAACTAGCCTTCGTTACCCCAGGAATCTTGCCGGCAGAAGCCATCTCTCTAAATGTAACGCGAGAGATGCCAAACTTTCTCATATAGCCTCTTGGTCTGCCGGTTAATTTGCATCTGTTGTGCAACCGAACAGGAGAAGCGTCTTTGGGCAATTTATCTAGAGCTTCATAATCGCCAGCAGCTTTTAATTGAGCTCTTTTAGCTGCATATTTAGCAACCAATTTTTGTCTTTTAAGCTCTCTTGCTTTCGCTGATTCTTTAGCCATTTTGTTATTTCTTTAAGTTAGCGAACGGTAAACCAAAAGCTTTCAACAATTCAAGGCTCTCCTCATCTGTTGTAGCTGTAGTCACAAAAGTGATGTCCATACCAGCAATTGATTTGATTTTATCAATGCTGATCTCAGGGAAGATGATTTGTTCTTTTACCCCAAGAGTATAGTTACCACGTCCATCAAAACCTTTGTCGCTGATACCTTTGAAGTCACGTACACGTGGAAGCGCAATGGTCACCAAACGATCTAAGAACTCATACATCTTCTCTCCGCGCAATGTAACGCGGGCACCAATGGGCATACCCTCTCTCAACTTAAAGTTAGAGATAGAGTTCTTGGCTTTGGTTTGTACCGCCTTCTGACCTGCAATGATGGTTAATTCATCAACTCCAATATCAACCAGCTTTTTATCAGCAACAGCATTACCAATACCTCTGTTAATACTGATTTTGGTGATTTTGGGAACTTGCATTATGCTCTTGTATTGAAATTTCTCTTTCAATGCAGGCGTAATTTCTTTTGTATATTTCTCTTTAAGTCTAGCCGCCATCTTAGATTAAGTTTCCAGTTTTTTTGGAATAACGTTGTAGCTTACCATCATTGTTAAGCTTCTTACCTGATCTAGTTGCTACATTAGTAGAAGGCTCTACTAACATTACATTACTGGCATGGATAGGAGCTTCCAATTTAACGATACCACCGCTAGGATTTTTAGCGCTGGGCTTTTGGTGCTTAGATACCAGGTTAAGTCCTTCTACAACCACCTTCTGCTTATCAGTTAAAACAGAGGTCACTGTTCCAGTTTTACCTTTATCATCACCCGCGATCACTTTAACAGTGTCACCTTTCTTCACATGAAGTTTATGCTTTGACATCTTGTTTTCTCTTCTCGTGTTTATAATACTTCAGGAGCCAAAGAAACAATTTTCATAAACTGTCTTTCGCGTAATTCACGGGCAACAGGCCCAAAGATGCGCGTACCACGTGGCTCATCGTTGTTGTTCAATAACACCGCAGCATTATCATCAAAACGAATATATGATCCATCTTTACGACGAACCTCTTTCTTAGTGCGAACGATCACAGCTTTGTGAACAGTTCCCTTTTTTACGTTTCCTGAGGAAAGAGCAGATTTTACGGTAACAACAATTTTATCACCAACAGAGGCATATTTTTTTCCTGTACCACCCAATACCCGGATGCACAGAACCTCTTTTGCTCCGCTGTTATCAGCAACAGTAAGTCTTGATTCTTGTTGTATCATATTATTTAGCTCTTTCTACAATTTCAATTAAGCGCCAGCATTTGTTCTTGCTCATTGGCCGAGTTTCCATAATGCGAACAGTATCACCAATACCGCACTCATTATTCTCATCATGAGCCATAAACTTTTTGGACTTAGAAACAAATTTCCCATAGATTGGGTGTTTCATTTTGCTTTCAACCATAACAGTGATGGATTTATCCATCTTGTTACTTACCACGCGTCCAGTTTTTTCTTTTCTTAGATTTCTCGTCTCCATGGTTTCAAATATTAGCCATTGAGCTCTAAAGACCTCAACTGCGTCTCTAGCCTGGCGATGGTTTTTCTTGTATGCTTAATTCTGGAAGGATTCTCAAGCGGAGAAATAGCATGGGCGAACTTTAGGTTCACTAAATTGTTTCTCTCTGTGTTGAGTTGCTCTTTCACTTCATTAAGTGAAAGAGCTTTGATTTCTGACTGCTTCATGACTATTTCTCAACGTAATCTCTACGTACAACAAATTTTGTTCTAACTGGTAGCTTTTGAGCAGCCAGTCGTAAAGACTCTTGAGCTACTTCTAGCGACACTCCGTCAGATTCAAACATAATAGTACCTGGTTTCACTACGGCTACCCAGTACTCAGGAGATCCTTTACCCTTACCCATACGAACCTCTGCAGGCTTTTTTGTGATAGGCTTATCAGGGAAAATACGAATCCAAACTTGACCTTCCCGTTTCATAGCACGTGTCATTGCAATACGAGCTGCTTCAATCTGACGGCTGGTGATCCAAGAGGCTTCTAATGATTTGATGGCGAAAGACCCAAAGGAGATAGTACTCCCTCTGTGCGCAAGACCGTGAACGCGGCCTTTTTGCATCTTTCTATATTTAGTCCGTTTTGGCTGTAACATTTCAATTAATACCTAAAGGTTTAACAACTACTTGCGCTTGCCTCCGCGCTTTTGGTTGGCATCAGCTGGACGCTTGCGGCTGTCTCTACGGTCGCCACGGTCGTTACCTCTTTCACCTCTTTCGTTACGAGGAGCTGAAGAAGAACCACCACTCTGCTGACCAGCATTAGGAGATAAATCACGCTTACCGAAAACTTCTCCTTTGAAGATCCACACTTTGATACCTAGCTTACCATAAACAGTTTGTGCTTCTGATAAAGCATAGTCTATATCAGCTCTTAGGGTATGTAAAGGAGTACGACCTTCTTTGTAATGCTCAGTACGTGCCATCTCAGCCCCACCTAAACGGCCTGAAACCTGGATTTTAATACCTTCAGCACCCACTCTGATCGCAGAAGCAATGGCTTGTTTCATAGCTCTCCTAAAAGAGATACGCGCTTGTAATTGCTGAGCTACTGATTCACCTACCAATTTAGCATCCAGTTCCGGACGCTTAATTTCAAATATGTTAATCTGAACATCTTTGCTAGTGATCTTCTTTAGCTCTTCTTTTATCTTATCAACCTCTTGACCACCTTTACCAATCACCACACCTGGGCGGGCAGTATTGATAGTAATAGTGATTCTTTTAAGAGTTCTCTCAATAATGATTTTTGAAATACCTCCTTTTGGGATACGGGCTAGAATGTATTTACGGATCTTTTCGTCTTCAATCAGCTTGTCAGCGAAATCCTTCCCTCCGAACCAATTAGAGTCCCAGCCTTTAACAATACCTAGTCTTAGGCCTACTGGATTAACTTTTTGTCCCATTTTAACTATTTGGCTTCGTTAGAGGTAGATGTTTCAACTGGCTCCGCTTCCACTTTAGAATCAATCACAAGGGTTACGTGGTTAGATCTTTTTCTGATTCTGTGACCACGCCCCTGAGGAGCAGGCCGCAAACGCTTCAGCATCTTTCCTTCATCTACTCTAATCTCTTTAATATACAGATTAGCATCTTCAATGCGGGCATCTTCATTAGCTGCTTGCCAGTTTGATAAAGCAGACAAAAGAAGTTTCTCCAATTTAGGAGCGCCGGCATTCGCTTCAAATTTCAATAAACCTAATGCGCGGGTAACACTTTTACCGCGAATCAAGTTCGCTACCAATCTCATCTTACGTGGTGAGCTAGGTACATTATTTAATTTAGCAACCGCTTCCATTATCTTTTACCTTTATCTTTCTTAGCAATGTGGCCTCTGAAGTTTCTGGTAGGTGCAAATTCACCTAACTTATGGCCTACCATGTTCTCCGTTACATACACTGGAATGAATTTATTCCCATTGTGCACTGCAAAGGTATGACCAACAAAATCTGGAGAAATCATAGAACGACGTGACCATGTTTTGATCACTGCTTTCTTTCCAGACTCATCCATTGTCTGCACTTTTCTATCGAGCCTGTAGTCAATATAAGGCCCTTTTTTTAATGATCTTGCCATTAGTTATTTTTTCCTTCTATTAACAATCAGGTTCTCAGAAAATTTATTTTTATTCCTAGTCTTCTGACCTTTAGCGTAAAGACCTTTACGTGATCTTGGGTGACCTCCAGATGACTTACCTTCACCACCTCCCATTGGGTGATCTACAGGGTTCATGGCTACACCTCTCACTCTTGGTCTAATACCCATCCATCTGCTACGTCCTGCTTTTCCAAGCTTCACGTTCATATGGTCAGCGTTTGATACAGTACCAACTGTAGCCATACAGTTTACAAGTACCATTCTCATTTCACCGGAAGGTAATTTTAAGGTTGCATAGCGGCCTTCACGAGCAACTAGCTGCGCATAAGAGCCAGCACTTCTTGCTAATACAGCTCCTTGTCCGGGTGCCAGTTCAATATTATGAACTATAGTACCTAAAGGAATATCAGAAAGAGGTAAAGCGTTTCCAACCTCAGGTGCTACTCCTGGTCCTGACACCACGGTTGCATCTACAGCCAAGCCTGCTGGTGCAATGATATAGGCTTTCTCACCATCTGCATAGTACAACAGTGCAATACGTGCTGTTCTATTGGGATCGTATTCAATCGCCTTTACAGTTGCAGGAACGCCGTATTTAGATCTTTTAAAGTCAATGATACGGAATCTCTTTTTATGACCGCCACCAATGTAGCGCATGGTCATTTTACCTGCGTTGTTGCGTCCACCAGATTTTTTCTTGGATGCCAACAAAGATTTCTCCGGCTCGCTCTTCGTAATTTCTGTGAAGGCCGGCGCTATTCTAAATCTTTGACCTGGTGTTGTTGGTCTTAGTTTCTTTAATGCCATTCTAGTTATTGCTTATATACCGCTATAGAAATCGATTACTTCCCCTTCTTTCAAAGTAACAATCGCCTTCTTAGAGGATGCTGTACGTCCGGTTACAACGCCAGATTTGGTATTGCGGGACTTAAGTTTTCCTTGGGTTCTCATAGTAGAAATTTTCTCTACTGTAACTCCGTATCTGGATTGGATCGCTTTCTTGATCTCAATCTTATTTGCTTTTCTATCAACTTCAAAAGCATATTTACCTACTTCATTCAAAGCGGTAAGCTTTTCAGTCAATAATGGTCTTTTTAAGATACTCATTATTTATTCGCGTAAATTTCTTCAAACACAGAAAGAGATTCCTCTAAACAAACTACCTTATCAGCATTCAACAAATCATATGTTGTTAAAGCACCAGGAGTAGCTACTTTTACTTTAGGAAGGTTTCTGCTAGACAGAACCACATTTGTATTCGCTTCTTTGGTTACAACCAATGTCTTTCTTTCTCCAACCTTTAAGCTTTGAAGAATATTAGCGAAGCTTTTAGTTTTAGGGGTATCAATGGTGATGTTATCTACTAACACCAGACGCTCATCTTTTGCCAAAGTAGAAAGTGCAGAAAGTCTTGCTAACGCTTTCAACTTCTTATTTAACTTGAAGCTGTAGTTTCTTGGTCTTGGCCCAAAAATACGACCTCCCCCAACAAATACTGGTGACTTTAAAGAACCTGCTCTAGCGCCACCGGTACCTTTTTGGCGTTTGATCTTTTTAGTAGAGCCTGCAACTTCATTGCGCTCTTTAGATTTATGTGTTCCCTGGCGCTGGTTTGCTAAGTATTGTTTAACATCCAGATACATCGCGTGCTCATTTGGCTCAATACCGAACACCGACTCCGGAAGGGCTACTTTCCTTCCAGTATCTTCACCTTTACTATTGAAAACTGATAGCTCCATCTTATTTCTCAACTACAATAAATGAATTTTTAGCGCCCGGGATAGAACCGCTCACTACTAAAACGTTTTGCTCTGGCAAAATGCGCAGTACGCGCAAGTTCTGAACTTTAACACGGTCACCGCCCATTCTTCCAGCCATACGCATTCCCTTGAATACTCTGGATGGCCATGAACATGCTCCAATTGAACCAGGGTGCCTTGCTCTGTTGTGCTGACCGTGAGTCTGGCCGCCAACACCACCAAAGTTATAGCGTTTTACTACCCCTTGGAAGCCTTTCCCTTTTGAAGTACCCACAACATCCACAAACTCTCCTTCTTCAAAAAGAGCAACGTTAACTTCATCACCTAATGAGTAGGAGGCTACATCATCTAGTCTAAACTCCACTAATTTTTTCTTAGCGGTGGTGTTTGCTTTGGCAAAGTGTCCAGCTAGCGCTTTGCTAGTTCTTTTAACCTTCTTCTCTCCGTACCCAAGCTGAACAGCTGTATAGCCATCTGTTTCTTGTGTTTTAACCTGAGTTACTACACATGGTCCTGCTTGAATCAAAGTACAGGCCACGCTCTTCCCTTCAGGTGTGAAGAGGCTTGTCATTCCGATTTTCTTACCGATAATTCCAGGCATTCTACTTTTTATTTAAACAATTTATACTTAAACCCACTAGGGTTCTTTTCGGGAGTGCAAAGTTCTATATTTAATTTTTATTTTACAAGCTATCCTAAATTATTTGTTTTCAGGCAGTAAGGTTTTCTTTTGGAATTTCACTTTGATATATGATTCATAACTAAATCTTTATACAAAAACTGCTTTCCTGTGCAGCTCGTGTGCTATAACACTTCTTTAAAATGTAATCTTAATGCATCATAACATTTTGCTTTTTCTTTTATTTAATATTTACTAATCACTAAATACCAATGATATCTTGTAATGTCTTGAAAATTGGAGACTACAATAAAAAAGGGAGAGGTAACCCTCTCCCTTTTTTTACCCAGTATGTCTTATCAAACTTTGATTTCAACATCAACGCCGCTTGGTAATTCAAGCTTCATCAAAGCATCTACCGTTTTAGAAGAAGTAGAGTAAATATCTACTAGTCTTTTATAGGTACAAAGTTGGAACTGCTCTCTTGCTTTCTTGTTCACGTGCGGTGAACGAAGAACAGTGAAGATATCTTTCTCGGTAGGCAAAGGAATAGGACCACTCACGATCGCACCAGTTGCTTTTACCGCTTTCACGATTTTCTCTGATGATTTATCAACCAGATTGTGATCGTAAGATTTCAGTTTGATTCTGATCTTTTGATTCATTCTATTTCAACTATTTCGAAGTCCCTTTAATTTTTGCAATGATCCCATCTGCCAGGTTTTGTGGTACTTGCTCGTAGTGAGAGAAAGTAAGGGAAGCAGTTGCTCTTCCTGAAGTGATGGTACGTAAATCAGTTACATAACCGAACAGTTCAGACAAAGGAACATCAGCTTTCACCACAGTTGAAGTACCTTTGGTATCCATTCCTTTCATGATACCTCTTCTTCTGTTCAAGTCACCGGTAACTGGACCTGTGTACTCATCTGGAGTCACCACATCTACCGCCATGATTGGCTCAAGAAGTTTAGGAGCACATTGCTTACCTGCTTCTTTAAAACCAGCACGGGCTGCTAATTCAAACGACAATGCATCGGAGTCAACATCGTGGAAAGAACCGTGGAACAAGCGAACTTTCATGGAATCTACTGGGAAACCAGCAAGGATACCATTTTTCATTGCTTCTTCAAATCCTTTCTGCACAGGAGGAATGAATTCTCTTGGGATCACACCACCAACAATGGCGTTCTCAAACTCAAGACCTTGTTTTCCGTCCTCACGTGGGCCCATGGTGAACACAATGTCCGCGAATTTACCACGACCACCGGACTGCTTCTTGTACACCTCACGGTGCTCAACTGCTTTGGTGATGGTTTCTTTGTACGCAACCTGTGGTGCCCCTTGGTTCAGTTCAACCTTGAATTCCCGCTTCATACGGTCAATGATGATCTCCAGGTGAAGCTCGCCCATACCTCTCAGGATAGTTTGGCCGGTCTCTTCATCGGTGTTCACCTGCAAGGTTGGATCTTCTTCAATAAGTTTGGCAATTGCCATACCCATTTTATCAGAGTCAGCCTGCGTTTTAGGCTCAATAGCGTAACCGATTACTGGCTCAGGGAAGTCCATAGACTCCAGAACGATTTTCGCATTCTGATCGCAAAGGGTATCTCCTGTCTTGATGTCCTTGAAGCCTACTACCGCCCCGATGTCACCAGCAGCCAATCTTTCGATTTGGTTCTGCTTGTTGGCGTGCATCTGGAAGATACGGGAAATACGCTCTTTGTTGTTAGAACGGGTATTGTACACATACGAACCAGACTCCAACACTCCTGAATAGGCACGCACAAAGCAAAGGCGTCCTACATAAGGGTCGGTAGCGATTTTGAAGGCAAGGCCGGCAAAAGGATCGCTTTCGCTTGGCTTACGCACTACTTCTTCGCCGGTATCTGGGTTGGTACCAACAATGTTGTCCTTGTCCAGAGGTGATGGAATCAAAGCCATCACATAGTCAAGCATGGTTTGTACACCTTTGTTCTTGAAAGAAGAACCGCAAAGCATAGGCACAATGGCCATATCAATAGTTGCTTTACGAAGCGCGTTCATGATTTCTGCTTCAGTGATCGTTTCAGGATCATCAAAGTATTTCTCCATCAGAGACTCATCGTAGTCTGCTACTGCTTCCAGTAACTTCTCGCGGTACTCTGTGGCTTCCTCCAACATATCGTCAGGAATTGGAACTTCTCTAAAGGTCATCCCTTTGTCGTGCTCATTCCACTCTATACCTCTGAAGTTCACCAAGTCAACCACACCCTTGAAGTCATCTTCAGCACCAATTGGCAACTGAAGCGCTACGGCATTGCTGCCCAGCATCTCTTTCACTTGCTTACATACGGCAAGGAAATCGGCACCGGAACGGTCCATTTTGTTTACGAAACCGATACGGGCTACTTTGTAGTTATCGGCAAGTCTCCAGTTTGTCTCAGACTGTGGCTCAACACCATCTACTGCACTAAACAAGAAAACCAGACCATCCAATACGCGCAGGGAACGGTTTACCTCTACGGTAAAGTCAACGTGACCTGGAGTATCAATGATGTTGATATGGTATTTGTCACCTCTGTAGTCCCAGTTTACAGTAGTAGCGGCAGAAGTAATGGTGATACCTCTTTCCTGCTCCTGCTCCATCCAGTCCATGGTGGCAGCTCCATCGTGCACCTCTCCTATTTTGTGGCTTACACCAGCATAGTAAAGGATACGCTCTGTCGTTGTGGTCTTACCGGCATCAATGTGCGCGGCAATCCCTATGTTTCTTGTGAATTTTAAGTCTCTAGCCATTCTTAGAATCTGAAATGCGAGAATGCCTTGTTAGCTTCCGCCATTCTGTGCGTATCATCTTTTTTCTTCACAGCAGCACCCTCTCCTTTGGCAGCTGCGATGATCTCACCAGCTAATTTATCCATCATGGTCTTCTCACCTCTCTTGCGAGCGTATGAGATCATCCATTTGATACCAAGAGAAATCTTTCTGTCCGGACGCACCTCAGTTGGCACCTGGAAAGTTGCACCACCTACACGGCGGGATTTTACCTCTACACCTGGCATGATGTTGTTCAATGCTTTTTTCCAGGTATCTAACCCGCTCTCTTTAGTTCTTTTCTCAACTAAATCGCAAGCATCGTAAAAAATCTTGTATGCCACACTCTTTTTACCGTCTACCATCAGGTAGTTTACAAAACGGGTAACCAGAGTTTCTTTGTATTTTGGATCAGGAAGAAGAATTCTCTTCTTTGGTTTCGCTTTTCTCATTGTCTTAACTCAATTATTTTTTCTTACCGCCTTTTCCTGCAGCAGCTGCTGGCTGACCTGGTTTAGGACGTTTTGCACCGTATTTAGAACGGGACTGTAGACGACCGTTTACACCGGCAGTATCTAACGCACCACGAATGATGTGGTATCTTACACCTGGTAAGTCTTTCACACGACCACCTCTGATAAGCACGATGGAGTGCTCTTGCAGGTTGTGGCCTTCACCCGGGATATAGGCATTGACTTCTTTGCCGTTTGTCAAACGCACACGAGCCACTTTTCTCATCGCTGAGTTTGGCTTCTTAGGTGTGGTTGTGTAAACGCGTGTGCACACCCCACGTCTCTGCGGGCATGAGTCAAGAGCTGGAGACTTAGACTTTGATGTTAGCGCTTCTCTTCCCTTTCTTACTAATTGTTGTATAGTAGGCATTTACTAACTTTTTAAACTGATTTCTCTCTTCAAAAAATGGTTTGCAAAGGTATAAAAATCACTTTGCAAAATCAAAGTTTTAATTCATTAATTATTAGCGGCTTATGCTTCGCCAATTGTTCCACCAAAATTTAGAGGAAAGCTTGGGGCCTCAGGCGTTTGCTTAATCACTCCAAAACTTTGCTCATATTTCAGAATGTTTTCCTCCAAAGCAGCCAAAAAACGCTTGGCATGCTCTGGAGTAATCACCACTCTTGATTTAACTTTTGCCTTTGGGATACCGGGCATAAGCCGGATAAAGTCAATCACAAATTCACTGTGAGAATGTGCTATCATGGCCAGATTTGCATACTCGCCCTCAGCAATCTCTTCAGTCAACTCTATGTTGATTTGTCCTTGTTGTTCTGCTGCTGCCATTTTATCTCTCTTGCAGTTCGCCTTGCTTTGTTCTTACCCCGGACTGTCTGCTGGCTGAAAGAGCTTCATACTCTTCTTTGGAGCCTACAATCAATTTGGTGTATTCACGTAAGCCCGTTCCGGCAGGAATTAGGTGACCAACAATTACGTTTTCTTTCAAGCCCAGCAGTTCATCTGCTTTACCTTTAATGGCCGCTTCACTTAACACTTTGGTAGTTTCCTGGAAGGAAGCTGCCGAAATAAAGCTTTGCGTACCCAGTGAGGCTTGAGTAATACCTTGTAACGTTGGTCTTGAGACTGCTGGCTGCGCATCACGCACGGTCACTAATCGCAAGTCCCGACGCTTCAGGCTTGAGTTCTCATCCCGCAGACGGCGAGCCGTCACAATCATACCTGGTTTCATGGCAGCTGAGTCACCTGCATCTTCCACTACTTTCATATCTATGATCATGTCATTCTCTTCCATGAACGTAACTTTATCAACCGTCTGGTTCTCCAGGAAGCTGGTATCTCCTGGATCAATTACGTTCACCTTCTGCATCATCTGACGAACCACCACTTCAATGTGTTTGTCATTGATTTTCACCCCTTGCAAGCGGTATACTTCCTGAATTTCATTCACTAAGTACTCTTGCACCGCACCAGGGCCTTGAATGTTCAGGATGTCATTAGGCGTGATGGCACCATCTGATAACGGAACACCGGCACGTACGAAGTCATTATCCTGAACCAGGATGTGTTTGGAAAGAGGTACCATGTACTTCTTCTTCACTCCATCTTTTGATTCAATATAGATTTCGCGGTTACCGCGTTTCACACCACCATACGTTACCACCCCATCTATCTCGCTCACAACTGCTGGGTTAGACGGGTTACGGGCTTCAAAGAGCTCGGTAACTCGTGGCAGACCACCAGTGATATCGCGTGTTTTACCAATTGCACGTGGGATCTTAGCAACAATCTGGCCCGCTTTGATGCGCTGACCATCTTCTACTGTGATATGCGCCCCAACCGGGATATTATACCCTTTAGGCTCTCCACTGGCAGGGTTAACAACTATAGCAGGGTTCTTAGTTTTATCTTTGGTCTCAATGATTACTTTCTCACGGTGACCTGTCTGCTCATCTGATTCCTCACGGAATGTGATGCCATCAATGATAGAGTCATACGCAATGGTACCATCAAATTCAGATAAGATAACCGCATTGTATGGATCCCAGTTACATAGCTCATCACCTTTGGCAACGGTTTGTCCCTCATCTACCACTAAGAATGAACCGTAAGGAACGTGGTTGCTGATCAATAACTTACCTGTACCGGCCTCTGTAATTTTCACTTCCCCTGAACGACCCATTACTACTTTCACAGGTTCACCTTCAGCATTGGTGGTATCAATGGTTCTTACGTCTTCAAACTCGATTACCCCATTGAATTTAGCACGGATAGCAGCATCAACGGCAATGTTAGACGCAGTACCACCCACGTGGAAGGTACGGAGTGTCAGCTGTGTACCCGGCTCTCCAATTGATTGGGCAGCGATCACACCAACGGCCTCTCCTTTCTGAACCATGCGGCCAGTAGACAAGTTACGGCCATAGCATTTGGCACAAATACCACGCTTGGTCTCACAGGTTAGTACTGAACGAATTTCAACACTTTCAATAGCCGTATTTTCAATCATTCTGGCAACCTCTTCTGTGATTTCGCCTCCTGACTCCAGAATCATCTCTCCTGTGAGAGGATCAATGATATCATGCACATTCACACGACCCAAGATACGCTCAGAAAGAGACTCAACGATATCTTCATTGTCTTTCAGTGCACTCACTTCCAGGCCGCGAAGGGTACCGCAGTCAGCTTCATTCACAATTACATCTTGTGACACGTCTACCAAACGACGGGTTAGATAACCAGCATCTGCCGTTTTCAAGGCGGTATCTGCAAGACCTTTACGGGCACCGTGGGTAGAGATAAAGTACTCAATTACATCCAGACCTTCTTTAAAGTTGGAAAGAATTGGGTTTTCAATGATCTCTCCTACTGAACCCTGCAATGATTTCTGAGGCTTCGCCATCAGACCCCGCATACCTCCCAGCTGACGAATCTGCTCTCTGGAACCACGGGCTCCGGAGTGCATCATCATAAAGATGGAGTTGAAACCTTGGTCATCTTTCTCAAGACGGTTCATCAACGTTTCAGTAATCTGGTTGTTGATACGCGTCCAGATATCAATCACCTGGTTGTAACGTTCGTTATCTGTGATCAGACCCATTGAGTAGTTCGCCCATACAGCGTCTACATCTTTTTTAGCCTGCTCCACCAGAATATCTTTTTCTTTAGGGATCACAATGTCACCCAAGCCCATTGACAGACCGCCTTTGTAAGCAGACTGGAATCCAAGGGTTTTAATATCATCCAGGAATTGAGCAGTTCTCGCCATACCTGTTACTTTGAACACGCGGGAGATAATCTGCTGCAATTTCTTCTTAGACAAGAGTTCGTCTACGTACCCAACTTCTTCTGGCACGAATTGGTTGAATAGCACACGGCCAGCTACTGTTTCAATGAGTTTAGTAACCAATTGGTTATTCTCATCCAGTACTTTCACACGCACTTTGATAAAGGCATGCTTAGACAAGCGACCTTCATTGATGGCGATGATTACTTCTTCAGCACTGTAGAAAGACATACCTTCGCCGGCAATCTTCTCATTTTCTGTAGAGCGCTTACCTTTGGTTACATAATACAGACCCAACACCATGTCCTGAGAAGGTACTGCAATTGGGGCACCGTTGGCAGGGTTCAAAATGTTATGTGAAGCCAGCATCAACATAGAGGCTTCCAGAATTGCGGCCGGTCCAAGGGGAACGTGTACCGCCATCTGGTCACCGTCAAAGTCGGCGTTGAAGGCTGTGGTTACCAATGGGTGCAGCTGAATCGCTTTTCCTTCAATCAGCTTTGGCTGGAAGGCCTGGATACCTAATCGGTGAAGCGTAGGAGCACGGTTCAGCAGTACTGGGTGTCCCTTCAATACATTTTCCAGGATATCCCAAACTACCGGATCTTTACGATCAACTATTTTCTTCGCAGACTTCACCGTTTTCACAATACCGCGCTCAATAAGCTTACGGATGATGAACGGCTTGAAAAGCTCAGCGGCCATATTCTTAGGCAAACCACACTCGTGTAGTTTCAATTCTGGACCAACCACAATCACCGAACGGCCAGAGTAGTCCACACGCTTTCCAAGTAAGTTCTGACGGAAACGTCCCTGCTTACCCTTCAGCATATCTGAAAGTGACTTCAGCGCACGGTTACCTTCTGCACGAACCGCATTCACCTTACGTGAGTTGTCAAACAAGGAGTCTACGGCTTCCTGCAACATACGCTTCTCATTCCGGAGGATCACCTCTGGTGCTTTGATCTCAATCAAACGCTTCAGACGGTTGTTCCGGATAATCACACGGCGGTACAGGTCATTTAAGTCAGAAGTAGCGAAACGGCCACCATCCAATGGAACTAGAGGGCGCAATTCTGGCGGAATAACTGGCACCATCCTGATCACCATCCACTCAGGTTTGTTCTCAATTCTGGTAGCCGCATCGCGGAACGCCTCTACCACCCGTAGGCGCTTCAGTGCTTCTGCTTTCCGCTGCTGAGAAGTCTCATGAGCAGCAGAGTAACGTAGCTCGTAAGAAAGGTCATCCAGATTGATGCGTTCCAGCAACATTTGCAGCGCCTCAGCCCCCATCTTCGCGATGAACTTGTTTGGATCGTTGTTGTCCAACATTTGGTTCTCGCGTGGCAACTTGTCAATCATGTCCAGGTACTCATCTTCAGTGAGGAAGTCCAGCATGTTTACACTGTCTTCGCCCAAGATACCTGGCTGAATCACTACATAGCGCTCATAATAGATAATCTGGTCAAGCTTCTTGGTTGGTAAACCTAACAGATATCCAATTTTATTTGGCAATGACTTGAAATACCAGATATGCGCTACCGGTACCACCAACTCAATATGCCCCATGCGCTCACGGCGCACTTTTTTCTCAGTTACTTCAACACCGCAACGGTCACAGATAATCCCTTTGTACCTGATTCTCTTATATTTCCCGCAGTGGCACTCCCAATCCTTCACTGGCCCGAAAATCCGCTCACAGAACAAACCGCCCATTTCTGGCTTGTAGGTTCTGTAGTTGATGGTTTCCGGTTTTGTTACCTCTCCGTTTGATCTCTCCAGAATTGATTCTGGAGAAGCCAAGCTGATGGTAACTTTAGAGAAGTCCTGGATTAATTTTTTATTTCTTGCTAACGCCATGTTATGTGTTGCTAGATATGTAAAATTCCTTTTTACTAAGCAGCTCTCCTAACGCAGATGAGGGAGATTCCAGACAAAGGCGTTTTTGGCCTCTTTTTCTGAAATCTCCTCCAAAACAGCTTTTTAGTCCAGCGTAATTTCCAAGGCCAAGCCTCTGAGTTCGTGGATCAACACGTTGAAAGACTCAGGGATGTTCGGCTTAGGCAACACGTCGCCTTTCACAATGGCTTCGTATGCTTTGGCACGGCCAATCACATCATCAGACTTCACAGTTAAGATCTCCTGCAGAACGTTGGCAGCCCCGAAGGCCTCCAATGCCCATACCTCCATCTCACCAAAACGCTGACCACCAAATTGTGCTTTACCACCCAACGGCTGCTGCGTAATGAGTGAGTATGGTCCAATTGAACGGGCGTGCATCTTATCGTCTACCAAGTGACCCAGTTTCAGCATGTAAATTACACCTACCGTTACGGGTTGGTCAAAGCGGTCTCCGCTTAGGCCATCAAACAGGTAAGACCGGCCGAAGCGAGGCAAGTTAGCCTCTGTCAGTTCAGCCGAAACTTGTTCCTCAGTGGCACCGTCAAAGATTGGTGTGGCATAAGTACGCCCTAACCTTAATCCAGCCCATCCTAAAACTGTTTCATAGATCTGCCCAATGTTCATCCTGGAAGGTACCCCAAGTGGGTTCAACACAATATCCATGGGTGTTCCGTCTTCCAGGAACGGCATGTCTTCCTCGCGTACAATACGGGCAACAACCCCTTTGTTACCGTGACGACCCGCCATCTTGTCACCCACTTTCAGCTTACGCTTCTTAGCGATGTACACTTTAGCTAGCTGCACAATACCTGCTGGCAACTCATCTCCTACTTCTAAAGTGAATCTATCACGCTTGAAGCGGGCAGAGATGGTGTTACGACGCTTGGTATAATTCTTCACCAGTTCCAGCAACATCTTGTTTGTTTGCTCGTCAGCAGTCCATCCTTCAAGGATCAGGTCCTTGAACATGTTCACTTCTTCCGGAACAGCATAGTTGCTTTCATCTTTGTAAGGGTTCTTGTCTGGGAAAAGCGCATCAGTGATGTTCTTTTTGCCAAACTTGGCACCTTTGGTCAAGATTTCATCCCCAAAACGGTGACGAACACCCTGGCTTGTTTTCCCCTCAAGCAATTCTACCAGCTTCTCAATCATCACGTTCTTCACGGCTTTGAGTTCACTGTTGTATTTCGCTTTCAGATCTTCCACCTCTTTCTTCGCTTTGGCGCGGAGGTTCTTATCTTTCTTAGGACGAGAGAAAAGTTTTGTCTCTATCACCACCCCATTCAAAGATGGCGGCGCTTTCAACGAGGCATCCTTCACATCACCGGCTTTATCACCGAAGATAGCACGCAGAAGTTTTTCTTCTGGCGTTGGGTCTGTCTCACCTTTAGGAGTGATTTTACCAATCAGAATGTCCCCTTCACGAACTTCAGCACCAATTCTGATGATACCATTCTCATCTAAGTTACGAACTGCCTCTTCGCTGACATTTGGAATCTCAGAAGTTAATTCTTCTTCGCCTCTCTTCGTTTCCCGAACCTCCAGTTCAAACTCTTCAATGTGAATTGAGGTAAAGATGTCATCTCTAACAACTTTCTCAGAGATCACAATCGCATCCTCAAAGTTATATCCCTGCCAAGGCATGAACGCCACCTGCAGGTTTCTTCCTAAAGCAAGTTCTCCCTGGTTTGTAGCGTATCCTTCGCACAACGGCTGACCCTTCACAACTCTTTCGTTCTTCTTAACAATAGGCGTTAAGTTGATACAAGTATCCTGGTTAGTCCGACGGAATTTGATCAGGTCATAGGTCACATATTCAGCGTCAAAACTCACCAGTTTTTCCTCATCAGTGAGGTCATACCGAATGATGATTTTGTTCGCATCAACAAAGTGAACCTCCCCATCACCTTCTGCTCTTACCAGAGCTCTGGAGTCAAGGGCAGCTCTTCCTTCCAGACCAGTTCCTACAATTGGAGCCTGCGGTTTCAACAGTGGAACCGCCTGACGCTGCATGTTAGATCCCATCAAGGCACGGTTCGCATCATCATGTTCCAGGAAAGGAATCAATGACGCAGCCACTGACACAATCTGGTTTGGAGCAACGTCCATGTAAGTGTAGCGTTCTGGCTCAACTACCGGGAAGTCACCCTCAAAACGGCCTTTAACTTTATCATTGATAAAGTTACCATTCTCATCAATCAAGGCATTTGCCTGAGCAATGTGGTGGGTATCTTCTTCTTCAGCAGTCAGGTATTTTACACCTGAGTTCATATCTACTTTTCCCTCTACCACATTGCGGTAAGGAGTTTCAATGAAGCCCATGCTATTTACGCGCGCATGCACGCAGAGCGAGGAGATCAGTCCAATGTTTGGTCCCTCTGGTGTTTCAATGGTACAAAGACGGCCATAATGGGTATAGTGAACGTCACGAACCTCAAAACCGGCGCGCTCTCTTGAAAGACCTCCTGGCCCCAGAGCAGACACCCTACGCTTGTGCGTGATTTCTGCCAGAGGGTTGGTCTGGTCCATAAACTGTGACAACTGGTTCGTTCCGAAGAACGAGTTAATCACAGAAGAAAGCGTACGGGCGTTGATCAGATCAACCGGTTTGAATTCTTCATTGTCCCGCACGTTCATACGCTCCTTGATGGTTCTGGCCATACGGGCCAGACCTACCCCAAATTGCGCATATAACTGCTCGCCAACGGTTCTTACCCGGCGGTTACTCAAATGGTCAATATCATCTACTACCGCTCTTGAGTTAATCAAACCGATCAGGTATTTCACAATGAGCACAATGTCTTCATTGGTTAACACCTTGGCATCCCAGTTATGCTCAAGTCCTAGCTTCTTATTGATTCTATAACGGCCAACATCGCCTAAGTCATACCGTTTGTCACTGAAAAACAGTTTCTGGATAATGTCTCGGGCAGTCTCTTCATCAGGCGCTTCAGTGTTCCTCAATTGACGGTAGATTTGCTCCACCGCTTCTTTCTCAGAGTTTGAGTTATCTTTCTGAAGTGTATTGTAGATGATGCTGTAGTCTGCAATGTTCACATTTTCACGGTGCAGGATGATAGACTTTACCCCAGAATCTGTGATAACATCTAAATCATCTTCTGTCACTTCTGAATCACGCTCCAATAAGACTTCGTTTCTGTCAATTGAAACCACCTCTCCGGTGTCTTCATCAACAAAATCTTCTGTCCAGGTGCGCAGAACCCGTGCAGCAAGCTTTCTACCAACAACACCTTTCAAGGTTTTCTTGTCAGCACTTACTTCTTCTGATAACCCAAACAGATCAAGAATGTCTTTATCTGTACCGTAACCTATAGCCCGAAGAAGCGTTGTTACCGGAAACTTCTTCTTACGGTCAATGTAGGCGTACATAACGTTGTTCACGTCTGTCGCAAACTCAATCCAAGACCCTTTGAAAGGGATAATTCTGGCTGAGTATAATTTAGTACCATTGGTATGTTTGCTTTGCGCAAAAAACACCCCTGGAGAACGGTGAAGCTGTGATACAATTACGCGTTCAGCGCCATTAATCACAAACGAACCTTTCTCAGTCATGTACGGGATGTTGCCCAAGAATACTTCCTGCTCAATAGTTTCAAAATCTTCATTGTCTGTATCATTACAGATCAGACGAAGTTTTGCTTTTAGTGGAACAGAATATGTTAATCCGCGGTCAATACATTCGTCAACTGAATATTTTGGAGGATCTACGTGGTAGTCCACAAATTCCAGAACGAAATTTTCGCGGGAATCAGAAATTGGGAAATTTTCAGCGAATACTTTGAAAAGACCTTCTTCCGTGCGGTTTTCGGCAGCTGTTTCCAACTGGAAAAAGTCTTTGAATGACTGCAACTGCACATCCAAGAAGTCTGGATAATCAATCACAGAATTAATGGAGGCAAAATTGATCCGCTCTGTCGTTTTACTTGTTGCCAAAGTTGTCAGATTTTAACGTTTAAACTTTGTCATGCCTAATAACGGTCTGTTCTAAGGCACTTATCTTCTAGAAAAAACTTTTCTAGGTACAAACAGGAAAAGACCTGACGAAAATGCCAGGTCTAACCCTTTGTGGTAATGGAAGGTAGTGTGTGGATTACTTAACCTCCACTTCAGCACCAGCTTCTTCCAATTGCTTTTTCAATGAATCAGCTTCATCTTTAGCAACACCTTCTTTCAATGGTTTTGGAGCACCATCAACAAGCTCTTTCGCTTCTTTCAAGCCAAGGCCAGTCAATTCTTTTACCAGTTTCACAACTGCTAGTTTAGAGGCACCAGCTGATTTAAGGACAACATCAAATGAAGTTTTCTCCTCAGCAGCAGCACCAGCATCTCCACCGGCAGCACCACCGGCTACCATTACTGGAGCAGCAGCTGCTGGTTCAATACCATACTCATCCTTAAGAATTGTAGCAAGTTCATTAACTTCTTTAACAGTTAAGTTAACCAACTGCTCAGCGAATGCTTTCAAATCTGCCATTTTTATTAGTAATTAAAAGTTGTTTTAAAATTGAAATTATTGTTCTCTCTCTGATAACGTTTTAAGCACGCCAGCCAACACATTGCCACC
Organism: Rufibacter ruber; assembly: GCF_001647275.1. GTDB lineage: Bacteria > Bacteroidota > Bacteroidia > Cytophagales > Hymenobacteraceae > Nibribacter > Nibribacter ruber_C. The sequence continues at coordinate 52,146 of NZ_LRMM01000011.1, read as the reverse complement.
GCTCTGAAGGGCAGAAATAACGTTTTTGGCAGGTGATTGAAGCAAGCCGATGATCTCACCAATAAGCTCCTCTTTAGATTTGATCTTGCTGAGGGTATCTAGCTGCTCTTCTCCAATGTAAATGCTGCTGTCAATGTAAGCTCCTTTTAACAAGGGCTTTTTGTTTCCGCCTTTGCGGAAGTCTAACAACAATTTTGCCGGAGCATTTCCTGTTGTTGCTTCAAATAGAAGTCCTGAAGACCCTTTCAAAGCCACGTCTAATGAAGACGTATCCACATCAAGGGTGTCTAAGGCTTTGCGTATCAGAGTGTTTTTGTACACTTTGTACTCTATACCTCTATCAAAACACAATCTTCTGAATTTGTTGATAGTGGCTACCGTTAAGTCTGAAGCGTCCGTGATGTAAACGAAAGAGTTATTGGCTAACTTTTCGCTTAAGTCACGTACAATGATTTCTTTCTCTTCCCGTGTCATCTCTTTTTCTCGTTAGATTGAGTTTTTGTCAACTACCACACCAGGGCTCATTGTACTAGACAATGTGACGCTCTTGATATAAGTTCCTTTGGCTGAAGATGGCTTTAAACGATTCAAGGTAGCAATTACCTCAGCCGCGTTGGCTGCAATCTGATCTGGTCCAAAAGACACTTTTCCAATGCTTGTATGAATGATACCGGTTTTATCAACTTTAAAGTCAATCTTACCAGCTTTTACTTCTTTCACCGCCTTGGCAACGTCAGTAGTTACGGTACCAGCTTTAGGGTTAGGCATCAAGTTACGTGGTCCTAAGATTCTTCCTAGTCTACCTACTTTTGCCATTACCGCTGGCATCGTGATAATTACATCAACATCAGTCCATCCTTTTTCGATTTTCTGGATATAATCATCTAAACCAACGAAGTCTGCACCAGCATCTTTTGCTTCCTGCTCTTTGTCAGGAGTACAAAGCACTAATACACGAACATCTTTACCTGTACCATGTGGAAGTGTCACAACACCTCTCACCATTTGATCAGCCTTACGTGGGTCAACTCCTAAGCGCACATCAATGTCAACAGAGGCATCAAACTTTGTGAAGGTAATCTCTTTCACAACACCCGCTGCATCTAACAAAGAATACTCTTTTTTAGGGTCGTACTTCGCTAAGACTGCTTTTCTGTTTTTAGAAATTCTAGCCATTTGCTTTTTTAATTACTCACTCCAGGGAGCAGTGCCTTTAACTGTGATACCCATGCTACGCGCTGTACCCGCAACCAATTTCATAGCTGACTCCACTTTGAAAGCGTTCAAGTCAGGCATTTTGATTTCAGCAATCTCGCGAATCTGATCCCACGTCACAGAACCAACTTTGTTACGGTTAGGCTCTTTTGACCCGTTTTTGATTTTTGCTGCATCCATCAACAAAACTGGTGCTGGAGGAGTCTTAATTACAAAGTCAAACGACTTATCTGTATAGATCGTAATCAAAACTGGGCAAACTTGGCCAGCCTTATCCTGGGTTCTCGCATTAAATTGCTTGCAGAACTCCATAATGTTAAGACCTTTAGAACCAAGAGCAGGTCCAATCGGCGGTGCAGGATTCGCGGCGCCTCCCTTTACCTGAAGTTTCAGGTAACCTTTTATTTCTTTTGCCATTATTAATTATTACTACTGTTCCTTTTCTACTTGCATGTAGTTCAGTTCAACCGGTGTATTTCTACCGAAGATCTTCACCATCACGTTCAGTTTGCGACGCTCCTCAAACACTTCCTCTACTGTTCCAGAGAAACCATTGAATGGGCCATCCATCACCTTCACTGTCTCTCCCACAATAAACGGGGTCTCCAGAGTCTCAACTTCCTCAGAGGTCTCGTCAACTTTACCTAAGATGCGGTTGACTTCAGACATCCTCAAAGGAACGGGCTTTGTAGTGGCATTACCACCGTTAGCCCCCAGAAAACCTATAACTCCTGGGGTACTAGTGATCAGGTGCTCTACTTCACCATTTGAAATATCAGCGTGCACTAATACATAACCGGGAAAAAAGCTGCGTTCTCTCACGCGTTTTTTCCCGTTACGCATCTCATAAACTTTCTCTGACGGAATTAGCACCTGAGGCACCATCTCCGTAAGATTGTGACGCGCTACTTCATTTTCAAGATAAGACTTTGCTTTCTTTTCTTGTCCTGAAACCGCGCGCACTACATACCATTTTAAATCTGCCATTTCTCCAGCTCTTCTTTTTTAGAATTGGTTATAAAACCATTCCAGGGTGGAGTCGTAAACAAAGTCCATAGCACCCACAATGACTGCAAACACAACAGACCCTACCAACACTAAAATAGAGCTTTTTTGAAGCTCTGCGTAGGTAGGCCAAGATACTTTGTTCCGCATCTCCTCTACTGTGTCATTGAAGAATTTCGTCAACTTTCCCATTGTGATTCTATTTACTTCTATTGCACGGGAGGTAGGACTCGAACCTACAACCAATGGTTTTGGAGACCACTACTCTACCAATTGAGCTACTCCCGTAAAAAAATGCACGCCATTCATTCAAATGGAGTGCAAATGTAGTATTCTTTTTCTAAAAAAACAAGTCCGCCCCACTTCAACAGCAGAGCGGACTCATTTTTTTTGAAATTAGTCAAGGATTTCAGTTACCTGACCGGCACCTACAGTTCTACCACCCTCACGGATAGCGAAACGCAGACCTTTCTCCATCGCTACTTTGTTGATCAATTCAACAGTGATAGTGATGTTATCACCAGGCATCACCATTTCAACACCTTCTGGCAGAGTAATCACGCCAGTTACGTCTGTAGTTCTTAAATAGAACTGAGGACGATAGTTGTTGAAGAATGGAGTGTGACGTCCACCTTCTTCTTTAGAAAGAACGTAAACCTCAGCTTTGAATTTTTGATGAGGAGTTACTGAACCTGGCTTGCAGATAACCATACCTCTGCGGATATCAGTTTTCTCAATACCACGTAACAACAGACCTACGTTGTCACCAGCTTCACCTCTGTCAAGGATCTTACGGAACATCTCAACACCAGTTACTGTAGACTTCAAGCCTTCAGCACCCATACCCAAGATATCTACTTGCTCACCAGAGTTGATGATACCACGCTCAATACGGCCAGTGGCAACTGTACCACGACCAGTGATTGAGAACACGTCTTCAACTGGCATCAAGAAAGGAAGATCAGTTAAACGAGCAGGAATTGGAATGTAGCTATCAACAGCTGCCATCAATTCTTCAATAGTTTTCACCCACTTCTCATCTCCGTTCAAGCCACCAAGAGCTGAACCTTGAATCACTGGAATGTTATCGCCGTCAAATCATAGAAAGAAAGAAGCTCTCTGATTTCCATTTCAACTAGCTCTAATAACTCTGGATCGTCTACCATGTCCACTTTGTTCATGAACACAACAAGGGCAGGAACACCTACCTGACGAGCCAAAAGGATGTGCTCACGTGTTTGTGGCATTGGACCATCAGTAGCAGCAACTACCAGGATAGCACCGTCCATCTGAGCAGCACCAGTCACCATGTTTTTCACGTAGTCAGCGTGACCTGGGCAGTCAACGTGCGCGTAGTGACGGTTCTCAGTAGCATACTCTACGTGAGAGGTGTTAATTGTAATACCACGCTCTTTTTCTTCTGGAGCGTTGTCAATAGAAGAGAAATCTCTTTTTGCGGCTAGACCTTTACTCGCTAAAACCTGAGTAATAGCAGCAGTCAAGGTTGTCTTACCGTGGTCAACGTGCCCAATCGTACCGATGTTTACGTGCGGTTTGGAGCGATCAAATTGTTCTTTAGCCATTTTAGATAGTATTTAGTTCTTCGTTGAATAGTGCGCTCTATCAAAACACACCCGTTCGAGCCAACGATGGGAATTGAACCCACGACCCCTTCCTTACCAAGGAAGTACTCTACCCCTGAGCTACGTCGGCATAATGAAATGATGCAGCTTGCGCTGCATCATACACTTTTAAAAAAGAGCGGGAGACGAGGTTCGAACCCGCGACCTACAGCTTGGAAGGCTGTCGCTCTACCAACTGAGCTACTCCCGCTTGTTTACTAAAAGATCAGAAATTTCACTTTGAATAACCTGTAACCTTATTCTGATTTCTGACCGGTGTTGGTGTGGGGAGAGAAGGATTCGAACCTTCGAAAGCTTACGCTAACGGAGTTACAGTCCGTCCCATTTGGCCACTCTGGAATCTCCCCATTCTTCTTTCAAAGAACCCTAAAACCGTTTTCCGTTGCCGTTTTCGTTCTTAGGAGCTGCAAAATTAGATGCTTTTTCTTTCGTGTCAAATATTTCTGCAAATATTTTTTCAGGCCAATCATTTATAGCCCTTCGTTGTCCCTCAATTTCTCATCCTGTGCCTGCAGTTTTGCCACTGTTTCTTTACGTTCTTCTGTCTCTGCCATGAGTGTAAGCATTTGAAACGCTGACTGTTTGACCACTGGCATATTTTCCCGTTCCACTATGTTTACCAAAGCCTGCCAACCCCTCTCCTGCTCATCAATATTTTTTTTCATCAGGAAGGCGCCAAAGCTCTGTATGAAGTAATACAGGTCCCCGCTACGCAGTCTCCTGGCCTGCCGCAGGTACCAATCGTACATCTGGTTCTCCTGAGAATCTGTAAAAGCTGCGGCTACCGCATTTACTATGTCTGGGTTTTTCAGGTTTAAAAATGAAGTCAGGCGCTGCAGATCATGCTTGCCCCTGGCCCATGAGAAAATGGCGGCAGCGTTTACCTGGTAGGAACTGTCTTGCAGCCCTACTTCAATAATCTCTTTCGGGAGCCCTGTCAATGTCCCCAATACGTAAGTAGCCGTGGCCCTTACTGAACTGTTAGGGTCTTTGGCCGCCAGCATCTGCAGTTGCCCCTGCACTTCTGGAGATTCCATTAGAGGAGTGCTTACCAAGAGCTCTAGTCCTGTGGCTCTAATTTTCCAGAATGGATCTTGCACGGCTTTCATAATAGCTTCCTGCAGCCCCAGCCCGGTAGTGTCCCGTAGATGGTCCAGCGCAGTTGCCTTTGCAGCAAAGGCCGTGCTGTACTGGAACTGGTTTGCCCATTCTGAGATTGTCTGCTTATGTTGTATATCTGCCAACAACGTTTGCTCTGGGTCTACCACTACCGCTTCTGGGGTATGGGCCAATGGAAAACTGAAGCTCTGGTTTGTCTTTGTGACCTCAACCTGCCACTCCTGCTTCCCCCCTTTATGATAGATAGCAACCGTCAAAGGAAAGTTGTAGACGGTTGTCTGCACAGTGTCCTGTGTCTGATTCACGTGCAGTGTCAGGGACTGGTCCTGGAAAGAATGGCTGATGCTCAGCACCGGATGCCCCGGGGTGAGGAACCATTGCTGAAAGAATGGCCTGAGGTCTTTCCCGGTTACTTCCTCAAACGCCAAGCGCAGTTCATCTATCTCTACCGGACTGAACTTGTTCCGGACCAGGTAATAATTGAGAGACTGGAAAAAAGCCTCCTCCCCAACCAATTTCCGGAGCATGTGCAGCACCCTCCCGCCTTTGGCGTATGAATGACTGTCAAACATATCTTCCTTGTCCAGGTACCGGTACCGGATCAACGGCTCCTGCTTGGTTCTGGCTTCGCCTAAATATTCCAGCAATGCCTCTCTGTGCGTGAGAGCGGCTTCATCTGCCCCGTACTGGTGCTCCGCCCACAGGTATTCTGAGTAATCTGCAAAGGACTCATTCAGGGGCAGGTTGGCCCAGGATTCAGTGGTCACCAGATCACCAAACCACTGGTGGAAAAGCTCATGGGCAATGATATGGTCCCAGTTCTTGTCTAGCAGTTCCCGGCGGTCTTGCTGCACAGACTCCATAAACGTGGAGGCTGTGGTGTTTTCCATGGCCCCTGACACAAAATTACGTACCACCACCTGCGCGTACTTGTCCCAGACAAAGGGCACGCCCAGCTTCTGGGAGAAGAATTCCATCATGGCAGGGGTGCGGCCAAAGGTAGCTTTGGCCGTAGCCGCATACTCAGGCTCTACCCAATAGGTAACCTCCTTGTCCCGCCATTTGTCTTTCACCACCGTAAATTCACCAATAGCCATCATGGCCAGGTAAGGCGCATGCGGCTGGTTCATTCGCCAATGGTCTGTGCGCAGGCCGTTGGCTCCTTTTCTAGATGATACCAGCACCCCGTTTGAAAGCGTCTTAAACCGGTCTTCTACAGTCATGATGATCTCCTGCGTCATGCGCTCATTGGGTTTGTCAATGGTGGGGAACCAGGCAGAGTTAGCCTCGGTCTCCCCCTGCGTCCAGATTTGCTGGGGCAGGTCTTCCTCTTTCCCCGTGGGGTTGATGAAGTACAGGCCCTTATCTGCCAGAATGGCCTCACTTCCTTTCACCTTCAGTTCATTGGGCTTAGCCGTGTAGGAGATAAAGATTTGCAAAGTGTCTTTACGGGTATAGGCCTTATCCAGCTTGAGGGTGAGTTGGTAGCGGTCATAGTCATAGGCCAAGGGCACCTCCTGTTTTCCTTTTTGCAGTGTCACCTTATGAAGGTCAAACCCTTTGGCATCCAGCACAATTTTTTCCTGCGGATAGAAATACGGCTTAAGGGTGAGGGTGGCCTCCCCCAGCAGGTGCTGTTTCCCCCAGTCAAACCTTACGTTGAGCCGCGTGTGCAGCAGATCCATCAGGCGCTCAGCCGCAGGATTATAAGGCCCCTGGCTGGTGACAGGGGCGGGAGCCAAAGCCGCAGAATCAACCTTGGTGGCTACGGGTTCAGCGGCAACAGAGGTGTTTACAGGGCGTTTGGCGGCACAACCCGCCAGCAGCCCTGCTGCGGTCATATACAAGAAGGCGCGGGAAACAATGTGATTCATGCAAGGATTTATTAACTTTGAGGACTCAAGTTGAGAATTTATTCTAAACTTACCGTATACACGCTCTTAAACGCTGCTCTACATGCTACAGGTAAAATCAGCTACGAAAACGTGGCAAGTTGTGGTTGAGAAAAACCAGATTCTTCTCAATAACGCCCCTTTTACCTGGGATCTGCTCCCGCTCAACGCCACCTCTTTCCATATAATCAAAGACGGCAAGTCTTACACGGCAGAGCTGCTGGAGACCGAGCCAGACACCAAGACCTTCCAAATAAAAATCAACGGCAACGTGCACACCCTGCAGGTGCAAGACCGCATGGACCTGTTGCTGGAAAGCCTGGGCATGGGGCAGGCCCTGAGCCAAAAGCTCAATGACATCAAAGCCCCTATGCCGGGGCTGATTCTGGACATCAAGGTAACGCCGGGGCAGGAGGTGAAGAAAGGAGACCCAGTTCTCATTCTGGAGGCCATGAAGATGGAAAACATCATCAAATCACCTGGTGACGGCGTGGTGAGCGAGGTGAAAGTAAGCGTGAAACAGAACGTGGAGAAGAACCAGGTACTGGTTGTATTTTAGATAAAACCTGTTTTGGGCCTGTTTTTCAGAAAACAGGCCCAAAACGTATACAGGCGTCACTAACTATTCTACTTATAAGAAGCATGCGATTCAAACGAATTCTATTGAAGCTCAGCGGAGAGTCCCTGATGGGCGAACAGCAGTACGGCATTGACACCAATATGCTGGTGCAATATGCCCAGGAGATTAAAACTGCCGTAGACCTTGGGGTACAAGTAGCTGTGGTGATTGGGGGCGGAAATATTTTCAGGGGCGTACAAGCCGAGTCTGTAGGGTTAGACCGCGTGCAAGGGGACTACATGGGCATGCTGGCCACCGTTATCAACAGCATGGCGTTGCAAAGCGCCCTGGAGAAAGCCGGTGTGTTTACCCGCCTGCTCTCAGGCATCAATATTCAGCAGGTCTGCGAGCCGTACATACGGCGCCGGGCCATGCGCCACCTGGAGAAAGGCCGCGTAGTAATTTTTGGGGCCGGCATTGGCAGCCCATACTTCACCACAGACTCAGCCGCCTCCCTGCGCGCCATTGAGATAGAGGCAGATGTGGTGCTAAAAGGCACCCGCGTTGACGGCATCTACACCGCAGACCCAGAGAAAGACCCCACGGCCACCCGTTACGTAGACATTACCTTTGAAGAAGTATTTGAAAAAGGCCTCAACGTGATGGACATGACCGCCTTCACGCTCTGCAAAGAGAACAACCTGCCCATAGTGGTCTTTGACATCAACAAGCCCGGCAACCTGGCCAGATTGCTGGACGGGGAAAAAGTAGGCACCCTGGTGTCTATGTAACCAAGCCCCAGGCAATGGAATTTACAGAATAAAATCAGAAATTAGCGCCGCCCATTGGCTTACGCTGGGGCGGCCATACACAGCATATCTTTCTAACCGAAGAACAACATGACCGAAGAAATTAATTTTTACTTGAGCGAAGCCGAAGAATCTATGCAGAAGGCGGTACAGCATACAAGCGTAGAATTAACAAAAATCAGAGCCGGGAAAGCTTCACCGGCCATGGTGGAGCACCTGCGGGTAGATTACTACGGCACCCCTACCCCCATCTCGCAGGTTGCCAACGTCACCACGCCAGACGCCCGCACCCTCATGATCAAGCCTTGGGAGAAGAACATGATTTCTGAAGTGGCCAAAGCGATCAAAAACAGTGACCTAGGGCTTAACCCGCAGCAAGATGCCGAAGGCGTACGTCTGAACATTCCTGCCCTGACCGAAGAACGCAGACGCGAACTGGTGAAACAGGCCAAGAACGAGACTGAGAGCGGCAAGATCAGAATCCGGAACATCCGGAAAGATGTGAATGATGACCTCCGTAAGCTTCAGAAAGAAGGCACCTCAGAAGACGCCGTGAAAGACGCAGAAGGCAAGGTGCAGAAATTGACAGATGCTTATATTGTGAAAATTGACGAGCTTCTCACCAAGAAAGAAGCTGAGATCATGACCATCTAACCCTTACGTTTTTGGCCTGTTTTTCAGAAAACAGGCCAAAAACAGAAAGCCCCGTTAGAGCAATCTAACGGGGCTTTCTGTTTTTGGCAGGTATGCGTTCTATAGCTGCTTCTGTGCGTAGCCTAGTCCAGGCTTCTCAGCCATTTGGTGGCAGCATCAATATCATCAAACACCTCAATGCCGCGGGTGTCATAGGTAAAGCGCAAAGACTTGTCTGTGGAGAGCCGGCTGAACATGCTGGGCGAGTACACCCAGGCAAAGGCGGTCATTCCCGCCTGTTTCATGCGCGGAAACCAATCTGACCCTACCCATTCTGCCGCACTGGACCAAATTCCTTCTACATTGGTGTTGTCATTTAAGACCTTATGGCTCCCGTGCTGCACCATGGCCTCTAAGATCCGCTCACAGCCCTCCTGCACAGAACGAAGTGTTTGAAACCCTGTCCAGTCGGCATACACACATTGGGAGGAATCATCAAAAGAGATAGTGATAGTGGGGTCTTGAAACAGGACAGATTTACTCATTTTTCAATTAACTCTTCCATTAAAGAAGAAGTGGAAGCAAATTAGGCCAGCAAGCCGAGTTTACCAAGAACATTTTAAGGAAAAACAGGATTTAACCTCGCGCCAAAACCCCAAAACCCTTTTTTAACGAATCACACCCAAGAAAGGTTACCTTTGCTGGGTCACCTTGCCGCTGCTTTAACAGAAAAGAAAATATAACCAACTTTCCAGAGATAATTCAACCCATACATTACCAGAAACCTACCAGCACACCCACCCCGCACGGCGCCCACATTCCCCCTCCACCACCCATTCTTGGTTGCGCAGGTTCTGCCCCAGAGAATTGAACAGCACCTAAGAACGGAAACAAAGCCACAATCTCAGGGACAGCTGCTGCTTTTGCGTCACTGAAACAAGGGTTGGACACCCCTTAAAAAGCCGGGCGTCTGTTTTGGGCCTGTTTTGAGAAAAACAGCCTTAAAACAACGCCCGGCTTTTAGGACCGACAGCTCTACCTGTACAGTTTTTTAGCTTCTACATATTCCAGCACCGGCTCCGGCAACAGGTAACGGGTTGATTTCCCCTCTTTGAGGCACTTTCTGATAAACGTGGCAGAGATGTCCAGCAGCGGCGCGGGCACCACCTGAATCTTGGGGTGATTTTGAAACTGCTCCGGCACCTTGGCACTGCCGGGCCTGGGGTACACCAACACCTCAGCCTCTTCCAGCAGCTGTTCGTAATTCTTCCATTTGTGCAGCGTGGCCAGGTTGTCTTCGCCCATGATCAGGGCAAACTGGTACGTGGGGTATTTTTCCTTCAGGTAAATAAGGGTGTCAATGGTGTAGCTGGGCTTGGGCATTCTGAACTCAATGTCTGTCACCCCCAGGTCTGGGTTGTCTGCTATGGCCAGGCGCACCATGTGCAGGCGGTCAAACTCATGCAACAGGGTGTTGCTGGGTTTAAACGGGTTCTGCGGGCTCACCACCAGCCAAACAGTGTCCAGCGTGGTGTTGGTGGCCATGTAGTTGGCCAGAATGAGGTGCCCTACATGAATGGGGTTGAAAGACCCAAAGAGCAGTCCAACCCGCATGCTTATGCTATTACGTCTTCTTGATAAATGAAATCACGCACCAGTTTCTCCGCCTTGGCGAAGGCTTCTTCCAGGTTCTCGTTCACAATCACCTCATCAAACCTGTCTTCAAAGCTCAACTCAAACTTGGCCTTGAACACGCGGCTGGAGATGCTGGAGGCCGAGTCTGTATTGCGGGCTACCAAACGCTTAGAAAGCTCCTCAATAGAAGGGGGTTTCACAAAAATGGCAAGGGCGCGGTCTTTGTAGAACTCTTTCACACTCAGGCCGCCCTTTACGTCTACGTCTAAGATGGCATGTTTTCCAGAAGCCCAGATGCGCTCAATCTCAGATTTAAGCGTACCGTAAAAAGCGCCTTCGTACACCTCTTCCCACTCTACAAATTCGTCCTGGTCAATTTTCTGGCGGAATTCCTCTGGCGTGATAAAGTAGTAATCTTTACCGTTTTCTTCTGAGCGGCCGCGTCGGTCACGGGTGCAGGCAGAAATAGAGAAGTTTAATTCTGGGAGTACGTTTACTAAATGCCGTACAATTGTAGTCTTGCCGGCCCCTGAGGGAGCCGAAAAAATAATGATTTTGCCTTGCATTTGGGTTTAGCGCCGCTTAGTAGCCTAAGCTTATATGGTATGGATCTTTGATTTGATGGAGTTGACGAGGTCTGCAGGGGTGCCCGGCCGCGCAAGGCAGATTTCAGGAAGGTGATAAACTCCTGCTGCTTCTCAATACTCTCAAAGCAGGGCGAGCACTCATCAGCCTGCTCTGCCAGAAAAGCCTCATCCTCTTTAGTGGCGGCACCTTCCAACCACTTCTCAAACACACCTTTCACCTTCTCACAGTCAGGCTCGTGGTTTTCATCTGTGGCGCCTGCGCCTTTTACCTCATTTGTCATTGTAGTAGTTCCCATCATAATGCTGTAAATTAACTGTTATATCCCATTGATTTAGCGTATTTCTCCAACTTCTCTTTCAGGAAGTGCCGCGCGCGGTGCAACCTGCTCCTAACTGTTCCAATAGGGATGTCCAGTATCTTGGCCATCTCCTCATAGGTGAAACCCTCCAGGTCACAGAGAATGATCACCGTCCGGAAATCTACCGGCAAAGAGTTCAGCGCCCCGGCCACTTCATCCCCAATCAGGTCCTGCACGCTTTCCATGCGCAGGTCTGTGGTGCCGCTGGAGCCTTCGCCCTCAGCGTCCACGTCTTCTGAGTTGTAGTAGCCTTCCACCTCAGAGTAGTCTACTTTGGCGGGTTGCTTGCTCTTTTTCCGGAAGTCGTTTATGAACGAGTTCTTTAGGATGCGGAACAGCCAAGCTTTGGCATTAGTTCCGGGTTCAAAGTAATCGAAGAAACGATAGGCCTTTAAATAGGTCTCCTGGACCAGGTCATTGGCATCATCTTCATCAAGGGTAAGCCGGAATGCGAAGTTGTAGAGAGAGGAAATGACCGGCATTAGCTCCGCTTCAAAGCGGGCATCTTTTTCCTCTTTACTCATTGAATTCCCTCTCTGTTCGCTCATTTGACTTAATTTAGTACTTTTACAGCATTAATAAAGGTACCTATACGCAAATATAGAAATTAAATATACATAGGTACATACGAATATTCTAGCAGATGTTTTCAGTACCCGCTAGAAAGGTACTTTTCAGGAAGTTACTCCTGCCTCTTTTTTAGTTCTGCGCCCATGCCTGCACCCATTTCTGTCACCATTCTGGCCAAAAACAGCCAGGAATACCTGCCCGCCTGCCTTTCGGCCCTGGCCAGCTTCCCGGAGATTATCCTGCTGGACAACGGCTCTACTGATGACACCGTGGCTATTGCCCAGACGTTTGCGAACGTACGGGTGTTTCATTCGCCGTTCATTGGCTTTGGGCCGCTCAAGAACCTGGCCGCCTCCCACGCCACCCATGACTGGATCCTGTCTGTAGACAGTGATGAGGTGCTTTCGCCGGAGCTGGTGCAGAACATTCTCACCCATGCCCTCGCCCCCACAACGGTGTATCAGTTTCTGCGCAAAAATTTCTATGGAAAACGAGAAATCAATGCCTGTGGTTGGGAAAATGATTTTGTGCTGCGCCTGTACCACCGCCAGCATACCGGCTTCTCCCAGAGAGACGTACATGAGGGCATACGTACAGACGGCGTACAGGTAAGAACCTTACCGGGCACCTTAGATCATTTCTCTTACCGTGACGCCTCTGAGCTTGTCTCTAAAATGAATTATTACTCCTCCCTTTTTGCACAGGAGCACCAGGACCGAAAAAAATCTGGCTTTCTGAAAGCGGTACTGAAAGGAATATTTTCTTTCTTGAAGAATTATTTCCTGAAAAAAGGATTTCTGTATGGAGCTGACGGGTTTGTGATTTCGGTTACCAACGCGGCCGGTTCTTTTTATAAATACTACAAACTGTATGAGGCAAATAAGAGACTGAATAAAAACGGGTGACATACTACCTCCCGTTTTACCTCCTTAGAGCATGTTTAAATTTGTCTTTTGCGCTGCAAACGGGCATCAAAAGAACCTGGCTTCGCCCGTTTCTCTCAACGTAGCGCTGCTACGCTGCTCAAAAATGGTATAGCCAGAACCTTTCGCCCCCAGTTTTCGCCTGCAAAAACAAAATTTAAACAAGCTCTAGCATAACCTTACACACAGTTTACCCTATCCCCCTTTATGAGAATTTTACTTTCTATACCTGGCCACACGCGCACCATTCCCATGGGGAGGTTCACAGAGAAAGCATTACAGCAACTGGGGCATGAGGTGCATGTTTTTAACCATGAGAGAAATGGCCAGGTAGAAAGGGTGCGGGAAAAAATCAGCTTTAAAAGGTTTAAGGCATATAAGAACCAGCAGGTGTTAGACTTGGCAGAAACCATCAAACCTGATCTTTTCTTTACCATCTATGGGTTTAACCATGATGCCGCCACTCTGGAGAAGCTGAAGCAGAAAGGCATCATGACCGTTTGCTGGTGGCTCAATGACCCGTTTGACCTGGGGTACAAGCACATTCCGGCACACCTGTATGACCACTTCTTCTCCAACAGCAAAGGCACCCAAGGCGTGTACCATCACTACCAGGTTAAAAACTGTCACTACCTGCCCGTGGGCATAGACCCAGAGGTGCATAAACCCGGCGCATCTGGCGAGAAGAAATATGACATTGTGTTTGCGGGAGACTGGCACCCAATCCGGGAAAAAGCCCTGACCCAGTTGGTGACACAGTTTCAGTTTGTCCTGGCAGGTCCCTGGAAACGAAAGATTGATAAGGACTCGCCCTTGCGGCCCTACTTTGTGAACATGGGGTACTTCACTCCTACTGAGATGGCCGCTTTCTTCTCCCAGGCCCACATTGTCTTTAACCTGCACACCTGGTTTGGCCGCTGGTCTTATGGGGTAAACCCGAGGCTATTTGAAGCCAGCGGTTGCCGTGCGTTCCAGATCTCTGACCGCAAAGAAGAGATTCAGGACTTGTATGAACCCGGGAAGGAGATTGTGCTGTATGACCGGCTAGAGGAAATACCTGAGCTGCTCACCCATTACCTGGCCCGGCCGGAGGAATGTGACGCCATTGCCGCCAACGCCTACACACGCACCCTGCAGCAGCATACCTATATGCACCGTATGCAAGAGCTGCTGGAGGTTATCAACCGCTCGTGACCTTCTTTGCTATAGAAAAGAAACGCCCGGCCTCTCTGGAGAAGCCGGGCGTTTTTGCTCTGGTTTCCGGAAAACAGGCCGGAAACAGGATTATTAGTAACGGTAGTACTCTGGTTTGAACGGGCCCTCTACCTCCACGCCAATATAGGCGGCTTGCTCAGCAGACAGTTCCTCCAGCTCCACCCCAATCTTGGCCAGGTGCAGACGGGCTACTTTCTCGTCCAGGTGCTTAGGCAGGGTGTACACTTTGTTCTCGTAGGCATCAGCGTTGGTCCACAGTTCAATCTGGGCCAGGGTCTGGTTAGAGAACGAGTTGGACATCACAAAAGACGGGTGACCGGTGGCGCAGCCCAGGTTTACCAGACGGCCTTCGGCCAGCACAATGATATCTTTGCCGTCAATGGTGTACAGGTCTACCTGCGGTTTCACGGTGTCTTTGGTGTGGCCGTAGTTCTCGTTCAACCACGCCATGTCAATCTCGTTGTCAAAGTGGCCAATGTTGCAGACAATGGTTTTGTCTTTCATGGCCTGGAAATGCTCTGCCCGAATGATGTTGAAGTTACCGGTAGCGGTCACCACAATGTCAGCCTCAGGAATGGCGTTCTCCATTTTCTTCACGGCAAAACCGTCCATGGCGGCTTGCAGCGCGCAGATAGGGTCAATCTCTGTCACAATCACGCGGGCACCGGCCCCACGCAAAGACGCGGCAGAACCTTTCCCTACGTCACCGTAACCGGCTACCACGGCTACTTTACCGGCCATCATCACGTCAGTAGCGCGTCTGATAGAGTCTACCAATGATTCTTTACAGCCGTATTTGTTGTCAAACTTAGACTTAGTCACCGAGTCATTCACGTTGATGGCCGGAATCAACAAAGTGCCGTTCTTCATGCGCTCGTACAGGCGGTGCACCCCGGTAGTGGTCTCCTCAGACAGACCTTTGATGTTGGCGGCCAGCTCCGGGTATTTGTCAAACACCATGTTGGTCAGGTCGCCACCGTCGTCCAGGATCATGTTCAGGGGCTGACGGTCCTCGCCAAAGAACAGGGTCTGCTCAATGCACCAGTCAAACTCCTCGGCGTTCATGCCTTTCCAGGCGTACACCTGTATGCCCGCCGCCGCAATAGCCGCCGCCGCATGGTCCTGGGTTGAGAAGATGTTGCAGCTAGACCAGGTCACCTCAGCGCCCAACGCCACCAGTGTCTCAATCAACACCGCGGTCTGGATGGTCATGTGCAGGCAACCGGCAATACGCGCACCCGCCAATGGCTGGCTGGGGCCGTACTCTTCCCTGATCGCCATCAGGCCCGGCATCTCGGCCTCGGCCAGTTTTATTTCTTTTCTTCCCCACTCCGCCAGGGAAATATCTTTTACTTTGTACTTCTGATAGGTTTCTACCATGGTAGTTCAACTTTTTTATATAGAACCACAAAGGTACACAAAAGTTTATCATCCTCCATTGAAGAGGTTTCAGCCGTTTTGGGGCTAGTTTTGGAAAAACAGGCCAGAAACAGGAAATCAGCACCCCTACCCTACCACCACCCTTTGCAATGCTCACTTCCGCCGAAAAGAAATTTATAGAAGACCATCTCACCGCTGACCCGGCGCAGCTGGTGCTGCAGGCCCAAAAGTGGCCCCGGCTCAACGTGCCCAAACTGGCGCAGCAGGTGCAGGCACGGCAGAAGGCCAAGAACAAGCTCCCTGCCTGGGCGGCTAACCTGGAGCTGGTTTTCCCTGCCAACCTTTCTGTGGAGCAGAGTTCCTCTGAGCTCACCGCCGCCTACAAGGCAACCCTGGTGCCTGCAGAGACACTGGCAGATTTGACCGGCGGCTTTGGGGTAGACGCCTTCTATTTTGCGCAGCAGTACAGGCAGGTGTACTATGTGGAGCGGCAGGCCGAACTGGCGCAGACCGTTGCCTACAACTATTCCCAATTGGGCGTGCAAAACGTGCAGGTGTGCCACCAGGAGGCCGAAGACTTTCTGCAAACCCTCTCTGCCCCGCTGGATGTCATCTACCTGGACCCCGCCCGGCGCGGCCAGGCCCGGGAGCGGGTGCACCTTCTGCAGGACTGTGAGCCAGATGTGCTGCGCCTGCTGCCCCTCCTGCTCAGCAAAGCGAAAAAAGTGCTATTGAAAACGGCCCCCATGCTGGACCTGGACCTGGCACTGCAGGAATTGCCCGGTGTCACCAGGGTATGGATTATTGCCGTGCAGAACGAAGTCAAAGAGGTGCTGTACTTACTTGAACAGGAGACGGTAGAAACCCCGCAAATAACCGCGGTGCACCTGCGGCCGGGGCAGGCGCCGCAGGAAATCACCTTTACCAGACAAGAAGAGGAAGCGGCTGCGGCCATTTATACCCCAGAACCGCTCCGGTACCTCTATGAGCCCAATACCGCGCTGCTCAAAGCCGGGGCGTTTAAGTGGCTCTCACAGCACTATCAGGTGCAGAAGCTGCACCGCAACAGCCACCTCTATACTTCAACAGATTTGTGCCGGGCGTTTCCGGGCCGGATTTTTGAAATCAGCGCCAAACCAAAAGCCAGCGCCAAAGAAATGCACAGGCTGCTGCCCCAGAGAAAAGCCAACATCACCGTGCGCAATTACCCTTTAACGGTGGCGCAGCTGCGCGATAAGTTAAAACTGAAGGAAGGCGGCGAAGATTACCTGTTTGCCACCACAGATAGGCAGAACAAGCCAATTCTGCTGCTCTGCCGCAAAGTTTAAGCCTGACAGCAGTTCTGTTTTTGGCCTGTTTTGGCCAAAACAGGCAAAAACAGGAAATGTCTTTACGTGAGCCGGTAAAGAGAACCATACACGCTATACCTGGTATTTAGGGTTGGCCTTGCTCACCCACCTGCTGCCTTTGAGCCGGAAGCGCCAGGGCAGCAGGGCATCTGCCCCGGCGTAGGCCACCCCCACCCGCGGGCCTTCCAGGATATCCTGCTCCGGGACCTCTAGCCCCCGGTCCTCAAACCAAATCTCAGAGCCGGTCAGGCTTGCGCCGGTGTGCCGGGTAGAAATGCCCAGCGCCTGCGTGAGCAGCCCGGGGCCGGCCGTAAGCCGCGGCTCTATTTTCGCCAGATTTCGGCGCAGCCGCATTTCTTCTATGCCTTCTAAGGGCTCAATGGCTCTGATGAGCACCGCATCTGCCGTGCCTTCTGCGTTGGTCACCACGTTGAACAGAGAGTAGATCCCGTAAATGAGGTACACGTACGCCACACCACCCTGGTGGTACATGATCTCTGTGCGCTTAGTGCGGCGGCCCAGGTGCGCATGGCAGGCGGCATCCCGGGTGCCGGAATACGCCTCGGTCTCCACTACCAGGCCGCGGGTCAGCACTCCGTCAAAGCGGGTGCAGAGGTGTTTCCCCAGCAGTTCGCGCGCAATGGTCACCACGTCTGGGCGGGTATAGAAAGCCTCAGGAAGTTTCTGAGCAAGAGAGGTTGGCCCCAAGGTTCTTGTTATTGCTTGATGTAGACTTCGGTCACGCCGTCTGCGGCCACATTGCTGATGACCAGCGTTCTTTCGCCGCAGAACCAGTACTGGTACCCCACCGGCATGAGGCTCTGCCCCACAATTTTGAACGGCTGCCGTTCGCCCTGCAGGTTTCCGTCCAGCCGCTCCTCGTATTCACCGTTTTCAAAAAAAGTCAGGCGCTTAGGCGTTCCCACCTGTTCACCCGTCAGGAACTCGTCTTCTTTTGAGCCCATGTAGTTGGTTCTGATGCCTTTCAGCTCCCACTCCCCCACCAGCCAGCTCTGTGTGGTCACTGAGTCTGTGGTAGTCACCTCGCAAAGGGCCACCGCCACCTGGTTGCTGTTGTCTTCTGCCGCCTCTTCTCTGCTGGCATTCTGGTTCTGCTGGCATGACGCCAGGCCCAGGCCCACGGCCAGGACGGCAAACATTCTTTTTCTCATAGCAGTGGTAGTAGGGCCCAACGCATCTCCTGCCAACCGGGGCACAGAGACGCATCTGGCCTTTTTCAGGCAGGTTACTTTTTCTTGGCCAGGGGCTTCTGAATATTAAAGTACACCTGGGTCAGGTTGAGCTTGTTAGGCGACTTGATGTTGATGAGGTGGTACTTGTTGTCAATGGTCTGCACCGGCCCGTTCTGCCGCAGCCCCACCACCGTTAAAAACATGTACTCATCCCGCGGGGCGGCCAGAACCACCGCCGTCTCTGGTGACCGGCCGTTGCCGCTGGCTTTGATGGCCTGCATGAGCCCGTCAAACTTCACCAGCCACTTCTTGCTCTCTGCCTGGTTGTTCATTTCGCCGTAGGCCATGTGAATGAGGTACATCACATCCATGTTGAACGGGTCTGTGGCCAGGATTTTCTTACCCGTGCTCACAATCTCAGGAAACTTTTCATAGAGCAGCATCTCGTTGAGGGCATCTGCCTTGTCATTGCCTTTGTAGGGGCTGTAGCCGGGCTGCATGACCCAGCCGTAGTACAGGTGCTTGTATTCTTCTGGGGTGAGGGTGCCGTCATTGGCGTGGTAGCGTTTGAGCAGGTTAGGGTAATACAGCTTTGACTTAGAAGATGAAATGGCGGTTTTGATGGCGTCAAAGTTGATCTTGGAAATAGTCTGCGCATGCCCGTTCACAAAAACAGAAAGGCAGAGCGCGGTCAGGAGGAATAGGCGTTTCATTTCAGGGATAGAGGGAAAAAGTAAGACGGCAAGCCGAATGCAAATACAATGCTAAAAACTTGGAAGCTGGCTAAAAAGTTACACCTCGCACCGTAGCCCAGCCCAAACCTCTTTCTGTTTCTGGCCTGTTTTGGCCAAAACAGGCCAGAAACAGAAAACACTAGCATCAACTAAATTATTAGTTATAATGTACAAAGATGTTTATCTTGGGCAAAACCAGCCCTGAGCCATGAAAAAGCAATTCTTCTTCTTCCTCCTTTTGATGGGCCTGCTGCAGGTAGCAAAGGCCCAGAAAGTGGTTTCCTCGTTTCAGCAAGCCGAAGGTACGGCCCATTCTATGCAGAAACTAGACGCCCGGTACAAAAGTGCGGTTCACGCAGACTCCAGCCTGGCGGTGTTCAGGGGCAACGACCAGGCAAGGCTGGTGCAGGCGTACCAGCAACTGCTGCAGGAGCTGGGCCGGCACCTAGCCCAGAACAACTTCACCTGGGGCAAACCTACCCGCTGCTTTAACCGCTTCTATTTCAGCCCAGACGGTTCTGTTGACTACTACCTCTTTCACCTGAACCCGCAGGAAGTAGATGCCCAGAAACAGGCTGAGTTCCAGCGGCTCATGCACCAGTTCATTCAAACGCACCGCCTTTCAGTGCAGGCGCCTGTCAGGTTCAGCCAGTGCAGCCCGGTGGTGTACCAGGACCCGCCTGCCAACCGGTGACATCTGTTTTTGGCCTGTTTTCTGGAAAACAGAAAAACGGAATGAAGTAGAACGAACTTAACGGTGGAACTTTCTAGCAACGGCTTGCCTCCTGTTCAACAGACATTCCGTACCTGTTTTTAACAGCATTTACTTATTTCAACCTGACTTTACTGACTTCTACCTGATTTTCCTATCTTTGACAGACCTGTTTTTAAGAACGCACCATGCCTCCTACCCAATTTTCTCAGGAAATACTCGTTTTTCACGGCCGTACCGCGCCGGAGCCGGGTATGTTGGTAGGTTACGGGGCGCTTATTCAATTTTATGGGTTGGCGTTACCGCTTCCGGTGAAATTGGCCATCATCAGCAGAAAGAACCGCAAATACAGCCAGGCCCAATGGGCCGTTTTTCCGCCAGCTTACCACCCGCAAGACTCTTTGGCCGGTCATCTAACGTTTGCCCTGAAGTATGAAGGCGTCAACCTGCTGTTTTTCAAGAAGCTGTTCGGGCAACTTGGGCCAGCCGAGGTGGTGGCCCTGATCCAGCAAGAATACACGGGGCAGTACATGCGCAAAGTCTGGTTTCTGTATGAATGGCTCCTGCAAGAACAACTGCCTATCCCAGACCTAACCATCAAGAACTATGTGCCGCTGCTGGAGGAGAAACTACAGTACGGGTTAGCAGGGGGCACCCGTTCTGCCCGGCACCGTATTCTCAACAACCTGCCCGGCACCCCGGCTTTCTGCCCGTTGGTTTCTAAAACCAATGCCCTGGAGCAATACATAGCTGAAAAACTGGACGAGAAGATCAGCCGCACGCTCAAAGGGGTGCACAAAGATG
Source organism: Rufibacter ruber (assembly GCF_001647275.1). Lineage (GTDB taxonomy): Bacteria > Bacteroidota > Bacteroidia > Cytophagales > Hymenobacteraceae > Nibribacter > Nibribacter ruber_C. The sequence continues at coordinate 31,810 of NZ_LRMM01000011.1, read as the reverse complement.
TGTTGCTGCGTACCTCGGCTTTTCTGCTGCTCAAAGATTCCAAGGCCTCGTTTAGCATTGAAGGCGAGCGCCCCACCCAAACCAGGGCCGTGCGGTGGGGCCAGGCCATTGGGCAGGCGGGTGCCCGGCCGTTAAGCCAAGCCGAACTCCTGCGCTTGCAACAGTTAGTCATTGGCGACAGCCGGTTCACGGCGCTGGGCTACCGCACCGCCGGCGGGTTTGTGGGGGAACATGACCGAAGCACCGGCGAGCCCCTGCCCGACCATATTTCTGCGCGCTGGCAAGACCTGGCAGCCTTGATGCAAGGTCTACTGGCAAGTGCCCAACTCTTAGAAAACGCCCATTACCACCCGGTACTGGCGGCCGCGCAAGTGGCCTTCGGGTTTGTGTTCATTCACCCGTTTGTAGATGGCAACGGCCGTCTGCACCGCTATCTCCTGCACCACCTGCTGGCGGCTATGCGTTTTACACCGCAGGGCATCATCTTTCCGGTGTCGGCGGCTATTCTGGAGCACATGGCCGCGTACCGGCAGGTGCTGGAAACCTACTCGCACCCCCTGCTGGATTTCATTCAATGGCGCACCACCCCAGACCATAACATAGAAGTACTCAACGAGACCATAGACTATTACCGCTACTTTGACGCCACCCCGCAAGCGGAATTCCTGTTCCATTGCGTGGACTATACCATTCAGCACATCATCCCCGAAGAAGTAGCGTACCTCCAGAAATACGACCGCCTGAAGGCTTGGCTAGATGACCGTTTCCAGATGCCCGATAAAACTGTAGCCCTGCTAATACAGTTTTTGCAACAGGGCCAGGGCACTTTATCTGCCCGCGCCAAAGCCAAAGAGTTTGCCGCCTTAACGCCAGAAGAAGTACTTGAGATTGAAACGCGCTATAAGCGGGTTTTTGAACCAGAGGAATAGAGCAAATCTAACCTCCCTAAAATACGTCTGTACGTTTTTGGCTTCTTTTTCCAAAATCAGGCCGAAAACAGGATTTTAATCTTGTGGCAGAATGGTTAGCTTGCGAATAGAATCAAGTCTGTACCTCACGGGGAGAGGCATGGGCAAGGCCTTGGTCATGGCGGCTGTAGTGTATGCCCGTGAACAGAACATTAAAATTCACCCGGTATGCCCTTCGCCAAAATGCTCTTCAAGAAAGAGGAATCTATTAGGGATGTGCTGTTTAAGGAGCGGTTGGTTGTGGGGTGAACGAAGGATGTTGTACTAAAATAATATCTATATATTATTTAGATAGTGACTCATCCATTATCGCTTAAATCACTTTTTTATTAATGGTTAAAGTTTTTGACTTTTACCTTATAAACACATTTGAATTAACTCATTAATTAAGGTTTTAGGATCCTCAAATATCTCAGAGGCGGTCATCTCTAATGCAATTTCTTTTTTATTAAAATTGTATTCGTTTTCAAGAATAGCTATAACTTCTTTACCAGCGATATCAAAAAGTGGCTTAGTATTATTTTGTCTATCAGACAAAGTATAATTTTCAGGAATAATAAACCCACTTTTGGCCTGTATAATCGCTCGAACATCACTTTCCTCAACATTTGCAAGCCTTGAAATAGCTGGAGGACAAATTAAATAATTTTCCATTTCCCATCTTCTCCATCTTCTATACTTTAATTGGCTACCATCCGAATCAAAGTCAGGATATGTCTCATTTAAACTAGCATTAGTATTTTCGTATAGGTTATTATCTCTATCTTCTAAACTTAATCCGATCAAACCCTGAATTTCAGCCTTTAAATGATGAAATAATTGTTTCCTTTGGTCATGCTTATTCGCAAAAGACCATATTACTAAATTTTGCGGCCAAACTAAGCCTAATTTTTCGCACCAAATTCTCAAAAACTCTGCATCAGATGTATTTTCAACAAATAAAACCCTTTTAAATCTTTGCAAGTTATTTATCATAGGCGAATACTCAGTCCCTAAACCACCAATCAAGGCAACTTTTTGGCTTTCTTGATTTAAATAACTTACCCTACTCCCCCTTACCTGCAATATATCTGTGGTACTTACATATTTCAAAATTTCAGTTGAATGACTAGTTAATAAAACTTGCTTATTACTCAAATCACTAACATTTACTAACTTATCAATTAATAAAGTTTGGAGACTGCAGTGAAGATGTGCATCAGGTTCATCTAACAAAAGAACGTCAATATTTGCATCAAGTGCAAAAGTATAAATACTAAGCCATTGCAAAAAACCACTTCCTTCTACCATAATATCCCTTTTATTATATGAAGGAAAAGGCTTAAAACGGCCATTTTCAAATTTACCTTTAGCAAGGTCAACCTTCACATAATTATGAAAGAGCGGGCTAAAATTATGAGGAAAAAGATTTACATTAAATATTTCACAAAGCAATGTGTTTAAAATTTCGAAAGGATCACTAGCTTTCAGCTGACGTAAACTTGCACGTGGAATTTTGTTATTTATTTTAAGAGAATTTCTTTTGGATAGATTAACTAAGAACATTTCCACTATAGTATTACGAAGAACAGCACCCGCTAAACCACGTCCTATCATCTTTTTTCTATCGGCTTGGGAAAACCATTGTTCTCTATCACTAATACCAGCAAATGGAGGCAGATAGGCTATTGTAGGAAGTTTATCCCCATGAGACAAATTTGAAGAGGTTTGCTTTATAAATAGTCGCTCTTGAGTTAATGAAAATGATATTTCAAGGAATCTATCTGGCTTCTCAGGTAAATCCCAATAGCATTTTATTTTAAGACTATAACTTGCAATTGGCTTTAAGTTTGTCCACAAGTATTTAAGAGATGGAATATTAATAGGAGTAAAGTCGTCAAAGCTTATACCTATTCCATCTCCATTAAAGCTTGGCAATAGTGATTTACTTCCTTTCTCATTAATCAAATATAGTTTTGCAAACTCCCATACAGCCAATGAATGCAGGACTGAAGATTTACCTGAGTTATTCCCTCCTGCTATAACAGAAACACTATTTGTCTTTAATTCAAATATTGTTGATTGAAATCTTTTAAAATTAGTTAATTCAACTTTCTTTATCACTTTTGTAAAATTTAATAAATATTAAAACATTTTAAAAGTACATTATTTTTTGTTAATTCAAAAAGTTAAAGTATCAGAAACCACTTTATCCCTTTTGTCACTTAGTCTTTAACTTTGACTAAAATAAACACGTCATAAATACCCTCATACCCTTGCCATTCAACCCATTTACCATAGACCTACCCGTTCGGGAGATTATCCCTTTCGTGCGGGAACACCTTGCCGCCCAGAACACGCTGATTGTGAACGCGCCTCCGGGGGCGGGCAAGAGCACCCTGTTGCCGCTGGCCCTCTTAGACGAGGCCTGGGGGATGGGGCAGAAAATCATTATGCTGGAACCCCGCCGGTTGGCCGCCCGCACCATTTCCATAGAAGATAGGCAGAGGAAATGACTTTGGGAATGGCTTCTAATATGCAATTGTATCAGTTTTTAGTCCTCGTACATCATTCCTGTTATAGGGTATTATCACCAAAAATGGCCTTATACTGAAGACTTCTACTTCAATGGGTTTACTGTTTCCACAGAAACTAAATTGTACATTATTCTGTACATATAAATGTACGCTTTTTTTTCGTACATTTATCTTTCAATTGAAGAACGGGAGCCATGAAAGCTATTACCATCACCAGCCTGCGTAACAGAATCAAAGCGTATTTAGATGAGGTCATCCAATCTGGAGAGACCATCATAGTGCCACGAAACAACAAAAATGATGAGGCAGTGGTGCTGATCTCTTTGAAAGAATACAATGCCCTGCAGGAAACCGAGTATCTACTCTCCAGCCAAGCCAACCGCAACAAACTACAAACTTCTATTGCTCAATTGAATGCGGGTGAGACGGTGCCTTTCACCTTTCCAGATTCAAAAACAGGAGTGGCAGAATAGGCATGAACATTACTTTTTCCGCGCAAGCCTGGGAAGAATACCTGTATTGGCAAAGCACAGACCCAGGCATGGTGACCAAAATCAATGACCTTTTAAAGGTGATTCAACGCACTCCCTTTGAAGGAATTGGCAAACCTGAAGCATTGAAGCATGGCCTTAAAGGATTTTGGTCCAGAAGAATCACCCAGGAACACCGCCTGGTATACCGTATTGTGGGAGAAAGAGGAATGAATCAAGTATGTGAGGTAGCCCAATGCCGCTACCACTACACCAGATAAGCAATTCTCCTTTACGCTACCCTTAAAGGAAGCGGTGGGCCTTGAGTACTTAACCCAATTACCACCTCATTCCTAATTTCTAATTCTTAATTCCTAATTCTCCCTCCCTTGCCTTTCAACCCATTTACCATAGACCTGCCCGTTCGGGAGATTATCCCTTCCGTGCGGGAACACCTCGCTGCCCAGAACACGCTGATTGTGAACGCACCTCCGGGGGCGGGCAAGAGTACCTTGTTGCCGCTGGCCCTCTTAGACGAGGCCTGGCTGAAGGGGCAGAAAATCATCATGCTGGAACCCCGCCGGTTGGCGGCCCGCACCATTGCCGAGCGGCTGGCGCAACTGCTGGGCGAAGAAGTGGGCCAGACCGTGGGCTACCGCATCCGGTTTGAGAACCGCATCTCAGAGAAGACCCGCCTGGAAGTAGTCACCGAGGGCATTCTCACCCGCATGTTGCACTCAGACAACGCGCTCAAGGGCGTGGGGCTGGTTATTTTTGACGAGTTTCATGAGCGCAGCATCCACGCCGATGTGGCCATGGCCCTCGCCCGCGAAGCACAGGCTACCCAGCGCCCCGACCTGCGCCTTCTGGTCATGAGCGCCACCCTCAACATGCCCCAGCTCACCCGCCTGCTCAACGCCCCCGCCGTGGTGAGCGAGGGCCGGCAATACCCCATAGACGTGCAGTACGCCGGCGAGACCGATGCCCAACTGCTCCACGAAATGACCGACCGCGCCGTGCGCCAGGCCCTGCAAGAGAAAGAAGGCGATATGCTGGTGTTTCTGCCCGGCGAACAGGACATCAGAAAAGTAGAAGCCCTGCTGCGGCGCGGCCTGCGCGACGTGGCCATTCACCCGCTGTACGGCATGCTGCCCCCCGGCAAGCAGTACGCCGCCATCATGCCCGACCGCAACGGCAAACGCAAAGTGGTGCTGGCTACCTCCATTGCGGAGACCAGCCTCACCATTGAGGGCGTGACCGTGGTGGTAGATACCGGCTTTGCCAAAACCCAGCGGTTTGACCCCGCCACCGGCCTCAGCCGCCTGGAGACGGTGCGCATCTCCAAAGACGCCGCCGACCAACGCGCCGGTCGGGCCGGGCGCTTAGGCCCCGGCACCTGTTACCGCCTCTGGACCGAGAACCTGCACGCCCGCCTGGCCCCGCACCGCACCCCCGAGATTCAGGAAGCCGACCTGGCCCCGCTGGTGCTGGACATGGCCGCCTGGGGCATCACCGATATTAGGGCGCTTACTTGGCTCACGCCGCCGCCCAAAGCCGCCCTGCTGCACGCCCAGGAAACCCTGCACCAGCTCAACGCCCTGGAAAACGGGCGCATCACCGAGCACGGCCGCACCATGCACGCCCTGCCCACGCACCCGCGCCTGGCCCACATGCTGCTGGCCGCCCAGGAAACCGGTCAGCTGGCTCTGGCCACCGACATTGCCGCCCTGCTGGAAGAACGCGACCCGCTGCCCCGCGAAGCCGGTATAGACCTGAACCTCCGCCTAGAGGCCTTGCGGCGTACCCGCCAAGAGAAACTGCACCAGAAACGCTTCGCCAAGATTGACAAGATTGCCGCCTCTTACCGGCGGATGTTCCAGATTGAACCTGAAAACACCGCCGTGGACCCCTATGAAACGGGTTTCCTGCTGGCCAACTGCTACCCCGAGCGCATTGCCTGCGCCCGCCCCGGCAATAACGCCCAGTTCCAGCTCGCCAACGGCAAGTACGCCAGTGCCGGCCACCGCGACGACCTGGCCCATGACCCATGGCTGGCCATCGCGCATCTGCACGCCGGTGGCGAAGGCGTGGGCCGCATTTTCCTGGCCTCGCCGCTCAACCCCAAAGACCTGGCCCCGCTGGTGAAGCAGAAAGATGTGGTCTCCTGGGACCCCGAGGAAGGAGAATTAACGGCCTCCCGCGACCTGCGCATAGGCAACATCGTGCTCCAGAGCAAACCCCTCCCCGAGCCCGACGAACGCTTCCTGATCCCCGCCATCTGCGAGACCATCCAACGCGAAGGCGAAGATTGGCTTAATTTCTCGGATGCCGTGAAGCAGTTCCAGAACCGCGTGCTCTGCCTAAGAAAATGGCACCCCACCGAAGGCTTCCCTGATATCAGTACTTCTACCCTTTTGCTCACCTGTAACGAGTGGCTGGCCTATCACCTGGAAGACGTGCAGATTGGCCAGGACCTGCTGGACATTGACCTGCTGCCCCTGCTCCAGAACATGCTCACCCGGGAGCAACGCGAACGGCTGGACGAGCTGGCCCCCGCCACGCTTACCTTGCCAGACGGCCACGCGGTGGAACTTTACTACCCAGAGAACGCGCAGCCGCCGGTGTTGGAAGTACGCTTGCAAGACATCTTTGCGTGGGAAAACCACCCCACCGTTGACGGTGGCGACGTAGGCGTGGCCCTGCATTTGCTCTCCCCAGACTTGAAGCCCTTGAAAGTGGTGACCAGTTTGCGCTATTTCTGGCAGGAAGAATACAGGTTGATGCGCGGCTCTTTAAAAGCCCGCTTCCCGAAGGTGGAATGGAAGTGATAAACATATACAGTACCCGAAATGGGTTTGCTGATAGTGTATCGCTGGAAGCTATTTGTGATTTTGCAATTTAGACCAGTATTGATGCGGCAACCGCTATGGACGGAGATGCAAAAAGTTCTTCTTAGTAGTACGAGGTCTTTTTGAGCAGGCGTTTTGACGGTGTATTTATTAGTTGCGTTTTAGGCCTATTTTCAGGAAAACAGGCCGAAAACGCAAACGGCGCGGTTCCTTCTCCCCCGGGGAGAAGGCTAGGATGAGGGAGGTTCCAATTGCCAGAAGCAGGATTTCCAGGATTAGGTTCATTTTCTGGATTTTGTGAGTGATTGGCGCAGACGCTCGCAGGTCCTCCGGACGCTACGAGGTCTTTTGGAGTGGCTTATTGCGCAATGTTGATGGTTAAGAACAAATGCGCTGGCGCGAGTCTTTGACTCGTGACCATAAGTGCTGCGAGTCTCCAGACTCGCCGGGAACCACCAGCCGGTGACATGCGAAATATGTGTTCCGCACTCAGTCTGGCATTAGATAAAACGAGTTTATGCCTCAAACGGAGAAACGGAAGTCTGGAGACGCCAACCACGCAACGGCACTTATCTGGAGACTCGCGCCAGAATAGATGAAAGAAGTACCTTTCTGCTGTTCCTCTCCTCAAAGCATGCAACTCATAAACCAATAGCTGCTGATGTATTCCGCGTAGCTAAAACAGTACAAGCGTACGCAGACAGATAGCCAATACTTAGAGAGCAGATAGTAGAATTAAACGATTGGCTGGACATTTAAGAAAGGGTTTTACTAGATGAAATTCACTAGAAGGTCGCCTTTCATCAGACGCAATCATCTACCATCACAAGAAATAATACCGATAGGCTAAAATAGAAGAGCCGCTGCCCTTTGTTGGCAGCGGCTCTCATTGTTCCACAGTTTTATTTTGCGCCTTGATAGGCCATCAGTTATTCAATCCAGTTGCGGCGGCCTTCAAAGTGGTTGCACCCAAACTGGGCGCCGGTCACCATCTCAAACGGCTTGGGCTGGCTGGGCATCATGCCCATCTCATGCACCACCGGGAGCACAAATTCTGGGTTCATGGCTGGTTTGCCAGACAGTTCATCACACAAGCCAAACTGGTTGCTTTGCACTTCCACTACTTTCTGATCCTGGATCCAGTGGTTACAATGATTGCAGGTCGCTTCCATATCTTCATCTGTTTAAGTTCAACATCAAGTAGAAGTTTATACCCCGGCAGCTGCATTTTGGGTTCAGGAAAAACAGCTTTTGAATTAATTTAGATTTGTACTAAATAAAGACACCGGTTCCTTCAAAGCCCTCAGCGGGGGGCTAGCTTAAAAATACCTTTGTCTAACGCCCACCCCAAAGCAGACACCTTGCCGGGCAGAGGATCAACTACCTCACCCTCCCTCCCGGCCAGCGCACCAGATTCACTGCCCCGCCAGAGGAAGTCAGAGCTATCAGAAGAATGTCCCGCGGGGTTGCGCCTTCATTCAGCGGCCAGGCGCTAAAATTCAGGTTTCTTCCGCAGGGCAACCCTTACCTTTTTGTGCGGAATGCCGTAGGAAAGCAGGTAAAAACCAAATAACCATGGACGCTAACCAAACCACCAGATCATTCTCCCACTTGTTTAAAAGCCCTTCCCAGCTATTTGCCGCCCTCTCCAACCCTGGCAAAGCCGGAATGGACCTTTACAAAGCCCTGTCTACCAGAGAAAAGCAGTATGTGCTGTTTGCCGCCGGTGCCGGGCTGATTGTCTATGGCTTTGTGCTGGGCAAGCAGAACAAGTAGCACCGGTTCCTGTTTTCGGGCTGTTTTTCAGAAAACAGCGAAAACAGGAATTCCCCCTCCTTCCCCTGCGGGCGGCTGCCGTTCACCTCCCATTTTCCCTGCCCCCTGCCCGTACTTAAACCAACTGCTTGTGGGCCAAGCCCATTGCCAGGATCTTCGCTGAACTTTTTCATTCGCCATCACCACAGAAGCAGGTAATGCTTATATTTACTCCGGAAACCATTTAACACAACTATGTATACCGGACTTCAGCACCTGCACTCGTACCTTGCGTACCTGGTGCTTCTAGGCGTAGTAATCTCCCTGCTCAGCGCCTTGGCAGGTTTATTTGGGGGTAAAACCTTCACCGACAAGAACCGCAAACTGGGCCTGCTGGGCTTAATCCCTACGCACCTGCAATGGGTGGTGGGCTTGATTCTGTACTTTGTTTCTCCGCTGGGGCTGGAAAGCGCCTCTGGCGAAGCCATGAAAAACTCAGTGTCCCGCCTGTACTTCTTAGAACACCCGCTCATGATGGTGCTGGCCGTGGTTCTCATCACCGTTGGGTATTCCCGGGCTAAACGCCAGGTAGGCACTACCAGCGGCTTTAAAAGCATTGCCATTTTTTACGCCCTTGGCCTGATTCTGATTCTGAGCCGCATTCCCTGGAATGCCTGGCCGGGCAACTAGCCTGATTTTTCTATTGCCTTCCAAAGCCGCTTCTAAAAAAAGGAGCGGCTTTTTTGTTGTACCGCCCTGGTTGCACCTGACCGCTTCAACGTTCCGTTTCCGGGCTGTTTTTCAAAAAGTAGCGCTAAAACAGGCGCTGGCTCCTTGATTGGCCAAGGCGCCGCTGGCAGCTTTTCTTTCTGCTTGGCGTATGCGTACATACTAAAAAGGAAGAACATGATTAGAGCGTATAAACTGTACAATGACGAAGAGGGCCATTCAAGAGTGGCCGTAGGCACGGTAACCGACCGCACCCTGACTGACGCCAAAGCCATTCAATTTAAAGTTACCCCACCCGGCACCTTCTATGATTGGCACCCTGCCCCTACCCTGCAGTATGTACTCACGCTGGAAGGCACCCTGGAATTCACCACCAGCACCGGGGAAACCTTCACCCTTACCGCAGGAGACGTGTTAATTGCCGCTGACACCGCAGGCAAAGGGCATAAATGGCAAATGATTGGGGAATACCCCTGGAAAAGAGCCTATGTGCTGGTGAACACTGAAGATGACCTCAACTTTGTTCCTAATGAATGAGACGCCGGGGCAATACCTGTACGAAGAAGAAGTGGAAGAGAGGTGGTCTTCTGTGCGGCAACGCGCCCTGGCAGGAACCTGCCGTCAGGCTTCTAGTTGGTTTCTAGCGCGGCTACCGGAACCAGCAACTACGTTGGCAGCCCCTTTGTCTGGCAGTTTTCACCAACCAACCTAAAACAAGTAGTCTCAACGGAAAAGCCACGAAAGAAGCTCCCGTGGCCTTTCCGTTGAGACTGCATATAAGGCTCTCATGAATAATCCTGTTTTCGGCCCGTTTTTCAAAAAACAGGCGAAAACAGGATTATAAGATCAGACGCTACGTCTAACAGAACTACTCCCTTTGTGTTCCTGAACAGATCTAGGCTGCTAACTAGATAAGCACCTGTGGTTCTCAATTTCCGTTCGTCACCCAGATCCTTTCTGGGGAACAGAGAAAGGAGTAGACTGTAAAGTTATTTCTGCTCAAACGCCTGTCACGCAGGAGAAGGTCTTTGAGCTGTGGTTTGATTCATCAAGAGCTGCAAGATAACATGGAGCAACCCGCCTGCTGGGTGGCCCAATCTGGCCGTTTGGCAAAAAACTCATCATACCGGTGGGAGTATGGGTCCTGGATGGCCTCCTGCAACTTGAGGAATAACGTATCCTGCCCCTGCTCCAACTCCTGAATGGCCTGGTGCAGCAGGTAGTTCCTGAGAATGAACCGCGGGTTTGCTTTCCGCATCAGCTCCTGCGACTCTTCTCTGGAGATGGCATTGGCGCTTCTCCTTCGGCCGTAGGCGTTTATAAAGTCAACCAGAAGCTCCCTTTCCTTGCCGGAAAGCTCCTGATAAAAAGCGTCTTTGAAATGGGCAACTATTGCCGGCTCTTCCTGCTGCGCCGCCGGTAGCTCTATCAGGTACTGATAGAACATGGTCATGTCTGGCTGCACGGTGGCAAGCATTTTCTCCAATTGGGTAAGTAACTCCGTGTCTTCCTCCCTCACCTGGTCCAGGCCCAGCTTTCTGCCCAGCATGGCGTAATACTCTGTGTAAAAGAGGTCGCTGTAGGTTTCCAGGGTAGCCACCAGCTCCTCGGTGCCGGGCAGTAGCGGCGCAATGGCGCTGGCCAGACAGCCCAGGTTCCAGTACGCAATGCTTGCCTGTTTCCCAAACGCATACCGCCGCCCGGGCAGATCTGTGGTATTGGGGGTGAAGTTGGGGTCATAATTATCAAGGAACGAAAAGGGGCCGTAGTCAATGGTGAGGCCCAGAACAGACATGTTGTCTGTGTTCATGACGCCGTGCACAAAACCCACGCGCATCCACTCCACCACCAGCCGGGCGGTTCTGGCCACCACTTCTTTAAACCAGGGCAGTACTTTTTCTTCGCCCTGTATGTGCGGGTAGTACCGGGAAATGGTCCAGTCAACCAGCTTTCTCAGGTTCTCCACCTCTTTTCTGGCGGCGGGCATCTCAAAGCTCCCAAACCGAAGAAAACTGGGTGCCACCCGCAGCACAATGGCTCCCGACTCAAAGGCGGGGTTTCCGTTGTAGAACATGTCGCGCATGACCTGGTCACCCGTGGCAACCAGGCTCAGCGCCCGGGTAGTGGGCACCCCCAAATAATGCATGGCCTCGCTCATCAGGTACTCCCGCACCGATGAACGGAGCACGGCCCGGCCGTCGGCGCGGCGGGAGTAGGCAGTTTGCCCGGCCCCCTTCAGTTGCAGTTCATACGTCTGGCCATGGGGTGCCTCCCACTCCCCCAAGGTAATGGCTCTGCCGTCTCCCAGCTGCCCGGCCCAGTTCCCAAACTGGTGGCCGGCGTAGCACGCTGCGTACGGGTACATGGAGGCGGTCACCTTGTTTCCGCCCAGAATGTCTACCTCCTGCTGGTCAACAGGCTTTTGAACGCCCAGCTCCTGCGCCAGACTCTCTGACCACGCCAGCAAAGAAGGGCTTTTAACCGGTGTGGGCAGGGCCTTGCTGTACAGCACGCCCGGCGTTTGCCGCGGACGGGTGTTGCCGCTGTCATCCCCCGGAAACGTTTCTACAAATTGCTTTTTATATTCTTTCTCTTGTAAGCTTTGCATGTACTAGTGTGTATTAAAATTCCAGAACAGGAACAGTTCACTGCCCCTGTCTTGGGTAAACATAAGTTGGAGGGGAATAGTTGTGTTGAGGGGAGCTGAAGAAGGAATGAATTTCCCCGCCTGTTTTTGGGCTGTTTTTAGAAAAACAGCCCAAAAACAGGAAAATAGAATTTAGCGGTCTGCTGGCTCTGCCGGAAGGGGCTTATACAAAAACGCGGGACCCTGAGTAGTTGAGCCTGAATTCTTTGGGGGTGCAGCCGTTCTTTCTCTTAAAGATTCTGTTAAAATAGGAGAGATTGTTGAAGCCGCACTTGAATGAAATTTCTGAGATACTTTCTGTGGTGTCAATCAACATGCGGGAGGCGTGGCCTAACCTGATTTCATTCAGGCTGTCAACAAACGTTTTACCAGTCCGTTTTTTGATAAACCTACTAAAAGACACCTCTGGCATGTTCACCACCTTGGCTACATCTGCCAGTGAAACATCTTTATCATAATAAGACTGCATGTATTCAAACGCCTTCTCTATTCTGCGGGAGTAGTGGTTGAACTGGTCTGGGGTAAACGAGCTGTTTGACAAGGTGCGCATGTTGCGCGAGGTAGAAAGGTCATGCAGGATGGAAATCAACTCCAGCACTGAGTCAAACCCGCTTTTCTTGGAAAGCTGCTTAAGCCGGGGGTGAAAGGCCTCACTTACCTCTATTGAAAAAGCAACCCCCTTGCTGGCCCGTTCCAGCAAGGTTCTTACAAAGCTAAGCTGGTTTCTCCGGAGCAGTTTCTCATCAAACAGATCACGGTGAAACTGAATGGTAATCTCTTCAATGGCTTTGGTCTGGCACTGATGCGTGAACCACCCATGAGGCAGATTACTCCCCACCAGCACCATGTCATAGGTGCCAATGACCTCTACATGATCTCCCACCACCCTTCGGGCCCCGTCGGCATTGTACACCAGGTTCAGCTCAAAGTCATCATGATAGTGCAAGGGAAAAGTAAACTCCTCCTTCACCCTGGCAAAGATGGTGAAACAGTCATTCTGAGTTAAGGGAGTGATCTCTCTATAAATTGTACTCATGTTAAAAAGAAGCTTTTTAGAGATTCAGCATCTACTGCTTGTTAAAATAGCATTAGAAAATATTCTTAAATATCCATAAATTCCAAGATGAATCCTAGAAGGCAAATTTATCAATTGTGCAAATAAATCAATCTTTATCTGAAGCAAAATCAGTTTCAAACCTTTTTACCTATTTTTATTTTGATATAATTTATAAATTTCTCAAACCATTCACCCCATCTTAAAAATAACCGGGTCGCGTTAAACTGTGCAAAAGGTGAGATAATATTGTTTATTGCTAAAATTGTATCATTCCCCACACCAGATTCTGTCTATTTTTGTACTAGTTCTGAACATAGCCACTTTGCCATTGGCATTGCTGAAAAACGTTACTGTTTCATGTTAAATGACTTGTCTGTATCAGGCGCTCCTCACCGGCAGGAGGTGGCGCCACAAGCTTTATTGAAGAGGCCGGCTTTTTGGCGGCTCCTGGCAGTAGTAGACTCACTAAAACACCAGTTCCTTTCTGAAGATTGAGGCTTTACACCCGCTCTTACAAGAATGGTCCCATTTATTTACCATAGATACACAACTACCCAACCGCTTGCATGAAGTTACAACCATTAGATATTGCCATTATTCTCCTATACCTGGTATCAGTGTCTGTGATAGGACTGGTATTACAGAAAAGGGCTAAGGCAAACAAAGAAGCTTACTTGTTGGGGGGAAATACCTTGCCCTGGTATGCACTGGGGCTTTCTAACGCGTCAGGCATGTTTGACATCTCAGGCACCATGTGGATGGTGATGCTTGGTTTTGTCTATGGCCTCAAAAGTATCTGGATTCCCTGGCTGTGGCCCTCGTTCAACCAAGTGTTCCTGATGATGTTCCTGGGCATGTGGCTTCGCCGGTCAAACGTGACGACAGGAGCCGAGTGGATGCTGACCCGCTTCGGCCGGGGCCGGGATTCAAACAAATCACATGCCATTGTGGTCATCTTCGCGCTGCTCAGCTGTCTGGGGTTTCTGGCATACGGGTTCATTGGGCTGGGGAAGTTTGTGGAGATCTTTGTGCCCTGGTCCATGGTTCAGCCTTACATCCCGTTTGAAGTGTCTGCCGAGTTTGTGCCGCACTTTTACGGCATGATCTTCACCCTGTTTGCCATGTTCTACTCTGTCATTGGCGGAATGTCCAGTATTGTGTGGGCCGATGTGCTGCAATATGTCATCATGACGGTAGCCGCCGTGATTATTGGGGTCATGGCCATGAATAACCTGGAGGCATCTGCCCTGAACGTGCCGGAAGAATGGAAAACCCCCTTCTTTGGGGCCACTCTCAACCTGGACTGGACCGGCATCATTGATGAAGTAAATGACAAGATTCAATCAGACGGCTATTCCCTCTTCGGGATTTTCTTCTCCCTGATGCTGTTTAAGGGGGTGCTGGCCAGTATTGCCGGCCCCACTCCCAGTTATGATATGCAGAAGGTGCTGTCTACCCGCTCCCCAGAAGACGCGGCCAAGATGAGCGGGTTTGTCTCTGTGGTCCTGATCCCTACGCGCTACCTTATGATCATTGGGTTTGTGGTGCTGGCGCTCCTGAATTATAACCAACTCAACCTGGAAACAGCCAATGGCATTGATTTTGAACGCATTCTCCCCTCTGCTATCCAGAATTTTGCCCCCACAGGCGTACTGGGCCTGATTCTGGCCGGTTTGCTGGCGGCCTTTATTGGGACCTTTGCCGGCACCCTCAACGCCGCCCAGGCCTATCTGGTCAACGACGTGTACCTGCGGTATGTCAACCCCACCGCCTCTAACCAAACCGTAACGCGCATGAACTACACCACCGGCATTGTGGTGGTATTTGTGAGCATGATCATCGGGTTCTTCGCCAAAGATGTGAACAGCCTGCTCCAGTGGATTGTGGCCGGTTTGTACGGTGGGTATATTTCAGCCAACGTTTTAAAGTGGTACTGGTGGCGGTTTAACGGCAGCGGTTTTTTCTGGGGCATGCTGTCGGGCATTATTCCGGCCCTCATCTTCCCCTACATCTTTGACGGGCTTGACCTGTACTACTTCCCGCTCCTGCTCCTGATTTCACTTGCCGGCAGCATCACAGGCACCTTGATGGCCCCTCCCACAGATACAGAAACGCTCAAGAGTTTTTACCGCTCTGTACGGCCCTGGGGGTTCTGGAAACCTATTGCCGAACTGGTGAAGGCGGAGGAACCTTCTTTTACCGAAAACAAAAACTTCTGGCTGGACATGTTCAACGTGGTGATAGGGGTTGTCGGCCAGATGTCACTCACCCTGCTGCCCCTCTACCTGGTGCTGGGCATGAACACAGAGCTGATCATTGTTCTGGTGGTATTGGCAATCATTGGCGCCATCCTTAAAAAGACCTGGTGGGACAAACTGTCTTCCCGGGAAAACCAAACCCCTGCCCTTCCTAAAAAGGAAGAGACAGTTGCAGCCCACAGATAAATCAAGACTTGCTGACAAAACAGAAGCAGTGTCACCTCAACTTATTTCATCATGAACAACACATTTAACCAAAGACTAGGCATCTTAGAAAAAGCGCACCAGGAACTTATCTCCCGCCCAAACCAAAAAATGCCGCTTGGGAACGGGATCTTTGACAGATATGCCTTTCCGGTACTTACCGCCCAGCACGCCCCCCTTACCTGGCGCTATGACTTCAACCCGGAGACCAATCCGTATTTTATGGAGCGGCTGGGTGTAAACGCCGCTTTCAATGCCGGTGCCATCAAACTGAATAACAAATACTACCTGGTGGCCCGGGTGGAGGGATATGACCGCAAGTCCTTTTTCGCGGTAGCAGAGAGTGACAATGGCCTTGACAATTTTCAGTTCTGGGACCGCCCCGTGGTGATGCCTGAAACAGAAGAGCCAGACACCAATATCTATGACATGCGGGTGGTTCAGCACGAAGACGGCTGGATCTACGGCCTTTTTTGTACAGAGCGGAAAGATCCCAACGCCAAACCCGGAGATGAGTCTGGGGCGGTGGCGCAATGTGGGATTGCCCGCACCAAAGACCTTAAAACCTGGGAGCGCCTGCCTGACCTGAAAACGCCCTCTCCGCAACAGCGCAACGTGGTTCTGCACCCTGAGTTTGTAAACGGGAAATATGCGTTGTACACCCGCCCGCAAGACAGTTTCATTGAGGCCGGCACCGGCGGCGGCATTGGCTATGGCTTCTGTGACACCATGGAGCAGGCGGTGGTAGAAAAAGAGCTGATCCTGCACAGCAAAAAGTACCACACGGTCTATGAGGCTAAAAATGGCCAGGGCCCTGCACCTCTCAAAACAGACAAAGGATGGCTTCACCTGGCCCACGGGGTGAGAAACACCGCCGCTGGGCTGCGGTATGTCCTGTACCTGTTCATGACAGATCTGGAAAACCCGTTTAAGATAACCCACACCCCCGGAGGCTATTTTATTGCCCCAGAAGGCGAAGAACGCATTGGCGACGTGTCAAACGTGGCGTTTGCCAACGGCTGGATCTTAGATGACAATGGTTCCGTGTTCATTTATTATGCCTCCTCAGACACCCGTACCCATGTGGCCACCTCTACCGTTGACCGTCTGGTAGATTACGCCCTCCACACCCCGGAAGACGGGTTTCGGTCTGCCGCCTCGGTTCAGCAGATTAACCGGCTGATAGACCAGAACCACCTGCATTTAAAGAGCATCAAGAAGCCGCTGCCCTTGCCCCAATAAGGACAGAAAAACAGGGCAATAGGTACTTCTAAAATACCGCATCTCAAGAACAGGCAACAGCGGTAGTATGCTTTCCTGGGGATGAGAGAAAGTGAAAGAGATTACTATCGAAAATAAAATACTTTACCTCCTATCCCATTTTCTATACCAGTAAACACAAAGTTCATAGATTTTTTAGCGGGTACTAAGTGAGGAATACTCTCCCTGAGCCAAAGGCGCTGTTCTGAAGCAAAAGGTGAATGCTTTGCCACCACCGCTCAAAATTTCTCTATGAACGTCTATTCCGCAAAGGGGCAGTAGTTAGAGCTTGTTTACATTTTGATTTTGCAGGCGAAAACGGGGAGCGAAAGGTTCTTCTATAGCGTTTTTTGAGCAGCATACGCCCCGCTATGGTGCGACAAAAAGGTAAAGTCAGGTTCTTTTGACACCCGTTTGCAGCGCAAAAGGCAAATTTAAACATGCTCTCAACTGCCCCTTTGCATTTTGCCTTTAGCGCAGGCGTAAATGGCAGCCATTAAGCAATACGTTAAAAAAACGGGGTGTTTCTACAGCAGTTTCAGAACCTCTTATCAGCGCTACCAGGGCGGGGAAAGTGTCAAGATAGAAGCTGTTTCCCCGCCTGTTTCCGGGCTGTTTTTAGAAAAACAGCTCGGAAACAGGAAAATAGAAATCAGCGGTGTGCCGCGGCCTACCCTTTGGGCAGCAGGAGTGACTTCACCGCCTCCGTCATCTCGTCTACCACCTGCTCCCACACCTCTGGCTCTCCCTGCAGGAAGAACTTCTGGTTAATTTCCAGCTCAAACCCGGCGTACTGGTCATCTGTAAACCTGGTTCTGAGGTAGGTGGGGAAACCGTCTTCCACGCCGGCATAGGGTGCATTGAACAACACCTTGCGGCTGGGGTTCAGAGAGCGGAGGGCCTCTTCCAGTTGGGCCGCAAACGAAGATTCCAAGGTCCGGTCAGGGTCAAACAGTATCCCAATATCGGCCTGCCGCACCTCCCCTTCCTGGGCGGGGGTGAAGGTGTGCACCGCCAGATGCAGCACGTGGTTTCCTTTGCTGATCTCAGATTGCACGTTGGCTTCCACCTGCTGGCGGTGCGGAAAATAATACTGCGCCAGCACCTTCTGTTTCTCCTGCTCAGAAAGGGCCTTGCTGTATTTTGAGAAGAGCTCCCCACTGTCTAAGGAACGGTTAGGCTCCACTAAGAGCCGTGAGCAGGAAGTGGAGAACAAAGGCAACTGAAGCTTTTCTGCCAGGTGTTTGGCCAACCGAAACGCGCCAAAGTCAATGGCTTTGTGGGAATAGAGCACTTCTTCTTCTCCTTTGAACAGGTGCTCATACGGTGCCGGCACGTCATTGCCAGCGTGTTCACAGGTTAAAATGCAGGAAAGCGCCATACGCAGTGTGTTTAGATGCAGGTGCGTTTTCGGCCTGTTTTCCTGAAAACAGGCGAAAACAGCATTGGGTGACAGAGATCATTTTTTTAAAGCTTAAACGCAAGGGAGGCCCCTTTAGGGGAAACTTTCAGTTTCACGGGCGCCCCAAAGATCAGGGCTTTGTTGACCTGGCCGTGCCCCGCCGGAAACCCGAAGCACACCGGAAAGTCATACTCCTTCACCGCATCCCAGACAATCTCCTCCGGGGTCTTCCCAAAGGGCGGCTCGTCTTCCTGTATATCCACCAGGTCACCCACCACCAGGCCTTTCACATACTCAAACTTGCCCGCCTGCTTCAGAGACAGCAGGTAACTGTCCAGCCGGAAGTGCTTCTCCCCCACCTCCTCCAGAAACAGGATTTTGCCGTTGGTATTCACCTCAGTCATGGTGCCCTTGGCGTTGCACAGCACACTGATGGTGCCGCCCACCATGGTAGCTTCAGAAATGCCTTCGCGGTTGAGCGCATGGGGTTTTACCTGGTAGGTGAGGGACTCGCCAAACAAGGCTTTCCTGAGGGTTTCCCATGATTGGGCCTGGTACCCCGCCTCCAGGTCTGCGGCCATGGTGGCATGGATAGAGGCTATGCCCAACATGCCCTGCACGTGGCTGTGCAGAAAGGTAGTGTCACTGTAGCCCACCAGCCACTTTGGCCCATATTTAAACTTATTGAAGTTCACCTGTTCAATGACCCGCACAATGCCGTAGCCGCCCATGGTTTCTAAGACCGCCTTTAGCTGGTCATTGTCCAGCATCTCCTGCAGGTCATCTTTCCGGAGGGTGTCTGAGCCAGCAAAGCTGCCATGGCGGGCCCCAATAGACCTACCCAGCACCGGCACCAATTGCCAGTCTTTGAGGATTTGCACCATCTGGTCAATGTATGGCTGCTCGGTGTAATTGCTGGTACTGATCACGCCAACTTTATCTCCAGGCTTCAGGAAAGGGGGTAAAATCATACGCTCATTTTTCCCCCACAAACGGGCGGGGGCTGTACAAGTTTACCTTAAACCTAAAAGCCGTAGTTTTCGCACCCCCGGTACGGGTTTCCCGCAGAATTCAGGCTCTGGGTCAAAAAAGAGCACTTAAAAAACCTTCCCTTTTCACAAGCCCTTCTGAAAAACCCTTTCGGAATAAGGAGTAGCCTTGCGTACTTTTGGGGATCAACCAGTAACCTAAAAAGCGGCGTTGGAAGACATGGAGCATGAAAAGCAGACAGCCGCAGAGCGGAATGGCATCAACCTCAAAAACGAACGGTCCCTGCATGCGGCCCTTAAACAGTGGTATGCGCAGCCGCAGGACCGGTTTGAAGTGCCCCTGGCGGGCTATGTCATTGACCTCCTGCGCGGCAACCAGCTGGTAGAAATCCAGACCAGGAACTTTGCGGCTCTTCGGCCTAAGCTGCAGGCGTTGCTACCAGGCCACAAGGTACATCTGCTGCACCCAGTCACCCTGGAGAAATGGGTGGTACAGGTTGACCAGAAAGATGCCTCTGTACTCTCCAGACGCAAGTCTCCCTACCGCGGCGCCCTTACCCACCTCTTCACCGAGCTGGTCCGGATCCCTGAACTGGTAGCTCACCCCAACCTCACCCTGGAATTCGTCCTCATCAAGGAGGAAGAAGTGCGCTGCCGTGATGGGAAAGGGAGTAAGCACCGCAAGCACGTCAGCCTCAGAGACCGCAAGCTGTTGCAAGTTGTCAGCACGCACCGGTTTACGTGCGCCCGGGACTTTCTCCAGTTTCTGCCGGCAGACGTGCCCCAGCCGTTCTCCAATAAAACCCTGGCGGCTCTGCTGCACCTGCCTCTGCCCCAGTGCCGCCAAATCACGTACTGCCTTAGAAAAATGGGAGCCCTGGCAGTGACCGGCAAACAGGGCAATGAACTGCTCTTTTCTATTGGGGAGCCACAGATCTGCCTATAGACAACCCTGCGTTTTGGGGCTGTTTTCTAAAAACAGCCCTAAAACGCAGAGCAACAGATTCCTTTTCCGCAGGGCGGGAATTACCCTTTCCTATACACGGGCCGCACCATGTTTTCAAAGGTGTAGATTTCGTCCCACATCTCCTGCGTGACCAGTTTGCGTTCCAGCACCACAATGTCATGAATGGCTTTGCCGGTGGCCAGGGCCTCTTTGGCAATAGAGGCGGCGGTTTCATAGCCCAGCAGCGGGTTGAGCGCGGTCACAATGCCAATGCTGCGCATCACCTCTTCGCGGCACACTTCTACATTGGCCGTAATGCCCTCAATACACTTGGTCCTGAGGGTATGGATGGCGTTGATCATGTAGTTCATGGAGGTAAACAGGCTGAAGGCGATCACCGGCTCCATCACGTTGAGCTGCAGCTGCCCGGCCTCAGCGGCCATGCAGATGGTGAGGTCAGCGCCCATCACGTAGAACGCGGTCTGGTTTACCACCTCCGGTATCACCGGGTTCACCTTGCCGGGCATGATGGAGGAACCTGGCTGCATGGGAGGCAGTTTAATTTCATTCAGCCCCGCCCTTGGCCCTGAAGACAGCAGCCGCAGGTCATTGCAGATTTTGGAGATCTTGATGGCACTCCGTTTCAGCATGGCAGACACCAGCACGTAAGAACCCATGTCTGAGGTGGCTTCAATCAGGTCGGGCGCCAGGGTCATGGGCAGTTTGGTGAGCTGCGCCAGGTACTTGACACACAGTTGCGGGTACCCCTCTGGCGTGTTGATGCTGGTGCCAATGGCGGTGGCGCCCATGTTGATCTCTGTGAGCTTTTCCTGCGCCTCTGTCAGGTGCACAATGTCATCATTGAGGGTGGTGGACCACCCGTGAAACTCCTGCCCCAGTGTCATGGGCACCGCGTCCTGCAGCTGGGTCCGTCCCATTTTGAGTACGTTCTTGAACTCCTCTGCCTTCCGGCGAAAAGAATCCCGCAGCTCAGCCAATGCCTGCAGGTACACTTTCACCTTGAAATGCACCGCCATCATGATGGCCGTGGGATAGGTGTCATTGGTAGATTGTGAGCAGTTCACGTGGTTGTTGGGGTGCAGAAACTCATACTGCCCTTTCTCGTGCCCCAGGTACTCCAGCCCTATGTTGGCAATGACCTCGTTGGCATTCATGTTCACGGAGGTTCCGGCCCCGCCCTGAATCAAATCGGTTACAAACTGGTCATGGAACTCCCCGGCAATGATGCGGTCACAGGCGTAGATGATGGCTTCGGCAATTTTGGGCTCCAGCACGCCGCAGTCCCGGTTGGCCATGGCCGCCGCTTTTTTCACGTGGGCAAAGGCCTCTATGAATAGCGGCTCAGAGGCATTGGTGATGCCGGTGATGTTAAAGTTTTCCTTCGCCCGAAGCGTCTGTACGCCATAATAGACATTGTTGGGGATTTGCTTCTCCCCCAGGAAGTCGTGTTCAATTCTAAACGATTGGTTCATGGACAGGCATTTAGTCAAATGAGTGGTGGTACCCTCAGCTTTTAATACCCTCTTTTACCTCACTTTGTTTCTACCTCCCCGTTTCCACCTCCTCCCCAGGCACCCGTACGGGTGGCAACATTCCTGTTTCTGGCCTGTTTTTGGAAAAACAGGCCAGAAACAGGAATTGGCACACACGCTCACAGCACCTCCAGACGCTATATGACCTTCAAAGCAGTTGCTGATGGCGCATTGCTGATGGTTGGAAAATGGATCTGGCGCGAGACCTTGGACTCGTGCCATGAAGTGGGGCGAGTCCAAGGTCTCGCCGGGAACTGCATTTGCCCCACCCATTCCTCGGCTGTACGGGATTTGCCATCCCGGACACAGTGCCTGCGGATTTGCAATCTGCGGCGCCTGCAGATCAAACATGCTGCCACGGGGATTGCAAATCCCCGTGTACCAGCTTCCGGATTACAAATCCGGAAGAGCGTGAGAGCACTGTAATTGGCAGGGCTCAACTATATGTGTAACAAGGGAATTGATCAGGAATGCGTGTCCTCCTATGTCAACATCCCCCTTGCCCCCTTCAAAGGGGGAGTATCAGGTATGCGTGGGAGACAAGGCGGTGCCTGGTCTCTTCCATTCTCCGAAACGTCTGAACCAGACCAACAGGCAAGCAACAATGAACCATCAACACTTCTGCCCTTGACTGATGTGCGCAGCACGGGCCCGGCTCAGGCTAGCGGATCAGCAACGGTTACCTACAGAGGCAGACAGAGCAAGTAAGGCTGATCAGGAGAGGAACCCAAACCAGTCCTGGGGGTGAGCGCCTCTGTTAATACGGTGCCGCTTCAGCGGCAAGGCCGGAGGGCCTAGTTTTAACAGCAGTGCTCACCGCCAGGACGGGGCCCCGCGGCCGTGAGCGCTTACCGGAAAAGATGAAACAACACAGTGGGTGAGGCACCGGAGCAAACGCCAAAGCCAGGTAAACAGCAGACCACGTATTCCTAAAATAACGACACTGCAGCAAGCGCCACCGCCAAGGGAACAGCAGACTACGCATTGCCCCTGCAGCAGCGGCAAAAATGAAAATTCACTCCAATAATGCCCTGCATCTACACAAAAACATGGATCTCAACGGCAGAGGAGGAACCAGGAGCAACCGGCCATCAAACACGTCACTACACCTGCCCCAAAGCATCCACCACCTGCAAACGCATGCAAAAAACCAATTTCCCCTCATCACATAACCCCCCTATTTCCGTTATACCCCAAAGCAGCAACCTCAACCAACATGGACTATTTCGTAGCGAAAGACTCAGTAGTGCGGGAAATCTGGGGAAAAGGCGACACCATCCTTTTCATCTTCGCGGGCTCCTCCGCTGAATTCGCGCTGAACAAGGCCGTGGACTGGCTTTACTTCACCGGCAGGCTTCCCGCTGACCCGCTGGGCCGTCTCTTCTCAACGGTGGCATACGCCAGGCAAATAGTCTTCTCCACCACCCAGGGCGCGAACAAGGCCATTGACACCATGGCCAAAATCCATGCGGGGGTGGAAGCCAAACGCGGGGCCACCATCCCCGACTGGGCATACCGGGATGTGCTGTTCATGCTCATTGACTACTCCATCAGATCGTTTGAAGTCCTGGAGCGCAGCCTCACCCTTTCAGAAAAAGCAGAGGTGTTTGAGGTTTTTTACCGCGTGGGGCACCGCATGGGCCTGACCGGGCTGCCCACCAGGTATGAGGCGTGGCTCCAGATGCGGGCAGAGCATTTAGAGCAAGACCTGGCGCAAAGTCCCTATACCCAGGACTTGTTCCAGCAGTACAAGAAGCATTTGGGCACCGTGCGGTACCGGCTGCTGCTGGAGGCGCAGGTGATGGTGGTGCCAGACCGCGTGAAAGAACTGCTGGGCTTCCGGAAGATCTCCCTGCTGCCGCCCATTTTGCAGGGGTACAAAGTGAGCCGCGCCCTGAAACTGGACTGGTTCCTGAAGTCTATCATTCTGCCCAAGGCGTACCAGAAAGAGATCAAAGACCTGGACCAGGCGCCCGCTTAACCTGTTTTGACCCCTAAGAAGCAAGCACAGGCTACTGCCCGGTGGAAATCCCTTCTAAACTGTACATCACCCCCAGGCCCAGCGACTGACTGTACTGCACAGAATGGTCCTGGTCGCGGTCATAGACCACATTGCCCATCAGGTTGACATTGATGTAGCGGGTGATCTTGGCCGTAAGGACTGCGTTAACCCTGTGGTCAACTTTATCAAAGGAAATGCGCTTGTAGTTGAGGTTGGAGATGTAACTCAGCTTCAGGTTCAGGTTAGCGGCGAAGTCTTTCTGGTAGTCTACCTGCACCAGGCCTGAGAGGATCTCAGTGCGCACTTTATCACCGGGTGGCACGCCGTACCGCTCGTTCTCCCCCACGTTCTCATCTACCAGAAACGTAAACCTGGGCGCAAAGGGGCTCAACCGTAAAGAGAAGTTTGGTGTGGGTTTGTATTCTGCCCCCAGGGCGAACGTCAGGTAACCGGGAGAAAGGAAATTAGAAATCAGCTTATCATTGCCGGCATCATCAATATCATACTCGTAGCCCTTGGTGAACTGAGACAAGAAGTTAGCCGAGGCAAAGACGTTCCAGTCATTGGAGAACCCCACGCCGTATTTGGTGTCCAGGTAGAGGCGGTCCAGGCTTTTGCGCATGCCCTCGCCTTTGTTTTTGAGCAGGCCATACTGCAGCTGCAGGGTGTTGTCCCAAGACACCCGCTCCCATTTGTAGTTGGCCCTACCGTTAAAAAAGGTGTTCAACGCAATTGAACTGACCCCACCCGCCTTCCAGTTGTCACTGAACGCCGCCTGGTTCAGGTTGAGCCCTGTAGAAAGGGAGCGGCGCCAGGTGGTGTCAGCCACCGTTTGTGCCTGCAATGAAACAAAGGAGAACAGAAAAAAGGAAAGCAGCAGTACTCGTTTACCCATCCTGAAAGAGAATTAGTTTTTAGAACCAGCCCAGACAGCCCCAGCGCCTTTAACCGGGCTGGTTCTACCGCGAAGGTAGAGACATTAGAATTAAAATACGGTTTCACAGGCAAAAACTCCGCCGCTAAGGCAACCCTCCGCTTTGCGTTTTAGACCTGTTTTTCAGAAACTAAGCCAAAAACAGACGCCCGCTTTGGGCCACCCGTTCCCTTCTCCAGGTGTTCAGAAACGCCAACCAAAACGCGGGGGCGCCGTTTCAAGACCGTGATGAAACGTTGAACCTAGTCCCCCTATGAAGGCAGAACAACACGTGGACCAGCTCCTGCGGGAGCAACTGGTAGAACTTCTGAGAGGCGGCTTCGCCCCAAATGTGATTTTACTCCGGGAATTCCACTATGACCGCGCCGGGGTAATGCTGCCGGGTCTGCATTTTTCGGCCTGGATTCTGTTAGGCCACCTGCACGCGCGCCACGCCACGCTGCTCCAGTTCATGAAAAACCCTACCGGTGACGTTGATGTGTGGCCAGACGCCCATTGGCCTGAAAACCACCAACCCGCCACTGACCAGGAATGGAACACTGCCATTGACGCCTTTGAGCAGGACCAGGAAGAGATGATCCGGCTGGTGCAGAACCCGGCCGTAGATTTGTTTCAGGTTCACCCCAACGGCAAAACCCTCTCCTGGGCCGCCATGACCACCCTGCACCACACCGGCTACCACATTGGCCAGCTGAAAACCGTAGGCAGGCAGTTAGGGGTGTGGTAACCCTTGTTTCAACCTCGTTCTCCTATTCCAGCGCACACCATTTCTCAAACCCCGGGGCTTTGGGTACTTTTGGGCCGAAATGAAAGCGATCAACCAATTTATCCTTCAACACCTGAAGACCCTTGAAATGGTGGGCGTGAGCATGCGCATCATCAGTTTTACCCTGGTTAGCTGGCTGGGGCCCTCCAGCCCTTTTCTATTTGTCTGGATCTTTAACACCTTAGACGCGCTCCTGCTCTCTTGGTGTTCGGTGCTGAAAAAAGACCGGGCCTACACCCTGCTAAATATTTTCTGGATCTTGGTAGGGGTCATTGGGATTGTGAGGGCAGCAGAGGTCTTATAAGAAACACCTTTCCCCAACCGGCTTACTGTTTTCCCTCTTTCTATCACCATGCATCGTGCCTGGCCTTGACCTGGCGCAGGCTCCGTTTTAGGGCTACTTTCGCAAAAACAGCCCGGAAACAGAAGCTCGTTTCTTAAAAGCACAAGCGCACGCTTGCGCCCTGCCCTGCCATAATAATGCGACACAGGGACTTCCTTACATTCTGTTTTCGCCTGTTTTTCTGAAAGCAGGCCGAAAACAGAAACCACCTACCCCGCAGAAT
This sequence comes from Rufibacter ruber, assembly GCF_001647275.1. Taxonomy (GTDB): domain Bacteria; phylum Bacteroidota; class Bacteroidia; order Cytophagales; family Hymenobacteraceae; genus Nibribacter; species Nibribacter ruber_C. The sequence continues at coordinate 5,939 of NZ_LRMM01000011.1, read as the reverse complement.
ACAGCTGCGCCTGAGATTGCAGGATTTCCTGCTTCAGCTGCTCAAAGTCCTGGTGCGGGAAACCGGTGGCATACGTCATCTCCTGGCCTTTCCCGGTGGGGTAGCCCAGAAACCGGATCAACGGTCCGGCAATGGCGTCGGCTTTTTGGATTTGCTCCTCGGTGAGCTGCTCCATCCAATACCCTGCTTGCCCTTTTTTCAGGTGCTTGGGGTTCTGGCGCTGCAGCGTGGCAAAACTCATGGCCTCCTGCATCTCCTCCCGCTGCCTTGGCGGTAGCTGCACCCCCAGATAATCCAGCAACCGGCTCAGCTCCGCCTGAAAGTCCAGCAGAAACGCCTCATACAGCGTGATGTGCATCTGGTGCTGTCGGCTCAACCGCAGGTGGTCAAACACGTGCCACACCCACTCCCGCATGAGGTTCTCAAAATGCGTCTCCAGGTACACCTTGGGGTCTTTGATGGGCTGCGGGTAATACTTGAGCATGTACTCAGAACAGTAGTATTTGGCCGCCGAGACAGCCCGGTCCCGGGGGTCCCGGATGATGTACACCTTCTTGTCAAACTGGTCAAACACCTCGCCGCTGCGCTTACAGACCGGCGAGTGGGTCCAGACGTGGCTGCTTTGGGAAATGTACTGTGGCAGATCCTCAACGGGCATTCTGAAAATACTGCTGATGCGGTAACTGTCTTGCAGGTCTGTGATCTCCAGCACGTCAATGCTGGCCTGGCTGGGGTAGTTCAGGTCCCAGGTTTTGGCCAGTTCATAAATAGGGTGGCGCTGAATAAAACTCCGGTGGGGTTGGCCAGACCGGGCCATGATCTCCTGAATGATCTGGTACAGCCAGAAGTTCCCGCACTTGGGGGCGCCGCCTTGCAGTAGGTGCATGTGTCTAGGTTTGGGTTGGTAAGAAAGTTCTCCTGACGGAAACCAGGGGCCAAAGGTTATCACCCGCTCCCGCCAACCACTTTCTATGGTTTAGGCGTAAAAGGCTTGACATCCCAAAACCTACCGCGGTCTATGAAGCATATTTTCCCGTTCCAGTCTAAGATCAGCAACGCGCAGCGCAAAGTGCAGCTGCAGCAGGAGCCGCAGCTGGTGTGGTTCACCGGCCTCTCGGGTTTCGGTAAAAGTACGCTGGCGCTTCGGCTGGAGCACTACCTGTTTCACCGCGGGCACAAGGTGTTCCTGCTGGACGGGGACAACCTCCGGAACGGCCTGAACCGGGACCTGAGCTTCTCCCCCCAGGACCGCAAAGAAAACATACGGCGGGTGGCCGAAGTGGCTAAACTCATGCTGGATGCCGGTTTGGTGGTGGTTTCGGCGTTTATCTCCCCCTACGCAGAGGAGCGGGAGCTGGTCAGGCAGATTGTGGGCGAAAACCGGTTCATAGAGGTGTTTGTGAACTGCCCGCTGGCCGAATGCGAGAAACGTGACACCAAAGGCCTGTACGCCAAAGCCCGTAAGGGCCTCATTCCGGAGTTTACCGGCATCAGCGCGCCGTATGAAGCGCCCCTGCTCCCAGACCTGGAAGTAAGAACCAGCGAAGAATCTATTGACGAATCCCTGCTGCAGCTCATCCAGTTTGTGGAGCCGCGGGTGCTGGCGAAAGAGAAAGTTGGCGCTACCTTTGGCCTATGAACCCAGCCGCCGCTTCCCCCTCCGCTAATCCTTCTGCCGCCGTGCCCCACCCACACCTGCACCACTGGCTCGCGGTTGCCCGGCAGGCCGCGCTTGACGCCGGTAAGGCTATTTTGGAGATTTACCACCAGGAAGACTTCGGGATAGAGGCAAAAGCAGACCAATCGCCGCTGACCAAGGCTGACCAGGCGGCGCACCAGATCATCTCCCACGCGCTGGCAGCCACCCACCTGCCCATTCTCTCTGAGGAAGGAAAAGAAATTCCCTTCCCCCAAAGGGCCGCCTGGGACTGGTTCTGGCTTGTTGACCCGCTAGACGGCACCAAAGAGTTCATCAAACGCAACGGCGAGTTTACCGTAAACATTGCCCTCCTGCACAAAACCGTTGCCGTGGCCGGCGTTGTCTACGCCCCCTGCCTGAACACCTTGTACTGGGGCGCCAAAGAAACCGGTGTCTTCAAAGAATCGCCCGCCGGGAAGGAGCTACTTTTGCCCTGTTTTGAGAAAAACAGCCTGGAAACGCTCCGGCAGAAAAGCGGGGTGCGCCTCATTGCCTCCCGCACCCACCAAACGCATGAGACCCAGGATTTCATTGCCCAGTTCCCCCACCCACACCTCACCTCCATGGGCAGCTCCCTCAAGTTCCTGCTCCTGGCCGAAGGCAAAGCCGACCTCTACCCCCGCTTTGCGCCCACCATGGAATGGGACACCGCTGCCAGCCATGCCCTTTTAAACGCCCTCAACCGCAGCATCTATCAACCAAACCTGCAGCAGGAACTCGTGTACAACAAGCCCAACCTGCTGAATCCGTCGTTTGTGGCAATGTAGAAGACTGGGAACCTCTCTTGCCCCCCATCTTTCCCTTCTTTCATCATCAAGAGCGCTGCTTCTGGGCAAGCTAGATATATGGAATCTGTTAGAGCTTGTTTAAATTTTGGGCTGTGGTCTACAATGTATGATGGCTCCCCGAGAACGCAAGCCAATCAGCAAATCCTTCTAAAAGCCTGCGCTATTTCAACGTGGAGGTAGTTTATTTTCTGTAGGTGCGGCAAAATCCCATCTTCTCCATTCCATCATACATTGTAGACCACCACCAAATTTTGATTTTGGAAGCGAAAAAGGGGAGCGAACGGTTCTTCTATAGCGTTTTTTGAGCAGCATAACAGCGCTATGGTGCGAGAAAAAAGTTAAGTCAGATTCTCTTGATACCCGTAAGACAGATTTAAACAAGCTCTTAGAACATCCTTTCACATCAAAGGGGTAGACAGTTACTTCTAAAGAACCGCTTACCTACATGCAGATTCTCCCCTTGAGCATTACCCAAACGAGAGTTTGAGGCAGCGAGCGTAGCTCATAAAGAGGGGTGTTTCCACAGGAGAACAGGCATTGCCCCATCCAGTACACGAATCACTTTTCATAAAAGAGACAGGAGAAAGTCTGCTTTGGTTAAACGGCAGAGGGAAGCACCTCCCTTTATGTGTTTCGCCGCTGCCTCTAACTCCCGTTTGGCCAATCGTTGAGCGGGCAAGTAGGTTTCACCAAATATTCCAGGTGGGTACCCATTGACCTTTTACCCTTAGAACGTTAGACTCCCGTTTTGGACCTGTTTTTCTGAAAACAGCCCCAAAACAGAAAGCAGCAAACATCTCCTCCAGCTGCCAAGAAACAGATTAAGCGGTCCGGTAAAAATTTCAGAACTTTGCCGGTAGATGGCACACGTGACTTCCTTAGACTTGCTCCCTGACTTACCCGTGAAAGAGGCGCTCCCCCGCCTGCTTTCGGCCCTTGCCACAGATGCCCGCGTAGTGCTGGAAGCACCGCCCGGCGCCGGTAAAACCACCCTGGTGCCCCTGGCCCTGCTGGAGACCGCGTGGCGGAAAGACGGCAAGATCATTCTGCTGGAACCCCGCCGGCTGGCCGCCCGCGCCGCCGCCCAGCGCATGTCTGACCTGCTGGGTGAGGAAGTGGGCCAAACCGTGGGCTACTGGATCAGGATGGAACACGTGGCCTCTCCCAAGACCAAAATTGAGGTGGTCACAGAAGGCATTCTCACCCGCCTGCTCCAGTCAGATCCCGCCCTGGAAGGTATTGCCGCCATCATCTTTGACGAGTTCCATGAACGCAGTTTACAGGCCGACATGGGGTTGGCTTTGGCCTTAGATGCCCAGGCGGTGCTGCGCCCAGACCTCAGATTGTTGGTGATGAGTGCCACGTTAGACGCCACCCAGGTAGGCAACTGGCTGGAGGCGCCGGTGATCAGGAGCGAAGGCCGCCAATACCCTGTAGAGACGCATTACCTGTCACAGGCGGAGGTAGCCGCCGCCGGCACCAAACCGCTAGAACGGCTGCTCAACCTGGTGCCCAAAGCCATCAGGCAAGCCCTGGCACAGGTTCCAGACGGTGATGCGCTGGTTTTTCTCCCCGGAATGGGCGAGATCAGGCGCGTGGCCGCGCAGCTGGAGGAGCGCCTGCCAGACCAGGTAGACCTGCACGTGCTGCACGGAGACCTGAACCTGAGCCAACAGGTGGCCGCCATTGCCCCGCCCCCCCGGGGCCGCCGCAAAGTTGTGCTGGCCACCAGCATTGCCGAGACCAGTTTGACCATTGAAGGTGTGAAGATGGTGATTGACGGCGGCTACGCCCGGGTTCCAAAATTCGTGCCCCGCACCGGCCTCACCACGCTGGTGACCATACCGGTGTCAAAGGCCGCCGCCGACCAGCGGCGCGGCCGCGCGGGCCGCTTAGGCCCCGGCGTGTGCTTCCGGCTTTGGTCGCAGGTAGACCACCTGCACCTCCCAGACCGGCAGGCGCCTGAGATCTCTGAGGCTGACCTTTCGGGGCTGGCACTGGAGCTTTCCATCTGGGGCGCCAGGGAAGTGAACTCGCTCAAGTGGCTGGACACCCCGCCGGCACCAGCCATGGCCCTGGCCCGGGACCTGCTTCTTCGGCTGGAGGCCATTGACAGCCAGGGCAACCCCACCGGCCACGGCAAAGCACTGGCTGCCCTGGGCTTGTCACCCAGGTTTGGGCATCTGGTGATGCGGGGGCAGGAACTGGGAGCAGGGGGCACCGCCTGCGCCCTGGCGGCCCTGCTGTCTGACCGTGACATGCTCAAGCCCATACAAATCTCCTGGTCCACACCGCTGCCAGACATTGCGCTCCGGCTGGAGCTGCTGCAGGGCAAGCGCCCCCAAACCCCCGGCTTCACCCTAGATGAAAACACCCTGCGCCGCATCAGGGAGCAGGCCAATAACTTAAAGCAGCGCCTGCGCGGCAAAACCACCCCTGTTTCTGAAGACGCCGCCGGACTGCTCACCGCCCTGGCTTACCCAGACCGGCTGGCCCAGCGAGAGGCCTCAGGCCGGGTGCGGCTGGTTTCCGGCCAGCGGGCGGCCCTCCCCACCGAGCTCTTCGGCGAAGCCGAATTCTACGCCGTGGCCCATCTGGAAGCCAGTGACCGGCCCCGCGTACTGCTGGCAGCCACCATCACCAAGGTTGAAATCCTGGAACATTTTGCCCACCAGCTGGAACGGGCACAGGAAATACGCTGGGATTCTACCACAGACCGAATTATAGCCCGTCAATTCACCAGGCTGGGCGCCCTGACCTTAGAGGAAGCCCCGCTCCCCAACCCAGACCAGGAGCAGATGGCGCAGGCGCTGCTGCAGGCCCTGCAGGAAAAAGGAGTGTCCCGGCTGCCGTGGTCTGAGGAGGCCCTGCGCACCCGCCAGCGGCTGGCGTTTCTGCACCACCTGCAGCCAGACCAATGGCCAGACGTCTCAGACGCCACGCTCACGGCTTCGCTGGAAGAATGGCTTCTGCCCCACCTTCTGGGGGTACGCTCACTGGAACAGGTGGCCCGGCTGGATTTCAAGGAGATTCTGCTGGCCCACCTGGCCTGGGAGAACGGCAGGAGCTGGACCGGCTGGCCCCGTCGCACCTGGAGGTACCCAGCGGCTCCCGCATTGCCGTTGATTACTCAGATGTAGAGGCACCTGTGCTGGCCGTAAGGCTGCAGGAAGTGTTTGGGCTGCTGGACACGCCCCGCATTGGCGGCGGCAAAATACCGCTGCTGATGCACCTGCTTTCACCGGCGTCACGGCCCGTGCAGGTCACCCGCGACCTGCGCAGCTTCTGGAGCACCGGTTATTTTGAGGTGCGCAAAGACCTCAGGGGCCGTTACCCCAAACACCACTGGCCAGATGACCCGCTCAGCGCCCCACCCACCAGAGGCACCAAGAAACGGCCCATGTAGCAGAGGTATGAACGTCCTGTTTTCGGCCTGTTTTTCTAAAAACAGC
>NZ_LRMM01000109.1 GCF_001647275.1 Rufibacter ruber | reverse complement strand
CCTGTTTTCTGAAAAACAGGCCGAAAACAGGAGTGGGGGTTTTGCCAATCCCTCTTGAAGGGCACCGGTGCCGGATGGGGTAAAAGAGGCTTGTGATCCTTCAACGGCTCCTTTTTGTAGACCCGGCGAAGATGGGAGAAGAACGTAGAGGTGTGAAGGGGGCACTCATTCCTTAGAGAGCTCATACGCTTCTAAACACTTTGCAAGGGATTGGCCGTTTTGATGAATACAGTCGCAGAAATTGAAGCATGCGGCCGGGTAGTCAGTCTCGGGGCACTGCGTTTGGCATTGTTTTAGGCTGTTGTAAGGCATTAGTTCATACCCGTAGAAGAACCACACCATCACCAATGCCACGGCAACCCCAACTCCCGCAAAGAACATGGCTGGGAATTTTGTGTTCAACTCTTTCCACCGGGGCAGGGCTGCGGGTGCGGTTTCATGCTTGATAGGGAGGATCAGTTTCCAGGTGGGGTAATACCAGCAAAGCAGATACAAGTTGGCCAGCACCATTAAGAGTGAGGTGACAAATGACCCCTCAAACCGCACCGATAGTGATAGAATACAGATGTTAAAGATGATGGGAAAGTAGAGGAGGGCACCCAGGAGGGCGGTTCTGGGGATCAATAACAGAAGGGCCGCCGCCACCTGCAACACCCCTATCATGGTGTAGTAGTACCCGGTATGGTAGAGGGCTTCTAAGTAATTCCCCATGGGGTGGTTCACCGATAACACCGTAAACCGCTCCCCCAGAATTTTTGTCATGCCTGAAGGCAGAAACCCTGCGGCCAGTGCCACCCTGTTGAAGATGGCAAACAGATAAAGCCACCGGTTACCCCTTGCTTGTGCATAAAGCCGATCTAATTTGGTTGAGATACGCATCTGTCCTGTAGTGAAGCGTGGGCGACTCGGTTTTCTTTGCTTATGTCTAGTTCTACCATTTGTCTAGCATGTCACCTAAATCACTCACCCCAAGGGTGAACAGGAGGATCACCAGCCCGAACAGGATTTTCAGCAATAACGGAACAGTGAAGTCAAACCATTTCCTGAGCAGGAAGCTGGCTGGAGGCAGGTAGATACAAGCAAGAAGAAAGTAGGCAATGCCCGGAACGGGGTGCACCAACAGCAGGTTCAATACGCCTATTGCCACCAGTAAGACGCCAAACGCCCAGTTGAAGATACTTTCCAGATTTACGTTTTTTCCCATTGGTTATTCCTTCTCTGTAATAAGCGCATGTTAGTATTTGTCATTTGTATTGAAAATTCCCTTTGCAAGAACCTGGCGTTGGCCTTTTTCTCCCGCCATAGTGCCGGTGAGGCTGCCCATGTTGAGCTTCACCGGCCCCTTGGGTGGTAAATTTTAGCCTGTGGGCCGAATGTTACACTAGCCCAAGGGTACACTGCCACCGCCCTTACCTAAACCCGAAGAGTAGCGGGAATAAAAACGTTACAATGATGGTCCAAACCACATAGAGGGGCAGGAAAACAGCAATGGGTTTGCCTACCTGGGTGAGGTCAGACTTCTTTAAAAGGACCTGGTAAAGTTGGGAGGTCACCCAGAGAAGGTTGAGCAGCATGAGCAGGTTTCCTCCCAGCACGGCGGCGCGGTTAGGGGTAATTCCCCACTCAGTTATCCTGAACAAGATGGCAGACAGGGCCAGTCCGTTTACAAGCACCGTAACCGCAGACAACAAGAACAGAACCCAGACTTCTGCCCGGCCTTTACCCGACGTTGAAGTTTCTGCCACTGAAAAGAAGATGATGGCCATCACGCCAACCAGCAACGCATTAAAAATAAGCAGGAACTCCCGGTCATTGTAGGGGTCTTTGCCAGAATACACCATTGCCGCCAGATAAATCACCAGCATGATGAGTACCAGGGGGCTGAAAATCCGGGCAATGACGGGTGAAACTTTCCCAACCAACTGCGGATTGGTTTGGGTAAGGTAGGTGCCTAAGATGGGGGCTGCCGGTAGCCCAAAGACTACCACATTCTGGAAATAGAATTCTTCAATTTGAAACCCAATGAGGGAGAAGAGCCCAATGGTAACGCCCGTCATGATGCCACCCGCTAGTACTATTAACGTGGTCATGACCAGCAGGTCACCATTGTACCGGAGATACCCCAGTCTTCTGTCCAGCGAGTTTTGCGGCCTCCCTACAAAAGAAACGCCTAAGATAGACCACAGAAACAAGAGCAAATGAACGCAAGACAGAAGGAGGGTATCGCTCTTCTGAGTGGCAGGCAGCCAATTGATGAATAGAAGCCCTGCTAACGTGGCACCCACCAACAAGGCGCCGGTACCGGCAGAAAGCTTATTCTTCCAGGCAAAATAGGCCGTTAAGGCCGGGAAAATGATGAACCCTATATTCCTGGGGTAGAAATACGCTTCATGAATGGAAAACAGTGCCGGAATTTTGGCAATAAACCCTGTCACCAACGCAGCAACTATGACAAATACCAACTCCCGGCTGGTGCCCCAGGTAAGCTCCTCCGTTTGGTAGTGTAGGCGTTCATTCCAGAAGTCAGCCAGGGCGGTGCCTTTTACCTCTGGGTAGAGGGCGCTGAACTCCCGCCTGAAGGAGGCCTTATTCTCCCGGTACAGTTTTTCCAGCTGCTTGGGGTTGTTTAGGCTGATGCGGATTTGCTCTTTCATGGGTGTATGGACTTTATTTTATGGAACAGGAAGGAGAAATTAATCCCACATGGTGCCGTCTAAGCCCAGGACAATACCAAAGAACAACCCGATGAGGTAAATAGCCACTCCCAGTACAAGGGCTAAGGTTTTGTTCAAAGTGCCACGGGAACTAAGGTGGAGAAGGAAAGAATAGCAGGCTCCGCCCACTGCACCGGCTAAAGGGGTAAGGGTCAAAGGCCTGATCTGCCAGAACTGGCCCCATTCTGGATGTGGGACATCAACTCCGAAAACAAAAAAGGAGATGGCCAGAAAGGCTATCACGGTACCCACCAATACAGGGGTTACAGAGACCATGGGTTGGTTGGAGTGGGCTGGCAAATGTTGCTGCTGATTCATAATGCGTGGATTTTAAGGTGAAAAATTGAATTTAGTTTGTAGTTAAAGTACTTTGTTGTTCAAAGTTAAAAGGTAAAAAAATACCTGTAATGTCACTAAGATTTGTAAAGTTTTTCAGCGATTCTCATTAGGATGGTTGTCAAACGTCGGGGGGTGAGGTGATTAATTAAAGTACTTTGCATTTCAAAGGTAAATGATTTTACGAAACTTCAATAGATCAGTTGATAATTTTTTTCATGGGCCTTTCAAGGCAGAGAAGAGATAGGGGCTGGTAATCTGTAGTTATTGGTTTTGATCAGCGCATGATGAGATGTTGAGTTTACTGGCAAAGTGTGCCAGAGAGAGGTTCTGCGGAAGCAGCTTTTGAGCCTCATAGCAGCGTGACGGGGCATAGAAGGTGTGAGCGCAGGCAGTTGTGTGGCGCTTTGCAGCTTTGAGCATGTTTAAATTTGTCTTTTCCGCTGCAAATGGGTATCAAAAGAACCTGACATCGCATTTTTCTCCCACCATAGCACTGCTATGCGGCTCAAAAAACGCTTCGTCAGAACCTTTGGCTCCCAATTTTCGCTCGCAAAACCAAAATTTAAACAAGCGCTTAAAAGAAAGCTTTATACAAAAATGTGGTTTAGAGTTTTCTTTTAACCTTCTGGCGCAAGCATCCGCTAATGGCTTATCAACTAGTAAATTTCTGTTTCTGGGCTGTTTTTGTGAAAACAGGCCCAAAACGAGGGCACAAGCAGGCGCTTTCACAGGCACCTTTATATGCAGCAAACGGAAATCTCAAAACTGCTTTCTTCTCTGAACTAATTTGACAGAAAGCCACACCTTGTGGTTGATGGTAAACAACTTTATCTGGCAGCCTTTGGCCGGCAGTTCATATAACTGGGAGACCCTCAGTTTTATGAACGCATCTTTATGCGAAGACCTGGTTCTTCTGGAATACTATCGCTTTAAAGCTTTTCTTACCGCTTTATACTGTGCGTCAATCACCGCCTGGTTGTGCCCATGTGCTGCGCCAGGCACAAGTACAAACTCTTTCTCAGGGGCTTTCACTTTGTCAAAATATGCTTTGGTGACTTCTTTCGCAGTTAAAATGTCTTCCTCTCCCTGAATAAAGTATACCGGGATTTTATATTGGAAACCATTTGTCATGAAATCTATCCCAACCTCCATAGATTTGATTCCCATAGCTTTATGGCCGGCGTAATGGAGAAAAGAATAGTCATCTCCGTTATACCGGTCATTGGCGTCTTTCTCATTGTCATATTCGCTCCGCACCTTCCACCATGAAACGGGGGCAGGAGTTGAATTCTCCCGCTCATACTTTTTGACGATGCGCATGAGCTGGCCTGATTTTCTGGCATCATCATAGGGTGGGGGGCCTAAGGCAACCAGCTTGCTTATAGATTCCTGGTCCTTGGCGGCCTGAGCCAATCTTGAAACAGTCTCAAATGCCCGCCGAAATCCTGCTTCTCCGTTGACCACTTGTGAATGGCCTATATAGGCCGTGAAAAGATCAGGACGCTTTAAAGCCATGCTGGCTCCCAATACAGATCCCCAGGAGGTTCCTATAATGGTTATTTTCCGGTTCCCAAGGTGTTTGACCAGGTACTCAGAAAGCTCAATTCCGTCTGCTGTCATGCGCTCTACCGTCAATGGGTTTTCTATCCAGTAGTCTTCGGTGACCTTAGCAGGCGCATTACGCCCGAAGGTCCTTCCTGCCCCCCGCTGGTCCCAGTACACCAGAACAAAATCTTTTTTCCAGTAGCCGTAGATGGCGTCATCATACTGACTCATGCTGCTGCCGGGGCCTCCATGCAGAAACAGGATTACAGGATTGGTTTTATCTTCCCCGCTAATGGTCACCCACTGCTCTATCCCGCCAATGGGGATAAACTTTTGCTCATGAATAGATTTTGTTTGTGCGGCTAACCTGCCAGAAAAGAATACGAGGAACAGGACCAGGATCAACGTGGGCTTCATATAGCGTTAAAATATTGGGGAGGGTGTGTTTGCTTTTGAAATGGTTCAAATATCTGGGTATACTGGCACAGGGAAAACGAAAGCCAAAAAGTTGAACAAAGCTGGCATTGCCCCAATGTTCATGCATGGTCCTCCTGGCAAAGATAGTTGAAATGGCGCTATTGTACTTTCTCATTTAGAACTGGGGTGGCGTCATGATACATCACTAGGCTGAAGTCTTTCCTGGATGTGATTAAATTGGGTCCTGCAGTAGTTTGTCCAGTTCCTACATAACGCGACCAGATGCTCTGGCAGGCCAAAAGTGGGGAGCATCTGAGACTGCTTGGCTCCTGTAGCCCTGTGAGGTGATTGAAAAAGAACCTGAAATCTTTAAAGTTCAGGCATGTAGTTAATTGAGTAGTATGGGCCCCTGCTAGGAATAAGAAAAGGTGCAAACATTTACAGCCCATGTTGTAAGGATTGCGGAAGGGGGAGAAACTGGCGTTAAAGTTCCCTTACAGAAATCAGAGTGGCGGTAAGACAGTCAAGGTCGCATTTGCCGGGCACAGTTAGCGGTATAGAAGTTTACAAGATGTTCCGCCTCTAGTCATCTGGTATCAATGGGTCCTGCTAAAAATGAGGTAGGTGTGAAGGTTATGGAATCCTAAAAATATAATTGCTGCCAGAATGAAATACCAACGTTTAAACGGGAGTTTAAAATAGAAGGCATCACCTATCATTCCCATTCCTAGTAACCATAACAACGGTGTATAAGCAGGTGCCATAAATCCCCAGAAAGTATTGCTCCATTGGCTATCTGGTACGTAGATCAAAAGTAGCCATGAGGCAAAGTACAGTAAGGCTCCGGTAGCATAAAGAAACAGACCTTTCTTCTGTAGACTTGTTACCACTTTTAAGGGCATACCTAAGGCGATCGTAACAATGATCACCCGGGAGATATTTTCTCCATATGTCAAAAAAGCTGGGATTTTATTCCAGAAGATTTCAGGCTGAAATGCCTTCGGGAGTTTATGGGCCAGAGCTATATTCCAGATAAAAATTGGGATGAACAATAAAAAACAGTTCCATATATATCTTTGAAAAGGATGTCTTTCTCTCTTAGGCTTCTCCATTATTTAATTTACCTGTTTCTTTACTGCCGGCAACGCGGGCGTGTGCCAAGCCTTTGTCCCCTGCAGAATAGTGGTACCTGTTAGGCCCTGTGCTTGTTCAGCCGAATACTATTTTCTGTTCCGGTGCAAGTTCTCTTTTTTCAAGCCCTTGGAGGTGGTCTATTCGTTTTAAAATTGTCATTCTTATCTCCTTTGGGTTTATAGACGACTTGTCTTCTCTCAATTTCATCAGATTATCCATTGTTATCCTTTCTACAAGGTCACCTAGGGTATTCATTGGAAGGGTAACTCCCCATGTGTTGGCTATGAAAGTTAGGCTCAGCGTGAAGATGAAGGTGCATGCACCTATCAGTTTGTTGAAAAACAGCAAGACAAATGAAGCAATGAGAGCGGCCGCACCAGCCAACTGAAACCAACCGGGGGCCTGAAAGTAGTCAATCTGTATGCCTAGCTGGTTACCTATAATGCCCAGGTTCCTTTTTCTAATTCTCTTTGGGAATAAGTCTTTTAACGCAGCATTACGTTGAAGCTGTTTAAAGTTTTCCGGTTTCTGCATGAGAGAGCCAAAAGCGTGGGCGCAGGCGTATGCTTGCGCCTACGCTTTTGGCCTACTTTCACAAAAACAGCCCAGAAACAGAAGCTTACTCTTTTAAAAAGCACATGCAGACGCTTGTGCCAGGGGCCAAAAAGAAAACTCTAAACAACTTCGTCTTCTAGTTTTTTATCTAGTTGCTTTATATGCCAACTTTGAATCGAAAGTCCTAGCACAAGCGCAAAAGTTAGAACAAATGATGCGTTTTCCACATGCATTATCTGCATTGAATAACCCGCAATTGCTAAAATACCTGCCAATCCGTAAATGAGGTTCTTATTCTTCATAATATTTAAATTTTAAGTTTTTATTTAGTCTTATGCCCAACGGTTAGGATATGGCGCGTTTTAATGCGCTATAGGTGTTGTTAGCTGCCGTAATTCATTTCTAGGTTTTTGATTAATTCATTTGTCTTTGTTAATAAGTCATCATAAGTATAAAAATCAGCAGTTGAGTTTCTCCTATTCCAAGCTCTTAATAACGCTTTTTGATTATCATTTAAATTTGTACTTCTTCCTGCTATAATAAGAAACTTAGGAGTTTCTAGGCCAATGAGTTTTTTTTCTAGATAAGATTTATTCCTTTCAAGCCAAATATCCCAATCAAAGGTTTGTTTTTCAGCATGCTTAAACTCTGATGAGAATTCAGAATTTTTTGTAAATATTGGCATTGAAGCTTTTTCAATTTCAACGAATGTGTATGTATAACCTTGGTCTAATATATTCACTAAGACAAAATCAGTAATAAAATCTTCTCCTAGTTTCTGTTTTGGAATAACTTGTGAGTATGGTTGTAATAAGAAAGGATTGTTTTTTAAAAACTTTTGTATCTCTTCTTCTGCACTTGCATTGTTTAATAGTGAAAGAAAGTCAAGTGCTTTTTGTTTTAGTTCCTTAATTAAGTCTTTAGTTGGGTTACCAGATGTTTTAGAGGTGAAATTTAGATTATTACCTAGTAAAAACATTTTAAAGTCAGTTAAAGTATCTTCCCACTTTTGACTTATGTTTTCGTATTTAAAATCACCAATTTCTAAAAATTCAAATTTTACACCATTAATAGTAGAGTTATATATTTTATTCCATTCACGGAACATGCTCATATCTATTATTACTTCGCCGTTTTCAATAGGAATAGCCAAGCTTTTTAACAAATCATTGACTGTAATGTTGAAGAACATTACCTCAACATTATTTTTTTCTTTATAATCCTTGTATCTTATTAAGATAACTCCATCAATACAACCAAAAATCCGACTTGAAATATTTTCTGGGTATTCAATCTCAATCTTATCTTCTAATTCAGGAAGTACATGCAACAGTTTATCTACTCCTTTTTCTGTATCAAGCCAAAACCGTGTTTCTAATTTTTTTATGTCGTCAATCTTTTTCTTGTGGATACGATATAAAGCTGATTTCTTGAAATCAGCTTCAGACTTTCTTTTTTGCTCTCTATTCATAAATCTTATGTCAGCTAACGGTTTGGCTAAGCGACGGGCTAGGCCGTCGGCCGAGGCTGGCGTTTAGCCTTTGTTAGCTGCTGGTTTTTTTATGAATTTGTCTCATCAAAAACTCCAGCAAGCTCATTTAATTGGCTCTCGTATTTTGTTTGCCAGAAATCGGTTCTTCTTACCTCTTCTACATCAAAAAGGTCAAAGAATTTATTTATTCTAAATTTAATTTCCGTTACATAATTATTGGCCTTTTCTGCATCACTTTCATAATGTGTATGGAACATTAAACCATATATTCCAATTGTAATAGCAAATGGGATGTTACCGCAATCTTTTTCAACTGTCACTCTTGCCCCGCCTGAATTCTCAATGTCGCAAGTAACTATTCCATTTTCTGAACCCTTTGTGCCAATAGTCTTTCCATTGGCAAAGGCAGTCCAATTGAGGTCAATAAGAGCTTCAAAAAGCCTATTCCCGATTTCTTTAGCAAACTGGTTGTCGGATTGAGTGGAATCTTTATATGCTTTGGGGAAAACTGTAACTCCCTCGTAGATATTGTAAAACAGTGTTAAGCTTTTCTCTTTGTAAATGAAGTCCCAATATAATGAGTCAAAGTCGTTGAGTTTATTGGTGAAAGCTATATTAAATTTATTTTGCAGAATGTCGGCAGCCCTATAGAACTTTTCAAATTCACAATCATCATCTATCACAACTTCCGTCCAACCTTTTTCTGTTTCTATTTTGGGTTTCATTGCTTATAGTTTCATTTTTAAACTTGCAGCTAACGAACAAGGCTAGAAGGCGTCCTGCACGCATTGTAGAGGTTGGATGCCTTCTAGGCGTAGTTATCCGCAGTTGTTTTTCCTTTTTCAGGTACTCTT
>NZ_LRMM01000108.1 GCF_001647275.1 Rufibacter ruber | reverse complement strand
AAACAGGTCAGAAACGCTTAACGTCTTATTTTTCTGAACAGCCACATGACCAGTACAATGATCAAGACAATGATGATGACGGCCGTCCACATGCCGGCTTTGAAAATATCGCCAACCAGCTCGCAGCTGGAGAGTGTGAGCGTTACGAGCATCATCAACGCGAAGAAGTATCCCTGTAAGTTTTTCATAGTGGTAGTGTTAGGTCTAAACAATTGCTTTAGCTTCTGGTCATCAGGAACTATAGTAATTTTCTAATACTCCTTTTGTGGATAAAAGGTTGAAGAAAGGCCATAAATGCCTCAGTCAGAGAATGGCTCACCGGCAGCAGCTAGCCCGGTCTTGGTTTGCAGACAAGTTGAACAAATACTTACATGTAGGTAGTGAAATACCGGGTCTGTAATTTCCTTTTAATCAAGAATATGCTTTAATTTTGTGACCTGATGCCTAAAGCGCCATCTGTTCGCCTCCCCCACGCGCAGCCGCTGATTTTACTGGCACAATCACATTTAGCAAGTTTATATGCAAGACAAGTACTACTATGCCTTCCCTGGCCTATGGGCGAAGGGGCAGCGGGCAAATGTTGGACGTGCGGGGGAAACTGGTAGCCTTTCTGTTCTCTTCAAGTTAAGGCTCTTCGGCCTGCTGTCATTCTGTCTGTGGGGGCTTTTGCCCCTTGCGCATGCCCAGCGCATGGCGCCGGAGTGGAGCCAGCAAATGCCAGGAGGGAACATGGTGGCCCTGAAACGTGATGCGGCGGGGAATATTTATGTGACCGGTCAGAAATACGTTACAGGTTCTGGGTATGATTTTGTGACCAATAAATACAATGCTGCCGGGCAAGTGCTGTGGAG
Organism: Rufibacter ruber; assembly: GCF_001647275.1. Classification (GTDB taxonomy): domain Bacteria; phylum Bacteroidota; class Bacteroidia; order Cytophagales; family Hymenobacteraceae; genus Nibribacter; species Nibribacter ruber_C. Next base: position 8,328 of record NZ_LRMM01000108.1, on the reverse strand, counting down.
TAAAACTTATACGTATCCTTACTACGGCTCCAGTACCGGCTATTACGGCGGGTATACCTCTGAAGGTCCTGATGAACCGGTGGCCATGGCAGTTGACGCTGCGGGGAATGTTTATGTAGTAGGGAAAGTGACAACCGGTATTTATTATTATACCTGGAGTGACGGAGATTCCTCTCCCTCGTTCTCTACCAGTTATGGCATTGTTAAATACAATTCTGACGGGGATCAGGTCTGGACACGCACTTTCAGCGGGAGCGGGAGCTCAGGTCCAGGCAGCCTGCCCGAAGATATTGCGGTTGACGCAGCAGGCAATGTCTACGTGACCGGTACGGTTACAACCAATTACCGGACAGAATCTTACCGGTCAGGTTTCCCGTCAAGAACCAGATACAGAACCCTTTCAGACCAGATTTTCACTACGGTTAAATATAACGCAGCCGGTGATTTTCAGTGGGCTTCTTCCTACAACGGTACCGTTGATGCCTCAGACGCAGCCAAGGCTGTAACTGTTGATGGCTCTGGCAATGTGTATGTGGCCGGCACAGTGGCAGGGGGGACCAATAACAATAACCTTGGGCTGGTCAAATACAACGCTTCTGGCGCACAGCAGTGGGTGAAGATATATACCAACAGCACCAATGCTGACGAGGTGGTTGAAATGGAGGCAGACGGTGCCGGCAACCTGTATCTCATAGGATCTACCACCGGCTACACGTATGATCCATCCTGGGGAAGCAATATGCTGGATCCAATCAAATGCGATTTCCTCACCCTGAAATACCGCATGTCAGACGGTGCCCAACTTTGGGCCAGAGCCTATAACGGGCCGGGGAACAACACAGATGCCGCCAGAGCGGTGACCGTAGATGCCGCAGGAAACGTGTATGTGGTTGGGTCTTCCATGAATAGCAATGTGCATTTGGCTACTGTGAAATATAACGCATCTGGTGCCCAGTTGTGGGCTAAAAGTAATGTCTTTGCCGCCTCCAGTACCTCTACCTCAAGCCCAGACGGGGCAAATGCCGTGGTGGTAGACGGCTCAGGGAATGTGTATGTGGCTGGCGGGAGCGGAGCCTACTTCTCTGGGGCTAAATACAACAGCGCTGGCGCACAGCAATGGAGTATTTATAACAACAAAGGTGGCGGAAGGTTTGGAGCCGTGGCCTTGGCCGTTGATGCAGCGGGAAACCCGTTCATGGCCGGTGATGACAAGGTGATCAAGTTCAGCCCTAATGCGATGCCAGTAGCGGTAAATGACACCTATGCCGTAGACGAGGACCAGACGCTGACCGTAACACTTGCAGATAACCACCTGCTCAAAAATGACACAGACGCAGATGGCAATCAGCTTACGGCCAAGGTGGTCACGCAGCCTGCTAAAGGCACGCTCACGCTGAATGCAGACGGCACCTTTACCTATACACCTGGTGCCAATGTCAACGGTACAGATTCTTTTACCTACCGGGCCCATGACGGCCGTGAAGACAGCCAGGACGCAGCCACCGTTACCATTACTATCCATCCGGTCAATGATGCACCCACTTGGGTGTTAACTACCATGCCTACGGTGGTTGACCAGGATGCCGGGTTACAGGTGGTCAATAATTTTGCCTCCTCTATAGAAGATGGGGACCCTGACCTGACCCAGAACTATTCCTTTGTCATTACTTCCAACAGCAAGCCCGACTTGTTTAAATCCATAGAGGTCTCCAGAGACGGCATGCTCATTTTTGAAACGGTGGCCGGGGCTTCTGGGGTGGCTACCATTGGGGTGAAGCTGAAAGATGATGGCGGTACCGCCCGGGGCGGAAAAGATGAAAGTGAGGTAAAAACCTACACCATTACGGTGCAGGCTACCAATGTAGCCCCTACCTTGGCCAACGTACCCGCCACGGTGACCATTGATGAGGTAAAGGCCTACACCTTTACCGCCACCGCCACAGATCCTGACCAGCCGGCGCAGACGCTTTCCTTCTCCTTAGAAAACGCCCCGGCCAGTGCCACCATAGAAGCCACCACCGGCAAATTTGCCTGGACACCTACTGAAGCCCAGGGGCCAGGCACATTTACGTTCAAAGTCAAAGTGTCTGACGGGATAGCGACTGCTGAGCAATCTGTTACCATTACCGTGAGGGAGGTAAACACCGCTCCGGCGCTGGCAAGTGTACCCGCTACCGTTTCTATTGAGGAAATGAAACTGTTCACCTTTACAGCGGTTGGCACAGATGTAGATCTTCCTAAGCAAAACCTGCTGTACTCTCTGTTGAACAGCCCCTCTGGCGCGCAGATTAACCCCACTACTGGCGTGTTCACCTGGACCCCTACTGAGGAGCAAGGCCCCAAGGTATATTCTAACATTACGGTACGGGTGTCAGATGGACTGGTCTCTGCAGACAAGACCATCACCATTACCGTTACAGAAGTAAACCTACCCCCCACGCTGGCCAACGTACCTGCCACGGCTACAATTCCTGAACTGCAGGCGTATTCTTTCACAGCCACGGCTACAGACGCAGACCGTCCAGTGCAGGCGCTCACGTTCTCCCTGGTGAATGCTCCTGCCGGTGCGGGGATCAACGCCAGCACAGGGGCTTTTACCTGGACCCCCACAGAGGCGCAGGGGCCCGGTGTGTATGCTTTCAAAGTTAGGGTGACAGATGGGGTAGGCACCGCTGAAAAAGACATCACAGTGACCGTGACAGAAGACAATACGCTGCCGGTGCTGGCAAACGTGCCCCTTTCGGCCTCTATACAAGAGGGGGCTGTGTACACGTTTGTGGCTTCAGCTACAGATGTAGATGAACCTGCGCAACCCCTTACCTTCTCCTTGGTGAATGGTCCGGCTGGGGCTGTTATTCATCCTGCCACGGGTGTCTTTACCTGGGAGCCGTCTGAAACGCAGGGGCCAAATGTCTTCTCGTTCAAAGTGAAGGTGTCTGACGGCCTGGGAGCGGTAGAGAAGGAAGTGAGCCTGACGGTCTCAGAAGTAAACGAAGCCCCGGTGCTGGCTGCCATTCCTGATAAAACAGCCAAAGAAAATGTGCTGCTCTCCTTCACGGTGTCGGCTACTGACGGAGATGTTCCTGCCAATACCCTGAGTTATGCGCTGATCAACGCTCCGCTGGGTGCCACTATCAATGCCACCACCGGGGTCTTCTCCTGGATGCCCACAGAGATACAAGGCCCAGATGTTTACGTGTTCACCGTACGGGTTCTGGACAATGGCAGTCCTGCCAAATATGCTGACCAGCAGGTGAAGGTGACGGTAGAAGAGGTGAACGAGGCCCCGGTTCTGAGTGGAGTGCCCGCTACTGCCACCATTGAGGAATTAAAGGCCTACACCTTCACCGCCACCGCCACAGATAAGGACATCCCAAACCAAAAACTGACGTTCAGCTTGCTCAATGCCCCTGCCGGTGCCACCATTAATGCCACTACTGGGGTCTTTTCCTGGACGCCCACAGAGGCACAGGGTGCCGGTTCTTATACATTCAAAGTGCGCGTGACAGACGGAGCGTTGGCAGATGAGGCCACTGTTACTTTACAGGTCACTGAAGTGAACGTGGCCCCTGTGTTGGCCGCCATTCAGAACCAGGTGACAGACGAAGAGAAACCGTTCACCTTTACTGCTTCCGCCACAGACGTAGATGTGCCAGCCCAGAGCCTGAGGTTTACGCTGCTCAATGGTCCGGCGGGGGCAACCATTAATGCCCAGACGGGAGTGTTTTCCTGGTTTCCCACAGAAGAGCAGGGACCAAAGGTGTATTCTATGACCGTGCAGGTATCAGATACGGGAACGCCCGCTCTGGTAGACGAGCAAACCTTTACCATTACGGTGAATGAGGTGAACAAAGCACCGGTACTAAGCAGTGTGCCCGCCACTGCCACCATTTGTGAGCAGCAGAGTTATACGTTTACCGCCGCCGCCGCAGATGCTGACCTGCCCGAGAATACCTTGCGGTTTACGTTAGTGAATGCCCCCGCCGGGGCAAGCATCAATGCCACTACCGGGGCTTTCTCCTGGACACCCGCCCTGAACCAGGGCGGCGCGCAATACACGGTCACCATACGGGTTTCTGATGGGGTGGCGCAGGCTGAAAAGCAGGTCAACATTACGGTAAACAAACTGCCTAAAATCTCAGCCCAGCCCCAAAGCAAAACCGTTTGCGTAGGGGGCAGTCACACATTTCAGGTGCAGACAGAGGGGACCAGCTTTGTCTATAGATGGCAGGTTGACCAGGGGACTGGCTTTGTAGATCTCTCTGACGTAGGCGTTTATGCGGGGGCAAAAACAGCTGCCTTAACGATCAATGGGGCGGTGGGCAGCCTGAACAATTACCGGTACCGGGTACAGGTGTCTGGGGAGTGTGTGCCCGGGGTGACGTCTCAGGTAGCAACGCTGCGGGTGGTACAACCCCTGCACGGAGGTGCCATCAGTGCCAACCAGACCGTCTGCTATAACGCGGCGCCCGCAGCACTGGAGAATACGGTTGCCGCAAGCGGAGGAGATGGCACCATTCAATACACTTGGGAGTCATCACAGAACAACAGCACCTGGACCGTGATTAGCGGGGCGAAAGGTACCTCATATGTACCAGGGGCCTTAACCAAGACCACCTACTTCCGGCGGAAAGTAAGTGCAGCAGACGGTTGCAGCACGGCGCAGTATTCAAATGTGGTGCAAGTAGAAGTGCAGAGCGAGCAAAAGGCGGGAACATTGGCTTCTGTTGCGCCTGTCTGCTACGGCACACCTCCCGCGGCACTGCAGGTGAGCGGGGAGCTGGGCAACATGCCCCTTTACCAGTGGCAGTCCTCTGCAGACAATGTGAACTGGCAAGACATAGCCGGTGCCCGCTCTGCCAGTTATGCCCCTGGTTCGCTTACTGCTTCTACTTATTTCCGCCGCAGGGTGACGTATGGCAACGGTGACTGTGGCGCCTTGTTCACCAATGCGGTGTGGGTAGTGGTGTATGGCCAGCTGCAAGCCGGGACTATCAGCGCTAGCCAGGTGGTCTACTACAGTGATGCGCCCGCCAAACTGATGTCTGACGCCCCGGCCACCGGCGGAAGCGGCACCCTTGCCTATCAATGGGAGTCGTCTAAGAACGGGACCTCCTTCTCTGCCATTCAAGGGGCCACCGGCATGACGTATCAACCAGGCCCGCTTACCCAGGATGCCTACTTCAGGCGCAGGGTAACAGATGGGGCCTGCGGTAGCCAGGTGAGCAACGTGGTGGCCATAAAGGTAGAGGTGCGCAAATTTGAGGAGCAGGAAATACCCAACGCCCTTTTCCCTAACGGCAGTGACCGGAACAAAACGTGGGGAATCTCCCATATGGGGCTCACTGGAAAAGTGCATGTGCGGGTGTTTGACAAGAGTGGCCGTGTCTTGTTCTCCACAGAGAAGCCCCAACAGGAATGGAACGGGACCTATAATGGCAAGCCGGTGCCGGAAGACACCTATTTCTACACGGTGCAGCTCACTAACGGGAAACAGTTGAAAGGATCAATCAGGGTTATTTATTAAGGCGTTATGAGAAGTTTTCAGCGGTATATACTAAAAGGGGTGCTGGGTCTGGTGTTGTGTGGCATGGGGTGGGAGGCAGTTGCCCAGTCTGACCGTCCGCTCTCCCAGTACGGCCGCCTGCCCTATTTTTATAATCCGGCGGCCGCCGGAATGGAAGATTTTACAGATCTCAAAGTGGGGTTCAAGCAGCAGTGGAGCGCTATGAACCAGGTGCCCCGCAGTTATATTCTGGCTGCCAGTCACGCGTTTAACGGAGTCAACCTGCCTAGTCTGGCCTCTTACGGCAAGAACAGGAGCGTGAAGCCCACCGCCCGGCATGCGCCCAAAGTAGGCATTAGCGGGTTTGTGCTGCAGGAGGCAGCCGGAGCCTACTCTGACTTGCAAACAGGTTTCTCTACCGCCGCCCACGTGCCGGTCTCCCGCAAATTTTACCTTTCTGCCGGGTTAACGCTGGGGTACAACCAGGTGAATGTGAAGCTGGAAGACCTTCGGGTGCGGGACCGGCAGGATTCTTACTACCAGGGGCTGTTGGGGGCCAACGGCTCGTTGCGGTATTTCTCGCTTGATGCCGGGTTGATGCTGTACTCTGACCAGACCTACATTGGGTACTCTGCCCAGAGACTCCTGCGGGTGCGCCTGAATGAGGAGCTAGACGGCAGTGGCAAAACCTATATCAGGCATACGGCCCTCTTAGGCCACACCTTTCAGTTAGACCAGGACTGGGAGCTGGCGCCCGGGGCCTTGGTCAGATATGAAGGGAATTTAGACCTGATAGTCAACCTGAATGCCAAAGTGCGCTACCGGAACATGGTATGGGTGGGAGCCGGGGTAGTGCCGGAAGGTTCTGTGTCTGCCCTGGTGGGCTTTGCCCCTACCAACCGGTTCACCCTCAACTACAGCTATGACTACAGCATAGCCGGGGCCAACGAGTTTGACTTTGGTGACAGCCATGAACTAGTAGTAGGCATGGCCCTCTTTAAAAAATCTAACCAGCGGGCTATCATGTGGTAAACTTTACCTGAGCCAAGTATACGTCACAGGATGCGGGTTCTGTTTTGGGGCTGTTTTTAGAAAAACAGCCCCAAAACAGAACCCGCATTTTACTTATACCACATTTTGGATTTTTGTACCCATGGCAGGTGTCTGTGTCTATGGTTTGCCTGGATATTGGATCTGCTGGCGAAAAGCGGGCAGAGGCATGGTGTTGCTGCTGCCGGTCAAACAGCCTGTGACAGCAAGGCCAGAGGGCTGCAAGTGAGGGCGCAGGCTGTGGTTAAATCCTGATTAGGGCAGGAAAACTTACTGCTTAAAAGATGTTATGGTAGAAGTTGGGTACATGAATTAGAGCACAACCTAACAAAGTTAGTATTTGTACTATAGAGGTTGAACTTTTTTGATACATGTTGTATTTATCCTATAGCACATCGTGCCAATTTAACCCCTATAAAGCTAGTGCCGCTGCTATGACTGATTTTTACTCGGCCCAAACGGAGCCTATCACTGTTGAAAATTTAGTGCTGGCCATGAGGCTGAGCCGTATGGGGCATTCCTCAGAATTCATCACGGGCTTTGTCACCGGCTCCTGGAGCCCTATGCCGGCCGCACCGGCCGCCATTAATGAGCCTTGCCTGGATCTGGTGCTCCCTGGTCGGCAAAGGGTAGCTGAGAACTCCTGGTCAAATTTAGCGGGCGCCAAACAGTCTGCGTAATCCCTGCATAGCCTTTCTCTAACGGAAACCAATCTTTCACCTGGTACCCTGCTGAACTAGCCAAACTTGTCAGGAACGGTGAGGTGGTGGAGTACAGATGGCATTGCGCGGTGAGGAGGCATGAATCCAACCTTTGTAAGTCTATTTCTCTTCTTTGGCTGCACTACCTTCCGCTCTTGAGCGGGAAAAGGGATACTGGTGGGGCAATCCAGTCTCCGTTGTCTGCCAAAGGTGCAGTAGAAGCTTTTTAGCCGCACCGGAGTGACTGCCGCCGTTCTGGGTTTTTTACTTTATTGGACTGGCTCCCGTACCTGGGTAAGCAAAAGCTGTGTTGTACGGGCGGGTTTTCATGGCTGCTCCTTCAGAGGCTCCTGCTACAGCAGATCACTAGTGGGCTGCCGTCCTGCTCTTTCTCCTTCTACAGAATATAAACCAGGGCCTGCTACAACTACCTCCCAGGAACCCCAGAGGTTGGCCAGCTGCTCACCCAAAAGAGAGTCGGCAGAGAGTGCTCATTCTTCATTCGGTTGTTTTGACGTGTCTGGTTCTATGGTTGACAATTGTTTGTCTGCAAGAAAGTTCCTCCTGTGAAATTTGCGGCTGAAGCAGAGTTTCTAACTTTAGGGCATGAATACAAAGATACTACTGGCTGCCAGCGCCTTCCTGCTGGGCGGCTTAGGATTGGCCGCTTCTTTTTTTCCGGAGGAAATCCTCACAATGCTGGGGGAGCCGATGGCGGGAACCGGCCCCTTGTTGGTGCAGCTGCTGGGAGCTCTTTATCTGGGCTTTGGTATGCTGAACTGGATGTCTAAAGGTGTAGTGATGGGCGGAATTTATGCCCGCCCGCTAGTGATGGGAAACCTGCTGCACTTCTTTGCGGGTGCAATGGCCTTGCTTAAACAGACGCAGGCAGGTACACCAGAAGCTTTCTGGGGGCTGGCGGTAATCTATGTGCTGCTGGCAGTCTTGTTTGGAGTGACCATGTTCCGGCATCCTTTGAAAGAAAAAGCCTCTGTTTAAGATTTTGTGGGTCTTTGCCTGTTTCTGTTTTCGGCCTGTATTTAACCAAACGCGAAAACAGCAATGACAAGG
>NZ_LRMM01000107.1 GCF_001647275.1 Rufibacter ruber | reverse complement strand
GGCAGATTGGGGGAAAATGGGCCGCCTTGGTTCTAGTTTTTTGGCCTGTTTCTTGAAAACAAGCGCAACAGACCAGGGCAGGCTAGGAGAGAACCCGCTGGCGCCTGAGCCATTTAAACACTTCCATGACCACAAAAATGATCATGGCGGTGGGCACCAGCTTGAGCCACTCCTCAAAATAAATTGGCTCCAGTTGCAGGGTAGTGGCCAGAAAAGGAATGTAAGAGGCGGCAATGTGCAGTAGCTGGGACGTCAGAATGCCGGCAACCAGGAGGTAGTTGTTGCGCAGCGGCGTCTTGAAGAGCGATTTGGTCTCAGAGCGGCAGTTCAGCACATGGAAATTCTGGAGCAGCACCATGAGCATCATCAGGGTAGAGCGGGCATGCGCCACCTCCAAGTGGTTCACTTCGGTAAGGATGTACCACACCACCAGCGTGATGCCTGCAATGAACACCGCAGAGAGCAGCAGCTGCTTGATCATTAACTGGTTAAAGATCCCTTCTTCTGGTTTGCGCGGCGGGAGTTTCATGACCGAGGCGTCTCCTTTCTCAAAAGCCAGCCCCACGTCCTGAATACCGTTGGTAACAAGGTTGAGCCACAGTAACTGCACGGCAATAAACGGCAGCTCCAGCCCCAGGATGAGGGTACAGGCAATCAGGAGCAGTTCAGCGGCCCCCGTGGAGAGGAGCATGTAGATGATGTTGCGCAGGTTGTTGTAGGTAAACCTTCCTTCTTCTACCCCAGCCGTAATAGAGGCAAAATTATTGTCGGTAATAATGAGCGAGGCTGTGTCTTTGGCCAGGTCTGTGCCGCTGCCCATGGCTATGCCAATATGGGCGGCCTTGAGGGCGGGGGCGTCATTGGCACCGTCACCGGTGACGGCTACAAAATGGCCGTTCTCCTTCAGGGCCTCTACAATTTCTTTCTTCTGCAGCGGCGTTACCCTGGCAAAGACATGTTTCCCTTTTAGCATCTGGGCAAAGGAGGCAGGCTGCTGCTCCTGAATCTGTGCCAGCTCTTTGCCGGAGATGACCTCCTGTGCGGTTTGAGCCAAACCCAGCTGGCGGGCAATGGCAAAGGCCGTTTCTGGGTGGTCACCGGTGACCATGGCCACCTCAATCCCGGCGGCCTGGCACTCCTGAACCGCTGCTTTGGCCTCTTCGCGGAGGGGATCTATAAGGCCAATAATCCCGGCCAGGGAAAGTTCTGGAAGCCCCTCCAGATGCACCTCCCTAACGGGCCCGCCCGCCAGGGCAATCACCCGGAAGCCCATCTTGGCCAGTGCCTCTGTTTTCTGAAACAGCAGCCCCTGCTGGGCGGGCGGGAGTTTTTCAGCAATCACTTCTACGGCTCCCTTCATCCAGAAGCAAAGCTCCCCCTGCTGCCGGTAAAACACTCCTGAGAATTTGTTCTCAGACTCATAGGGTACCATTTTCTCTACCTCTACCCCCGTCAGGAAATAGGCTGGGGAAACCCCTGCCTTGTAGGCCAGCGCCAGCAACGCCACATCTACCGGGTCGCCGCTGTATTCCCAACCGCTGGCGGTTTGCTGGAGAGAAGCCTCATTGCACAAGACGGCCGCCTGCAACAGGGGTTGGAAATGGGGCAGGGTGAGGGCGGCGGGGCTACCGGTAGAAGTTGATATCTGGCCGCTCCCGTTATACCCTTGGCCGGTTACGTCCAGGTGCTGACCGTCTGGCAGTACCAGGGCCTGTACTGACTGCTGATCCATGGTCAGCGTACCCGTTTTATCAGACGCGATCATGGTGCAACTGCCCAGACCTTCTACGGCCGGGAGCCTGCGCACAATCACGTTGCGTTTGGCCATGCGGCTGGTGCCAATGGAAAGCACTACCGTAAGGGCCACCGGGAGTCCTTCCGGAATAGCTGACACGGCAACGGCAATCATAAAAAAGAAGATTTCCATGACTTCCATGCCGCGCCACCAGCCAATGACCCCCAGTAGCACGCACACCACCAGCACCACCTTGCTGATGGTGCTGGCAAAGCGGTCCATGCGTTGCAGGAGCGGTGGCCGCTCAGCATAAGAAGAGGCCAGCGAATCAGCAATCTTGCCCATCTCTGTCTGGATACCGGTACTGGTGGCAACACCCCAGGCGCGGCCCTTGAGCACGGTGGTGGCGGCAAATGCCATGTTCACCCGGTCGCCCAGACTCTGCACTTCATGGCTCAGGGCGGCCTCCTGCTTCATGACCGGCAGGGACTCACCTGTCAGCAGGGCCTCTTCAACGGTCAGCTCGTTTACCTGTGCCAAGCGCACATCACAGGGTACTTTCATGCCAGACTCCAGCAGTACCACGTCTCCGGGCACCAGTTCCTGGGCGTCAATCTCAACCATCTGCCCTGCCCGCCTTACCCTTGCCCGCACCCGCACCATGTTTCTGAGGGCAGAGGCATTGTACTCCGCCTTTGACTCCTGCCAGGTGCCCAACAACGCATTGATGACAATGATGGACATGATAAAGGCCGCATCACCGGCGGTGCCGGCAAATAGGGAAATTACGGCAGCAGCAATGAGTACATAGATGAGAGGGCTCAGGAACTGGCCCAAAAAGATCTGGAGCAAGGTCTTGCGCCTGGGCTCGGGCAGCTTGTTCAGGCCATACTGCTGTTGGCGTATTGCTACTTCCTGCATACGCAGACCTTCCGGACTGGAGCCAAGCTGTTTCATGGTTTCTTCCGGGGTGAATTGATACCAGGGGGTGAGCATAGGCTTGGTTAAGTTTAGGAATGAATGAAATAATGTGGAACAATAGGAATACTGATCTGGTAATTCTCTGCCGGTCAGGCTGGTTTCTGCTTTTTCTGTTTTCGCCTGTTTTCAGGAAAACAGGCCGAAAACAGGCATGTGAGGCAAGGAGACACCAGCTCCTGAAGGAGTAGGCACCCAGGATAACTACTCCCGTAACCTGCAGCTTTCCGGCCTTGTAGGCAGCGGGGGCTATCAGGTGGGGGTTGACCCGCAGAGATCGTACGCCTCCCGCAAGATTCTCCTGAGCCGTTCCCCGCCTATGCCTAGTTCTTCCAGCAGGTAGGGTTTCTGGCAGATATCTTTGCACAGGACCATCTTCTCCTGGAGCAGGTGCTGTTTCTCAAAGCTGGTGAGGGTGGTGAGGGTGGTAAGAGGGTAGATGCCGGTTTTCTCTATCAACTCCTTGAGGCTGTTGCCCTCAGGGTAGTTCCAGCCCAGCAGGTGCAAACCGGCACATTGGCCGTAGGTGATGGCATCTAGGGTGAACCGGGTGTTGGTGACCACCCAGCCCTGGTAAAAGAGGTCTTCGCGGCCAGATTTTTTCCGGAGCTCGGCCTCTACATCCCTAAAGCGCGAATGGATGTAAAGCGGGATCTTGACATCACACTGGTAGGTGGACTGGTTATGGAACTTGCACTCAATGATGAAGTACTGGTAGCCTTTGGTGGCTATCACATCAATCTCATGGTTCACACATTGTCCCTTCATGATCTGCCCAACTGACACCTGGTACCCCTGGCTTTTGAGCAGCTCCCCAATAAAACGCTCAAACGGGTAACCAGACGGCCCCAGCTCCATGATGGCGTTCTTGAGTTTGTACCGGGCCGCCAGGGCGCCGGGTTTGCCTTTGAGCAGCGCAAAGGCTTTTTTGTAAATCTGTCTGGTGGGGATTCCCTGGTACAGCAGGCCTTCTACCTGCGGAATGATGGTGTTGATGATGGCTTCGCTCGCCCCGGCGGCCGCTAAAGACTTCTTCAGTTTCTGGTAAGAGAATGCCGCGGTCTCGCCAGAAGATTTGGTCACCAGTACGTTCTTGGGTTTGGTCATAGGCTTATGGGCTATTGGAACATTTCCGGTTGGGGTGTGGTGAGGGCGTCCAGCTGGTAGAGGTCTCTCCGGAACTGCACTTCTCCGTTGTCATCTACCCAGCTGGTGTAGTAGGCCAACTTTACGGGTATTGGTTTCGGCAAATAAAGGTTTTTTTCCGGACTTGTCTGCTGCAGTGCCTTTGCCGGCTGCAGGCCGTCTGCCCAGTTCTGGTCAAGGAGGTAGGCCCCCAGCTTTTCTGGGTTCTGCACCCGCACACACCCGTGGCTGTAGGCCCTGATAGGGTGAGAGAACAGGCTTTTAGCCGGGGTGTCATGCAGGTAGATGGAATGCTGGTTGGCAAACATGAACTTGATACGGCCCAAGGCATTGTGCGGGCCAGGCTGCTGTACTACCAGAATATTCTCCCGGGCGGCATCAAAGTTCTCCCAGTTTATGGCAGAGGGGGAGACGGGTACCCGCGTCTTTCCTTGCAGCCGGTACACCACCATGTTGTTCTGGGCCAGGTACTGCGGGTTGGTTTTAAGCATGGGGGCTATTTCCCTTTTGATAATGCTTTGCGGTACGGTCCAGGTAGGGTTGACCACCAGGTAACTGATCTTGCTTTCCAGAGGCACGGTCTGGTAGATTTTTGGCGTCTGGCCAATGACCACCTGTGTCTCCCAGACCTGTGTGCCTGTTGAGTCAAGCAAGTGCAGCATGAACTCCGGGAGGTTCACCAGGACCAGCGGCTGTGGGGTGCGGGAAGAGTCAGCTTGCCACCGCTGCAGGTTCAGTGCCAGTTGCGCCCGCCGCTGGGCCGGGGTGATGTTGAGGGCTTCTAAGGTGGCCTGACCGGCCACCCCGTCTGCTTCCAGCCCGTGCCGGCGCTGGAATTTCTTTACGGCCTGGGTGAGCAGTTCATCAAAAGAAGAGTCTGTGGGCGAGGCGAGGCTGGGCAGGTCCCCCATCAGAAACAAATTAGTTCTGAGGCCGGAAATGAGCGGGTCTTTTTCGCCGGGGCGAAGGCAGGTTTTGTTCGGGAACGTGGTCCACAGGTTGTCTTCATCCAGGTGCTGGTATTCCTGCAGGGCGGCCTTTAGTCTTTGTATCTGAACAGCTGGAACAAAAGTTTTAGTTTGTCCCCAGGCAGAAGCGCAGAACAGGAGCAGGAAAGGTAGCAATAAGAGACGTGCCTGAACATTCATTTAGGGGGAATTAGGAGGATACTGGTTACTGCACTGGTTGCGGTTTTAACTTTCCAGACCAGGAGGAAGGCAAGGTTTGGTAAGGCTCCTCCGGAAGCGCCAATAACGGAATAAAGGCCTGATAGGCCAACTCTTTGGTAATACTCTTGTGGAACAGCTGGTCCCAAAATCCCCGTTCATGGATTGAGACCGCCAGAAGGTCCATGTGGTGTTCTGCTACAAAGGTTTTAAGGCTTTTCACCACATTGCTCCCCGGGAGGAGCACCACCTGGTACTCATTGCCAGGGTAATGCTTGGTGATTTCCTTTAGCGGCTTATAGTCAGAAACCAGTTCGCGCTGTTCCTCTGGCCTTACGTTCACAATACTTACCTCAGACTTGAAAGGGGCCGCAAACTGGAACAGATGCTTCAGAAACACCGTCTCCTCCCCTTCAAAATCTGTGGCATAGGCTATCTTATGGAAGCCCTTAAAGGTGACATTGGCCGGAATGGCCAGTACCGGGCAATGGGCCGCCTTGATAAACGAAGCGGTATTGGTGCCAATAAATCTGTCAATGAAATTGCTGGCCCCGCTGGTGCCCATCACCACCAGGTCTACCGCCTGGGTCCGGATGAGCTCATTCAACTGCCCTACCAGTGAGCCATACAGACAGAAAGTGTCCACTTCAAACTGGAACGCATGCTGCAGCCTAATCTGCTCGGCCTGTTTCTGCAGCTCCTCCTCACAGTCTTCTACCAGGCTGGTGTCTACCGGCAGCAGAATCAACCCTTCTGGCGTGCTGGAGGCGGGTAGCTCTACGGTATGAATCAAAAGCAGCCTCCCTTTCACGCGGCGGGCCAGTGCTACCGCAAAGTCAACAGCATTGGCGGCATTCTTAGAAAAATCTGTGGGAACCAGTATGGTAGTCATGGGGAATACGTCTGTCAGGGTTTGGTGCTTTCCAAAGCCTTTACAAAAGTAGCGGTTGCGCCCGGGTGGCCAGATGATGGCGGTCAAAGGTGAAAATGATCTTCATCATGCCTTAAAAAAGTGACCTCTGCCCAAACGCCAACGTCTGTTTTAGGGCTGTTTTCAGAAAAACAGCCCTAAAACAGACGTTGGCCACAGGTAGTGCAGGCGCTCCATTTTTATAGAAGCTGTTTATAGTTTTCCCTTTTCTATGGTGATGAACCGTGACGGCACTTGGGCAGGACGCAACCGAGCGGGTGTGTTTTCATTTTGGGGCTGCTTTCCAAAAAACAGCCCTGAAACAAGAAGCTTACTGACCCTAAAGGCACAAGCAGACGCTTACGCCATATATTTAAGTAAAACGGCTAAACAGCGTCCTTTTTTAGTTGACCAGCAGAAAAGGGGTGGGAGCGGCTTTCAGGTTTTTCAGCTTGGTAGAGAGTTTGGCTATAACCAGTTCAGCCAACCGGCCGTGAAAATGGGTGGCCACGGTCTGGTGGAGGAGCTGCCGCCAGGGCTTTCTGTCAAACAGCAGGACAGTTTGATCCGGGAGGGGGGTGGCCTGCCCCATCAGCAACCAGCATAGGAGGGTGTACAGCCGGGGTACAACCTCTTCCAGCTCAGGGGTGAAGGCAGGAGAGTAGGGTAAACGGTAGAAGGCCGCCGTAAACGTGTCAACCAGTTGGCTAATGTCCTCCTCCTGTAGTATTCCCTGGAGTATCTCCTCCAGATGGGCAGTGGGAGCCATAGGTCAGCAGTGGGGTAAGGAGGGAAGGTGCAGAAGACGGGCCAGATTAGAGGCGCGGGCTTTGGCAATGTCTGCCAGGCTGCCGTTGAAGTTTTCCTCCAGTGTCTCATAAAACAAGTGAATCCATCTGCCTATGTGGCCGGCCGGAATCTGCAGGAAGGCATAGGGCACCAGAGGGTGCTGCAGGTACGGCTTGGCCTCCAACAGAACTGAGCGCCAGTACCTGAACATGAGCCGCTCCTGCTTTTCCTGCTCTGCAACCGGACCGGGAGTAGCTAAGGCGTGTTGCTGGGCCTTCTGCTCAAACACCTTTACCAGCAGGGCAATGTCAGCATCGGTTTTAATATCAGTGGTAGGGAAGGAAGTAGTGGGCATAGTGGTGGGTTTGGAGGTAAAGGATTGGGGAAGGAGGGAGGGCAAAGAATGTTCCTGCGTTCTCAGTTTTTTCTGTAAGAAAACCACCCGTGGGGCAGCACTTGAAGAAATACCTGCTTTTCCTGAAAAGGAGAGAGAGTAGGTGCTGAATGGTTGGCCTGTCACTGCAATACCGTTGCCAAGGAAGACAAGCATTTTGATGAGATCAAAGCTGATGTGGAGCAGATCAAGAAAAAGGTGGCCACTAACAAGGGCAATGATCTGATGCGCTTCAAGCCTGAAATCACAGAATTGCTGGAGCAGGAGATTGTGTCACGGTATTACCTGCAGAAAGGTCTGGTTGAGGCAACTTTCAATGATGATGAAGATATTCTGGCGGCCGTTGACGTGTTGAACAACTCTAACCGGTACCAGTCTCTGCTGTCTGCCAGTGCCAAAAAATAGATTAAAGCCACACTATATATAATAGTGTGATGTATAGGTATAGAAAGGGCAACCGGAGAAGGTTGCCCTTTTATTTTAGAATGCCGTAGCTTTGCCCTGTCAAGTTTAAATTCTGTTTCACGCATGGCGTACCTGTTGTCTTTAGAAACGTCTTCTTCGGTTTGTTCTGTGGCGCTGCACAAAAGCGGCCAACTGCTTTCTTATGCCGAGCTGCAGATGGAGAAATCGCATTCTTCCCATATCACCGTGATGGTGCAACAGGTAGTAGAAAATGCCGGTGTGGAGCTGAAGGAGGTGGCGGCGGTGGCGGTGTCAGGCGGCCCGGGTTCTTACACAGGGTTGCGAATTGGTTCTGGTACGGCCAAAGGCTTGTGTTACGCATTAGACAAACCCCTGATTGCCGTTGATACCCTAACGGCCATGGCGCAGCAGGTGGTTTCTTCCACCCCGGGGCCAGAGAGGTTTCTGTTTTGCCCCATGCTAGACGCCCGCAGAGCTGAAGTGTACACCTGTCTGCTCACGCATGCATTAGAAAAGAAGCTTGAGGTGGCTCCAGTGATTCTGAGTGCGGAGACTTTTGCCGCTGAAATGCAAGACCAGCCTATCGCCTTCTTCGGGAACGGAAGCGAAAAAGCAAAAGAACTGCTTGCCACCCACCCGAACGCTTTCTACCTTGAGAATGTTAAACCAACAGCCAGAGCCATTGGAGAACTTGCCTGGCAGAAATATCAGAAACAAGAATTTGAAGATGTGGCCTATTATGAGCCCTTCTATTTAAAAGAAGTATATATCACTACACCATCAGGTAAATAAGAGATATGGAAGAGTTTGTAAACCGGGTAGCCAACAGTGGGCTCGTCACCTTGAACCTGGAGGAGTATCTGCACCCAGGCGAGCGGGTGGTTTATGATATTAAAGAAAACCTGTTCCACGGGTTAATGCTGCGGGAGAAAGATTTCAGAGCTTTTGTAAAAGAACATGACTGGTCACAGTATGCTACAAAGAATGTGGCTATCATCTGTTCAACAGATGCTATTGTGCCAACATGGGCTTATATGCTGTTGGCAAGTAAGCTTCAGCCCTATGTGAACCGGTATGTGTTTGGAAACCTGGAAGCCTTGGAGCAGGCGCTACTGCAAGATGCAATTGCTAAAATAAACCCAGCAGATTATCAAGACGCAAAACTGGTAATTAAAGGCTGCGGTCAGATACCGGTTCCCACCTTTGCTTATGTAGAGGTTATGCAGAAGTTGTTGCCCGTGGCAAGCAGTATTATGTATGGAGAGCCTTGTTCTACAGTCCCAATCTATAAGAAGCCGAAGGAAAAAGTAGCGGCAGAATAACCTGAAATGAATGTTGAGGGCATTTGAAGGGAGATGAGGTAAAGCCACCTGTCTCCCTTTTTTTGTTAAAAATTTTAACCCCCGCAGGAACTTCTAGGCCTCAAAAAGAATTATACTCCCGTGTCCATTAGGAAAGCCGATGGATTTAGTGAAAAGTTAGAAAAAAAGTTATAGAAAGATTGCGGCACTTAAGCCTCTAATTTACAAGAGGTATACGCGTCATTGCCTCAGCATAAAAGGAGAAGGTAGATAGTTTTAAAAGGGAAAATGGAGCGCAGCCTTGTAAAGAGTAAAACTTTTCCTACCTTTGCATCCCGTTCGGCAGGAGCGGTTTTGGTAAGGAAGTGCAGGCGGCAGGGCGGGGAAAAAGTTTTAACTTTTCTCTTGCATACCGGGGAAAG
>NZ_LRMM01000106.1 GCF_001647275.1 Rufibacter ruber | reverse complement strand
GGCCTGTTTTTGGAAAAACAGGCCAGAAACAGAAAGTGGGGTTTTACGTTTTGGGTTACACCAATTTACCAGCTGGAAGTTTAGCAATTCCCTCACGTCAGCTGCTCTTCCGGGTTTATCAATCTCCGTTCCCGGCTGGTTCAGAAAGCGTATCATGGGGATTAGGAAATCCCTGATAGATTGGTTCGGGATTATCCCCCCCGAATTGCAAGAGTGATTTAACTTGAAGATGAGGGATTTTAAAGATTGGAGCTTTTCAGGTGATTATCCTCTGTTCTGGATTAACTAATCTTCCATCTGCGTGCGTAACTAACTATTAAATTGAATATGCCTGTTTCTGGCCTGATTTCAGGAAATCAGGCCAGAAACGGGAGGCAAGGTTGTCTCCCGTTTTTTATGAATAATTGCGTAGTTTTGAGCCATCTAAGTATTCACCATATTCTTACAAACATGAGCGTACGCATAGAGAAAGACACCATGGGTCCGGTAGAGGTACCCGCAGATAAATACTGGGGCGCCCAAACCCAGCGCTCCAAAGAGAACTTCACCATTGGAGGGCAATTAATGCCTGTTGAGGTCATTGACGCCTTCGCCATCTTGAAGAAAGCCGCCGCCTACACCAACGCTGAGCTGGGCGTGCTGCCGCAAGACAAAGCCGAAATCATTGGCCGCGTGTGTGATGAGATTCTGGCCGGTGAGCTGGCCGACCAGTTCCCGCTGGTGGTGTGGCAGACCGGTTCTGGTACCCAAAGCAACATGAACGTGAACGAAGTGGTGGCCAACCGTGCGCACGTTCTGTTAGGTGGTGACCTGATGGATGAGAAGAAGAAGATTCACCCGAACGATGATGTGAACAAGTCACAGTCGTCTAACGATACCTTCCCCACGGCCATGCACATTGCCGCCTATAAAGCCGTAACCCAAACCACGTTGCCTATGGTGCAGAAGTTGCGTGACACGCTACACAGCAAATCACAGGAATTTATGCACGTAGTGAAGATAGGCCGTACCCACTTGATGGATGCCACGCCCTTAACGCTGGGCCAGGAGCTGTCTGGCTACGTGTCTCAGCTGGACCATGGCATGCGCGCCCTCAGAAACACCTTAGACCACCTGAGTGAGCTGGCGTTAGGCGGTTCTGCCGTTGGTACTGGTTTGAATACCCCCCAAGGCTACGCCGAACTGGTGGCCCAGAAGATTGCCGAGTTCTCTGGCCTGCCATTGAAAACTGCGGAGAACAAATTTGAGTCGCTGGCCGCCCATGATGCCATGGTAGAGACCCACGGTGCTCTGAAGCAATTAGCCGTGAGCTTGATGAAAATTGCCAACGACATCCGGTTGCTGGCTTCTGGTCCGCGCTCTGGCATTGGCGAAATCATCATCCCTGAGAATGAGCCGGGTTCCTCTATCATGCCTGGCAAAGTAAACCCTACCCAAGCCGAAGCCATGACCATGGTGTGCGCCCAGGTCATGGGCAATGATGTGGCCATCTCAGTTGGCGGTATGAACGGCCACTTTGAGCTGAACGTGTTCAAGCCCGTAATGATCTATAACTTACTTATGAGCGCAAGACTTATTGGTGACGCCTGTGATTCTTTTGATAAACACTGCGCCGTGGGTATTGAGCCCAACTATGAGGTGATCAAGCGCCAGCTGGAAAACTCCCTCATGCTGGTCACTGCGTTAAACCCGCACGTAGGGTATGACAACGCCGCCAAAATTGCCAAGAAAGCGCATAAAGAAGGTACTACCCTGCGTCAGGCTGCTCTGGACTTAGGTCTGTTGACAGATGAGCAGTTTACGGAGTGGGTGAAGCCGGAAGATATGATTGGGAGTTTAAAGAAGTAACTTCCGTTTTCGGCCTGCTTTGGCCAAAACGGCATATAAAGAGAAAAGCCCCGCTGCAGTGCAGCGGGGCTTTTCTCTTTATATGCCGTCTAGGTGTTTTATAATTCGATGTTATCTTTCTCTCCAGTAATCAACATTTGCAGCTCTCGGTGCATTGTTGTGAGTACCACGAAGGAAGAAAGTATAAACTCTACCTAATGCTATTGAAGTAATTGTAGTAGCTCCACTTGATGAGGTATAAGTATAATACTTTACAGGAGCAGCGGTACCCCAAGTACCTGCCTTATAGAAATCAACATTATAATCTCCTAATGGCACTTCAACATATTGACCAAATTCCTTAAAACCAATATTGGTTGCAATTACTGTTTCAACTTTTTCTACTGCTGGTGTAGTTCCAGAAGCAGCTTTTGCAGCACGAGTAGCTACTACGTCAAAGTTGTATGGAGCATTTGCCAAGTTATGAGCGAATCTGAAGTAAACTTTTGAAAAATCAGGTGCGGGCAAATTATCTCTAGTGAAAAGAAGCTCATAGGTAGCAGGCGTTACAATTTGCCCACAATTACCAGGTATTTCTGGGCTTGTATCTGTTGCAGGCACCGTCTTTCTTGTACCCATGACAACAGGTGTACCCACTAATATAGCTGTGTAACTTGCACCTCTATCTAACGTTACAGCTTTCTCTGCTATCTTATTATAAGGAGAAGCCAAAGCTTTCCAAGTTACGGGCTTACAATTATTGACCGCTAACTTGGCTGTATCATTAAAGGTATCCGGTGTCATGGTTGCTGTATCACGCACAATTAAATTAAATGATCCAGCAGGAACATTGGCATAACCATACGTACTTGGAAAGGTACTACCAAAAGCTAAACCCCGTAAGGCCCCATTTGCTAAGGCGGTGTTAGCTGTAATCCTTTGATCATTTAAATAATAATTGACATTTCCCGAACCTTCTACGTGGTTATACAATTTAACCAGTGCTCCATCAGAAACATAATCAGTACGCACTGGAATCGCATTATCTTCACAAGAGCTAAGTAAAAAAGCCGCAGCTGCTATAGTGAATAACTTATTGAGTGTATTTTTCATACTTATTCTGTCAATAATTAGTTTTTCTTGCTAAACCAAGTCTCATATGTGTGGAAAGCCGCGTCAAAACCACCAATTTGGCGCAATGCTTCTGCATTCCACAGATATTCAGAGTTATACCGTGGCCTAATTCTGTACGCTGGCATTCCACCATTAACCCCAAACATAGTTGGGTTGATCTGGAAAGCTGTAAATACATTATCATTCAAGTTAAGATCTGATCCAACCGTTACAGGATTTCCTGGCACATTTGTTCTTGAAGCTTCATCATACTTATCAAAGTAATGGTATCTTCTTAAGTCAGACCAAGTTTCCAGAAAGCCCCATCCCCATTGCGCTATATATTTTTGCAGCATGATATGTGAAAGAGTTAAATACGGTATTGGAAAGCCCTCCGGAGTCGTTGAGGGTTCTGTATTTGTAGGAATTAACCACGGATTGGTCATGTAAGCTGCTTTTCTACTATCAAAAGCAGTTCTTTCTTCTGCAGTTGTTAGGAAAGTCCTTGTGAAATCCATGTGCTTTTCAACCCCATTTTTGTAGGCAACTAAAGCTTCTGCCTTTTTATTGCTTCTGTATAAGGCCTCAGCTTTTATAAACTGCAATTGTGCATAAGTCATAATAGGAAAGCTGGCATTGTTTTGAAACAAGTATTTCCCTACTGTAGTTGCACTCGTAACATCTGAAGCAGTACCCCAAAGGTTCAAAGGTCTTTGCGTAGTAGTTGTATACTCTCCAGTACCAGAAAAACCTATACCTCTATATTGGCCGTCTCCAGCAGGAGCCAACATTGCAGCTATACGAGGATCTTTTAAGTGCTGCGTATTGAAGGCAGCTACAGGATCTTTTGTTTTTGGTACTGGCAAATTTGCAACAAGTTTTACTCGCACAGTATCTCTAGGTGGATTCGAATTAGGAACAGTTACTTTCTCATATTCCACATCACGAAGAGCGGGGTTAGTACCATCTAATAAACCTACAATGAATTTAGATTGCCGTAAGTTGATACCTGCGCTACCAATGTTTCCTCTTGACGGGCCAAAGAAGCTAGAGTTAGCTGTATTTGTACCCAAAAACTTAATAGCTGCATCATCTGCATTGCTGGCTAGAGCTTTATCTACATATTCAACAACCTTATCTGGTTCATAATTACTTTTGTTGGATAAATGGTTGGCATTAATAGCAAGAAGTCCATAAGCAAACTTCTCCCACTTACTTATGTCACCTGCATAAATTAAATCTGCATCTTTAGACATAGGGTTAGGATGCGGGTTAGCTTTTGCTTTTGCAAAATCAGCTATAGCCAACTCAGCAAGACGTTTTACTTCAGCATAAATAACCTCTTGCTTGTCATAATTGAAAGATGACTTGGTTGGGTCAAACGCTTCAGACATGATGATCTCACCATGTTGGTCTGTAGTCATTTGCCAGTTATAGGCCTGAAGAGCGTGGCCAATGCCTACAAATTCCCACTTCTGCTGCTCTTCTGCTTTCAGGATCATATCCCGCAGGTTAAGCCCCATGGTATAGTAGGTAGATCTCCAAAGAGTAGCGGCCGCATCACTGGCAGAAGCATACCCATGTCTATCCCAAGTCACATCCTGAGCTGCACTGAAAAAGTTTGAAGTATATTTCCCAATGTAACGACCATCATTTTGTAAGGCAATAGCCAACTCAGAAAGCATGGGTGCTAGGTATAAATGCGGGTCAACAACCTGATCAGGCCCGTTAGGGTTTGTGTTTACATCTAGCCATTCTTCACAGCTAACTGAACCAAACATAGCTGCTGCTATGAGTGTACCACATATAATTTTTTTCATTCTTCCTGTTTTTAATTAAAAGCTAACATTAATCCCAACATTTATTCCCATTGGCATTGGCAGGTTTCCATAGTCAAAGCCATATCCTCCACTACCACCAGTAGCTAAACTTGTAGCACTTCCAACAGGATCAAGTCCAGAATAATTTGTGATCAAGAATAGATCTGTGCCTGTTACAAACACACTTGCAGACTTTGCGAATTTTGTTCTTTGTAATAGTGCAGTTGGAAGTGTATATCTAAGTGTCACATCTCTCAATCTCAACCAATTGATATCTTTTTCTACATAATCAACTTCACCTGATGTAGCAGAGAAGAAGTTTGCGTCCCAAGCTGGATTGATCACAATATTGTTTCTGGTAGGATTAGCTGTATTCTCTAATCCGTCTTTTAATACACCACTATAAATTCTTGGCTCAAAGCGGTCAAGGGTTCTCATGCTCAAACCACGAACTGTTAAGAAATGTTCCGTTGCATTAAACACATCGCCACCTCTTCTAATATCTAATAAGAAGTTCAAAGACAGATTCTTATAGGTAAAAGTGTTTGTGATACCCATTAAGAAATCTGGAGTTCTATCACCTACTACTACCCAGTCTGTTGTCTGTCTGATAGGGTAACCTGTAGATGGACTAATTAAAATTTCACCTTTGTTGTTTCTTTCATATTCATACGCTGTGAATGAATTCACAGGCCCGCCAACCCTAGCACCATTTCTAATGTTATTATACAACCAAGTATCAGAACTATAATATTCCGGGATTGAAGAAGGCAATTTTACTAACTCAGAATAATTATGGCTATAATTAGCTGTAATATCCCAAGTAAAATCTTTAAAAATTAATGGAGTTGCATTGATTTGAAACTCGTATCCACCTGTTTCTATTTCACCTGCGTTAAATGTTTTCAGCACATATCCTGTACCATAACTTAAGCGCATACCTCTTACTATCTGCTCTTTAGAAACTTTTTTGTACGTAGCAAAGTCAATACCTAGCCTATCATTGAAGAACTTCATTTCAGCTCCAACTTCATAAGAAGTGGTCATTTCTGGATTAAGTGATTCTGAAGGCCCGTTGAAGGCATATCCGAAGCCAGCGCCGGTGGTAGTTCTAGGTTCTAGCCAAGGGCGGATCATATATGGGTCCGCATCTTTACCAACTTGAGCAGCAGAAGCCCTTATCTTACCAAAAGAGAGTACATTCTTGATGCCTGCCAAAGGAGCAAGTTCTGTAAATACAAAACTCAACCCTGCAGAAGGATAGAAGAAGGAGTTATTGTCTTTAGGTAATGTTGAGGTCCAGTCATTTCTTCCAGATAGGTTCAAGTATAGGAAACCGCCATAGCCTAAATTCAAGTTTGAGAATACGCCTACTAATCTTCTTTGAGATAACCGGTTCCTACCTCTGTGAGTAGTTGGATCTGTGTTTTCAATAGAATAAAGACCAGGTGCCTGGAATTTTTCACCATTTACTGCCTGCGTGAACCCGTTTTGGTCATTCACAGCACTGCCTAATTTAAAATCAGTAGAGAATTTATCGCCAAAGAATTTCTTAGTAATCTGAGCATAGTACTGGATGTTCAAATTTCTTGACGTATTGGTTGCTTGGTCAAAAACTCCACCTCTTGTTCCAGAAAGCCTAGACTCTGGGTGACGAACAGCCGTAATTTTTTGGGTAAAGTAATCAAACCCAACGTTACCTACAAACTTCAACCATGGTGCAGGGTCAATTACTAATTTCACATTAGTTATATATCTGTCGCTAACATTGTTGTTGGAGTTTTTGTTAACATTAAAGAATGGATTTTCCATTTCTGGGAAAGCCGTTGTACCGCCAGCCGTAAAGAATCTCCTAGTACCGTCTGGGTTCATGTACACGCTAGCATCATCATCTGAAGGCCAAGACAAAAGACCCAATAAAGGGCCGCCGCTTACATTAAAAATAGACTCTACATCTTGGTGTGTATAAGCAAAGGTCACATCTGAAGAGATGTATTTATTTAACTTTGATGTGATCGCTGAACTTAAAGTAAACTTATCTAAGCCTGTATTTGGGATAAATCCTTGGTTACCTGTATAAGATGTTGATACTCTATAAGTTGAAGCGTCTGTCCCGCCTGAAACAGATAGGTTGTGCTTCTGGGTGTAGTTGGTTTGGAAGAAATTTTTTACGTTATCATAAAACTGGGTTCCCTCTGGGAATGGCTGACCAAAGTAAGTAGTGATGGTAGAACCTTCATCTGTCACCCCTAATGTACCTCTATCATAAATTCGCTGGATCTTTGGATATTTTCTAATTTTATCCATCCGGAAGCTATTGCTATAGTTGATTCTGGCTGCACCAACTTTCCCTCTTTTGGTAGTAATGACAATAGCACCAGAGGCCGCATCTATACCATATAGCGCTGAAGCTTCTGGACCTTTTAAAACTGTTATACTCTCAATATCTTCTGGGTTTATATCTGAAGCTCTGTTTCCATAATCCACCCCTCTGTTTTCAAGTTGCGCAGCACCAGCAAAATTAGCTGTACTAAAGGTATTATTACTTACCGGGAGCCCATCAACTACGAACAGAGGCTGGTTGCTTCCGCTTAAAGAGCTCACCCCCCTAATAGTAATTGAAGCTGAGGCACCTGGCAAACCAGAGGTAGCATTTACTTCAACACCTGCTACACGGCCTGCCAATCCATTTATAAAATTTTCACGCTGAGTTTGTGCCACATCTGCTCCTTTAACCTCTGTAATGGCATAACCTAGCGCAGCTTTTCTTTCTTCAATACCCAAAGCCGTTACAACAACCTCATCTAAAGCTTTAGAGTCAGTTCTCATCACCACATCAACTGTACTGGCGGCACCTACTACCTTCTCTTGTGGAATAGTGCCAATAAAACTGAATACCAGCGTGCCGCCTACAGGAGCCTGGATAGAATAACGTCCATCACCGTCTGTAGAAGCACCCACAGTAGTGCCCTTTAGCACCACACTCACCCCCGGCATGGGGGAGCCGTCATCGGAAGAAGTCACCCTCCCGGTAATGGTCTTGCTTTGGGCAAAACCTGCCTGAGCTATAAACAAGCTCATAGCAAACAACATAAGTCGTAATACTACTTTCATAGAAAAGGATTTAGAATAATTGTTGTGAATTTGTTTGATGCCTGTTTGGTCTAAGTCTTCAAAGAAGAGGAACAATATAATTGAGTTAGGTAAAACAAAAGAGCAAGGCAAAATAATGTGCAAGATAAAGCAATTATGCCTAAAGAATGTGATCCTAGTAATAATTTTATAAAAAGCAGATCTTAAAAAGCCCTGCATTTTAAAAAATCACAATGGGTCTAGTATAATTTTAAATATCTTCTATGATATTTAAGATGCTAAACACTTCAGGAGCAAATGATTTGGATTGGAGAGCAGTTGTAAACCGGCCAAAATATAGAGAAGCTAAATTTATCAAACAAGCTAACTTTTTAACTTTGTTTAAAATCATTTCAAAACCTACCTCTTAATCACATGATTCTATCAGCAAAAGCTTAATATTACTGCCATTACCATAAACCACCAGACATAGCGCGTTAACATATTAAAGCGCTAGACCATTCGTCTGCATTTATTTTTACTTCTCATATACCACAACCTATGCCCACCACATCACCTCCAGATTTATCTGTGCATGCCAGCCCACAGGAACAGAGCCTAGCAAAAACTACTGCCATTCGCCTCCGCTCATTAGACGTTTTCAGGGGGATCACTGTACTGGCTATGATCTTGGTGAACAACCCGGGCAATTGGGGCAAGATCTACGCACCGCTCCGGCACGCCGCCTGGCACGGCTGTACACCCACAGACCTGGTGTTTCCGTTCTTCTTGTTTATAGTAGGGGTGTCTATTGCCTATGCCTTATCTGGCGCAAAGCAAAAGCCTGAAACACACGGTAAAACGCTGCTGAGAATTGCAAGGCGAGGGTTCACCTTGTTTGCCCTTGGTTTGTTCTTAGCGCTGTTCCCTAAGTTTGAGTTTGATACGGTGCGTATCCCGGGGGTGCTCCAGCGAATTGGGGTAGTCTTCATCATTGCCGCCTCTATCTTTCTGAAAACAGAACGGCGCTCCCAACTGGTTATTATAACCGCCTTGCTGGTAGGGTACTGGCTGCTCATGATGTTTGCGCCGGTACCGGGGGTAGGGGAGGCGAACCTTCAACAAACCACCAATCTGGCTGCCTGGCTGGATCACCAACTGCTCCCCGGCCACCTCTGGAAATCTACCAAAGTCTGGGACCCTGAAGGTATCTTAAGCACCCTGCCAGCCATTGCCACAGCTTTGATAGGGATATTGGTGGGGCAATGGTTGAAACAGAAAGATGAGCCCGGCAACAAAATTGCCTGGCTTATGGTGTGGGGCGTGATCTGCACCTGCGCCGGACTCATCTGGGACCTGCACTTCCCCATCAATAAAAGCCTCTGGACCAGTTCCTTTGTTTTGTACACAGCCGGCTTGGCCATGCTGGGCCTGGGGGTATGCTACTGGCTCATTGATGTGAAAGGATACCAGAGATTCACCACCCCTTTTTTAGTGTACGGAGTCAACGCCATCACCGTCTTCTTCCTGTCTGGGTTGATCCCGCGTATCATGAACATGGTCAAAGTCTCTACCCCCACCGGCGAAGTAGACAGCAAAACGTGGCTGTATGAGTCCTTCTATACGCCGCACCTGTCTCCCTACAACGCCTCTCTGGCCTGGGCCCTCACCTGGATCTTTTTCTGGATGATTATTCTCTGGATCATGTACCGGAAGAACATTATCATTAAAGTGTAACGTCAGGTCCCTGCCATTCCAGAAAGCGCTTCCTTTTAAACAGTGTCGTGCATTCCTGGTGCAGGCCACCGCTACGCCAGCAAGGGAGGAGCGTTTAGCTAGCTGCTTGTGGCACGGCTAAGGCGTTCCTATTTTTGAAACTGTATTCCTGTTTTTGGCCTGTTTTTGGGAAAACAGCCCCAAAACAGAACCTTCAGGAGCAGTGGCAGAAAGTTACCAGCCAGGAAACCTTCTACCGTGCACCCTCTGCTACCAGCCCCAGAACATTCATCTGGTTAGACGAACACCCAAGCGCCATGGAACCAAGAAAACCTCATTTTGTACGAAGAAGGCTGAACAGTTTCGGGTATGCCTGGAACGGGATTGCCGCGGCATTCAGGTCTGAATTCAACATGCGCTGGCATGTGCTGTCTGCCGGCATGGTGGTGGCCTTGGGGTTGTTCGTGGGCCTTTCCATAACAGAATGGGCACTGATTGCCTTCGCCATTGGCCTGGTCTGGATGGCTGAACTTTTCAACACGGCCCTGGAGGTAGTGGTTAACCTGGTCTCACCGGGGCGGCACCCGCTGGCGGGCAAAGCCAAAGACATAGCGGCCGGCGCGGTCTTGGTGGCGTCTGTGACGGCGGTGGTGGTAGGGCTGCTGGTTTTTTCCCCGTATGCGGCTCAATTCTTCCAAAAGCTCAGGTAAACATTCTTTCTCACCCGCCCGTTTACTACTTTTGCCCAATTTGTTCGGCCAAGGCCGATGATGTATAATACCAAACCCATAACCATGACTGGTAACGACGTACTTAAAAACCTAGCCGA
>NZ_LRMM01000105.1 GCF_001647275.1 Rufibacter ruber | reverse complement strand
GCCCGGCGGATGGGGCGTGATGATGGATGACGCGCTCTCCGGAATCTACGCCAATGTGGTTCTGCAACTACTCATTTACGTAAAGCTATTTTAGATGCTTACCTTCTTAAAAGCACAGACAGCCTCTATGGCGGCCACCGTGGTAGACTTTCTGGTCACGGTAGTGGCTGTGGAGTTGTTTGGGAGCTGGTATGTGCTGGCTACGGTGGCGGGCACGGTGTCAGGCGGAATCACCCATTTCTCGCTGGGCCGCAATTGGGTTTTCCATTCGGCTGACCCAGATGTGGCCGCGCAGGCCGTACGCTACTTTGTGATCTGGACCGGCAGTTTGCTCCTCAACGCTACGGGGGTGTACGTGATTACCCACTACACCGGCGTCAGTTACATCATCTCAAAGGTGGTCACGTCTTTGGTGGTGGGAATGGGGTATAATTACCTGATGCAGAAGAAATATGTGTTTAAACAAAAACAAGAAGAGCCGTCAGCAATAGAGGATTTTGGTCTATGGAAACAAGTGAAAAACTAGAGTTGGGGACTTCTGATTTCGAGGTGAAGCAGGCCCCCAAAGAGAAAGCCTGGAAGGTGTTCCTGCAACAGGGCATCTATAAAATTGTCAACCCGTTTGTACGGCTCCTGATCAGGCTGGGCTTTACCCCAAATGCCGTTACCACCACCGGTTTTATTCTGAACATTGGGGTAGCGGTGATCTTTGTGGTAGGCGGTGAAAGTGAGAACCGCCATGACATGGCCTATGTGGGCTGGGCGGGGTTTCTGATCATGATGGCGGGTTTGTTTGACATGCTGGACGGGCAGGTGGCCCGTATGGGCAACATGGGCTCTACCTTTGGGGCGCTGTTTGACTCCGTGCTGGACCGTTACAGTGAAATGGTGATGTTTCTGGGTATTTGCTACTACCTCATTGCCCACCACTATTTTCTGAGCTCGTTGGTGGCGTTTGTGGCCATGATTGGATCTATGATGGTGAGCTACACCCGCGCCGCGCGGAAGGGTTGGGGGTTGACTGCAAAGGCGGTTTTTTCCAGCGGCCGGAGCGGGTGGTGCTGATTGCGCTGGCGGGTATGTTCTGCGGCCTGGGTTCTGCCCTTCTGGGCGGAGACTTTAAACTCACGGTTCCAGGTATTCCGTTCCCGGTATTTGAGACCATCTCTATCTTCACCATTCCGTTGGCCATTCTGGCGGTCTTTACCAATGTAACCGCTTTCACCCGCCTGCGTGAAGCCAAAGAAGCAATTGAGTTGAAGGAAAGAAGGGAAGCCGGATTACGGTAGTTTTTGTTTATGAAATGCCTTCCTCTGTTTTGGGGCTGTTTTCAGAAAAACAGCCCCAAAACGCAAAGCAGCCACTGCTATTTTACTATTGCCCTCTAATACCTTCTCATACTTACTAAACCACGGAAGTAACTTCCGTGGCTAGTGATATTCCCCCTTTTAAGAAGGAGAAGGGGGAATCTCCCCTTTAGGATTGCCCAAACAAGAGTTTGAAGTAGCGAGCGAAGCTCATGAAGAGGGGGGGTGCTGCCGGTCCAGGTTTACCAGAGGTACGGGCGCAGGGTACTTGCCCCCACGCATCCCAGATGACTCCCCTCCTGGGAGGGGAAGGGGTGGGTTCCACACGCCAGCCTCTGCAGTACCGCCTGCTCACCAGACCTGGTAGTGCACACAGCTGCTTTGAAAGTCTGTGCCTTTTCTCCTCTAGGGGTGCGTGCTCAACTTTCTGTTTTCGGCCTGTTTTTCTGAAAACGGCTCCAAAACAGCCCAGACCTTTATTCAGGGCGGAACAGCTCCAGCATGGGTACGCCGTCACGCTTTGGAACCGGTATGCCCAATAACTCTGCCATGGTGGCGGCCACATCTACCTGTGACCTGGTCTGGGTGGCTATGTGCCCTGGCTTCACATCTGGCCCAAGAACCAGCAAACTGATGTGGCGGCAGCCTTCACAGCTGTCTCCGTGTTCTTTGAAGCGGCTACCCAGATGGCGGCCGTGGTCATTGGTGACCAGTAAAGTGGTGGTGTTCTGATAGGTGGGGTGCGCCTGAAGCCATTGCCACAGGTCAAACACCAGCTGATCACTCTGCCTAATGGCCTCCAGATAGCCGTGCCAGTTTCCGGCGTGCGCCTCTGAGTCTGGGCCCCTAAGGTTAATCAATACCAGTTGGGGGGTGTGCTGCGCCAAAAGGCCCTTTGCCACCCGCAGGGTAGTGGTGTCATGCCTGTAGCCGGTGCCAATCCCGCTGTTTCCCGCGTTGACCGCCGGGGCAAACGCCGCCGCCGGGTCTGGGCTTTCAGTTCTGGCCAGGATTTCTAATTTGTCTTTGCTGGCAATGATCCAGGCTTTAGAGGCCGGGGCTTTGGTCTGCTCCCTGAAATAGTGAAAAACAGAAGGGTATTTGGGCTCTTCGCTGCCGTTGTTGCGGAGGCGTTGGTAATGCCGGTAGTCAGGGCCACGTGGCCGGGGTTGGTATACGTGACGCCCTGGTTGAAAAAACGGGAGAGAAAAACACTGCGGGGCCAGCTGGTGCGCCATGAACGGAATATTCTGAAAGCTGGAATCGCCCCAGGAGTCAGAATACCGCACCCCGTCAATGACCACCAGCACCACCTGTTTGGTGCGGTAAGCGCGGGTGGGGGTGAGAAGGGTGGTGGGAGATGAGGTTTGGCAGGCTTCCAGCAGCAGCACGCCAGCCAGAAAAATGAAGAGATAAGTAGAAACGAATCGGGGCATAGAGGGACAGAGATGGATCTGCCCTTTCTACGGATAAAGGAGGTATTTAGCCCGTACTTGCTTGAAATAGGCGAGTTCTTCTGGCCAGCTGGCAATAATGGCTGCCGGTGATTCACCGGCCTGCAGCCGTTTCCGGATGGTATCAGTTTTCCAGAGGCCGTCCATGCGGCTGTCTTTGTACTCCAGCTGCCCCGGGTAAAGTTTCTGCAGGGCGTGAATGATATACACACTGGCTTCTGCTGATTTGAAACGGTTGGGGTCAGTGACTACCATTTGGGCGCCCTGGCAGGTCTGGCCCACAAACTTGGGTGGGTAAATCCGGATGCCGTCTACCACGCTGTCTGGCTTGAACTGCACCGGCCTGAACGTCACGCCTGCCAGTTGGTAACTGTTCAGTTGTCTGGCCAGCTGCTCCCCGTTGATCCAGGGGGCGCCAATAAACTCAAACGGCTGCAGGGTGCCCCGGCCTTCAGACACATTGGTGCCTTCCAGGAGGCAGGTGGCAGGGTACACAGTGGCCGTGGTCAGGTTGAGCATGTTGGGCGAAGGCTTCACCCAGGGCAGACCCGTCTGGTCAAACCACAGCGAACGGGCGTAGCGGCGCATGGGCACCACAATTAATTCCGCTTGCGGGAGTTTTCTGGCGGCGCGTTCCCCGTTGAACATACGGGCCAGTTCGCCCACGGTCATGCCGTGGGTGATGGGGAGGTGGTTAGGGCCAATAACCGGCTGTTTGGCTTCTTTGCCCACGGCCCCGTCTACATAAAGGCCGGTAATGGGGTTGGGCCTGTCCAGCACCATCATCTGCTTCCCGTTTTCGGCGGCAGCCTCCAGAACAGCGTTCATGGTGGCAATGTAGGTATAGAAGCGGGCGCCCACGTCCTGGATATCAAAGAGAATGAGGTCTACATCCTGCAGCATCTCAGGGGTGGGCTTGCGCACTTTGCCGTAGAGGGAGATGACCTTGAGGCCGGTGCGTTGGTCTGTGTCATCAGATACATGGGTGTCTGCTTCGCCCCTGATGCCGTGCTCCGGGCTGAACAGTTTGACCAGCTTTACGTCAGGGCGCGCGTGCAGAACATCTACAATATGGCTTTTGTCTGGCATGACACCGGTATGGTTGGTGAGTACGGCCACCCGGCGGTTCTGGATGAACGGAAGAAACTCTGGCGTAAGCAGGCGCTCTATGCCAATGGTTACCCGCTCTGCCTGCTTTGCCTGCACGTTTCCGGCACTAGCTTTCGCCTCAGAGGGGACGGTAGCGGACGGGGAGCAACTGCTGAAAAGGGAGGCCGAAAGAATCCCGGCAAGGAAAAGGGGGCGGACGAAGCGGGCAGGTTTCATGCTGCCAATATAGAAAATAAAAAATACCAGGAGGCGTGGCGGCACGGCGCATGCTATAAATTTCTCTTTCCAGCGGAAAAAGGACCAGGGCAGGACCTCCCTTCCCGCTTTTCCTGCCTTGGGAGCGCGGCTCAGGAGCGCCACCACCGTAAGGGAAGCCCTTTACGCGGCACCTCTTCTCCTGCTAGCTCAAAAGCTGAACGTGCTCTTTGCGTTTCTTGGCCTGTTTTTAGAAAAACAGGCAGACAAAGCGGGTTACAGGCCGTCTCCGTACTGAAAGTGCTGGTTGACCGTGACAGGGAGCTTTCCCTTGGGCTCCAGCTGGCCCAGCACCAGTTTGGCCGCGGCCGCCTGCACGTCTGGCAGCTGCTGATACCCCACCAGCAGCGCCTTGGCCTGGTGTATGTTCTGGAATCTGCTCAGGGTGTAGGCATTGTCAAACAGCACCACCACGCTCTTTTTCTCGCGCACCAGCTCATTGACCAGCCCCCGCTCCTCTGGGGTGAAGCCCAGGTTGTTGCTGGGCCTGATGCTGGGGCCGTAAATGCTGATGAGCAGCAGGTCATACTTGAGGAGTTCCTTGCGCAGCCTGGCCAGGGTTTTCTTGTCTGTGCGGCGGGGAAGGAAGAATTCTTTGGCAGGCAGCTGGTTCTGGAGGCGCTGCTGAAAGGTAGTGGTGCGGGTGGCGCCCACGGCCAGGGAGGCAATCTTCCGGCGCTTCTTGTGCGCCAGCGGAAGCAGGGACTTGTTGTTCTGGAGGAGCGTAAGTGACCCTTCTGCCAGCCTTCTCAGGGTTTCATTGGCACGCGGCCGGTGCAGGTCCTGGTAAAGGCTGTCTATCTTGATGGGCTGATACTGGTGCAACCCCACCCAATGTTTGGCGGCCAGTACCTTACGGCAGCGGCGGTCAATCTCTTTCTGGCTCAGCCTCCCAGACTTGATGGCCGCTTTAATGGCCGCCAGGGCTTTGGGTACGCTTACCAGACGCTCCAGCACGTCATTCCCGGCTTCCAGGGCCATGACTTCGGCCTCGCCGGGGGCAAAGTACTTGGTCACGCCCTTCATGACCATGGCGTCTGTGAAGATAAGGCCGGCAAATCTAAGTTCCTCCCGCAGCAAGCCGGTGACAATGGGCTTGGAGAGGGACGCCGGCAGATTGGCCGTGGAGTCCAGTTTGGGCATGTGAATGTGGCCCACCATCATGCCGCCCACCCCGCTCTGGATCAGGTGCCGGAACGGGTGCAGCTCCAGGGAGTCTAGCCGCTCACGGCCGTACGGGATCACGGGCAGGTCATAGTGGGAGTCTACATCTGTGTCACCGTGGCCGGGAAAATGTTTGGCGGTGGCAATGATGCCGTTGTCCTGCATGCCCAGCATCTGGGCCAGGCTTTTAGAACTCACGTCTTCCTTGTTTTCGCCAAAGGCGCGGTAGCTGATGATGGGGTTGTTGGGGTTGTTGTTCACGTCTACCACCGGCGCAAAGTTCAGGTGCATGCCCAGGCGTCTGAACTCATGGGCCATCTCGGCGCCCATGCGGTAGATTAGGCTGTCATTGTTGATGGCGCCCAGCAGCATGGGGAGCGGGTACTGCATGGCGCTGTCCATGCGCATGCCCACCCCGTTTTCAGCGTCCATGCCAATGAGCAGCGGCACTTTGGAGGCAGCCTGCAGCCGGTTGGTCATGCTGGCCTGCCGGATGGGGCCCCCCTGAAAAAAGATCAGCCCGCCAACTTTGTACTGTTTCACCAGAAGCAGCACGTCTTTCTCATGCTGCGGGCCCTGGTTAGAGAACACCTCAATCATCATGAGCTGGGTGATGCGCTCATCTGGGGTTAAGGTTTTAAATACAGAGTCTACCCACTTGTCCTGGCGGTTCAGTGCGGTGATGAGGGCGTTGGGGTAGTTGATGGTGTCTTGCGGGGCAATGGGTTTGGGTTTGAACACCACCGTCTCATGCGGGTCCTCCTTTTTCCTGCAGGAAGAAAAAAACAAGCCCGCCGCCAGCAGCAGTAGGCTCAGGCGGTAGAAAATGGGAATGCTGTATGTGCGGTTGATGGGTGGAAACATGGATAAGGAAATGAACACTGCCAACCAAGGCGGTTCACGCAGAGAGTACTGGCTTTTATCCCGTTGGGTTGCGCGTTTGCACCGGTGGTGCAGGAAAAGAGGAACGCAGCGCAGTGGCCGCGCCGCCTGGTGCCGGGCAACGCAAGGGGAGCTCTTTTATAATTCGGTTTTTTCCGGCGTCAGGCGAAAGAGGAAGTGTGCCCTCTGTTTTCGGCCTGTTTTCTGAAAAACAGGCGAAAACAGAAAAGCTTCCCGTTGAAAGAAAAGGGTGGCCGGAGCGCCTCTCTTTATGGCAAAGGCGTAAGGGAGAAAACGCTGTTTATCAAGGAAGCGGCTACTTGATCCCGGCCGCAGTCTCTTTCTGGAAGATCTCGTCAAAGAACAGTTTCATGGCCTGCCAGGAGCGGCGGTCAGCGGTGGCGTTGTAGGCGGCACCTTTGCTGTTGTCTGTCCCGGCCTGGGGGTTGGTGAAGGAGTGCACCGCGTTGCTGTAAGCGTTGAACTGGTACGGCACGTGGGCATCATTCATGGCTTTCAAGAAGGTGTCTACCTCTTCTTTGGGAACAAAGGGGTCAATGGCTCCATGGCAAACCAGCACCTGGGTTTTGATGTTGGCGGCGTCTGAAGGGGAAGGCGTGCCCAACCCGCCATGAAAACTGACCACCCCTGCCACGTCAGCCCCGCTGCGCGCCAGTTCCAGCACGGTGGTGCCACCAAAGCAGTAACCAATAGCGGCTACTTTTGAACCGTCTACCGTAGGCATTTTCTTTACCTGGTTCAAAGCCGCATTGATGCGGGCGCGCAGCAACGGGACATTGTTCTTGTACTTGCCGGCCTCAGCGCCCGCCGCCTGCGCTGAGGCGGGCCTAATGCCTTTGCCATAGATATCAGCGGCAAAGGCCACATAGCCCATTCTGGCCAACTGTTCACACCGTTTTTTAGTGTAGTCATTGATGCCCGTCCATTCATGTACTACCAGCACGGCCGGGCGTTTCCCTTTGGCAGCGGGGTCAAAGGCCAGGTAGCCTTCTAAGGTGGTGGTGCCTTCTTTGTATTCTACCAGTTGGGTTTTGATCTGCTGGGCTTGGGTGGTGGTCATGGTCAGGAGGGTCAGAAAAAGAAGGAGCAGTGTTTGTTTCATAAATGTGGTTCTGAATTGTGCAGCGAATGTAATGTAAAAAGAGATGTAAGGCAGTTTCAACCAGTAAACCACCGGCTAAGCGCCTGTTGTCGCCTAGAGTCTGTAACGGAAAACGGCTAAGTAATATAGTGGTTTTGAGCTTCAAGCCTGCTACCAACCTGAAACCTTAAAGTGGCAGGTTCGCTCCCTGACCGTTTGCCGCGCAAAGACTGAAAGTAAACATGCGCCAAGGCCGAAGCTCAGAAGGTATAACAAGAAAAGCCGCTTTAGGTTGAAGCTGTTTAGCGTTTGTTTCAGGTGCAGGCGCAAGCGGCGCCTTGTGCCTGCAGGAGAAGTAAGTTTCTGTTTCCGGGCTGTTTTTGGGAAAGTAGCCCCAAAACGCAGACACAGGTTCATTCTTGCGCCATGCAAGGGCCAGGCACGGCCATACAATAGAAAAGGAAAAAACTCTAGCTTCATTCTCTGTACAGGTACGCTACCGGAAAGACCCCTGTTTTTAGCCTGTTTTCTGAAAAACAGCTAAACAGGGAGTTGTCAAAGGACTTCGGTTAAAACTGCACCGAGGCTGAGAGGGTGGGGGTGCCGTTGTACCAGCCAGGCATCAAGCGCCATTGGTGCCGCTTGATCAGGTTTCTGGCCTGGTGATACCCTATGAAAGAAGCTTTGGCCGAAAGATACCCAATGGCGGCACCGGCTACCACATCAGAGGCCCAGTGGGCGTTGTCATGAATGCGGGAGAGGCCAACCAGGATGGCCACGCCGTAGGCTACGGGCGGCACCCAGCGGGTGTCACGGTACACTGTGGCAATAGCCGTGGCGGCGGCAAAGGCATTGGAGGTGTGGGAAGAAGGGAGGGAGCCGTTTTTTCCGCTTCCTTCAGGGCCTTCAAACTGGTTATTGTGCAGAGAGCTGCTGGGCCGGTACCGTTGAAAGGTATGCTTGAGTTGTTGGGTAACCAACGCATTAAGGTAAAAGCCTCCCAGTGACACGGCCGCCGCCTCCCGGAGCCGGGGGCGCTTGAGCAGAACCCCGGCGCTGAGCAGAACTGCAAAGGTACCGTGTAAAGGAACCGCCCTGCCAAACGGCTCCACCGCATGGGCAATCCCCTTGGTGAACGCCGTCCGTTTAGACTG
Organism: Rufibacter ruber; assembly: GCF_001647275.1. Classification (GTDB taxonomy): domain Bacteria; phylum Bacteroidota; class Bacteroidia; order Cytophagales; family Hymenobacteraceae; genus Nibribacter; species Nibribacter ruber_C. The sequence continues at coordinate 2,026 of NZ_LRMM01000105.1, read as the reverse complement.
GGTGAAATCTTTTACAGGCTCATCAAACCATTCATACGCGGCAACACCGGCACCGGCGGTCACCAAGGCGCCCGCCGTACCCAGCAGCAAGGTGCGGTGGCGTTTTGCCCATCCGGGTTGTGCCGGGGCAGGGAGTGTTTCTGCGGTCAAGGCCTGAGCGGTGTCCACTAACTGAACAGAGTCTGCCGGGAAGGTTTGGGCAGTCGCCTCCCCGCCAAGCAGGAGAGCCGGTAGAAAGAACAGGTAACGCATAAGGGCTTTATCAACAGTCAGATAGAGGTGGTCTGGTTAGTATAATTAACTCAGAAAAGTTTCCTGAAGTATGTGGTGTGGCCACGTTTTTTTTAACATTTCTTGTTTTCGCAGAAAGCTGGCCTGGGTAAGTTCCAGTGGCGGGGTAGGGGAAAGCAAAAAGGGCTGGCTTCTACAGGTAGAAGCCAGCCCTTTGGGGTGTTTTTGAAAGCAGAAGGCTAATTGCCGCCCTGCATCTTTGCCTGAATGATCTGCTGCAGCTCCATCATGTGCGGCGTGATTTTTTCCTGGCCAATCTTGGTGCTTTTAATGGCAATGGTTCCTTGTTTGGCGGCCAGTTTCTTACCGGTAGGGGTGTTGTAGAAAGACGTCATGTCTTTCAGTTCCTTCTCAGTGAACTCATTCATGTACAGCTTTACCATGTCGTCTTTGATGGCGTCCCAGCTCATGTACTTAGAGAAGAAAGCCCGTACCTCCAGCTCAGCGGCTTTCATGGCCGGCACCTGCTCCATCTGCAGGGTGAGCATTTCCTGCACGTTGTCATTTGTGGCCTTAGGGGTGCCCATGGCTATCAAAAGGGTTTCAGCGGCTTTGTAATGGCTGCTTTGGGGTTGGGTCTGTGCCATGGCACTGCCTACTGCTACACACAGCATGACCACCCAGAGGGAAAGTGATTTTTTCATAAAAGGGTAAATGGTTGAAAATTATACGCAGTTAACCGGGCAATGGACAAAATCCGCTGAATCTACTTCTTTTGCAGTTTGGTAGAACCACCCAAAGAAGCCTGCGTAGGAGCGGGAAGGAGCACAAAGCTTGTAAACCGTACCAATTTATCAATTCCCCATGGAAATTACAAAGAGAGACACCGTGTACCAGGGCCATTACCGTTTGCAGGTGTACACCGTGAAAGACGGCGACCAGGAATTTAAGCGGGAAGTGTACCAGACCGGCCAGGCCGCCGCTGCGCTGGTGTATGACACCCAAAAGCAGAAGTTCATCCTGGCCAAGCAGTACCGGCCGGCCGTTGAGCGCGAACTGCTGGAAGCCGTAGCCGGCATGCTGGACAGTGAAGGGGAAAAGCCTGAAGATGCCATTACCCGGGAGATAGAAGAGGAAGTTGGCTATGCGGTAGACAAGCTGGAGCTGATCTCTGAATTCTACCCTTCGCCGGGCGCGTTCTCTGAGAAGATTTACCTGTTCTATGCTGAGGTTAGCCGGCAAACCAGTGCGGGCGGTGGCAAAGACGAAGAGAATGAAAGCATCAAGGCCGTGGAGATGAGCACCCAGGAGCTGTTGGCCCATCGCTTTACAGATGGCAAAACCATTATGGCGGTGCAGTGGCTGAAATTGGCGGGGCTGCCTGCACCAACGAAGTAGCAAATCTCTGCCAGCCATCTCAAAAATACCTCAGGGGGCAAGGGGTGGTTTCTGTTTTGGGCCTGTTTTTCTGAAAACAGCCAAAACAGAAACCAAAAGAGCAGCAGATAAAGCAGGTAGGCTGAGGCGGCTTTTAAGCGCATGGTTCCTGTTTCTCTTTGCCGTACAACGCAAGAGAAAGCGCCTTCGCTCACACTTTTCCCCGCCCCGTAGGGCTGCTGCGCGGCACGAAAACTGCATTTGCAGAACTTTTCCGGGGCTCTTCTTCGCCAGTAAAATCATTAGGCAAAACATGCTCTCACCAGGCGGTAGGTGTAAGAGAGGCTTTCTTCACCGAGGCTCTCAGTAAACTTCTCCCCCCTTCTGCTGCAGGAGCCGTTGCGTTTTTGGGCTGTTT
>NZ_LRMM01000104.1 GCF_001647275.1 Rufibacter ruber | reverse complement strand
CTGTTTTTGAGAAAACAGGCCAAAAAACAGGAAGGGCGCTTTTAGGCAAAGGGCTGGTTCAAAAGAGCTCAGGCAGCCGTGATATGGAAAAGAGCCTGTTTGTATTTTTTGCGCTGAAAATGAATAGCAAAGAAACCTGACTTCGCGGTTGCCTCGCCCCATAGTGCTGCCATGCTGCTCTAAAGACGCTCTGGACGAACCTTTTGCTCCCCATTTTGCTTGCCAGAGCAACGTCTAAATAAACTCCCCGCCAGAGAATATGCTGGTATTTTTCTTTCTTGTCAGTAAAGATTTTATGGGCGAGTGGCAATCTTCCCCTTACTATTGGCTTTCCCGGGTACACCGCGTTTTCCTGTGATATGATGTAGGATATGCTATTGTAGTGGATTCCTGAATTGGCAGCCCGTCTAATAGGCGTAGGGGGGACAAGAACAGCTGCATTCGTATTGATGGCGATAGGCGTGTAGAGTGGCAAATGGCCTCTCCGGCAATAGCAGAAGCTATTGCTTCCACTTCCCTCACTCACTCCACCTAGTTACTGCAGAGGCAAAAAAAAAGTCCTGTTTCGCGGTTTTTTGAAAAACAGCCCGGAAACAGGATGATCAGGCAGTGGCAGGGATGGCTTATTTGTTCCGGTTTTTCTCCTCCTCCTGGCGTTGGTCTTCTTCACGCTGCTCTTCTTCTTCAATCTGCTCCACTTTCTTGGCATCACGCATTAAACGGTTGGAGAAGATGAAGTCGTTGAGTTCGCGTACCTTGGTGTCCATGATCTCGCTGCTGTGGCCTTCCCAGAGCTTTTTGCCCTGGTAAAGGAACATCACGTTGTCACCGTACTCCAGTACAGAGTTCATATCATGGGTCACCACAATGGTGGTAATGTCATATTCCTCTGTGATCTCCTTGATGAGCTCATCAATTTTGATGGCGGTAAGCGGGTCCAGGCCGGAGTTGGGCTCGTCACAGAAGAGGTAGGTGCAGTGGGGGGCAATGGCGCGGGCAATGCCTACGCGTTTCTTCATCCCGCCGCTGAGCTCAGAGGGCATCAGTTTTCCGGCCTGCTCCAACCCAACCCGCTTCAGGCAGAATTCTACCCGTTCGCGGCGTTCGGCACGGGTCATGTCTGTGAGCATTTTCAGGGGGAAATCAATGTTCTCGTTCACGTTCATGGAGTCAAAGAGGGCGCTGCCCTGAAACAGCATCCCTATCTTACGCCTAATCTCCTGTTTGATATCCAGCTTGTTGTTGGTGAAGATGCGCCCGTCATAGGTGATGCTGCCTACGTCTGGCTTCACCAGCCCCACAATGCATTTGAGGAGCACGCTTTTACCCGTACCGCTGGCCCCCAGGAGCATGTTCATCTTTCCAGACTCAAACACACCGTCTATGCCATCCAGTACCTTTTTCCCGTTGAAGGATTTCTGTATGTTATGAATTTCAATCATGGCTAAATTTTAATGGCCGCCCCTCCGGTTCTGCCCCTCTTCCCTTTCTGCTACAGCAACACCTGGGCACACACGTAGTCGGCAATCAGGAGGGCTATGACACTGTTGGTTACGGCATTGGTGCTGGATTCGCCTACCTCTAACGCGCCGCCGGTGGTAAAATACCCTTTGTACGAAGAGATGGAGGAAATTATGAAGGCAAACACTACTGACTTGATCAACGCGAAGGTGATGTTAAACCCTATAAAGCTGGAACGAAGCCCGGTAATGTATTCCTGCCCAGACAGGGCACCGGTCAGCGTGCCGGCCACATACCCCCCCAGAATGGAAAGAAACATGGCAATGATCACCAGCATAGGGAACACCAGGATAGAGGCCAGCATCTTGGGCAGCACCAGGTAAGAGGCTGAGTTGATGCCCATCACCTCTAGCGCGTCTACCTGTTCAGTGATGCGCATGGTGCCCAGGCCGCCGGCAATGTTTGACCCCACTTTACCCGCCAACACAATTGAGGTGATGGTAGGGGCCATTTCCAGAATGGTCATCTCGCGCACCATAAAGCCAATGGTAGACCGCGGAATAAACGCATTGTTCAGGTTGTAGGAGATCTGCACGCAGGTCACCGCCCCAATAAACGTAGAAACCACCGCCACAATAAAGACCGAGTTGATCCCAATCAGGACCGCCTCCTCCATGGTGCGGTTAAAGAGTATTCTGGGTGATTCTGGCCTTCTTACAAGGCTGAAGAGAAAGAGGAGGTAAGAACCTAAGTTTTTCATGTAGAAGAGTACAAACCGAGTGTGCCGTAGCCCCAATACAGGAAAGTTGGGGCTTTTCTTGGTTTCAAATGCCTATATTACGTTGAAAAAAGAAAAAACATCTAGCGCATGCAAAAATATCTAGTGATCACGGGCGGAACCAAAGGCATTGGCAAGGCCATTGTGCACCGTTTCGCGGCCGAAGGATTCCACATCATCACCTGTTCCCGCCAGGAGAAAGACCTGCGGCAGCTCAAGCTGGACATTGAGCAAACCTACACATTTTCTAAGGTTTTCTACAAGGCCCTGGATGTAAGCCAGGAGGGCGAGGTGCGCCGGTTTGTAGACTATATCAAATCACTGCATATAAAAGTAGATGTGCTGGTGAACAACGCCGGTTTCTTTATTCCCGGGTTTATTCATGAGGAAAGCGATACCGTGCTGCGCGAAATGATCAACACCAACCTCTACAGCGCCTATGACCTCACCAAAGGCCTGGTAGGGGACATGATCAAACGCCGTGACGGGCACATCTTCACCATCTGCTCTACGGCCAGCGTCACCGCTTACACCAACGGCGGCTCTTACTGCATTGCCAAGCACGCCCTTTACGGCATGACCCGCGTGCTGCGCGAAGAACTGAAAGAGCACCAGATACGCGTCACGGCCGTGTTGCCCGGCGCCACCTACACCGCCAGCTGGGAAGGGGTAGACCTGCCGCAGGACCGGTTCATGAAGCCCGAAGACGTGGCCGCCGCTATCTGGGGTGCCCACAGCGTCTCAAAGCAGACCGTGATAGAAGAGTTGTTGCTTAGGCCGCAGTTAGGCGATATTTAGTTTAGTTTTTGGTTGGTAGTTATTCGTTGTTTGAGATTTGAAGGAAAGTGAAGGATGCCTTGAACCCTGCGTTTTTGACCGGTTTTAGAGAATCTAGGTCAAAAACGGGAAATCAGAATTTCTTAAGGTAAAGCAAGTGGCTCAGTAAACATTTTCTGTAAAAAGAACTTCTCCCTAATAACGAACAACCCATATCGAATAACTTATTTATTTAAATTTGAGCAAAATCATTGATATGGAACTAGAAGGTAAAGTAGTTGTGATTACTGGGGCAAGCAGCGGGATAGGGCTGGCAGCCGCTAAACTGTTGCTGGAGCAAGGGGCTACCGTGGTAAGCTGGAGCAGATCCCGCCCTAAGATTTCGCACCCTGATTTCTATTTCTTTGAATGCGATGTGCGCCATGAGCAGTCGGTGCTGTTTGCTTATGAGCAGACGGTGGAGCGGCTTCGGCAGAACATCAGCGTCCTCATCAACAACGCCGGTCTGGGCATTCAGGGGGCCATTGACACCATGAGCCCGCGCGACTGGCACACCATGATGGACACCAACGTGAACGGCATCTTCTACTGTACCCGCCTGGTATTGCCCCAGATGAAAAAACAGCTGGAGGGCCACATCATCAACATCTCCTCTATTGCCGGCCTCACCGGGATAGAGAACATGAGCGGCTACTGCGCCACCAAGTTTGCGGTACGCGGTATTTCCCATTCCCTGTTCAAAGAAGTGCGGCCGCATGGCATTAAGGTTACCTGTATCTATCCGGGTTCTACCGCCACCCACTTCTTTGACGGCTTTGAAGGTACCGGCACCGCCCCAGAAAATATGATGCAACCAGAAGATATTGCCTCTACCATTCTGCACGTGCTTCAGTCTCCGCCCAACTACCACCACGTTGACATTGAGGTAAGACCTTTAATGCCCAAGGGGAAGCCAGAGAAAAAGCAAGCCTAAGCTTTCAGAATGGGAATTGAGATAAAAGACCTAACCAAAGTTTACGGGACCCAGCACGCCGTTGACCACGTTTCCTTTACCGTGGGCACCGGGGAGATTGTGGGTTTCTTAGGGCCCAACGGCGCCGGGAAATCTACCACCATGAAAATTGCCACCTGCTACCTGCCGCCCAGCAGCGGAACGGTGCTGGTGAACGGCCATGACGTGCTGGAGCAGCCCAAGGAGGTACGCCGGCAGGTAGGGTATCTGCCCGAGCACAACCCGCTCTACCTGGACATGTACGTGCGCGAGTACCTGCATTTTGTGGGCAAGCTGCACGGCCTGGGCGGGAGCCAGCTCCAGGCTAGAACCAATGAAATGATTCAGCTCTGCGGGCTAACCCGCGAAAGCCATAAAAAGATTGGCGCGCTGTCTAAAGGCTACCGGCAGCGAGTGGGGCTGGCGCAGGCCATGATCCATGACCCGGCGGTGCTCATTCTGGATGAACCCACTACCGGTCTTGACCCAAATCAGATTGTGGAGATTAGGCAGCTGATCAAGGAGGTGGGGCAGGCCAAGACCGTGTTGTTCTCTACCCATATCATGCAGGAGGTGAGCGCCCTCTGTGACCGCGTGCTCATCATTAACCAAGGCAAACTGGTGGCAGACAGTCCCGTGGCTGAGCTCAAGAACATGGGTCGGCAGGAGACAAGAATCTTAGCTGAATTTGAAGCAGACGTGAACCCGGAACCTATCCTGGCTTTACAGGGGGTGCAGCGGGTAGAGCCGGCGGGCGTGCATAAATACAGAATCATTGCTTCGGCCGGGGCCGATTTGCGATCCTCCATTTTCCGGTTGGCCAGTGACCACGGCTGGCCCCTGGTAGGGTTGCAACAGGAAGAAAACACCTTGGAGAAACTGTTTCAGGATTTGACCAGGGCAGCAAAGTAGCCCTGTCCTGTTTTGGGGCTGTTTTTTGAAAAAGAGGCCAGAAACGGAAACTCTCTCTCTTTTCATCCTGAAAGGAACTTGGCGGCGAACGGTAATAATGGGTATTAAGCGCTTTTCTAGTTCGCCCACAAGATTCTTACAGAATGACAATTGGGGAGTTGGAAGCTGAAAGATGTTTGCAAACATTTCTACCACATTCAAGTTGCCGCCCTTGTTGGTGTTCTCGCCAACAAGGGCAGCAGGGTGCAGTGAGAAAATGTTCTGTTTTTGGGCTGTTTTGGCCAAAACAAGCCGGAAACAGAGAGCATTAATCAAACCATTACAAGCACACTAGTACTCGCCACGAACAACAAAACACGAATAACTACCAACGAACAATGTTCGCCATACTTAGTAAAGAATTCAACTCCTACCTCAACTCCCTCATTGGCTATATTGTCATTGGGGTGTTTCTGGTGGCCACGGGGCTGTTCATGTGGGTGTTCCCAGACAGCAGCGTGTTGGACTACGGCTACGCCGATCTGCAGAGCGTGTTCGGGCTGGCGCCGTGGCTGTTCCTGTTCCTGATTCCGGCCATCACCATGCGCACCTTTGCTGAGGAGCGCAAAGGCGGCACCATGGAGCTGCTGCTCACCAAACCGGTATCTGATGCCCAGCTGCTGCTGGGGAAATATTTTGCGTGTCTGTTGCTGGCGCTGTTTGCGCTGCTGCCCACGCTGCTGTACTACGTGAGCGTGTACCAGTTGGGGGATCCGGTGGGGAATATAGACTCGGCGGCCGTGGCAGGGTCTTACCTGGGGCTGGTGTTTCTGGCGGCGGTGTTTGTGGCCATGGGCGTGTTTGCCTCGTCGCTCACTGAGAACCAGATTGTGGCCTTTATTCTGGCGGTGTTCCTGTGCTACATGGTGTACACCGGCTTTGATCTGCTGGCCTCCATTGACGCCTGGGGAACCGCCTCTTACTACATTGCGCAACTGGGCATCTCGTACCACTACAGTTCCATCAGCAAGGGGCTGATTGACTCCAGAGATGTGCTGTATTTCCTGAGTGTGATCACGGTGATGTTATTGGCCACCAAATTAGTATTGGAGAGCAGAAAATGGTAGAGCAGAACCAACCAACCCCATCGGCGCAGCCGGTAGTGGAGAGCCGCCGCCGCCATGACTGGACCTTCTTTCTGGTGGCCGTGGGCCTGCTGCTGGTGCTCAACTTCGTGGCCAGCCGCTATTTCTTCCGGATTGATTTAACCCAGGATAAGCGGTATACCATCTCTAACCAGACCAAGCAACTGCTGGGCAACCTGCAGGAGCCGGTGCAGGTGACCGTGTACCTGGAAGGGGAGTTCCCTGCCGGTTTCAGGAGGCTGCAGAACAGCATCAGGGAAACACTGGAGGAGTTTAGGCTCTACTCAGACGGCAAGGTACAGTACACCTTCATAGATCCCAATGCCAACACCAATGAGCAGGCTAGGAATCAATTCTATCAGCAACTGGTGCAGAAAGGGCTGCAGCCCACCAACCTCTTTGCCACCGAAGGCGACAAGAAGGTAGAGAAAATTGTGTTCCCGGGGGCGCTAATTTCGGCGGGAAACAAAGAGACGGCCGCCATTCTGTTGAAAGGCAGCCAGGCGGCTACGCCAGATGAACGGTTGAACCAGTCTATTGAGGGGCTGGAGTACGAGCTGGCCACCGCCCTCCGGAAAGTGGCCTCCACCAGCTCCGGCAGGATTGGGGTGCTGCAGGGGCACGGGGAGCTGTGGCTGCCGCAGGCCGCCGACTTTCTGGGAACGATTTCAGAATACTACACGGTGAACCGCGTGCAGATCAGTCAGGTGCCCAACCTGAACAACTTCAACCTGGTGGTCATGATGAAGCCTACCCAGCCGTATTCAGAAGCAGATAAATACAAGCTGGACCAGTTCATCATGCGCGGGGGCAAGGTCCTGTTCCTGCTGGATGGCGTTCGCGCCTCTCTGGACAGTGTGCGGGAGAATGGCCTGCTGGCGTTCCCGTATGACCTGAACCTGCAGGACCTGCTCTTTAAATACGGCGTACGGGTAAACCCAGACCTGGTGCAGGATCTCAACGCCAGCTTTATTCCCATGGTGACCGGCTACATGGGCAACCAGCCGCAGACCCAGCTGGTGCCGTGGCGGTATTACCCGTTGATCAACAGTTTCAGCCAGCTTCCGGTAACCCGCAACCTGGACGTGGTGCAGACCAAGTTTGTGAGTTCCATTGACACCGTGAAAGCCGTAGGTATTAAGAAAAGCCCACTGCTCTGGACATCGCAGTACTCGCGCATCAGGGAGTCGCCGGTGTCCATTTCGCTGAACGACCCGCGCATTGACCGTGACCCTAAGCTGTTTGGGAAAAGCGCCATTCCGGTGGGCTATCTGTTGGAGGGCAGGTTTAAATCAGTCTTCACAAACAGGCCGGTGCCCGAAGGGGTCACCATCCCGTTTGAGGCCGAAGGGAAAGCCACCCAGCTAGTGGTTTTCTCTGACGGTGACCTGGCCGCCAACGATATTGACCCGCGGTCTGGCAGGCCGCTAGAACTAGGCTTTGACCGCTTCTCCCGCTCCCGTTTCGCCAACAAGGAACTGCTGAAAAACGTGGTGGACTACCTGCTGGATGAGAAAGGACTGATTGAGCTTCGCGGAAAAGAAATTGAGATACGCCCGCTAGACAAGGCCAAGCTGCGCGATGAGCGAACCAAATGGCAGGCCATCAATCTGGGTGCGCCATTGGTGCTGCTGCTGCTGTTTGGCGTGATGAAATTCTGGTGGCGCAAGCGGAAATACGCACGTTAGGATTTTTATCTGGGTCTTTGAATGCCGTTTTTGGCCTGTTTTTCTGAAAACAGGCTAAAAACGGCATTTTTACCAATTCACCATTATTGATAGGGCGGAAGTATTAAGCTGATGTTGATGTATTAAGATGTTGGTTTTTAATGTAGAGACCAGGCACCGCTTTGTCTCCCACGTATTCCTGATATTCCCCTCCTGAGAGGGGTAGGGCTGGATTTTACGCATCAATGGTTTTCTGCCAAGTATAATGAGATGGCTAGCACATGGAGACGAGGCGGTGCCTAGTCTCTACCTCGTCATCCTGAGCTTGCCAATGGATCTAAGGAAGACAAGTTTTACTCTAACCACCGCACTTTCCAAGCCTCTCCCTGCCCCTGTTTGTCGGGTTGATCCTTGATGCTCAACCTAACCAAAAGAACTGAGAACTCCCTAACGCGCTGCCGCTCAGACAGGAGGGGTTTCACCTACTTTACCACCACGCCGACGCACACAGTTCCATAGCATTAGTGGCTACTGCTAAGTTGAGCAGTCTAAGCGTGTCTCTCTAAGTTCCTCTTCGGCTTCTTCGTTGCCCGCTCCCTCAGGAGAGGCTAAGGAGGAGGCGTTGCGTTTTGGGGCTTTTTCCGGAAAACAGCCCCAAAACAGAAAGACCTGCTGAAGGGGTTTCAGCAGGTCTTTCTGTTTTTCAAGGAAGGGGAAGGAGCTTAGTGGCCTCCGCCGGCCTCCAGGTTCTCAATGTCATAGCCTTGTTTCTTCAAGATGCCGGAAACCTTCCAGGCGAAGAATGCCAGATACCCGAAACAGGCCACGGCCACCCAGTAAGAGGAATGGATGTCTATAAAATCGGCTAAGCCGCCTTGTAGGGGCGGGATAATGGCACCCCCCAGAATCATCATGATCAGGAGCGATGAACCCTGGCTGGTGTACTTGCCCAAACCGGTGATACTCAACGCGAAGATACTGGACCACATGATAGAGCAGATCAAACCACCGCTGATGAAGGCGAACAAACCCACTTTACCGGCAGTGAACAGGCCAATCACCATGGCAATCATTCCTAACAGGCCAAGGCCCATTAACAATTTGGCAGGTTTGCCCTGTGACCAGAAGTTGATGGCAATCAAGATGGCGATGCAGATGGCATATACAAAAAGGTCTTCAATCACGTTTCCGCTGATATAGTTGACCAACAACACCACTCCAAAAGCCAGGAAGGGAACCACCACGCTCAGAATAGTGCGGGTGCCTTTAGAGACATTGAAAATGGTGACCGCGCTCATCCAGCGGCCAATCATTAAACTACCCCAGTAGAGGGAGATGTACCGGGAGATTTGCGCCTCATTGTAGCCGCCAAACTCCGGTGTCTGTAACAGGGCACCCAGGTTGCTTTGAATGGTTACTTCCACGCCCACATACACAAAGATGGCAATCATACCCAAGGTTAACTGCGGGTACTGCATGGCGCCCCAGCCGCTGCTGTTTTTCTGGGCTGCCTTGGTAGACATAATCAAGATCAGGATCACGCTCACCAGAGCCACCACCAGCAGGATCAGGGTAGTGGTGCCTGTTTCACTTTCAGGCAACAGTTTGCCTATGGCAGACAGCACAATAATTACCCCGGTAATGGCGAGCAATGCCCGGGTAGCCTTCCCGCTACGCTCAGGCTCTTCATCTGAGGTGACCCGTGGCATGTTCCGGATGGAGAAAATACCGGCTACCAGCAGGAAAACACCCGCCAGAATGAGGTACAGGGTATTAATTGAACCAGTAGAGGCGGCGGCAATCTGCTCAGGGGTAGCCACTACGGCTCCAAACAAAACCAGGGTGATGATGATAGGCCCCAGGGTAGTGCCCAGGGAGTTCACCCCGCCCGTCAGGTTCAGGCGGTGCATACCGGTAGCCGGGTCACCCAGGGCCACCGCAAACGGGTTGGCGGCAGTCTGTTGCAACGAGAAGCCCAAGGCTATCACAAAAAAGGCCAGCAAAATGATCACGTACTGCCCGGAACCTACCGCAGGGATCATGAGCAGAGCGCCTGCCACGGAGACTAACAAGCCGTAGATGATGCCTTTTTTGTAGCCTATTTTGTTCAGGAAGTCATACCCTACGCTGGTGGAGTAGAGGTACAGGAGGAGGGAGCCAATAAAATATGCTCCGTAAAACGCTGAGTCAATCAACTGCGACTCAAACTGCGTCAGATCAAAATGGGTTTTGCAGAAGGGGATGAACACCCCGTTGGAGGCGGCCAGGAAGCCCCAAAAAAAGAACACCATGGCCAGCGTGTACAATGCTGAGCCGTAACTTTTACTTGACTGTTGCTCCATAAAAGGATGAAAAGGATTAGTTGTAGGTTTGGTTGAAAGGGTAAGGTACTAAATTATTTGAAAATACCTCAAAAACGCTGTTTTTAGATGGTTTGCCTTTTTCAAATCACATGAAAAGAAGCGGGTACCGGTGAGATGGGACTAGCCGGAAAACTGCTTGAAAACCAGAAAATTGTCTTCGGGTTCGCTCCTAATCAGCCTTTGTTCCTGCAATCTGCCCCACCCATTACCTGCTTTTGTGGTTTCATTGCCTAAGTGGCACCACCAAAAGGTACAGGAACCACGTTGGCTTTAACTTTCGCTGCTGCCTTTACTTGCGAAGGCAAAATTTAGAACTGCGCTTCTCCTGAAGGTGTACATAAAGAACCACGTCCGTTTTCGGGCTGTTTTTAGGAAAACAGCCC
>NZ_LRMM01000103.1 GCF_001647275.1 Rufibacter ruber | reverse complement strand
CGTTTTTGCCCTACTTTCCGAACCAGCAAACGGGAAAAGCACCTCAATGCGGCAGCGGTCCCGGATCACGCCGTAGAAATAGGTTCCCAGAACGGCCCCTGCTATGGAAATCAGAATGGCCCAGTACCCGTGCCCCAGATTCACAAACAACGGCCCCGGGCAAGCCCCCACCAACGCCCAACCCAGCCCGAAGATGGTGCCGCCCAGCAGATAGCGGGCAACAGTCTTTTCCTTGGGTTGAAAGGTGATGGGGTGGCCCTGCACGTCTCTCAGGTGGAACTTCTTGATGGCAAAGACCAGCACAATGCCCAACACCACGGCCGTGCCGATGATCCCGTACATGTGAAAACTCTGGAACCGGAACATCTCCTGAATACGGTACCATGAGATGGCTTCAGACTTGCTCATCACCACGCCAAACAGAAGGCCGGTCAGGATGAATTTTATTCCTTTCATTTTTTTCAAGCTTTTAAGAGAACAGCCACGGCAGCAGCAGGTGGGTCGTGATCAGGCCACCCAGGAAGAACCCGATCACCGCCACCAGTGACGGCCACTGCAGGTTAGAAAGGCCACTGATGGCGTGCCCAGACGTGCAACCGCCCGCATACCGCGTCCCAAACCCAATCAACAGGCCGCCTACCAGCAGCAGCAGAAAGCCTTTTACACTCATGACCGCCTCCAGCCCGAACAGCTCCTCTGGCTGCAGCCCCCTGGGCGCGGAAAAACCCAGGGCCTGCAAGTCCTGCACGGTGGCCTGTGAAATCTGCACCGCCTGCCCGTTCTGGAGAAACGCCTCAGAGAGCCAACCGCCCAGCACCGTTCCCACCAGAAACAGCAGGTTCCAGCGCTGCTCCCGCCAATTAAAATCAAAGAACGGCACCCGCTTTCCGGCGCCGCAGGCCGCACAGATCACCCTGAAATTAGAAGAGAACCCAAACGACTTCCCAAAAAACAGCAGCAGCCCCATCACCACCGCAATCACCGCCCCAGACACATACCAGGGCCACGGCTGCGAAAGATATTCCAGCATTTTTTCCATTTTCATTACCGTAGGTGGAAACCAGGCGCCGCCAGGTCTCCCACGTTTACTTTACTAATTGATTGTTCAAGCAACCCCTTCTGACTTTCCTAAACAGGAAACAACAGAAGCATTTCTGGCCATGGGGTATCCTCCGCAAAGCCGCTCCCAAAGCCCTTTTGCCTGTGCGCAAGCGTTTGCCTGTGCCAACGGTTTCAGATGATACGGTACTCCAGTGGTACGTAAGCAACCTAGCCCTCGCAGGAGGGGAATACATCCGCAGAAGCAGCAGGGGAATGTCATTTCCAGCGAAGGCGCCAGCAAATAAACCGCTTCCCTTATGGCCAGCAGATTACGCAGCAATAGACTCCCCGCTTCCTGGTGTAAGAGGAGAAACGTTCCACTGGAGACCCCAGCACAGCAGTTCTCTACCACAGGCACCAGTGTATGCTTGCACCAGCGCCAGGCACTTCCTTATTTTAACGTAGAAGGACAGACAAACTCGGTTCTGGGCACGTCTGTCTCGGCAATGGCTTTGAAGCCCCCGGCTACGTCAATTAAATTGTCAAAGCCCCTGGCCTGTAAGATAGACGCTGCCACCATAGAGCGGTAGCCGCCGGCGCAGTGCAGATAAACCCGTCTGTCTTTAGGGATCTCTGCCAAGTGCTCATTCAAGGAGCTCAGCGGCAGGTTGAGGGCACCGGCCACGTGTTCGGCGTTAAATTCGCTTTGCTTGCGCACGTCTATGACCAGAGGCTGCTCTATGGCAAACCGGCGGGCAAACTCCTGGGCTGAAATGGACTCCTGTGACGCTACTTCTTTGCCCGCAGCCTCCCAGGCGGCCAGGCCGCCTTGCAAATAACCCAGGGTGTGGTCATAGCCCACCCGGGCCAGGCGGGTCACCACTTCCTCTTCGCGGCCCGCATCTGAGACAAACAAAATGGGCTGCTGAATATCTGGGATCAGCTCCCCCACCCACGGGGCAAAACTTCCGTCCAGGCCAATGTTGATGGCGTTGGGGATATGACCGGCGGCAAAATCAGCGGCTTTTCTGGTGTCCAGCACCAGCGCCCCGGCTTCATTGGCCGCGGCCTCAAAGGCAGCCGGGGAAAGTGCCTGCAGGCCCTGTGTCAGGACGTGCTCAATATTGGCGTAGCCTTGCTTGTTCATCTGCACGTTGAGCGGGAAATACCCCGGCGGCGGCAACAGACCGTCTGTCACCTCTTTGATGAACTCCTCTTTGGTCATATTCGCCCGGAGGGCATAGTTGGTCTGCTTCTGGTGCCCCAGCGTGTCAAAGGTTTCTTTGCTCATGTTCTTGCCGCAGGCTGAACCGGCCCCGTGCGCGGGGTACACCAGCACGTCATCTGCCAGCGGCATAATCTTGGCCCGAAGGGAATCATACAGATACCCCGCCAGCTGCTCTTTGGTGAGGTCAGATTTGGCGGCCAGATCAGGCCGGCCCACGTCCCCAATGAACAGGGTGTCTCCGGTGAAGAGGGCGTAGTCTTTCCCGGTTTCGTCTTTGAGCAGATAGGTGACAGACTCCATGGTATGGCCCGGGGTGTGCAGCACCTGCAGGGTCACGTTCCCCAGCGTCAGCACCTCGCCGTCCTGGGCCAGATGGGCTTCAAAGGCAGGGGTGGCGGCGGCGCCGAACACAATCTGGGCCCCGGTGGCCTGGGCCAGATCTACGTGGCCAGACACAAAATCTGCATGAAAATGGGTCTCCAGCACGTATTTGATACGGGCTCCGTTTTTCTGGGCCTGCAGCAGGTAGGGTTTTATCTCACGGAGCGGGTCAATGATGGCGGCCTCGCCGTTGCTTTCAATATAATAGGCTCCCTGCGCCAGGCAGCCGGTATAAATCTGTTCTACTTTCATAGGGTTACTTGTCTTTAGCGGTGACAAAGTTCTATAGGATTTCACCGGGGTTCAGTGACTTTGGTCACTTACCCGTGATTAAAGGAAAAATTCTTTTAGTATAATAAATAGGCCCATGGCCAGCACAAACCACCCGAAGTTCTTTTTCAGCCGCTGGCTGTCTACTTTATGGGCAATGCCCGCGCCCACAAAAATACCCAGCACCGCCAGCGACGAGAACGACAGCAGAAAGGCCCAGTTAATGGGATAGTGCCCCAGATCCCCCAGAAACCCAATGAGCGAGTTGCTGGCAATAAGCACCAGTGACGTGCCCACCGCCATTTTCATGTCCAGGCGCAGCAGCAGCACCAATGCCGGAATAATCAGAAAGCCCCCGCCCGCGCCCACCAGCCCTGAGACCAGCCCCACAAAAACCGCCTCCAGAAAGGTAAGCAGCAGGCTCAGCCTGCGGCTGGAGAATCCCTGCCAGCTCAGAAAGAACCCGCTTCTGATCATGCTCAAAGACGCCATGACCATGAGCAGGGAGAACAGCACCATGAGAAACACCTCTTTGGTTACCACCAGCGTGTGTACCTCAAAAAATGTCTGGGGCAGGGCCGGCACCACATACAAACGGGTGAAATAAATGGTCAGCAGAGAGGGCAACCCAAAGGTGAGCACCGTCTTAAAACTCACCAGCCCCTGCCTGAAGAACCGCACCCCGCCTACCGCACTGGTCACCCCCACCACAAACAAAGAGTAAGAAGTGGCCAGCACCGGGTTCAGCCCTATGAGGTACACCAGAATGGGCACCGTTAAAATAGAGCCGCCGCTTCCGGTCAAACCCAGTGACAGCCCTATCAACAATGCCGAAATGTACCCCAGTATCTCCATGTATTCTGTTTTGGTAGGGCAAAGGTAAAAGATACTTTGGGCTGTCACAGTGACTTTTGTCACAGAGGCGTTTTTAGCCTGTTTTCTGAAAAGCAGGCCAAAAACAGGAAGGAGCCGCTTAGAGACTTACGCCAGCCCGTGTAGCTCAATAAAGTTCCGGTGCAGGGTGAGCACGCCCCGCTGCTCCAGCTTTTTGAGGAGGCGCGAAATGACTTCGCGGGAGCTGTTCAGTTCTTGGGCAATCTGCTGGTGCGACAGTTTCAGGTGGTCTCCCTGCACCTGCCGGTGGCGTTTGAGGTAGAAAAGCAGCCGCTCATCCAGGCTTTTAAACGCGACGGCATCTAAGGTCTGGAGAAGTTCCTCAAACCGCTGCCGGTAGGTGCCAATGACAAACGCATGCCAGCTGGGGTATTGGGTCAGCCACCGCTCCGTCACGGGCAAGGGCACCAGCAGCACCTGGGCCGGGGTCACGGCCTGCGCCGAAATGGCACTCTGCTCCTCTCTGGCCGCGCACAGCATAGACAGGGCACAGGCGTCTCCGGGCTCCAGAAAGTACATGAGAAACTCATTTCCCTCTTCGTCTTCACGGTACACCTTCAGGAGCCCGCTCAGCAGCAGCACAGATGACCTCAGAAACTGCCCCGTGCGCACCACCACCTCCCCTTCCTGCAATTGCCGGTGCGTGCTCTTTTGCAGGAGCTCATCCCGCAGCGCGGGCTCCAGATGGGGGAAATGTTGCTGCAGAAGGGCGGGCAGGTGGCTCATGTGACGGTGAAGGGTTACATACGTTCAGGCGGGCTAATTTCAATCTTTTATGGCACAATTCCTCCGGTCAGGTACTCCGCTTAAAATTATCTGCTTATTTTAGAACCTGATTTATGCGCCTTTTCTATGCCACTGCTTCACCCACCCCATTCTGCCCACCAGAGAATTCACAACCCAGTATTGGCCCTCTTCATTGCTGCAGGCGGTTATGAAGACACCAAGGGAGAAAGCTGTTTTTAGCCTGTTTCCTAGAAAACAGCCCGAAAACAGAAAATATATTCAGGCATATCTTTCAACATTTCACCACCCGCTAACCCATGGCCACCGCCACCCCCACCACGGCTGAGAAGATAGAGACCTACTTCACCCATGCCCCTGCTTTTGCGCAGCCTATCTGTGACAAGATCAGAAACGCCATTAGCCGGGCTGACCCGGCCTTGAAGCCCAGCTGGAAATGGAATGCACCAGTGTATGAGAAAGCCGGCCCCGGCATGGTTTGCGCCATTTGCATTTTCAAGAAACATGTCAACCTCTCTTTTTTTCAGGGGGCGCTTCTTCTAGACCAGCATGGGTTGTTCACCAGCGGCCAAGATGCCAAAGCCCTGCGCCGCATCAAGTTCACAGATGTGGCGCAGGTGCCAGAAGCGTTGCTGGTAGAATACCTGCAGGCAGCGGTGAAACTGCCGGCTGGTACGGCGGCAAAATCTACAGAACGGGATCTGCTGGAGATACCAGAAGACCTGAAAGCAGCGCTGCAGGAAGGCCAGCAGCTGGAAAAGTTTGAGCAGATGGCCTACACCCACCGCAAAGAGTACCTGCGCTGGGTCCAGGAAGCCAGAAAGCAGGAAACCCGTGACAGCCGCATCCTGAAAACGGTGGAGCGCATGGCCATTGGGAAAAAATTCAGCTGACTTCCTTCAAGGCCTCTGTTAGCTCCCGCAGAAACTCCCGGTGCTCCCCCAGATGGTAAATAGCAGTTTCTATCTCCTCAGTAGAGGCATAGAGGCAGCTCCCGTAGGTCATGTGCAGGTATTTGGCCGTGAGTTTGAAAGGCACTTCAAAACCGTCTGGCAATTCCGGGTCAGCGCCCACGGCGAGCAAAAAAACAGTTTTCCCCGCAAGTTTCCGCCCAAGGCTTTTTTGCACCGTCACCAGATCTGTGAGGCGGTCAAAAAAGGTTTTCAGCAGGCCGCTCATGGCATACCAGTACACGGGCGTGGCAAACACAATGACCGGGTGCCGCAGCATCTGCTCCACCACCCTCGCAAACGCATCTTGAGGCCCATAGTCATTCTCATAACGGTAAGGCCCAATAGGATAATCAAGCAGGTCAAGCAGCGTATGCGGTGTATCCTGGAATACTTTGTCCAGCAGTTGTCTGGTATCACTGTCTTTTCGGGCACTGGCCAGCAGGATGAGCGGTTTCTGGTGGGGCATGGTTTTCAGCCGATGATGCGTCTTTCAAGGTAGTAGTTTCTGACTTTCTGGCCCTACCACCGGGCATGAACTTTTCCGTTTTCGGCCTGTTTTGCAGAAAACAGGCGAAAACGGAAAACGATGGGAAGCATGGGATGGAGGAAACTTGTCATTCTCCTGAAGCGGAACAGGGAGGCGAAACGCAGTGACCGAAGCCCCACCCCAACCCCCTCCCAAGTGGGGAGTATCTGGTATAAGTGGGGCAAGTGGCGGTATACCCGTACCTCAGCAATGCGTGAACCAGCAGGTGTCAACATCCCCCTCCACCCCCTTCAAAGGGGGAGAATAGAAGTGAGTCCTGAGTCTTGAGTCTTTAGTCCTTTCTTTTCATCTTAGGCAGTTCAGCACGAATGAGGCAGCAATGCCTTGCCTGGTTTCGCAACCGTGCCGCGGGGGCAGACAGAGACCGCCCATCACGCCGCTCTTCCGGATTTACAATCCGGAAGCAGGTACTGAGGGATTTGTAATCCCCGTTACGCCTCCTTTGAACAACTATTACTGCGGATTGCAAATCCGCGGGGAGTTTTGATTCGGGATTGCAAATCGCGAACAGCGGAGAAAGTAAAAGCCCTCTGCCTCTAAGGGGGCAGTGTTCGGGAATGCGTGGGGGCGTATAGCATACGCCCCTACAGCAATGCGCGTCCTCCTGTGTAAACATCCCCCTTCGCCCCCTTCAAAGGGGGAGTATTGAAGTGAGTTCTGAGTCTTGAGTTCAGAGTCCTTTCTTTTCATCTTAGGGAATTCAGCACGAATGAAGCAGCTATGCCTGCTCTCGCTGCCGCGCCGCAAGGGCAGCCAGAAGACCGCCCATCATCTGTAGGCACGAGTCTGGGACTCGCGCCAGCGCGTGAGTATCAGCTGGCGTTAGAAGGCACGGAAGTAACTTCCGCGCCATAAAGGGCAGAAGAAGCAGAAGCAATGTGAGGCTGCCACCCCATGGAAGCTGAAAGCTTCCGCCATTATAGGTCCAAGTTGGAAACTTGAACCAGAGAAAGTGACAAACAAACAACAATGAACAATCAACACTTCTGCTAGTGGCACCTGGGTTAATTAGCACTTCTGCCCCTGGCTGATGTGCGCAGCACGGGCTCGCCACAGGCTAGCGGATCAGCAGTGGTTACCTACAGAGGCAGACAGAGTAAGTAAGGCAGTAATAGCAAAGGAACCGAAACCAGTCCTGGGGGTGAGCGCCTCTGTTAATACGGTGCCGCTTCGGCGGCAAGGCCGGAGGGCCTAGTTTTAACAGCAGTGCTCACCGCCAGGACGGGCCCCGCGGCCGTGAGCGCTTACCGGAAAAGATGAAACAACACAGTGAGTGAGGCACCGGAGCAAGCGGCACCGCCATGGGAACAGCAGACTACGCATTGCCACTGCAGCCGCCGCTAGCCAAGGGAACAGCAGACTACGCATTGCCACAGCAGCCGCTAGCCAAGGAAGCACCAGAATACACATTCCAGCGGAAGCAATCAACCCTACAAGATATCCTGCAAGCCGCACTAACTGAGACTCCCTAGCTTTAGAAAAGCCCTTCCTTACTCCACCACATGCGCCACAAACTGCGACAGATTGGTGATGATCCCGCGTTCGCGCCGGAACCCGATGGCACAGCCTTCACCGGCCCAGAAGACGCCGGCTTGGTAACGGTAGCCCTGGCTGTCTTGCGGAAGCTCGGCCCACGCCTGGTACACCTGCGGCTGACTGCCGTAATCCCCAGTAGTGGAGGCCACCTCTGAAAGCTCGCGCACCTGAATGTTCTGGCCCTCCCTCCCAAAAAAGGGCTTGGCCACGGATTTCCCCGCAAAGACCTGGAAATCAGCCTGGAGCAGCAGCGGGTGGTATGGAAACTGCTGCCACAGCCACGCCAAAAACCCTTTACTCTGAAAGATAAGCGAGTACGCCGGGTTGGCAATGACCACGTTGCGCGAAAACTGCAGGTCCACCACATCTGTGCACAGCTCGGGCTCCAGTTCAGCAAACAGCTCCCACGGCACCAGCTTGAACAGGAACGGGAACTTGCGCCACTGCTCTGCCCCGGTCTGCGCCCAAATACCGCGTTCGGCCCCCAGCATAGACACCTCCATCTCATCTGCGGCACAGATATGGGTGTCAAACCCGGCTTCGCGGGCGGCCTCGGCCAGTACCTGGCAATTGGTGAAATCCTCTTTGCTTCCGCCCAGGTAAATCAACAATAGGGCGGGCTCCAGGTCAGGATTCAAGCCTTTCCAGGTGAGGAACTGCTCCACCAGCGCCTCATATAAGCCGTTGGCCTGCTGGTTCTCGTTTTTTCCGGCGGCAGCCAGGCTGGCCCACTGCACCACCGCCGTCTCCGGAACAGACGTGGCCGTGTCAGCGTTGAACTCCAGCAGCTTCACCCCGTCTGGGGTTTGCGCAAAGTCAAAGCGGCCGTACAGATGCCAGTGGCGGTCATCGTTCCAGGAATGCCGCACCGCCCGCCACAGCCGCTCCGGAATCCCAATTTTCTGCAGGAAGTCATCGGGCAGCTCATCGGGCACCGCCTCTACCATCATCTGGTACAGGGTAGAGGCCGCTTCCAGCAGGTCATCTGCCTGGGCCTGCGGCAAGACTACAGCTTCGCCGGAAAGGTAGGTTTGGCACTCCTCCTCCACCACCCACTCCCAACCCATCTGCTTGACCATTTGGGTGACGTCGCCGTGGTGCGGAAGAAGTTTTACAGGCTGCGGTTGCTCTGGCATTTTAAAATTGCTGATGGTTGATTGTAGACTGTAGATTGTTTGGGAAGGTTCGTTTCAGATATACCGCCCGCTTTTTGGGTATTTTGCTTTTCTCACCTTGAGAGTTCCTTCTCCTTTTGTCATCCTGAAAGGAACTTTTGGGCGAACTAGACAAACTTTAAATAAAAGCGCCTAAGGCTTTCTGCAAAACCAGGAGGTGATTTCTGTTTTCGGCCTACTTTTTGAAAAACAGGCCGAAAACAGGAATTGGTTGGTTTTATCTTTTGGCACTTAAACACTCCTTATTTTCTTGCGATAATAACACAGAGATAGCAGATGCTTCCATAGTCGGCCACTGTTCCCTAAGATCCTTTCAGGATGACAAAAGGGTAGTTACGTGTTTTACGAGCTCTATAGAACGATAGAACGCTAGCAGCACTAGAAAAATAGTTACCCCCCAAAGCCCCCAGACCGCCCCCCAAAGGTGCCGGAGCGGCTGCTGCTGGGGCGGGTGGAGCGCACCCCGCCAGAGGAAGTGGCCGGACGGCTGTAAGCGCCGGTGGTGCCTCTAAACGCCTGGGCGCCGCGGCTGCGTTCAGTGGCAGTCTGCTGGCGCCACGCCTCGGTGCGTTGCAGGGTGCTGGGGTTGGCGTAATAGCGCGGGTTGGGAGACATCATACGGCCGGCCATGTAGCCAATGCCGCTCCACATGAGCACGTTCATCAGCCCGAAACCAGAGCCGTTGTGCGGGTTGGCCTGCGTGTACTCCTGCATGCGGCGCTCCAGCTCCAGCCCTTGCAGCGTGTCTACCTGCCCGTTGTTGTGCTTCAGGATGGCCATCACCTGCCCCGCCCCGGCGGGACGCTCGTCTGTGATTTTCCAGTTGTCTGGGCTTACCTCGGTCATCTCAGTCACCACCCCCTGGGTATAGGCGGGAGCACTTTCACCGGCATTCCATTCAGTTGAGGCCTCATTGCGGGCAGAGCGGTTGTCTGAGCAGGAAGTAAGACCCAGGCACGCAGCGGCGCTCACCAGCAACACGTTGCGCGAGAAATCACCAATAAGGAAGTAACGCTTTTTCATAACAGTGAGTACGGAAGCCGTTTCTGGCTTGTTTTTGTAAAAGTAGCTCTAAAACAGAAATCTACCCATAAGTCGCCCGGCGGCGGTAAATATTACTACTCCCACAGCGGGTAGTGCTCCAGGTTCACTTTCTTCTGGAAGAAGATCTGGGTGGAGGCCTCAAAGGAGGCGGTGTAATCAGAGACATAGAAATGCGGTTCGCCCAGCAGCTGGGGAGCCGCCATGTTTAGCGCCTGCAACACCTGCCCCACGTGCCGGGCCACCAGCTCAGAGGCATCCAGCACCTGCACGGCGCCCTGGTAAAAAGAATCAATCTGCTCCTTTATAAGGGGGTAATGGGTGCACCCCAGGATCAACGCCTCAATGCCGGCCAGCGCGGGGTCAGACAGATAGGTCTGCACCACGCTCTCTGAGATGGTGTTGTTGAAAAAGCCTTCCTCAATCATGGGGGCCAGCAACGGCGTGGCCAGTGATTTCAGCTGCACCCCCCGGTCCAGCCCGTCAATCTTCTTTTTATAGACATTGGAGTTCACGGTCTGCTTGGTGCCAATCAACCCCACCGTTTTTTGGGCAAATTGCTCCCCCACATACGCCACCACGGGATCAATGACATTGAGCACATGGGCCTTGCTGCCAACGTACTCCCGCACCAGCTCATACGCCGCCGCCGAGGCAGAATTGCACGCAATCAAAATAATTTTACAATTCTGTCTAATCAACAGGTCACAGATTTTTACGGCGTAAGCCTGTATAGCAGCGGTAGATTTGTCACCGTACGGCAGGTGGGCCGTGTCTCCAAAATACACCAGTTGTTCCTCGGGCAAATGGGTTTTAATGGCTTTTGCCACGGTTAAACCACCTATTCCGCTGTCAAACACCCCAATGGGGCGTTGCCTTTTCTCTTGTTGCATCAGCAATTTTTATGATTACCAGAAACCGTCAAAATACACACCCGTATAAATACCCATATTCGTAAAATACAAACCAAAAATGTACTTTTCCGAAACAACACCTAAAACGATGGCGTAAAAGACCATACAAGTTGAAACTAAAAAAGGAGGAATAAAAATGAAAATGTTATCAACCCGCGCCCACGGGATTATGGATTATCTGGTGGGCATTTTATTGATTGCGGCTCCGTTCATCCTTGATTTTGACCGTGGCGGCGCCGAAACCTGGGTTCCCATTATAGTGGGTGCTGTTATTTTACTGCAGAA
>NZ_LRMM01000102.1 GCF_001647275.1 Rufibacter ruber | reverse complement strand
GCGAAGGAGGCGCTGCCTTTTTGCTGTTTGGCCAAAACAGCCCGAAAACGGAAAGCGGTATTCCCTCTCCCGGGGGGAGAGGGCTAGGGTGAGGGCAGCGGTGGCTATGGCAGTTGGCACAGACGCTCGCAGATTCTTGGAGACACTGCGAAGTCTTTTGAGAATGGCTGATTGCAGAAATAAAAAATATGCTGGCGCGAGTTTATAACTCGTGACAAGATGTGCGGCGAGCCTCCAGACTCGCCGGTAACCACGAGCAGAATACAGCATTGAATGTGCTATGCGTCATTTCGCGGCGTTGCCGTGAGGGGAGTCTAGAGACTCCCCGGCACAAGTAAGCACGAGCCTGGAGGCTCGCACTAGCGGTAGAATGTTTTGTAAGCATGTAGCCTAAAAACAGAAAAGGCCAGAGCTACTAACCCTGGTCTTTCTGTTTTTGGCCTGTTTTCAGGAAAATAGCCCGAAAACGCAAATCAAAAGTCTTGCTACCTGATACGTGCTACCTGATACGTGCTACGCAATGAGCTACTGTTTCATAGAAGTCTGCTGCAGGGCGCCACGCAGTTTGATGCGAGTTAATACTTTTTTGGTGTAGAGCGGGAAATCACCTTTCATCATCCAGTCATAGTAGCTGGGTTCCTTCTGGAGCACGGCTACCACTGACACGTTCTTGTGCTTTCCGAAGTTGAAAACCTCAACCCCGTCTGCGTTGTAGACAATGCGGCCACTGAGATCTGCAGTTTTCTGGAAGGTGAACTGGTGCAGGGCCTGTATGTCATTCTTCACCGGGAAAACGGTCTGGTCCTCTGCACCGGGCAGGGGTGCGTTTTCATAGAAGGCCACCTGGCTTTTCAGGATCTCATAGGTGGCAATGGTGTCAGCCTCAGCAGAGTGGGCGTTCTCCAGGGTTTTGTCACAGTAGAACTTGTAGGCCGCTGAGAGGGTGCGCTGCTCCATCTGGTGGAAGATGCGGCAGACGTCTACAATAGAGCGGTTCTCAATGTCCCAGTCAATGTTGGCGCGCAAAAACTCTTCCGCCAAGAGCGGAATATCAAATTTAATCAGGTTGAACCCGCCCAGGTCACAGCCCCGCAGAAAATCATCCAGTGACCGGGCCAGTTGGGCAAACGTGGGGCAGTCGGCCACGTCATCGTCATAGATCTTGTGGATCATGCTGGACTCAATAGGGATGGGAATGGTGGGGTTGATGCGCCGGGTCTTGAGAATCTCCTCGCCGTTGGGCATCACCTTGAGCATACTGATTTCCACTATCCGGTCTTTGCAGATGTCCACGCCGGTGGTTTCCAGGTCAAAGAAGACGATGGGTTTGCGTAAATGTAATTTCATAGGCAATGCTTTTTGACCTGACGGTTTTCCGTTACAATTTGTGATATTTCAGTCCCCCTTTGAAGGGGATAGGCAGATGGTTCCTCATGCAGAGTTATCTATTCATGAGAATCAACTGCTTCATTCATTTGATCATTGAAAAATTGTTCTTCAACTGCCTTTATCATCCCCCTACCCCCTTTAAAGGGGACAAAAATAGTTGATTAGGCGCTGGTGATCTGGTTGGCCAGTGCCTGCAGATCCAGCCCGCCAAAGGTGCCGGAGGTCATCATGAGCAGGTTCTTGTCTTTCCAGTCCTGGCGCAGCAAATACTCCTGTAACGCCTGGTTGTCTGTGTACACCTGAATCTGGTCATCACCAAAGGCGGCTTTCAAATCAGCTGGATCCAGCGGCGGCATGCGCTTGTGCTCCAGGGTCTTGGGGTTAAAGTACACTATTTTTACATCAGGGGCCAAGAACGTACCCTGGTACTGCGGCAGAAAATCTTTGTTGAGGCTGCTGAATGTGTGCAGCTCCAGACAGGCAATGAGCTGGCGGTCTGGGTACTGCTTCTTGAATGCCTCTGAGGTGGCTTTCAACTTGGAGGGCGCGTGCGCGAAGTCTTTGTACACCAGCGTGTGCCCGTTCTCACCAATCTTCTCCAGACGGCGGGCGGCACCCTTAAAGCTGGCCAGCGCCTCATAAAACGCCTGGCCTTTGATGCCTATGCGCTTGCAGACCTCTTTGGCCGCGCTGATGTTGCGCAGGTTGTGCTCGCCAAACACCTGTATCTCCACGTCGTCTTTCTTGGTCTTGAGCACGGTCTTGCCGTTCTTCTTGATCTTGTGCTCGTGAATGGTGTAGCCAATGTAGTGCACGTCTGGGTTGTTGGGCACGCACACCTCCAGCACCTGCTCGTCATCCTGGTTATAGATGAGCGTGCCGGCTTTGGGGGTAATGTCTACAAAGATCTTGAACTGCTCACGGTAGTTCTCCTCAGTAGGGAACACGTTGATGTGGTCCCAGCTGATGCCGCTGATCACGCCAATGTGGTGATGGTATAGATGGATCTTGGGAACCCGCTGAATAGGGGAGGAGAGGTATTCATCGCCCTCAATAACAATAATAGGCGCGTCTTCAGTGAGCTTCACCATGAGGTCAAACCCCTCCAGCTGGGCACCCACGGCGTAGTCAAACAGGCGGTGGTGGTACTGGAGCACGTGCAGAATAATAGACGTGATGGATGTTTTGCCGTGGCTGCCCGCAATCACTATGCGCTGTTTGTTCTTGCTCTGCTCATAGATGAACTCGGGGAACGAGAAGATGGGAATGTTGTGCTCCTGGGCGTACAGCAGCTCCGGGTTGTCGGCGCGGGCGTGCATGCCCACAATCACGGCGTCTGGGCGGGCGTGGAGTTTTTCGGGGAACCAGCCCTCGGCTTCGGGCAGAAGCCCGTCGGCAGCCAATCGGCCTTTGGCCGGTTCAAAAATCTCATCGTCAGAGCCGGTCACTTTCAGGCCTTTCCGGTGCAATGCCAGGGCCAGGTTATGCATAATGCTGCCCCCAATGGCAATCATGTGAATGTGTTGATACGCCGCTGTACTCATGTAGTGCAATTCAAAGAGAGCAAATGTAATGATTTTACCATACGCACCGTCTCTTTGCCGCAAACGGATTTGTGGATATGTGCCTAGAAATTTGTGGATTACTTTCTTTCCGCCGCCGGCGGATGCCGGAATATTACTCCCGTTTTCGCCTGTTTTCCGGAAAACAGGCCAGAAACGCCTTTTAGAAATGTAGCGTTGTGGCATGACAACGCGTGGTGCTATGCAGCAAAATAGGTCTTTCTTCTCCAGGAACCGTTCCTGCATCCATGAATCTTGTAATGGCATTCGGTCTGATCCATAGTGAGGTGGTGTTGTTTCATAGAGACGCGCCGTGTCAGTGCCACAACGCTACATGAAATTAATCCCGCTGGTTTTGCTATCTTGCCCTAACAACACGTAACCTTCTGCTATGAGAAAATATACATTCCTGAGTTTTATCCTGACCTTATTCTTAGCAAGCTGCGGCGGCGGTTTCTCCAATCAAGACAAAGCCCGCAACCTGGTGCAGGAATGGAATGCCAGGAACCTGGACGAAGCTGGTTATGCCTCCATCAGCTTTGACGGCCTCACCCGCACCCAGTATAAGAAAACCCCCGCCTACCGCATCACGCATAAGTTTAATTACGGAAACCGCGGCCGGGAGCGGGAATACTACTATTTCCTGGATACCACCTTTACCCAAGTTCTGGGAAGAAAGCGAACTGACTGGGATAAAGAGAATCAAATAGAATTTGAGCAGGAGGGCAGAAACAAGACTCAATAAAAAGTAATCCCGTTTTAGGCCTCTTTTCCTAAAAACAGGCCTAAAACGCATAGCGGCCAAACCAGCCTTCACAGGCTGACCTTCCTGTAAATTGTGGAAAGGTAGCCTTCTTTTGTGGATTACCTGAATCTGTTCCCTGCTTACTTTTGCTTTTATGGAGGAGATGAAATTGAAAGCGACCAGAGGCAAAGCGGCTTGGAACCCCAAACCGGCTGTGCCTCAAGGGTTAGGGAAGCTTCCGCCGCAGGCGTTGGAGCTGGAGGAAGCGGTGTTGGGCGCGCTCATGTTGGAGAAAGACGCCCTCACCACGGTCATTGACCTGCTTAAACCGCAAAGTTTTTACAAAGACGCGCACCAGCGCATTTTCAAGGCCATTCTGAGCCTGTTTGATAAATCTGAGCCCATAGATATCCTCACCGTGACCCAGGAGCTGCGCGAGCAGGGCGAACTGGAGTTTGTGGGCGGGGCGTATTACGTGTCCCAGCTCACCACGCGGGTGAACTCGGCGGCCAACATTGAGTTCCACGCGCGCGTAATCACCGAGGCGGCCATCAAACGTGACCTCATTTCCATTTCCAGCGAAGTGCTGGGCCGTGCTTTTGAAGACACCACTGACGTGTTTGAACTGTTGGACAGCACGGAGGCCAAGCTGTTTGAGGTGAGCGAGAGCAACATACGCAAGAACTTTGACGACATGCAGTCGTTGATGCACAAGGCCATCAAAGAGCTGGAGGCGAAGAAAAGCCAGAAGGAAGGTTTGACGGGTGTACCCTCGGGCTTTACGGCTTTGGATAGGGTAACCTCGGGCTGGCAGCCGTCTGACTTGATTATCCTGGCGGCGCGTCCCGCGATGGGTAAGACGGCGTTCGTGGTAAGTGCCATGCGCAACGCCGCCGTAGACTTTAGCAAGGGCGTGGCTATCTTCTCGCTGGAGATGTCCTCCATCCAGCTGGTGAATCGTCTGATTTCGGCCGAGGCCGAACTGGACTCTGAGAAAATCAAGAAGGGCAACCTGGCCGAATACGAGTGGACGCAGCTGAACCACAAGATCACCCGCCTGAGCCAGGCCCCCATTTTTATTGATGACACCCCGGGTCTGAGCATTAGGGAGTTGCGCACCAAATGCCGCCGCCTCAAAGCGCAGCATGACATCCAGATGGTGATCATTGACTACCTGCAGCTTATGAGCGGCAACGCCGAAGGCAGCAAGGGCGGCGGGAACCGGGAGCAGGAGATTGCCTCCATCTCGCGGGCACTCAAGCAGCTGGCCAAAGAGTTGAACGTGCCCGTAATTGCGCTTTCGCAGTTGAGCCGGGCCGTAGAAACCCGCGGCGGCGACAAAAAACCCATGCTTTCTGACTTACGTGAATCTGGGTCTATTGAGCAGGACGCTGACATGGTTATCTTCTTGTACCGCCCGGAATATTACGGTATTACCGAAGATGAGATGGGTAACCCCACGCTGGGCGTGGGCGAGGTGATCATAGCCAAGCACCGGAACGGGGAGGTGGGCAGCGTGGCCCTGAAATTCATTGGCAAGTACACCAAGTTTGGGAACCTGGAAGACGGCTTTGGCGGTGGCCCGGGCTTTGACGGCGGCAGCGGTTTCCCGGTCTCTGACTTTGACGCCCCTGCCGGTGGCGGAGGAGCGCCCAACACCATTAGGCTGGGCAGCAAGATGAATGACGGGGGAGGCGGTTTTCCGCCCTCCAGTTTTGATGACGCGCCCCCGTTCTAGAATTGGTGCCAACTTACACCAAGAGCCGCCTCTGCCCCAGAGGCGGCTCTTCTGTTTTAGAGCTGTTTTCAGAAAAACAGGTCTAAAACAGCCGCTGGCTCCTGATTAAGGGTTCATGTACGGTTGCCAGTTTACTATGAGCATTTTCTCCTCTGGCAGGAGCAGGTAGCCGTAGTCATAGCAGAAGTAGTAGGTGTTGCCCTGCTTGGTGCGGTACAGGTGCGTGAAGTAGCCAAAGTCAAAGCCGTTCAGCTCCAGCACCTGCCGCCGGAGCGTGGTCTTGCCCTCTGGGCTGGCCAGGCGCAGGAGGTCCCGGTTTTTTTTGAGTTTGGTGTTGATGTCGCGCATGAAGCGCTGCCCTTTCTCCACCAGTTTTCGGGCATTGCCCGCCAGCGCCCGGCATTGGTCTGAGCAGTATTTCTTGTCTGCCCTCCCCACCAGGGTGGAGCCGCAGTGCCTGCATGTTCTGGAGGTGTTTCCCATGCTAACCGTAACCATATTCCTTACCCGTTTACTTACGGATATATACGTATAATTTACGGTTACGCCTGTCTGCTGCTTTACATTAGTGCCATGAGACATGCTGGTCAATTTTCTGGGGCTGAGAGGGAGGCGGCGGTGTACCTGAATGCGCTGGCGCATGAGGGGAAGCGGTTTATAAAGCTATGGTACGGAACCAACCCCGCGGTCACCAAAAGGTTAAGGCAGGCAGGCTGGGTGAAGTTCAGCAAAACGTACAAATGCTATGTGATGCACCATTCTGCGCAGGCCATAGAAATGCTGCACACGCAGCTGCAGGGGGTGGCGCGGGTAGACACCCGTTACCTGCACAAACCGGCTCGGTTGAAGCCGGCAGGGGGAGTGCCCCTGGTCGCTGGTACCCCCACCGGGCAGCCGCTGGAAAAAGCGGATCTGCTCCCGGTGGTCAAGCTGCAGGCTGTGGCACTTGGAGAGGGGGATATGGTTATTCGGCTTATCTTTAAACCTCACCCCTTGATTTACGCAAAGTTAAAAGAAAGCAAGACCGCTCGCTGGCACGCAGAGGTAAGAGCCCAGGTGATCGCCGCCAAGGTGTCTTCTATTGAATCTCTGGCCAAGGAACTGGAGGGGGTGGCATGGGTGTGGCTTGGTCAGGAGCTTCAGATCAAGGACCTGCGCCTGTTGCGCCTGCTCTGGGAGCAAGTCTACCTAAAGGGGCCCACCTATATCAGTTGCCCGTTGCCGTACCTGGAGAAGCTGTTGCTGCTCAACTACAGCAGGATCACCATGCGAACCTACCACAGCCTGCTGTTGCGGTTCCTGAACACGTATGCGACTAAAGGACTGGAGGCCATTCAGCTGTTTGACCAGGAGGAGATGAACCGGTACCACCGGCAAATGGTGCAGGCAGGTACGTATTCCTGCTCAATGGTGAACCAGAGTATCAACGCGGTGAAGTTTTATTACCAGCGGGTGCTGCTCAGAACCGAGGTGCAGCTGAACCAGGTGGAACGCCCGGAGAAACCTGAGAAGTTGCCCCTGGTGCTGAGCCGGCAGGAGGTGGCTTCTCTTCTGGCCAGCACCCCCAACCTGAAGCACCGGTGTCTGCTGCAGCTGCTCTACGCCGGTGGCCTCCGGATTGGGGAGGTGATCAACCTGCGAATCACGGATGTGCAGTCGGCCCGCAACCTGTTGCTGATCAGGGGAGGGAAGGGCAAGAAAGACCGCACCACCCTGCTCTCCCAGCGGCTCCTGGAAAACCTGCGGGCGTATTATAAGGAGTACAGACCGAAGGAATGGCTGTTTGAGGGGCAGTTTGGCGGCCAGTACACGGTGGAGAGCATCAGGAACGTATTTAGGGCCGCCGTGGAAAAAGCGGGAATCAAGACCAAAGCCACCCCGCACACGCTTCGGCACTCCTTTGCCACGCACCTGTTGGAGCAGGGCACCGATCTGCGGTATATCCAGACGCTGCTAGGCCACTCTTCCAGCAAAACCACCGAGATTTACACCCATATTACGTCCCACGCCCTGGGGCAAATCACCAGTCCGCTTGATACTTTATAAATAATGATTACATTTAATATAGAATATCTGCTGCGGTTACCTGCTTGCCTGGTCAATGTGATTTGTTCCAGCCCTATTTGCCCACCTCCGCCTATAGTGGGGATAAACGTAATAGGTACGGTTATACGGTAGTTAGGTGTAAATTAAAACATAAATGAAACATACTTTCGTTAAGCTTCCATCAGGAAATGTTGAAATCGAGCATATCCGCGAAATGGTTTCTGAACTGAAAAACTCAGAATGGAAGTTTATGAAATGGTTTTCAAGACCTGCATTAATTGACAGAAAGTCTAACACAGCGACACATCTGTATGTTGGTCAAAAATTCGACGAGGAATATTTCAAATTAGAAGAAAAAGGCTGGACACACGACCATTGCGAAATATGCTTCGTCTCAATTGGTGAAAGTCCCAACGACTACATCGAGACGGAAGGATATTTTAATGGTTACGACTGGATATGTAAATCTTGTTTTGAAGAACTTGTCTTAGCAGAAAACTTAGAGAAAAAATTAAAAAGCCTGGAGCAATATCAAGAATAAATCTACACCTAACAACGCATAAACGTCATCTCGGCCGATGGCCTTCGCCGTCGTTTATACTAGACGTTGTGCGTAATTGAAATTATTGATGAAAAGGATTCTAAAGATATTTTTGCTCATAATCCTGGCTTCTTGCAGTAAAAGAGATGACGTCCTTTTCTCAGCGACTGACGAACTGCATTCTCTCCAGCTTTATTCCAATAACAACGATTTTGAGATTCTCTACAACGGCGTGAACAAAGCAGAAGGGAAATACAGGGTTAGCAACGACACGATTCATTTAGTTTATAACTCTGGACAACACATAAGTAGTGAGAATCGTCAATCCGAAGAAGCTGATAAATTGCTAACAAAGCAGATAAAAATAGACAGGAAGACAAACCGAATTCGAGCAATCGACGATAAAACTTTCTGTGCTGACATAAACTTTGACCGACTTCAGAATTAATAAAAACATGTTTTCGGCTTGTTTTACTAAAATAAGGTCAAAAACAGAACTAGAAGAAAAAAGGAAAAAACAACTACGCACAACAACACCTAAACGCCAGCATCGGCCGACGGCCTCCGCCGCCGTTTAGCTTAACCGTTGGGTTAAATAAAAAATTATAATATGACAGAATTTATAAAAAAATCAGTTCCATTCTATTTATCCTTCTTGCTGTTGGTTTTTATTAGCTGTGATAAGGATAAAGACCCTACTAAAAACTCAAAGTTACCAGAAGCAACCCAATTAGGGAAGAACACAATTGGGTTTACCCTAGAAAATGAAGAAGTATGGGTTCCCTACAATAAGTGCGGTCTTATGCTAGACCCGTGCGGGAAATATTCAGCAAGAGTAAGTTACCCAATGGCAAGCCGTGATGGTATTGATTTTAGCTTTTCTAGGGACAATGGAAAAGGGATTTCCTCTAGCTTATTTTTCTCAACAGCCTTGGCAGGAACTATTACTAGCACAGGCAATAAAATTGATTCGCTTGGCGTGACATTCTTGGAATTCGATAATGGCAGTATGGTAGAATATGGGTTCCCACTGGTTGGCAGCCATTTCACGGTTACAAAATTTGATAAGGTTGCTCAAATAATCTCTGGTGAATTTCATCTTGTCCTTAAAAAATATAGGAGTAATGAAATTATTACCCTTAGCAACGGGCGATTTGACTTCAAATTCCAAGCATGTGAGTGTGACTAATTTTATCTGGAAATCTAAAGAATTACTTAACCCAACACTGTATAAAAATCATGCTACGGCCGACGGCCTAGCACGTTTTTTATACGAGGCCGTTGGCGGTAATTTTAAGAATCAAAATGCAGAAGCTAAGAAAATATATAGTTACTGTTTTAGCTATCCCAGTTTTAGGATTAGTCTGCCTTTTCTTGTTTCTTGAGGTAACAGACAAATTGCCGTACAAAAATTACAGGGACTTCTCCACTTCCAGCGGCTACGTCTATTGTGAAGTAAGATATAAAGACTCGACCTTTTTGGTAGTCGGGCCAAACTCTTGGGTTTACTCAGGGCTTAACCAGTTTGTATTCGACAGACAACTCAATCCTTTTTCCTATGAACTGAAAATGTTCATGTCAACTATCCTACACCGACCGATTGAGGTAAATCAGGAATATTACGCGGCATATGAAAAATCCTTCACCGATAAATCAGCGGCAGACAAGTTGATAGAAAAACAAATAATAAAAGAGATAGCTGGAAAGAACGTGCTCCCGCTAGACATCTCTGTACCGCAAGACCAATTAGTGTACTTCCTTGTGAAAAATAACATCATTAATTGCCTCAATGAATGCGAGACAGGGAGAGTGGCGCTTGAAGAAATTGAAAAATAAAAAAACTCCCGCCAACATTGTGTAAAAATTATGCGTCGGCCGACGGCCTCGCACGTTGTTTACACGAGACCGTTGGCAATAATTAAATATAAAATTGTTATGAAAAGATTTTACCTGATTCCAGTTTTGTTGTTTTTAATCCTAGTGCTTTGTAGCTGCACAGAGGAAGATTTGCCTAAACCAACACAAAGTGGGGCTAATATGATTGCCTGCAAGGTCAATGGAAAACCTTGGATATCGGAAATCAAATCCCTTTTCGTAAACGGTGAAAAATTCTCAGTAACCTCTGGATATTACGAAAAACCTAATCGTTACTTTGTGCTTTGGGCTAGGCGGGTCAACGATGATGAAAATAGCAGTATACAATTAGCCATTGAAGATTTGAAAAGCACAGGAAGGCAGACATTTGAGGTAAATTCCAACCTTTACCCAGGGAACTATCCAACTAAGAACTATGGCTACTATCAGAACCGAGACAACAGAATGGATACGAAAAATTATGTGACTAACACTAATTATAAGGGTTCAATAAACGTCACCAGGTTTGACACCATCAATTATATAGTATCAGGTACTTTTGAGTTTACAGCAGAAAATCTGGATGGGTCAGGTGAGACGGTTAAAATATCCGATGGACGATTCGATGTGAAATATCGCTAATTACCATATGTTGAAGAGTTAATTCTTTAGAAACCTGATATGTAAATAAAAATAACTATTGCCAACATTGTGCATAAGCCATGCTACGGCCGACGGCCTTGCACGCCTCATGCACGAGACCGTTGTGCGTAATTGGAAGTATTGATGAAAAGAAGTTTAACGATATTTTTACTAATACTTCTGTCTTCATGCAGTAAAAGAGAAGACATAGTTTTCTCTGCATTCGACGAACTTCATTATTTGCAACTGTACGACAAAAACAGCGATTTTGAGATTCTATACAATGGCGTAAATACAGCTAAGGGAAAATACCTAGTTAAGAACGACACGATTTATTTAAATTATGATTCTGGACAATTTCTAAACAGAGACAATCAAAAATCTGAAGAAGCTGATAAATTATTGACCAGGCAGGTGAAAATTGACAGGAGAACAGGCAGAATTCAGGCTGTCGACGATAAAAACTTCTGTGCTAATATAAATATTGACCGACTGAAGAATTTATAAATTAATCCGTTTTCGGCTTGTTTTAACAAAATCAGGTCAAAAGCAGAAAAAAAAAGAACAACTCCGCACAACAATGGTAGCTGTTGCACAACTCAGCGTTAAACAGTGCCCTGTTTCAATCCCTCTTCACTTTTCTCAAGTTGATTTCAATTCCTGCCGCCAAAAAGAGCATCAA
>NZ_LRMM01000101.1 GCF_001647275.1 Rufibacter ruber | reverse complement strand
CTGTTTTTTTACAAAAACAGGCCGAAAACAGATTATGCCCATTCGGCGTCTGCGTCATTCTCCTGGGTCTGTTGGTTTTTGGAGTTGGCGTTGGCCAGCAGCACCTTTCTGATGCGTTCTATGTGCACCTTCAGCTCATCGGCGCGTTCTTCCTGAGTATTCGCCCAATATTTGCTCCCCCGCCGGCGGTCTTGGTCTGCCATGGAACTGAGCAGGGTGCGGCGCTCTTCCAGCATGCGCAGCGCCACCCACATGGTCTCCTCCAGGGCCTCCATGTTCCCGGCCAGGTAGGTCTCTGGGGTAAACGTATGGCCCGTGTGGCACCGGAAATGGCTGAGATGCCCGTTCTTCACCTCCCACAGCGCACCGCCGCAGTCTGGGCAGGTAATGGGTACCTGTGGCCCCAGCAGCCCCATATCCTCAGAATGGCCGTTGCCCTGGGTCATTACCCGCTCGGCAATGGTGGCCTCGTATTTGATGTCATCTGGCACGGCGTGGTCAGTAGAGGCCGGTACAGAGACCAGTTCCTGCAGCAGCAGCCCCATCTCCCCTACCGGCACCGCATAATCCACCTCCATCTCATTCATCACGCTTTGGGGCATGTCTGGGTACTCTGCCTCAGCGGGCAGCTGCACCATGGTGAGGCCGCCGCTGCGCTTGACCGCCTGCATGCCTACCGTGCCGTCTTGCAGCATACCGGTAAGAATAATGCCAATCACACGGGAGTCATAGGCCGCCGCGGCCTACCTGAAGAGCGGGTCAATGGCCGGCCTGAACAGGTTCTCCCGCGGCCCTTTGGTGACCAGCATGCGCCCCTTCTGCAGCAGCAGGTGATGGTCCTGGGGGCAGAAGTACACGTGGCCCGGCTCAAAGGTCTTCTCATGCTCGGCCACCTCACAGATCAGCTCAGTGTTTTTACTCAGGCGTTCCACCAGAATATGCACGTTTGAGTTGCGCGCCAGGTGCTGAACAATGAAAACAGAGGCAGGCAAGCTGGCCGGCATCTGCTCCAGCAGCTTGATAAGTACAGCCATGCCGCCGGCTGAGGTACCCACCACAATAACATCATGATGGTTTGCTTGGGTAGTAGGGTTGGGTCGCATTAGAAGTGTTTACGGGTATGGCCAACAAAATGATCATGGTGTACGGCCTTGCCCCCGTCTATGACCATTAACCGCCTCATATATTTAAAAAGTGCAGTATAAATACGGTATTTCACCCGCTTCATTCCTTAACTTAGCGGTAGGCCTTTAAAAAAAATGTAAATTGGTGAAGTGCCTCTGCTTTCGTTTCAAGGAATCTCAGACGCATCCGGAAGGCTGCCATTCTGAGCAGCCTTTTACTTTTAGACCTTTTATGCATTTCCATGGCAGAGAAAAACGCCACCCCAGCTTCGGCTGCGCCGGATAGAAAACCTACAGAAGCTTCCCTCTTACCCGCAGAAGGCACGGCCGTACCCCAGCATTTCCTGGTGGTGGGGCTGGGGGCTCAGCGGGCTCACTGGAAGCGTATGAGGCCTTCTTTCAGAATGTTCCGGCAAACCCGGGCATGGCGTTTGTGGTGATACCGCACCTGGCCCCCGAGTTTAAAAGTAACATGGTGGAGATTCTGCAGCGGCACACCGTGTTACCCGTGAAAGAGGTACAGCAGAACCTGCCGCTAGAGGCAAACCAGGTGTACGTGGTGCCGCCGCAACAGGAAACCGGGGTAGAGAACGGCGTATTCAGATTACACCCGCCATTTCTGCCCTCAGGCCAGCGCATGCCCATTGATTTCTTCTTCCAGAGCCTGGCCAAGGAGATGCGGGAACGGGCGGTGGCCATTATTTTCTCCGGCGTGGGCACAGACGGCACCTTGGGGCTCAAGACCATTGTAGAGCAGTACGGCATGGTGGTGGTACAGGACCCCGAGACGGCACTCTTCCACAACATGCCCCGCAGCGCCATCAAAACAGATTTTGTAGACTACGTGCTGGCCCCTGAGGAAATGCCGGCCAAACTGGTCAACTTTTCCAACCTCCCTCACCAGAAAGGGCGCCCGCTGCTGGACAGCAAAAAGTCTGAGCAGTCACTGCAGAAGATCTTCTATTTGATCAGGAGCCAGACGGGGCATGACTTCTCCAAGTACAAGCGCAACACCATCTTCCGGCGCATTGAGCGCCGCATGAACCTGCACCAGACCAAACAGTTTGCCCAGTACGTGCGCTTTCTGCAGGATAACCCGGCCGAGGTGGAACTGCTCTTCAAAGAATTCCTGATTGGCGTCACCCGTTTTTTCAGGGATGAAGATGCCTTTGAGCTGTTAAAAAGCAAATACCTGCCCCGCCTGCTGCAGGAGAAGAAAGAAGGCGACACCGTGCGGGTGTGGGTGGCAGGCTGCTCTACCGGCGAGGAAGCCTACTCCCTGGCTATTCTGCTGCAGGAGTGCATTGAGCAGCACCCGGCCATACAGAACCTGAAGATTCAGATTTTTGCCTCAGACATTGACCCAGCCGCGATTGAACGCGCCCGCAACGGCAGTTTCCCAGAAAACATTGCCGCAGATGTATCTCAGGAGCGCCTGAAGCGGTATTTTGTAAAGATAGACAGCCAGTACCAGATCAGGAAAGAACTGCGGGAGAAGGTGGTCTTTGCCCTCCATAATGTGAACCGGGACGCCCCCTTTACCAAACTGGACCTGCTCACCTGCCGTAACCTGCTCATCTATCTGTCACCAGAACTGCAGCGCAAGGTGTTTCCCGTCTTCCATTACTCCCTGAACCCTGGGGGCATTCTCATGCTGGGTTCTTCTGAGACCATTGGCGGGCACCCAGACCTGTTTCAGGCATTAGATGTCAAATGGAAAATCTACCAGCGGTCAGAGTCTACCGTGCCCATGTCCCGCATAGATTTCCCATTTTCCTTTTCAACCACAGAGCCCGTTAAACCTCTGCCAGAACCAGACTTACAAGTGAAGCGAGAATCAACCATGTCAACGGCGGTGCACCGTATTATGCTAGACCAGTTTGCCCCGCCGTCTGTGATCATCAACGCCAAAGGCGATATCTTTTACATACACGGCCGCACTGGCCGCTATTTGGAGCCGGCCCCCGGCCAGGCCAAGCTCAATATCTTTGACATGGCCCGTGAGGGCCTCAACTATGAACTCAACAGCGCCATACACAAGGCCAACCTGCTGCGCGAGGTGGTCATGGTTGAGAATGTGCAGGTGCGCAACGAGGTGGGCACCCAGCACATCAAGCTCACGGTTAAGCCATTAATGGAACCAGAAATTGTAAAGAACTTTCTCATGGTAGTGTTTGAGGAACTGCCGGCGGCCAAGAAAAAACCGAGAAGGTCAAAGGTCACCGGTGAAACCAACACCCAGAAAGATGACATCATTGCCCAGCTGGAGATGGAGCTGCAGTTCACCAAGCAGCGCCTGCAGACCACAGTAGAGGAAATGCATTCTTCGCTGGAAGAGCTCAAGTCTACCAATGAGGAGCTGCAGAGCGCCAATGAGGAACTGCAGAGCACCAATGAGGAATCTATGACCAACAAAGAGGAGCTGCAGTCTTTGAACGAGGAGCTCATGACCATTAACCTGCAGTACCAGGCCAAGACTGAGGAGCTGATCAACTCCAACAATGACATGAAGAACCTGCTGGACAGCACTGAGCTGGCCACCATTTTTCTGGACCAGCACAACAACATCAAGAACTTCACGCCGCAGGCCACCCAGATCTTCAACCTGATCAGGTCAGATGTGGGCGCTCCATCACCCATATTGCCTCCAACCTCAAGTACCAGGACATCACCAAAGACGTGAAAGAGGTGATCACCCGCCTGCGCAGCAAAGAGGTGCACCTGCAAACGGCAGATGAGAAGCAGTGGTACTCTATGCGCATTATGCCGTACCGCACGGTAGACAACTTCATAAACGGCTCTGTGCTCACGTTCACCAACATCACCGCGTACAAGGAGATGGAACTGAACCTGGCGGCCACCCACCTGTACGCGGGGGCCATAGTGGGCCTGGTGCAGGAGCCGCTGGTGGTGCTGGACCACCTGCTGCGGGTAGAAATGGCCAGCCAGAACTTCATTGAAACCTTTAAACTGGTGCCGGAACAGGTAAAAGGGCAACTGCTCTTTCACCTGGGCAACGGCCAGTGGGACATTCAGGCGCTGCATGAGGCCATGGAGCAGGTGCTCATAGAGGGCAAAGACCTGCACAACTTTGCGCTGGAGCACCATTTCCCCATTCTGGGGCTTAGAAATATGCGGCTGAAAACCCACCGGGTAGCGTATAAAGACAACAAGACATTTAAAATTATCCTGGCCATTACAGTTATATAGGCAAAGAAAGTTAAGTAACAACGGCTGAAGGGTTTATATACCGGAGGCACCCGCTTTTTTACCACCTTGCCCCTGCGGCGGGAAAAAATTGCCAGGCAGCAGCGGTGACCAAGAAATATCATATGCATTTTGGGGCTGTTTTTCTAAAAACAGCCCCAAAACAGAAAGCAGCCACCACCGTAGTACTAACTTCGTCGTTCTGTTGTCATGCAGAAGAAAGAAAAATAAAAAAGGAGTGTGATCCCCTTTGCCTCCACCGGGGATTAGCGGCAAAGGGCGGGCATTCTTTACCGTCTGTTTTGGGGCTGTTTTTCTAAAAACAGCCCCAAAACGCAAACAGGAACACTTTCTGGGTAGCAGGCAACAATCATACTTTGCCTGCCTCCCGGGCAGTTCACCTGGGCCTACCATAAAACGTCTTCATTTCACCCCCAGAAATCATGACATTACCCATATCTCCTATGCAGGCACACCAGAACTCAAAATTACGCGAGCGGGCAGAGAAACTGCAGCGGTTGGTGACCGTAGAGGAAGCTGAGAAAATGACCCCAGAGGAGGTGCGCGCCGTGATTAAGGAGCTGCAGACCTACCAGATTGAGCTGGAGATGCAGAACCACCAGCTGGAGCAGACGGCCGCCGAGCTGGAACAGGCCCGTAACAAATATCAGGAACTGTATGACACCGCCCCATTTGGGTACATTACCTTAAATGAAAACGGCCTTATTGAGGAAGCCAACCGCACCGCCGCCCAGTTGCTCAACCACCCTCTTGGACTACTCCACGCCACCCGCTTCAGCTTTTTTGTGCAGCCCAATAGCATCGCAAATTTCTACTCCCTTCTCAGAAAGATTCAAAGCAGCCCCGCTTCCCACCGCACAGAACTAGAGCTATACCCTACCAAGAGTGAGGCCATCTGCGCCCAGGTAGAGGCCATACGCCTGCAGGAAGAGGGCCAACCGCCACTCTACCGCCTGGTGTTCCTGGATGTAACCGAGCGCAAAAAGGCAGATAAGGCCCTCAAGAAGAGTGAGCAGCTGCTGCAGGGCATTATCAACAGCGCCATTAACGGCATACAGGTGTTCAAGGCCGTCAGGAACGCTCTGGGGCAGATTGAAGATTTTGAATGGGTGCTCCTGAACCGGGCCGCCGAGGAGTTCATGCACACCACCTTTGCCCAGTTACGCCATACCACCCTCTCGCAGGAAGTCCCGGAAGAAATCACCTCCGGCCGGTTTGCCCGCTACCTGCAGGTGGTGGAAACCGGCCAGACCCAGACTTTTCCCTCTCATTACAGAAAAGGAAACCAGGAGTACTGGCTCAACATGGTGGCCGTGAAACTGGATGACGGCTTTGTACTCACCTTTGAAGACATCACCGAGCGGCACCTGGCGTATGAGCAGCTCAAAGAAAGTCAGCACATGATCAAAACCATGGCAGAGGCCATGCCAGACTTTCTGTACATTGAAGACCTGGCCCAAGGCCGGAACATCTACAACAACCGCAATTTCCTGGCCTTTCTGGGCTACTCCGCCCAAGACATTGTGGGGCACCCGCGGGAGCTGCTGGACACGCTCTACCACCCAGAAGATGCCTACCTGCTGCTTACCCGCCCGCAGCGCTTTGCAGACGTGCAAGACGGGGAGGTTCTGGAATCTGATGTGCGCATCAAAGCCAAAGACGGCGGCTGGCGGCACATACAGTTCCGGGAGACGGTCTTTAAACGGGACACCAACGGCCAGCCCACCCAACTGGTGGGCGTAGCCATGGACCTGACAGACAAGAAGCGCCAGGACCTGGAGCTGCAGCAACTGCACGAGACGGTTACCGCCATTCTAGACAACCTGCCCGTAACCCTCTGGCGCTTTGCCAAAGACGGCCAGGTGCTGGAATCCAGGGGGTCTGGGTTAAAGGCGCTGGGGCTCAAAGAAAACCAACTGATAGGCCAGACCTTTGCCGCCGTGCACAAAGAACTGGATTCTCAGATCAAAGACACCTTGCAGGGAAACAAGATCAGTACCCTGGCCGAGTTTGAGATTGACGAGGAGAAAGTGTTCAAGCAGGTGTACCTGTTCCAGGATTCCCTTTCGGGCGAAGCCATAGGTTTTTGCCTGGACGTAACCGAGCAGAAACGGGTGGAGGCCGAGGTGCAGTGGCGCAACTTCATCTTAGACCAGCTCATCCAGAAGCTTCCGCTCATCTTAGGCATCCTGAACAAAGACGGCACCTATCTGGAGCTGCGGGGCAAGGGCTTAAGAAGGCTGGGCATTGCTGACAATGAACTGGTGGGGCACAACCTGTTTGAGTTTTTCCCCCAGCTTGAGAGTTCCCTGGAAGAAATTCTGACCGGTGAGGCGGTAAACTTTATTGAGCGCAAAGAATTTAACGGCCTGTATGCCTATTACC
Source organism: Rufibacter ruber (assembly GCF_001647275.1). GTDB lineage: Bacteria > Bacteroidota > Bacteroidia > Cytophagales > Hymenobacteraceae > Nibribacter > Nibribacter ruber_C. The sequence continues at coordinate 5,510 of NZ_LRMM01000101.1, read as the reverse complement.
AGAACTTCGGGCTGTTTGACCCGCAGCGGGAATACGGCATTGCCTTCGCCATTGACGTCACAGACCTCATTGAAACGCAGGAGCACCTGCTCAACCAGAAAGAATTCTCAGAGAATCTGCTGGAGAACAGCATTGACGGCATCATGGCCTTTGACCAGAATCTGTGTGTCACCTCCTGGAACAAAGCCATGGAACAGGTACTGCAGGTCTCCAAAAACCAGGTGCTGGGCAAGCCGCTGCCGTTGCTCTTTGCACAGAAACACCAGGCCTACGTGCAGCAGCAGGCAGAACGGGTGTTGCGGGGGGAGCACCTCACCACCTATGAGATTCCGGGGCTGGAGACCGGGCGCATGTTTGAGGTGAACCTGGTGCCTTTCACCAACGCCGCAAAAGAAGTGGCCGGTGCCTTGGTCATTGTGCATGACATCACGCAACAGCGGCAGCGGCAGGCCGAAGAAACCAGTTTTAAGCTGTCTCAGCAGAAAGGGATCATGGATGCCGTGCTCACCACCCAGAATGAGGAGCGCAAACGCATTGCCGAAGCCCTGCACAACAGCCTGGCCCAGCTGCTGTACGCCACCAAACTCAACCTGGAAGACATTCAGCTGGAAGGAAATGTGCAGAAAGAAGCGTTACTGCCCCTGCAGAAGGTCTCCAGGTTCCTGGAGGAGGCCATTAAGGAAACCCGCACGCTGGCGCATGAGCTCATACCCAGGGTGTTGCAGGATTTCGGGTTGAAGTCTGCCCTGAAAGACCTGGCCACCCGGCTTTCCACCGGTTCCTTTACGGTACAGTGCGTGGTCACGGGCTTTGACCAACCGGTAGACCATACCCTGGAGACGCACCTGTTCCGGTTTGTGCAGGAGCTCCTCAACAACGTGATGAAGCATGCAGAGGCCACCTCTGCCCTGGTGCAGGTGGTAGACAAGGGCCCTACCATTAGAATACGGGTGGTAGATGACGGAAAGGGAATGCCGGCAGAATGGCAAACCAAAAACCTGAAAGGGATGGGAATTGCTACCCTGAGAGACCGGGTAAAACTATTACAGGGCACCATTAAGATTGACTCCGCCCCCGGCGAAGGCACCACCGTCACCATTGATCTGCCTCATTAGGTTATATTGCGTTTGCTGTTTTCAGAAAAACAGGCCAAAAACAGCTTTGCCGTTGGTACTGCCCCGCGGCGGCAATGCCGGGTTAGGGATAGGGGCTACTTTCTGTAAAACGCCTTAAAATCAGAACCCTTGGCACCCGCAGACGCCCGCGCCAGACACAGAAGGCCCGTTTGAAGAGCGTGTAGCACTGCGCGTAAATGTTTCCCTATAAAGTTGGTGTGACAGGTGGCAGAAAGGAGTGATATAGAACGGCCGCAGAGGTTATTTTACTTGCAGCTCGGCTTCTTTTTTAGACGGGACAATGGTCATGAGCATGTGCAGGCCCAAGAGTTCAAACACATTTCTGACATGGTCACTCATGCCGTAAAGCACCAGGTTAATGTTTCTTGCCTCAAATGACCCCAGATGCGAGATCATCACCCCCAACCCAGCTGAGGAAATATATTTCAACTCCTCAAAGTCAATCCAGAGTTGTTCAATAGGTCTGCATAATGCCATTTCAATCTCTCTGTCTAACTCCAGGCACGTAGATGCATCTAACTCGCCGTTCAAACGCAAGATGTACGCCTGCTCCCCCTCCTCATATGTGATCTTCATTGGCTTTTTTTTATTAAAGTAAGTAATTTAGGATCACAAAACACAATTTAATTTATTAATTATTCTTTAAATACAACTCAGCTGTTTCTGGAGAATCCAGCACCTTTACCAGTGAATCAAACCCTGAGTTATTGACAAGCGCTTCTATGGCTTTGTTCAAACCACAGAGAAGTAACATTTTCTTCTGTCTCTGAATCTGCTGCACAAACGGCAGCAAGCCCCGCAGGCCGGTGGCGGTGACGTGCTCCACCCCTGTCATGTCTATCAGGAGGTGCCGGGGGGGTGAGAGGGCCTCCAACTGCAACCTTTTAATGATTGCCTCTGCCGTACTACCGTCTAGCGTACCTTTTAACGTAGCAAACAAAGCCCCACCTGTTACCTTCGTTTGAATTTCCATGGCCGTACAGATGCATCTGCTTTCTAAAGGTGTCTTTTTTATTCTACTCCCCCCTTACAAAAGTAGCGATCAATTAACCGCAAAAAAATGATACTTCTACTCAATTTCATACATAAGTATAAATACTGAATTTGAGTGCAAATACTGTAAATCTCTATGAGTTTATGTATGTTTTCCGCCTTCTGCGTATAAACCCCTAACTTTCATTTTAAGTTTAAAAATGAAAGTTTTTTCACCTCAATCAGTAAGTGGTAAACGTAGGATATGACAAAAGTAATTCTGGTAGATGATCACACCTTGATCAGAGATGGGCTGAAATCTTTGCTGAAGACAGAACCAACTATTGAAATAATTGGAGAGGCAGAAAATGGGCAGAGACTCCTGGATCTCTTACAAACGATCACCCCAGATGTGGTCATGCTGGATTTGAACATGCCTGTAATGGACGGTTATGAAACCCTCAAGCAATTGCAGCTGAAACACCCTGACATTAAGGTGCTGGTGCTCACCATGCTGGATCAGGACAGCTATGTGCACAAGGTGCGTTCTTCTGGCGCCCTGGGCTATGTGCTGAAAACCGCCGGCCGTGATGAGTTGGTACACGCCATCAAGACCGTAGCTACCAACAATTCATACATATGCTCTGAGATTGCGGTGAACCTGCTCAACAAAGCCAATAACCCAGAAGCCTCTGCTCCGCAGAAAACGCCCTTAGAACTCTCTAAGCGGGAGATGGAGGTGTTGCGCCTCATTGCCGAAGGCTATACCAACGCTGAGATTGCTGACAAGCTCTTCGCCAGCAAACGAACCATTGAGTCTCACCGCCAGCACCTGATAGAAAAAACCAAAGCGCGTAACACCGCCACTTTGATCAAGATTGCCCTGCAGGAAGGTTAGATAGAATAATCATTCTGCCTAAAAAGCAACGTCTCCGTTTTTTTGGCCTGTTTTCTCAGAAACAGCAAAACGGAGACGTTGCTTTTCTATTCACCCCAGTCCTGCTTTAGCTTTTATCTGAACAGCAATCCCCAAACCCAGAAGCGGGCGGGCATGTCTCTCCCAGTCTTCGGGGTGAAGAGGAGTGGCCTCATCTGGCTGGTTGCGGCAGATGGAACGCTGGCCAGGCTGAGAAGACTCAGGCTCAGGAGAAAGCGCAGCCGCTTTGGCTATTTCTTCTTTTTGGGCACCTGTTTCAACTTGAACACGCTTTTACCAGCATCCGGGGCCTGCATGTACTGCTGGCGCAACGCCTGCAGCTTTGCCATGGAGGCATTCACAAAAGTCTTGTCAACCGGAAGCAGTTGGCTGTCTTTTAGCAGCTTCTCAATGGGTTGTCCCGCAACCTTCTTCTTAACTGAAACATTCATACACTAAAGCTGGCCTGATTACATGTACCGACAACGAATTTAGGGGATATGTGCCACTCCTGCAATAGGGTCTTATGTATTTTCCCATATTTTTGTTGCATTCCCGAAACAATAACTTTACATTTACTTACCTTAAATTAAAGTTATGAATCCATTCCTGGGCTTCCTGTTTTTCTTCTTAGGTCTGCTTGCCTCTCTGGTGATGTGGCTGTTGGGCCTTCTGTTTAACTAACCACCCCGGTTTCTATACGTTTTGGCAACCATTGCACATACAGCGGTTGCCCGGCTTCTGATAGATGTACGTTAGAGCAGGTTTTAACCTTGCCTTTTATATTGCATCTGGTGCATAGCAAGGCCTGCCTTGGTGGCGCTGGCCTCAGTGCTCAAACCTCTTAGGCAGTTTCCAGGCTGACCGGTTGAGCAATAAAGGCAAATGTTCAACAGGCTCTTAGCGAAGCGGTAAAAAAGCCGTACTTTTGCACCCCTCTTGGCTTTTCACCGTTGTAAGAGCAAAGGGAAGTTTAACGTACGTCCTATGTCCACCTCTTCGCCAGCCGTCTCTCCTATTCGCCTCATGGCGCAGATGCTGGTATTGGCTCTGGTCCTGCTGGGGGTTAAATTTGTTGCGTATTTCCTGACCAATTCAAATGCCATCTTAACTGATGCGCTGGAATCAATCATCAATTTTGTGACGGGCGGGGTGGCCCTGTACAGTGTGTACCTGGCCGCCAAACCCAAAGACCAGGACCACCCGTACGGGCACGGCAAGATTGAGTTTCTTTCTTCTGGCCTTGAGGGGGCTCTCATCACCCTGGCCGGTGTAAGCATTATCATCAAATCTGCCTACAACCTGGTCTATCCCCACCCCATCCAGAAAATGGATGTGGGTATCTTCCTGACCCTGGCCACCGGCGCCGCTAATTACCTGGCAGGGCGGTATCTGGTAAAGAGGGGAACCGACCGGCACTCGCTCACCATTATTGCCAACGGCAAGCATCTTCTCTCAGACGCCTACTCCAGCGCTGGCCTGGCCATAGGCCTGGGGTGCATCTACTTTACGGGCCTGCTTTGGTTAGATGCCGTGGTGGCCATCATCTTCGGCTCCTTTATCACCTACACCGGCTATGGTCTGGTGCGCAATTCTATCTCAGGGGTCATGGATGAGGCCGATCATCACCTCATGGACCGGATCATCACGGTGCTGAACCAGCACGCCGGGAGAACTGGATTGACCTGCACAACCTGCGGGTGATTAAGTACGGCAGCCAGCTGCACATTGACTGCCACCTTACCCTGCCCTGGTATTTTAACCTGCAGCAGTCCCACAAAGAGGTGGAGTTGCTGCAAGAGATGATTACCCAGGAGATGGGAGACGTGGTAGAACTCTTCGTACACCTGGACCCCTGCCTGCCCCCGGTCAGTTGCCGCCTCTGTACCAAGTCAGACTGCCACGTGCGGGAGCATGCTTTTGTTGGGCGTGTAGAATGGACACTGGCGAATGTGAGTGAGAATCAGCGGCATGTTTTGTAGCGGTTTATTGTTTGCTGCTGCAGGGGCAAGGCGTAGTTCGCTGCCCCCTGGGCTGTGGCCGATGGTGCAGTAGTGCCTTACGGGATAATAGTTTTATAGCCCCATCTGCTGCTGCTGGAATGCGTAGTTCGCTGTTGCCTGGGCTTTAGCGCTTGACGCGGTGGTTTATTTGCTGCATTGTTTCATCTTTTACATTAAGCGCTCACGGCCGCGGGGCCCCGTCCTGGCGGTGAGCACTGCTGTTAAAACTACGCCTTTGGCGTTGCCTTCGGCACCGTATGAACAGAGGCGCTCACCCCCAGGACTGGTTGCTGTTCCTCTCCTGCTACTTCCTTACTTGCTCATTCTGCCTCTGCACGTAACCGCTGCTGATCCGCTAGCCTGGGGCGAGCCCGTGCTGCGCACATCCGTTATGGCAGGTGCACCTTTGCTAGAGGAGTTGCGTTTCTGGCCTGTTTCCGGAAAACAGGCCAGAAACGCACTGGGGTTTTCTCCCACTTCTGG
>NZ_LRMM01000100.1 GCF_001647275.1 Rufibacter ruber | reverse complement strand
ATGCCAGGTTTGGGCGGTTCTGCAGATAGTACTTGATCATCTTGCCCCATTTTTCCCGTGACTCCTTGCTCACCTTGGCCCAGCCGTACCCCGGCAAGTGTTGTCGGCTTCGGCCTCATAGTTGAGAATCACGCGGTGGCTCAACACATCTGAGGCAATCTCTTTAATGTCTTCTGGCAGCACGTAGTCCCGCTCATCAAAGAAAGCGACGGCTTTGGCGGCCAGGTTCAGGGCAATGCTCGCCCGCGGCGAAACCCCAAACTGGAGGTATTGGGCAAAATCAGTCAAATCATAATCTGCCGGCTTACGGGTGGCAAACACCAGCTCAATAATATACCGCTCCAGGGTCTCTGAAATCTGCACCTGGTTTATTTCGTTTCTGATGTCAAAGATGTCCTGCTTGGTGAGAATGGTGTTGACCGTGCTGGTGTAAGACAGGTTAGACATGCGGCGCATAACCTCCAGTTCATCTGCCTTAGACAAATAATCAACGTAGACTTTCATCATGAAGCGGTCTACCTGCGCCTCCGGCAGCGGGTAGGTCCCCTCGTGCTCCACGGGGTTTTGGGTGGCCAGCACCAGAAAGGGCAGGTCCAGCCGGTAGGTCTTCTCGCCTATGGTCACCTGCTTCTCCTGCATGGCCTCCAGCAGCGCGCTCTGCACCTTGGCGGGGGAGCGGTTCACCTCATCTGCCAGCACCAGATTGGCGAAGATGGGGCCTTTCTTTACCTCAAAGGCGCTGGAGCTTTGATTATAGATCATGGTGCCCACCAAATCTGAGGGCAATAAGTCTGGCGTAAACTGAATGCGCTGAAAATCAAGGTGCAGTACTTTGGCGAGCGTATTAATAGTTAAGGTTTTGGCCAAACCTGGCACCCCTTCCAGCAGAATATGCCCGTTGGTAAACAAGCCAATGAGCAGGCGGTTCACCATATACTGCTGCCCTACCACCACCTTGCCCATCTCTCTGAACACCTGCTTGATCTTAAGCTGGTGCTCCCGAATTCTCTCCTGGTATGTAAGTTCGTCAGTCTGCATTTCAAAAAGTTAAAAAGCTAAGGTAGGAAATCTGGGGCACATAGAGCAAACCTACCCTTATATTAGGAAGCGCCCGGTGTTTCAAAAATTTCTGCCCCGCGCCTTTGCCTCCCCCTACCACTCTGTTTTACCCGTTCTGTTTTAGGGCTGTTTTCGTGAAAACAGCCCTAAAACAGAAGCGTTCGCCCTCGCATTGACAAACGTCTAGTTTCCAAACGCAGTTCTTGTAGAATCAGGCACACCCAACCAAACACCGCGCTCCTTCCAGAGAAAGGCACCTGTCTCTTTTCTTTGCCTAATCTCTTTCACCTGTATACTGGCCAGCGGCACTACTAGAATATCTATATATAGAATAAACCATATAGATATATGATACTTTCCGCAAACTCCTCAAAGATTTAACGCAGAAAGGCACAATACCCATTTGATTATAGTACTCTTCTGAGGGGTCTATTTACTCACCGTCCAAAACCGAGTGTTCATCGGGTAGTCCCTTGGCTCTGCCTAAACCAGTTTCTGTTCATCGTGACCAGCCTTGGATTGACCGAAAACCAACCAGCTGCCACAAACTAAATGTTCAATTTTGCCCTGTCTAGGGAAACTGAAAGGTGCCTTTACCGGCCATTCTGGAAGTTGAATTGTGCGGCAGCCTTCGCCAAAGGCAGAACAGAAATCTTTAATCACAAGAAGTATATGGCACACTATCTCCGTTTACTCGTTTTCGCTTTGCTCCTGTTGCCTTTCACCATGTACGGTGAAGGCTCAAAGCAACTTACCCCAAACAAGTCAACCGCAACGCTCACCAGCACGCTGAACGACAAAGCGGGCTATTTGGCCCATGATGCCAACTTTCCCAGCGCCACTGGGGTGGCCATTACTTCCCTTAGCTTTTTAAAGCCCTACGGGTTTACCAGAAACGGCTCTGCGTATTCAGATGACCACCGGCTTACCATTAGAGTAAAAGCCGGTGAATACCTGTTATACGGGGTACACCGCACCATTCATGACCAAACCACTGCCAACCAGGCAGACCTGGTGCTTACCGTGAGGCGCCCGTCTGCCACAGACCCGGCAGGGATCATTGTGCAGCAGACCACCTTGACCCGCAACCAGAATTCTACCCGGCACATGCTGCTCAACACCAACCAGGCGGGTGTGATTGATGATGCCTCGCAGTCATCTATTGGCCCGTCTTATACATGGAGCGGGGTAGCCCGCAACACTGGGGGCTACCAGCCGCTCATCATCACGAACAATACCGGCGCAGACCAGGACTACTGGGTGGAGTTCACCCAGGTGGGTGAATCCAGCTGGACCGATGATGGCCGCCGGTTCTCTGTGTATGACTTCTGGGATTTCACCGTTATTGACGGAACGGGTGTGGAGCGCCAGGGCCGCATGCGCAGTAAGCTGTGGTCATTCTCTGCGGGAGGCACCAGCAATGTGTTCTCCAAAGATTTCAACATGTTCCCCCTGATCCCGAGCGCTGACCAGCCAGGCAAGTTCTTTGTAAAGAAAATAGAATTGGCAGGCATTGCCCCACAAAACTTCTTCCGGTTTGTGACCAACAGCTTTGGCTCTACCACAGCCGCCGGCAGTACCTATACAGCGCGAAGGAAATCACAGCTCAGCCAGACAGACTACCCAGAATACGCCAACTTCGTAACCAACCCAGATCCCAGCATCTGGCCCAGCGCTGACGCCCCCACCTTTACCGTAGGCATCTCCTCCAGCTGCAACACCGCAACGGGAGGCGGCAAGTCTGTTTTTAACCTGAACACCACTGAAAGCAGCACTTTTGTGGTCTTGATCAACCTGAACGGCGTTGACGGCTACCAAGCCGGTACTGCTGACGTGCTTTTAGAGTCAACCGGGGCCAAGGGTGCCCGCACCGTAGAATGGAACGGCCTCAACGGCCTGGGCCAGGTGGTAGCCAGAAACACCACCCTTAATTACTTCTTCCGGAACAACAGTGCGGCCGTGCATTTCCCGGTGTGGGATGCTGAGGCCAACGCAGACGGTTTCAGGGTAGAAGACGTGAGACCGGTTGCGGGTTCTAACTACAATGCCCTCCTGTTCTGGGATGACTCCAACCTGCCTACTACTTCTTTTCCGGCCCCGCAGACAGAACTCTTTGGGGTGGTATCTACCGCTGGTGTGCACCGCTGGGGATCTGCCTCTACCACGGCCGGGGATTTAAAAACCGTTAACACCTGGACGTACGGGTATACCGCCTCTACCACTCAGTCTGCCACGTTCAACTATGACTGCAGCGCAGATGTAGCGGTAACCAACACCGCCGCCACTGCGCCGTACACTATTGGCAAGTCTTTCACCTACACCGTTACGGTGACAAACAACGGCCCTATTGCCGCCAGCAACGTGCAGGTAACAGACAAGTTGGACGCAACCAAATTAGAGTTTGTAAGCTCTTCAGACGCAACCAACTACTCCCCTAGCACCGGTGTCTGGAATGTGGGCTCCCTGGCCATAGGAGCCTCCAAGACCTTAACCATCACTGCCAAACCGTTGGTATTGGGCACCATTTCTGCCACTGCCACCCAGACACACACTGAGCCTGACAACGTGGCCTCTAACAATAGCGCCACCGCCACCATTACCGTGCAGGCCGCCGCTGACATTGAGGTAAAGAATGTAAGTGACAAAACCGCTTATAACAACGGGGAATTGGTCACCTATACCGTGACGGCTAAGAACTTGGGCCCTAATGCGGCAACAGGGGTGGTGGTTACAGATAAACTGCCCGCTGGCTTAACGTTACAAGGCGCCGCTCCTGCGGGCTATGATGCCGCCACCGGTGCCTGGACCGTAGGGTCGCTGGCCCTGAATGAGACTAAAACGCTAACCCTGGTGGCGAGAACCCTTACCTCAGGCTCCATCACCACTACGGCTAGTTTAGGCAGCCGTACCGGGTTTGAATTAGATGAGAACAGCAACAATAATACTGCCTCTACCACTATCACAGTAGCCCCTTCTGCAGATGTGGCCGTGACCAGCATTGTGTCGGTCAGCAACCCCGGCCAGAATGAAGAGGTCATGTTTACCATTAAAGTACTTAATAACGGCCCTAATAACGCCTCCACTGTTTCGGTTGCCAATCAGATTCCGGCTGGCTTGACCATCACGAGTGCCAGTGCCAGTTTAGGCACGTTCAACGCCTCTACGGGTGTCTGGACAGTAGGAACCGTGGCTACCGGCGCTACCCAGACCTTGACCGTGTATGCTAAAGCCGCCAATACCGGCACTTATACCCTGTCTTCTACCCAGACCCATGCTGAGTTTGACAACCAGAGCAGCAACAATACCGCCTCCAGCACCATCACGGTAAAAGCAACCGCAGATGTGGCCGTGACCAATACTGTTACACCCTCTGCTGGCAGCACCTACGCCAATGGCGAAACGGTCACCTATACCGTGCAGGTAACCAACAATGGGCCTAGTGCCGCTACCAATGTGGTGGTAACAGATAATTTACCCGCTTCATTGACCTACAACAGCAGAACTATTTCTACCGGTACCAGCACCTTTGACGCCACCACCGGAAACCTTACCTGGAATGTAGGCACCTTGGCCAGCGGCGCAACCGCCACCATGACTATTTCCGCCACCATCAACCAGAGCGCCGTTATCACCACCACCGCAACGCAGACCCATACAGAGTATGACAATGTAAGTTCAAACAACAGCGCCTCAAACAGTATCAGATCTGGTAGCGGTGTGGTCACCGCAGACATTGCCGTTGCCGTATCTACGCCTAAGACTGACTATTACACCAAAGAGCCCATCCCTTTTAAGATTGTAGTTTCTAACGCGGGTCCAGACGCAGCCACCAATGTGACCATTGCCGCGGCGCTTCCGGCAGGGTTTACCTTTACCGGCACCAGTGGCACCGTAGGCACTTACACCAACGGCGTGTGGGAGATCCCCTCTCTGGCGGCCGGCACCACTGCTGAACTGATTGTAACCGGAACCCCTAATGTGGATGCCTCTGTGACCGGAGACAAAACCTATACCTTTACCGCTAGCCGCACCGGCACACCGGCTCAAACAGACAATGTCAGCTCTAACAACTCCGCCTCTACCGCTGTTGTTGTGCGCAAAACGGCTGAGGTGTCAACCTTTCTCACGGTGACCAGCAATGATCCCTCTGGTAATTATTACCACAACCTAACAGAAGCTACTTTCCGGATGACCGTCACTAACAACGGCCCAGATGTGGCAACTGATTTACAAGGCATGGATACCCGTACCGGCACCATCACCTTTATCCCCTCCAGCTTACTTGTTCCAGCCGGCACCACCTACTCTATGGCCACTGGTATGTGGCATGTGGGAACATTGGCTGTAGGAGAATCTAAAACACTGGAGCTAAAGGGGATTCCAAACGCTAATGGCCGTTTGTTTCTAGGGGGCGGCATTACAAATCAAACCCATTATGACCCCATCACTGAAAACAACCGGGCAGTGGCACTGCTGAACGTATTGCCAGTGGCCGAGCTAGCGGTCACCAACACGGCTGCGTCTCCTACCTTCTACAATGGCCAGGAAACCAGCTTCACCGTGAAAGTTCAAAACAACGGCCCAGACGCGGCTACAGGGGTGGTGATTGAAGACAAACTACCGGCTGGTTTAACCTTTGTGAGCGCAACGGCCAGCTCTGGCAGTTATGACGCCACCACTGGCCGCTGGACCCTAGGTTCTGACCTTCTGCCAGGCGCTGCGAATGCCCAAACGTTGGTGATCACGGTTAAACCACAAATGGCCACCGCTTATTCTACCACTGCTGCCGTAGTGGCCTCTAATCAATATGACAATATAGCCTCTAATAACAGCCAGACGGCGAGCATTCAAGGATCTGCCACGGCAGACATTGCCCTCAGCAGCAATGTAGCAAGCGGCCCCTACTATGTAGGCGGCCAGTATCTGGTCTCTATTACGGCATCCAACCTGGGTCCAGACCCGGCCACCGGCGTAGTACTGGCAGCTGGGGTTGCCCCCGGCCTGAAGCTGGTACCTGGCAGCTCAGTTACGCCAGCCGGCACCAGCATTGATATCGCCACAGGCCTCTGGATCATTGGAAACATGGGGGTGAACGAGTCAAAAACCATTACCTTGCTGGTAGAGCCCACCACCATTGGCGTCTTGAACAGCTTAGGCTACAAATACACCGCAAACGAATTTGACCCCAACGGCGGAAACACTCAGAATGGCAATAACAGCACAGTTGTGCACATTACCTCTGTTGACCGTGAAGCAACCTATACGTCCTTGTTTACCAGCAAGCATATGTTTGCCCTTAAGTCTGGTGACCATATTGCTGAAGCCAGTGACCCAGACGGGGTAATCCTGAATGCAAGGGTTATCAATGGTGCTTTACCGGCCGGCTTGCGTTTTGGCACCAATGGTGAGCTTGAAGTTGATAAGAGATTTGCATTGGTACCGGGTACGTATACCCTTACCATTGAAACATCTGATGCCGTTGGCGGTGTCTCAGAAAGCACTGTTACTTTCACTATCTCTAATGACTGGGATAACGATGGGGTTCCAGATGCCCAGGACTTAGATGCCAACAATGATGGGGTCTTCAACCCTCGTCTTGACAGTGCCACGTCCCCATTAGGCGACGCAGACAATGACGGCATTCCTAATTTTCTGGACATTGATTTCGTGCACCCTGTCTTTGGGGTTTTCCAGGACAAGAACAATGATGAAGCCAATGATGCATTTGACTTAGACCTGGATGGCCTCATCAACGAGTTTGACATTGACATTGACGGAGACGGCATACCCAATGCCGTAGAGGCCAATAGAGGCATTGTTCCCTCCAGCACTCTCTATGATGCAGCTGCCGGAATCTTTAAAGGAGCAGTGAGTGCCAACGGGATTCCTGTTACCGCCCAAACAGCCAACAATAGCGGAGTGTCTATCCTGCCTAACCCAGACTCAGACGCAGACGGCCAGCAGGATTATGAAGACCTGGATGCTGACAATGACGGCATCTCAGACAACTTGGAGGCACAGGCCACAGCCCGCTATGTTTTCCGCTCAGATTCTGACAGTGACTTTGACGGCCTGAATGATGCGTATGACCCTACTACCGGCGGCATTGCCATTGTGCCCATAGACACAGACAAAGACAAAACGCCAGATTACCTTGACAGAGACAGTGACAATGATTTGTCAGAAGACTATGTAGAGGCGTTTGATGACAACGGAAACGGCATGTCTCTTGATGATCTCAAGGCCCGCGCCACTCTGTTTGAGGAGCTGAATAACAAAGGCTGGTACGTGAATTCAGACATGGGCACTGGCACAGTACCCAACTGGCTGAAACTGAAAGACGGCTACCCAGCCTTCTTAAACAAGTCCTCCAGCTACTACCATGACTCAGATCATGACGGATTAGTTGACTTGTTTGACACAGACAACGGCGGCCATACCGTTTCCATGCAGACCGGCTCAGACAATGAGTACGCTTTCCGTTCCACAAGTGCCACCACCGTGCTGCCGGTCACGCTGGTAAGCTTTGAAGCGAAGTCTCAGGCGCAGGGCGTGCTGCTGAGCTGGGTAACCGCCTCAGAGAAAGACAACGAGTACTTCCTGGTGGAGCGCAGCGCAGACGGCAGGAACTTCAGCACCGTGGGCAAGGTGGCCGGCAACGGCACCACCAACCAGAAGATGAGCTACAGCCTGCTTGACAAGAGCGCCTTCACCGGCACCGCCTACTACCGCCTCAAGCAGGTAGACTATGACGGCAAGTATGAGTACAGCAAGGTCATCTCTGTGAAGGCTACCGCCGTGCCCGTGGCCCAGGTGAAGGTGAGCTTCTACCCCAACCCCACCAGTGACGTGGTAAACCTGGACCTGACGGCAGTAACCGCCGCCAGGGTAACCATAACGGTTCACGCGCTAGACGGAAGACTGGTAGAAACCCAGGAGGTGCCAGGGGCCTCAGTTCAGAAACTTGATCTCTCCAAGGTAGCAGTGGGCACCTACCTTATAAAAGTAAGAAGCGCTGCCACAGACACTACCTTAAAGGTGATAAAACGCTAAACGCTTGTTTATAAATTGATTTTGCAGGTGAAAACGGGGAGCGAAAGGTTTTTCTACAGCGTTCATTGAGCAGCAGAGCACCGCATGGTGCGAGGCAACCGGGAGGTCAGGTTCTTTTGCCCCGTTTGCAGCGCAAAAGTCAGATTTTAAACACGCGTTAAGCGAGCACACACCCAATAAAAAAACAGGCCTTTTCTGAGGCCTGCTTTTTTATTTAAGAATATGGTTGGGAGGCGGCTCCGCCGAAAATGCAAGGGGGTATCAGATTTCTGTTTTCGCCTGTTTTCCGGAAAACAGGCCGAAAACAGAAATCCCTGACGTGCCACCCGCTTTTACTCTTCGTCTTCCAGGTAGTAGTCTCCTACGTGCCCTTCAGCAGACTCATCACTGAAACGGGTAATGTCTTTCATGAAGTTGTCATGGATCTCCTTAATCTTAGGGGAGACGGCGCTGTACTTCTTCAGGACCTTGGCAATGAGGCTGGCCTCCTCCAGGTAGAACATGTCATCAACGGCATCTGTGCCTTTGTCAATGTCTACCTTGAGCAACTCGGCCTGCAGGTCCATCATCTGGGCGTCATCCTCACCGTACATGATCAGGGTACCGTGCAGCTTGCTCAGCATCTCGTTGAACAACTCCCCCTCATACGGCAGGTTTACCTCCTCATCGTCATCTGGACCAAAACCGCCTTTCCCATCTGCAAATTCATCTTCGTCATCATCAAAGGAGAACTCATCATCAAAATGGCTATTCTTGAAGTCATCCTCATCATAGCCGTATTCGTCATCATAGTTGCCGCGTGGTGCCATCTTTGTACTGTTTTAGTCGCTGTTAAATAAGTGTTAGGACCCTGCCGTTGGCGGTCTCCTTTTTACGAAGCCACCCCAAAAAATGGCGGTCAATTTCCGTGAAAACTTTTATTTGTTTTTCCCGTTTTCGGGCTGTTTTCGCAAAAATAGCCTAAAAACGAAATTCCCCTACTCTTGCCCAAAAACTTTCCCTGCCCCCTCTGCCGCGCCTGCTGAGAAGTTTACCGCCCTTTCTCCCCCAACCCGCGTATTGTCACTATCTTACCCTCTTGACACGGACCTACCATGACGCACCAGACGGACCTCTCTACTTTACTTAACCGGCAGAAAGCTTTCTTTCATGCGGGCCATACGCGCACCTATGCCTTTAGAAGCCAGATGCTGCAACGGCTGCAGCAGGCCATTATTGAGGAGGAGCAGGCCATCACTTCGGCCCTGGCCGAAGATTTTGGCAAGCCTGCCTTTGAGACCTACGCCACCGAGATGGCCATACTGCTAGCTGAAATCAGGTTCACCCGGAAACACCTCAAAAACTGGATGGCGCCCCGCCGCGTTCCCTCCAGTTTCCTGAACTACCCCTCCAAAGACTTTATTTACCCAGAGCCGTATGGGGTGGCGTTGATCATTGGGGCGTGGAACTACCCGTTTCAACTCACGCTGGCTCCGGTGATTGGCGCCATTGCCGCCGGCTGCTGCGCCATTCTCAAGCCGTCTGAGCTTACCTCGGCCACCAGCGCCGTAACAGCCAAACTGCTGCGCACGTATTTCCCAGATGACTACCTCACTGTGGTGGAAGGCGGGGCAGACACAAGCCAGCAGCTCCTGCACCTGCCGTTTGACAAAATCTTCTTCACGGGCAGCGTGCCTGTAGGCAAGGTTGTGGCCCAGGCCGCCGCCCAGCAGCTCATCCCGGTCACGCTGGAGTTGGGCGGCAAAAGCCCCTGTCTGGTAGATGAGACCGCTGACCTGAAGGTAACGGCCAGGCGCATTGCGTGGGGCAAGTTCATCAATGCCGGGCAAACCTGTGTGGCCCCAGATTATCTGCTGGTGCACAAAAGCATTGAGCAACCGCTGCTGGAAGAACTGAAAACCGCCCTTACCCATTTTTACGGCACCTCACCCAAACAAAGCCCAGACTACGCCCGCATTGTCAATGACCGGCATTTCCAGCGGCTAAGCCAGCTTCTGCTGGGCGGCACAGTGTTCGCGGGCGGCGAAACAGACGCAGACGAACGGTACATAGCCCCCACCCTGCTCACCAACGTTTCCTGGCAGGATGCCGTGATGCAGGAAGAGATCTTTGGCCCCCTGCTGCCGGTGCTTACGTACACCACACTGCCAGACGCCCTTGAGCAGGTCAACGCACAGCCCAAGCCGCTGGCCCTTTATTTTTTCTCCAGAGACAAAAAGGCGCAGGAGCAGGTGCTGGCGCAAACGTCGTCGGGCGGGGCTTGTATCAATGAAACCGTGTCGCATCTGGCCAACCCGCACCTGCCCTTTGGCGGCGTAGGCCCCAGCGGCCAGGGCAACTACCACGGCAAGTACAGCTTTGACGCGTTCTCCCACCAGAAAAGTGTGTTAAAAAAGCCGTTCTGGCCAGACCTGCCGCTGCGGTACCCGCCGTACCTGAAGAAGCTGGGCTGGATGAAGAAGGTGTTCAAGTGGATTTAACTTCTTGCCCCAGAAGACAAAAGCCTTCTATGTATTCCAGCCACAGCCCTAAGAGCCTATGAAAATTTGGTTTAACAGCCGGCGAACAACACCGCATTCGGTTCTGGCGCAGCACTTATTGGACAGCATGGCAGCGCTGTTGGGGCAAAAAAGGCAAAGCCCGGTTCTTGCGAGGCTGATTTACAGCACAAAAGCAAAATTTAGACCTCACAAGGCCTGTCTCAGCAAACCAGAATCTATCTGTCTCCATCATTTCTAAAGCAGAAGCAGCACAACTTTAAAAATATTTATTTTTATTTAATTATATTTCCTCTTATTCTTACCAAACAATAGAACACAGTGGAACAAGACTGGGCATACCCCTACTTTTAAACTAAAAATCACAGGCATGGCACACCCAAAAATGACCTAACGGCAGAAGCTATTTCCTAAATTAAATCTTGAAGACTCTGTTCTGTTTTTCGCTGTTTCTTGAAAGACAGGCCGAAAACAGAGAAAAATCTCTACCCGTGCAGAACCGTACACCTTCATCAGGCATTTACGAGACAGCCTCCCTGGCTCTCCCTTGCAGAAGCCAAACAATGAATAGCTATACCCGCCACTCCTCTAACTATAATCCGCAAAACCGGCTTCACATTAACCGCATTGCCCTTGCCAACTACGCACCAGGGCTTGCATCCCCCAAAACGCCACCACCCCTTCATTTCCCCACCCAGGCGACTCCCTGTGCTCTGCATTTTTTTAACCAACCATAACATGACAAAAACCGCACAAGCTTTTTTCAGGAAACCTTTATCCCTGGCTTTCTATTTCTGCATGAGCCTTGTTGCCTGCAAATCTACCCAGGTAGAAAAGGCAGCTGATGAAAATTCTTTCCAGATTGTAGTGTTGCCAGACACTCAATATTATACCGCCCTCAAGCATGGCGGCACCATGGAAATGTTTGAGGAACAGATCAAGTGGATCAAACAAAATCAAGCCGCCGAGAAAATTGCGTATGTGGCCCACGTAGGCGATATAGTAGACCACGGCAGGGCCAAACCCGAGGAGTGGGACCGCGCCCGCAAGGTTCTCTACCAACTGGAAGCACCCACCAAGGACCTCCCCTATGGTATTCCTTACGGGGTGGCAGTAGGCAACCACGACCAGACTCCCAACGGAAACCCCACCGACAGCAGCACCCGGGTAGGTTTTGAACAATTCTTTGGGCGCAAACATTTTGAGCCCCGCCCTTATTACGGTGGCGCCCACGGCTCTTCAGACAGTAATGACAACCATTATGATTTATTTTCGGCCGGCGGCTTGGATTTTCTGGTGCTCTACCTGGAATACAATGAACCCGGAGACAGTGAATACAACGCTGCGCTGGAAAAGGAGGTGCATGACTGGGCCGAAAGCATTTTAACCAAACATGCCAAACGCAAAGCCATCATTGTGAGCCATAGCATCCTGGCCCGCCCTGCCGGCAGCAAGAGCAATGAGGTTGCCGGCACGGGCAACAACAGCACCCCCAGCAAGTTTACCCCGCAAGGGAAGAGCATTTACGAGCGGTTCAAGAAGTTTCCCAACGTTTTCATGATGCTTTCCGGCCACCGCTCCGGAGAAGGCCTGCGCCGCGACGAGTTCAACGGCAACGTCATAAAGTCTTTCTTAGCAGATTACCAGTCCAGGACCAGTGAACCAGGCAAGCGCAACGGCGGAAACGGCCTCATGCGCCTAATGAAATTTGACCTGAAAGCACAAACTATTAGCGTGCGCACCATGGCCCCCCGGGCCAACGGCAACCACCTGTGGGAGGAAGACGAGGACAGCCAATTCACCGTGCCTCTGTTTAAATAACTCAAGTTGAAATTTATTAAAGTTGCCATCACAAGAGGGGAATCATCTGCAAAAGCGGCAGGAAAATGCCCTTCTCTGAAAGGGCAGGGCGGTTATCACAGCAGGGCAGCAAGCATCAGAACTTGGGTTAAACAGCAATCTGCCACAGCAACCTCTTTTGATGTGCTGTTTTCTAAACTTTGATTTCCCAAAAACCAAAGCCAAAAGGTTACGGAAAAAGCATCGGGACCCAAAATC
>NZ_LRMM01000010.1 GCF_001647275.1 Rufibacter ruber | reverse complement strand
ATCACATAAAGAACCTACGTGCCGTTTTCGGGCATGTTTTAGGAAACAGCGAAAAGGACATGGTTGAAAAATATATCCGGAAAAAATCAGACGTGCTTGCGTTGCGAAGACTCCCTGATCACCAATACAGGGTCAAGGATGATTTTTGTGGGGGCCTCGGTTTCCTCTTCCACTATCTGGCCGTTTCCTTTTTTTGCCATGGCATTCAGGAACAGTTGGAAAGACTCTTCGCCCATACGGGCCGGTTGCTGGTCTACAGAGGAGAGCGAAGGGGTGACATAGGGGCTGAATGACTCATTCCCGAAGCCGATCAGCCCTACCTGGCCCGGCATCTGGTAGCCTAACTGTTTAATACGCTGCAGCGCCCCCAGAGCCGTGATGTCAACTGCGGCAAAAATGGCATCAGGTTTACGGGGCGTCTGCATGAGCTGCTCGGCACACAACTGACCAGACTCAATAGAGGTTTTGCCATATTGGATCAGGTCATCATCAACGGGGAGATTGTACGCGCGGAGGGCATCTGCGTAGCCGCAAAGCCGGTCGTTGAAAATTTTGACATGCTGCGGGCCAGAGATGTGGGCAATACGGGAATAGCCCTGGCCAATCAAATGCTCAGTGGCCATGTAGGCCCCGCGGTAGTCATCTACCACCACAGAAGGCGACTCCAGCTCATCTTTTACCCGGTCAAACAGGATCAGCGGTACTTTGCGTTTCTTCACATCATAGAAATGGTCCAGGTTGGGCGTGTCCTTTGCAATAGAAGCAATGATACCGTCCACACTGGTCTGTAGCAGGGTTTCCACCCCCTCCACCTCATACTCGCCCGTCTCATGCGACTGGAACAGCAGGATGTTGTAGCCATTGCTCCTGGCAACCTTCTCAATTCCGTGAACCACCGCCCCAAAAAAGCCTATGTCTGAACTGGGAATGATGATGCCTATGATGTTGGTTTTGCCGGAACGCAGGGAGGAAGCCAGTCTGTTCTGCCGGTAATTCAGGTTCAATGCCGCGGCTTTAATCATTTCTTTGGTGGCGGCGCTTATAGAAGGGTGGTCATTCAGTGCCTTAGATACAGTAGAGGGCGTACTGTTTACTTCTCTGGCAATGTCATGTATGGTTACTCTAGCCATAGGGCATTAAACGGTTTCGTACGCAATTAACTAACAATCTTTGAACCTGCACAGGGTATTGCAGAAACAATAATAATAGACCAAATACCAACGATTTCCTTGATAAAAAAGCAATAGAGGCTAACTTTACCTTAAAGGAATTGGCAGTCGTTTACCCAAAGCTAATTAAACATATCTTAAAAAGAAGCGGCTAAAACTCTATTTTATTGAAAAAGGGGTTTTTCAGCAGGTGCTTTTTAGAAAATCGTTAAAAATTATTCTTTTTTTGTTTGCCTGAAAGCTTTGAGATTTGATTGAAAATTCCTAAATCGCTAAGGAAAACGATTTCCTAAAAAGAGTTATAATTTTAAAAGCTTGTTCTGTAGATAGTTACCACCTGGCATCTCTGCAAACAAAATTGTTAACCACTCCTAATTCTTCATCTATGTTAGACGTATTACAAAAAGATTTACCGCCTTCTAAAAAAAGTGCTGGTGAAATTTTTACCAGGAGGTTTTATGCCTGCCTCCTGTTTGCCCTGGCTTTGCTTGTAGCCAGCAGCGGAGCGGTCTCTGCCCAACAGAGGAATGTGAGCGGAACGGTAAGAGGGGAGGGCGGCACTCCCCTGATTGGCGTGACAGTTCTGGTAAAAGGAACCTCTACTGCCACTGCCACTGATGTAAACGGCGGCTTCTCTTTACCTGTCACCGGTAATACCGCCACCCTGGTGTTCTCATACATTGGTTATCTGAACCAGGAGGTGGCCGTGGGTAGCCAATCAAACGTTTCTGTAACGCTGTTAACTGACGCCAAGGCCCTGGAGGAAGTAGTAGTGGTTGGTTATGGTACCCAGAACAAAAGAGATCTTACGGGTTCTGTGGCATCACTGAATGAAAAAGATTTCAATGCTGGCCCAATCACCAGTCCATTGCAGCAGATTAACGGGCGTGCCGCAGGTGTCACCATCAACCAGGTGGGAAATGAGCCGGGTCAGGCGCCCAGCATCCGGATTAGAGGAATAACTTCTTTGATTGGAGGCAATGATCCTTTGGTGGTAGTGGATGGAATCCAAGGAGATTTGAATCTTTTGAAACAAATCCCTCCTAGTGAAATTGAATCCATTGAGATTTTGAAAGATGCTTCGGCCACTGCTATCTACGGTTCACGGGGAGCTGCCGGGGTGGTTTTAGTAAGTACAAAAAAAGGCAGAGCCGGGGAGACCAATGTTGAATACAGCGGAACTGCCTCATTAGAGCGTATCTCTAAAAGCTATGACCTCCTGTCTGCCTCTGAGTATAGAGCGGCTGCTGCCTCTAGAGGAGTAAGCAACTCTTATGATTATGGTGGAGACACAGACTGGCTGGATGCAATCATTCGTGCCGGTTCTACCACTACCCACAACCTGGCGGTATCTGGCGGCAATGACAATTTTAGCTACAGAACCTCCCTTACCGGTATTTTCCAGCAAGGAATTATTAAAAAGTCAAACTCTGAAAACTACATAGCGCGTTTTCAGGGAACGCAGAAAGCCTTTAAAGACAAATTGGCCTTGACTTTCAACTTGAATACCTCCGTTTTATCTAATGATTATAACAATGGGGGAAGAATCAATGATGCCATCAACCGCAGACCCACAGACCCTATCTATGTAGAGCAACCACTGTTTAAAGATGTAGGGAATTACTTTATTGATCCAGCCGGCTTCAATTACTTAAACCCTGTGGCCAGAACCATGGAGATTGTGGACCGTGATAAAACTAATAATCAGTTTGGGAGCTTAAGGGCAGAGTACAACCTTTTGCCCGGCCTCACCGCCACCGCGTTTGGGTCTTGGCGCAGAACCAGCAGAGAATATGAGAATTACTCTTCTGCCAGAACAACCATAGAGGGGGCCAGAAACATTGGAGACCCAGCCCCAAGCGATTTATCAGAAGAGGAGAAGAGAGTTTACATCAACAACCTCCCAGATGGTATTGCCTCCAAAGAATCTAATGGCTCAGATGAGAGATTGTTTAACTTCATGTTGAACTATAAGAAGGATTTTGGTGACCACAGCATTGATGTGATTGGAGTAAATGAGTGGCAAAAACAAGTTTACAACGGTTTTAGAGCAACCTCAAGAGGTTTCTTAGTGGATAACGCCAATAACCTGAGCTCACTTCAGTCAGCAGATCCTACCTTGTTTCAGCAAGGCAATATTACCTCGTATAAGAATGACAGAACCCTTTCCTCTTTCTTAGGGCGTGTAAACTATTCTTACAAAGATAGATATCTCTTCAGTGCCAGCTTTAGACGTGACGGTTCCTCTGTTTTTGGAGCCAATAACAAATGGGCTAATTTTTATGCCGTTTCTGGTGCCTGGAGGATTATTGAAGAGGGTTTCATGAGCAACCTCACTACCCTGACTGATTTGAAGATAAGAGTAGGATACGGTGAAACAGGAAACCAGCAGGGATTGGGTCCATTGAATTCAGTACGTCTGGTAAACCCAGATGGAACGGTGTTCTTTGGAGGTTCTGTTATCCCTAACTTCTCCATCACTCAGAATGAAAACAGAGATTTGCGTTGGGAGGTTAAAAAGATGTTTAACGCAGGGGTGGATTTTGGTCTGTTTGAAAATAAACTTACCGGTTCTATTGACGGATATTATGGCCTAACCAGCGACTTGCTCTTTGATTATAGCGTACCTCAGCCTCCGTACCCATTCGGGTCAATAAAAGCTAATATTGGGGAAATCATGAACAAAGGACTTGAGGCAAGCCTTAGCTATGCCCTAATTGACAGAGAGGAGTTTGGGGTAACCTTGGCCGGAAACGTCTCTACCACTAAAACTGAAATCAACGATTTAAATGGTAGTTTAAACGGACTTCCTTTAGAGACCAACTATGTAATATGGGGTTCAGGGGGTACCACAGGGGTAGCTTCCACTAACAATGCCATCTCCCACTTAATTATTGGGCAACCCTTAGGTACTTTCTACTTGTTCAAACATGCTGGAGTGGATGCCTTTGGTAACCAGATTGTAGATGACTTGAACAATGATGGAATCATTTCTGATGGCAACAGAGAAAACCCAGACCGATACATAGCCGGACAGGCCTTGCCTAAAGTAACATGGGCTTTCACTCCTTCTGCCCGTTACAGAAGATTTGACTTAAATATGGTGGTAAGAGGAGCCCATGGCCATAAGATTTTCAACGCTAGAAGAGCAACCTTGAGTGCGCTTGGTGCTTTCGGTCAAAACAACATGTTAAAGTCTGCTCTAGAAGATGGTATAAACAGTCTTACATACGCCACTGACTACTGGTTAGAAGATGGAGATTTCGCTAGGTTGGAGAACCTTACCATTGGATATAATGTCAACTCTAGTAGGTTAAGAGCTATCAAAAACCTGAGGCTGTCATTCACGGCCAATAACCTCTTCGTTATTACTGGCTACTCCGGTATTGACCCTGAATTAAGCACCAACGGTAGCTCAGGGTTTGGAATTGACTACGGTATTTACCCTCGTACCCGCAGCTTTGCATTTGGGGTAAACGCAACTTTTTAATTTTATGATATAGGAGATACACTTTTAGTGTCTCCTATTTAACCAAAGCTTTTATATGAAGAAGATATTTTATTCAGCCTTTTTATTTGCCTCCCTTACCTATGTAGGTTGTACAGACTTGGATGAAGGTATTTATGGGCAGCAGGTGGCCGATGACTTTTACGCGACAGAAGTAGGGGTGAATGCTGCTCTCGCTAATATCTACAACGAGGTTCGTGGAGATTGGAACGGAAAGGGCATTGCTGGCGCAGACCGCGGATGGTTTGACTTAAATGAATCCTCCACAGATGAGATGATGATTCCAAGACGTGAAAACGGAGATTGGGATGACAATGGAATCTGGCGGGCCATGTACACCCATACCTGGACAGGGTCACAGGAGTTTATAGGTAATACCTGGAACTGGTTGTATCGCAGTGTGTTCAAGTGTAACCTTGCGGTGGAGCTATTAACCAAAGCCAACGCTGACCCAGCCAGAATTGCTGAGGCTAAGGTGCTCAGGGCTTATTTCTACTATATGCTCATGGATGGATGGGGAAATGTCCCCTTTTATACAGAGAATAACTTGACCATAGATCAAATACCCCAAACCCCAAGAGCTGAGATTTTTAAATTTGTTGAAAGTGAGTTGAAGAATAACGTTGATTTACTGCCAGCCACAAAAGGGGGGCAGTTCTACGGGAGGTTCAACAAATGGGCGGGTTATGCCTTGTTAGCTAAACTGTACCTCAATGCAGAAGTATATACTGGAACGGCAAGATGGTCAGAGGCAATTGCGGCATCAGATAAAATCATCAATGAAGGTGGCTTCTCCTTGGTACAATCACTCTACGACAATGCCGGACAGCAAGCTATCTTTGGAGATAGGTTACCAGACCAAGAGGTGATACTGGCGGTTTATGTTGATGCGTTGACCGCTCCGCGTAATATTATCGGAATTAGATCACTAAACGCCGCCCATGCTGCTGCTTTATTTGGGTTTAGTGGCTGGAATGGAGCTACGGCACACCAAGACTTTATCAACAAATACTCAGACGAGGATAAAAGGAAGGCGCAATGGCTAGTGGGGCCTCAGCCTGGTAACGTTACTTATAACCTGAATATCTCTTCCCTGAATTCTGCCGGGAACACAGATGGTGCAAGAAATGCAAAGTATTTCCCTGTACCTCCCTATGAGAGCAACAACAGTAGCTCAAATGATTTCCCTGTTTATCGTTATGCAGATGTTTTGTTGACCAAGGCAGAAGCAATTTTAAGAAGTAATGGGAACGAGCTAACGGCCAGAGCCTTGGTGAACGAGGTAAGGAACCGTGCCGGTCTGGGTAATTTGACCTCCGCCGTAACATTAAGCGAAGTGTATGATGAGCGTGGCCGTGAACTGGTGTGGGAGGGGCACCGCCGTCAGGACATGATTCGTTTTGGTACTTTCACTGCTGCAAGGGCATTTAAACCAGCAAGTACAGATAAGTATAAACTGTTCCCAATACCAGCTGAAGCAATTGCTAATAACCGTACTTTGGTACAGAATCCTGGTTACTAAGAATTTAATTAATATGTTATGAAAAAGTTTTTAAATCCTTTTCTGTTCATTAGCCTCTTTGCAAGTCTCTTTCTCTGGGGATGTGAAGATGATTCAGTAGAGCCTATGTTCCAGGAGGTTCAAAATCAGGAGTATGATCTTGTGGTGTTATCAGATGCTACTTCCAGTGTGCCGGTATCTTTTACCGCCGCCGCCGATGAACTTTCTAAAGTAACGGTAGAAATTACCCCTTTGGGCTCTTCTCAGGTGATTGCCTCTAACCAATTAACCAACATAAAGGCTACAACCTTGAATAGAGTCAATTTAGGGGTGCCTTTTCCAGGTAGTAAAGATGCCCCCACCGGTATTTACACGGTTACCTATAAGATGACCAGTAAAGCTGGGGAACAGCAAACGGGCACCTATAATATCAATGTGGTAAATAATTTAACCTCAATCCCTTGTACTTATACAAGTGCTTTGCCAACAGGGAAAACAGTTTGGGTAAGACTTTATTTGCCCAAAGGGGAAGATTTGCCAGCCAATGATAATACCATCTACATCACGGGCAGCTTTGGGGCCAGAGAAGGTGGTACTGATTGGGACGGAGGCAATGGGCCGCACAAATTTACACGGTTATCAGACAATTGCTACGAGATAGCCATGCACCTGGTAGAAGGAGATCAATTCAAGATTACTAGAGGCACTTGGGATAAACAGATGACCACTGGTTCAGGTCAGGATTCTGATAATATTGTGTACAAAAATGAGAAGTCCATTCAGATTATTGTAAGAAACTGGAAAGATAGACCGCTTGTACCTTTTGAATTACTGGATATTCCTAGTAGCGCCGTAAAATCGGGAATGCTAACAGTTGTAGCAGATTTAGACAAAGACATCCAAGCTAAAGATGATAATTATTACTTGGTAGAGAAAGGAGCCACCAGCCTTGCAAATGCCATTAAAATGGTGCCATTTTCTGAAGCAAACAAAGTTGCGGCAGCTGCCCCTAGAAAAGCTGGAGTAGAGTACGTGGTGGTTAAGGGTGATGCTTCCTCAACGGGTAAAAACAGATACGGTTTTGCCCAAACCGCTACCTGGGATGGAAAAACAAACCCTGCTAGAATTGCTGTAGGAAGCTTTGGTGATGCAGCCTTTACCTTAGGAAATAAAATTGTGATGGTAGGAAACGCCACTCCTGGTGACTGGGGCGCCTCATCTGGTCAGGACTACACAAAGACGGCTCCAGGTAAGTACTCTATTACTATAGATTTAAAAACTGATAGCAATTATCTGTTGCTGCCAGAATATAACCAATGGAATGATAAGTGGGGAGTGGGTGCAGGGACTGTGACACAAGGCACATTGGCTTCGCAAGGCGGTGGTTCAGACTTTTCTACTAAAGGACTAGCAGCAGGGAGATATAAAATAGATGTAGATTTCACTGTGGGTACTGGAACCTACAAGCTTACCAAATTATAGAGTTCTTATGTATTAAAGTTTTAGAGGCTATCCCTTTACTGGAAAGGATAGCCTCTTTTCTTTTCCTTGGACCCTATCTATACAAATATCTACCCATAGTGGTACACACTTGTATGGAAGCAATTTTACCTCCACCAAAAATGAATAGCTTTGATGTTAAGGAAAAACTTGAGAATTGTAATTGCCACATTAGCCCTTTTAACGGTTTTAATTGATACAAACGCCCAACCTGCCCAAGCCAGCCAATGGCCCCGCGGCATCACCTATGAAATCTTTGTGCAGTCCTTCGCCGATTCCAACGGGGACGGGATTGGCGACATCAAAGGCATGACCTCCAAACTGGATTATCTCCAGAACCTGGGGGTAGGGGCGGTGTGGCTTATGCCCATCAATCCGTCGCCGTCTTACCACAAATATGACGTGACTGATTATTACGGCATCCACCCCGACTACGGCACCCTGGAAGATTTCAAGGAATTCACCAGGGAGGCGCACAAGCGCAACATCAAGGTGGTGATAGACATGGTGCTGAACCATTCCTCCAGCAAGCACCCTTGGTTCTTAGACGCGGTAAAGAATGAGAACAGCCCCTACCGCGAATACTATGTCTGGACGCACAAAGACGATCCGCAGACGCAGAAAGACGGAAGACCAACGGGTGCAGACTCAGACAATACCCGGCACTGGCACCAAGTGGAAGGCAGTGATTACCTGTACTACGGCTACTTCTACGGCGGCATGCCCGACCTCAACTTTGACAGCCCCAAACTACGGGCGGAGGTGTTTAAAATAGGGAAGTATTGGTTGACGGAGATGGGCGTAGACGGCTTCCGGTTAGACGCAGCCCGACATATTTTCCCAGATGAGCGTCCGCATGACAACCACCAGTGGTGGGTGTATTTTCTCAATGAAATGAAGAAAGCCAAGAAAGACGTGTATTTGGTTGGCGAGGTGTGGGCGCCGGCAGACATTGTGGGGCCTTACCTGAAGGGCTTGCCTGCGCTGTTCAACTTTGACATGGGCTTTGCCATCACCAAGGCGGTGAACGAGGAGCAGGCGGGAGACCTGGTGGCCAACCACAAAAAGATCAGAGCGTTCTACCAGAGCGTAAACCCAGAATACGTAGATGCCACCTTTCTCACCAACCATGACCAGAACCGCATCATGAGCGCCGTGAACGGTGACCTGCACAAAGCCAAAATGGCGGCGGCCCTGCTGCTCACCTTGCCCGGCTCCCCTTACCTGTACTATGGCGAAGAGATTGGCATGACCGGGAAAAAACCCGATGAGAAAATCAGGGAGCCTTTCCTGTGGGACAGGAAAGCCAGGGATAAAGCCAGAACCTCCTGGATGACGCCCACTTATAATGCTGAGGGCACCACCGTGCCTTTGGCGGCTCAACAGAAAGACAAGAACTCCTTGTACAACCATTATAAATCCTTCATTGCGCTTCGCAACAGGAGCAAGGCGTTAACCTACGGTGAGCTTTCACCAATTGCCACGGAAACGGCCGGTTTGAGCGTTTTTGAAAGAAAGCACCAGGAGGAGTCTGTGCTGGTGTTGCACAATCTTTCCAAAGCAGCGGTGACTTACAAACTACCGCAGGAGGTGACCGGATTCCAAAAAGTGCTTTTTAGCACCAACGGCGCCAGGCTCAAGGCAGGCGAAGTCACCATTCCAGCCTATAGCTCCCTGCTATTAAGTAAATAGAATTTTCCGTTTTTGCTGTTTTGAGCAAAACAGGCCAAAAACGGAAACCTGCTGCTGGCAGAACCCTGCCTGCCAGCTTTCTCTCATTCACCATTTACAACCGCTTACAGAACATGCGAAAACTTTCCATCCTCGCCCTCCTTCTGCTGTGCCTCCTGAACCTAGCACTGGCGCAGGAGCTGAAATCGCCCAACGGGAAACTCCTCCTGAATTTCTCTTTGCAGAACAGCGGCGTTCCCACCTACAGCCTCACTTACAAAGGCAAGCCGGTGATCAAGCCCAGCAAGTTGGGTTTTGACCTGAAGACCAAGCCGCGCGATGAAGCCTCCGGTGGCTCAGACGCCAACATGGAGCAGAAAAACGTGAACCTGCAAGGTTCCTTGCACAGCAATTTTACGCTGGTCAGCAACCAGACTACCAATTATGACGAGACCTGGGCGCCCGTTTGGGGCGAAGTGAAAACCATCCGGAACCACTACAATGAACTGGCGGTGACCCTGAACCAGCAACAGACCAACCGCCAGATGGTGATCCGTTTCCGGCTGTTTGATGACGGCCTGGGCTTCCGCTATGAGTTCCCCACCCAGAAGAACCTGACCTACTTCGTGATCAAGGAGGAACGGACGCAATTTGCCATGGCCGGTGACCACACCGCCTACTGGATTGCGGGCGACTATGACACCCAGGAGTACGATTACACCACGTCCAAATTGTCGGAGATCAGAGGCATCATGGCCAAAGCGGTGACCGCCAACATCTCCCAGACGCCTTTCTCGCCCACCGGCGTGCAGACCTCGCTCATGATGAAGTCCAAAGATGGCCTGTACATTAACCTGCACGAGGCGGCGCTCATTAATTACCCGGTCATGCACCTTAACCTGGACGACAAGAACATGGTGTTTGAGTCCTGGCTCACGCCCGATGCCGTGGGTGACAAAGGCTACATGCAAGCCCCCTGTACCACGCCTTGGCGCACCGTGCTGGTGAGCGATGACGCCCGCGACATTCTGGCCTCTAAGATGACTTACAACCTCAACGAACCTAACAAGATCAAAGACGCCGCCTCCTGGATTAAGCCAACCAAATACGTGGGCGTGTGGTGGGAGATGATTACCGGCAAGAGCACCTGGTCTTATACCAATGATTACCCCACCATTCAGCTGGGCATTACAGATTACACCAAGGCCCAGCCGCACGGCAAGCACGGGGCCAACAACGCCAACGTGAAGCGCTACATTGATTTTGCGGCTAAACACGGTTTTGGCGGGGTGCTGGTGGAAGGTTGGAACCAGGGCTGGGAAGACTGGTTCGGAAACTCCAAAGACTACGTGTTCGATTTCGTGACGCCGTACCCAGATTTCAATGTGCAGGAGATCAGAGACTATGCCAAGTCCAAAGGCGTGAAAATGATCATGCACCATGAAACCTCCAGCTCGGTGCGCAACTATGAGCGCCACCTGGACAAAGCGTACCAGTTCATGAAAGACAATGGCTATGACGCCGTGAAAAGCGGCTACGTGGGCGACATTCTGCCGCGCGGCGAGAACCACTACAGCCAGTGGATTGTGAACCACTACCAATACGCCCTGGAGAAAGCCGCCGAATACAAAATCATGGTGAACGCTCACGAAGCTGTTCGCCCTACCGGTATCGCCCGCACGTATCCTAACCTCATCGGGAACGAATCTGCGCGAGGCACGGAGTACCAGTCCTTCGGAGGTTCTAAGCCGAACCACGTGACGGTGTTGCCCTTCACCCGCCTGATTGGTGGTCCGATGGACTACACGCCGGGCATCTTCGAGATGGACCTGAGCAAGCTGAACCCCGACAACGGCTCGCACGTGAACAGCACGCTGGCTAACCAGCTAGCCTTGTACCTGACCCTGTACAGCCCCCTCCAGATGGCCGCCGACTTGCCCGAGAACTATGAGCGCTTCCCAGACGCGTTCCAGTTCATCAAAGACGTAGCCGTTGACTGGGACGACAGCAAGTACCTGGAGGCTGAACCCGGAGAGTACGTGACTGTGGCCCGCAAAGCCAAAGGCACTGGTCAGTGGTTCCTGGGCAGCGTAGGCGGAGACAATTCCCGCACCTCCAACATCAAGTTCGATTTTCTGGACAAAGGCAAAACCTACATCGCCACCATTTACGCAGATGCCAAGGATGCGCATTATAAAACCAATCCGCAGGCTTATACCATCAAGAAGGTGGTAGTGACCAATAAGTCCAAACTGTCTCAGTTCGTAGCCCCAGGCGGCGGATACGCCATCAGCTTTGAGGTAGCCACCAAAGACAAAACTAAAGGCTTGCCTAAACTGTAGCTTTCATTTTACTCAGATGAAAAAGCCCCGGTACAGAAATGTGGCGGGGCCTTTTACTTTACAGACATTTTTTAGCAGATGAAATTCATTACGCATTCCGTCCCCCTTTGAAGGGGGTAGGGGGATGATTACGCGTGCTGAGCCACTTGTGCAGAATTACGCATTCCCGAGAATCATCTTTCATCACAATTGGCTGAAACTAATTCCCTCTACTGCCTTTGTCATCCCCCTACCCCCTTCAAAGGGGGACGGAATGCGTGCAAATGTACCTTTCTGTTTAGGGCCTCTTTTTCCAAAAACAGCCCCAAAACAGAACGCCCGAGGGAGTACCTCGGGCGTTGCTGTTTTCAATATGATCTAAGGTTACGCTTCCTGCTCATCCACATCCCTTACCACCAGCGTTAAGAAACCCGCCAGCACAAGGGAACAACCCGCCAGAACCAGGGTGTAGATAGACTCACCGTTGAAGAAGTGTTTGTTGATGCTATCCAGAACGCCCCCGGCAATGAGCTGCGGAATCACGATGAAGAAATTGAACACGCCCATGTAGTAGCCCATTTTGTTGGCAGGAAGCGAACCCGCCAGAATAGCGTAAGGCATGGACAAGATACTGGCCCAGGCAATACCCACGCCCACCATGGAGACCAGCAGCATCTTAGGGTCCTGGATAAAGTAAATCGAAATCAGGCCCAAGCCGCCAATCACTAAGCAGATCAGGTGCGTCATGCGGCGGCTGGTGGCCTTCGCAATTCTGGGGAGCAGCAACGCGAAGATGGCAGACACCCCGTTGTAAACGGCAAAGCAGATGCCCACCCAGTCGGCGCCCTCGTTGTAGAGTTTGGAGGTGGTGTCTGAGGTGCCGTACACGTGGCTGGTGAGGGCAGGGGTGGTGAAGATCCACATGGCGTAGAGCGCAAACCACGTGAAGAACTGCACGGCCGCCAGTTGTAACATGGTCTTCGGCATCTGGAAAATCCCGAAGAACGTTTCTTTCACGCCAGTTAGAAACGTGGTTTGGGTTTTCTCGGCTTCAAACGCAGCCAAGTCTTCCGGCGGATATTCCTTCGTCTTAAGCACGGTCCAGAGCACGGCCAAAAAGAACACTAAGCCACCGCAGTAAAACGCCCACTTCACCGAAGGCGGAATCTCGCCCGCCGGAGCCGTGTTGGCCACGCCAAACCAGTTGTTCAGGATCCAGGGCAGGGCTGAGGCCACCACCGCGCCTATGCCAATGAAGAAGGTCTGGAAAGCGAAACCCGCAGTGCGTTGGCTAGACGGTAACAGATCACCTACCAACGCTCGGAAAGGCTCCATGGAAACGTTGATGGAAGAATCCATGATCCAGAGCATGCCTACCGCCATCCAGAGCACCGAGGAGTTGGGCATGATGAGCAGGGAGATGGAGGCGAGGATGGCCCCAATCATGAAATAGGGCTTTCTGCGGCCAAAAGTAGGGGACCAGGTGCGGTCAGACAAGTACCCGATGATGGGTTGCACGAGCAGGCCGGTGGCGGGGGCGGCCAGCCAGTAAAGCGCGATTTCGGTTCCGCCAAGGGTTTCAAAAATGCGACTCACGTTGGCGTTCTGCAGCGCAAATCCGAACTGAATCCCCAGAAACCCGAAGTTCATGTTCCAGATCTGCCAGAAACTCAGGCGTGGTTTGGCTTGCGCCTGTATTGTTTGTGCCATGGGCAATGTTAGTTTAGTAGGTGAGTGAGTGGTACAGTTTCGTCTTAATTTCAAAAAAGTAGGCCAAAAACGCTAATGGAATTATAAACCTGTGAGGTTTCAAAAACCTCACAGGTTTGAACTTATTTCTTCTGCAACAGGAACACATGCGCGCTCATAGGAGCCAATGTGATGCTGGTCTTCACGCTGGGCTGCAAGAACAACGGCGGCGTGTCAAAGAGCAAATCCTGTAGAATGAACGAGCCTTTAGCATCGGCGCCCACGGCGGCCAGCGCCGATGCCGGTAAGGACAACCCGTAGTTGGCGGCCTCGCGGTTAAAGTTAACCAGCACCAGCACCTGTTCCTTTTCTGTATGCCGAAGATATGCATAGACGCCAGCCGGTGCCGTACCAGATTCGGCGGTAAGCGCATAGAACTTTCCTTTTCTAATGGCTTCGCGGCTGGAGCTTAGGTTCAATAATTTGGTGTAGAACTCGCGGAGACGCTGTTGGTCTTGGGTGAGTTTGCCGCCGTCAAATTTGCCGCCGTTCATCCAAGCCTGGTGCGCGGGAACGCCCCAATAGTCAAAGATGGTGGTGCGGCCGTCCTCGCCCTGAAAACCTTCGTGGCCTTTGCCGGGTTCGCCTACTTCCTGCCCAAAATACACCATCACCGGGCCGCTGCCCAGGGTGGCGCTCACGGTCATAGCAGGCACGGCGGCCCACGGCGTACCGGCAAACTGCTCAGAGGCAATGCGCTGCTCGTCATGGTTCTCCAAAAAGCGCAGCATGTGGTTAGAGATGCCCCGGCTTTCTTCGCGCCATACTTTGGTGATGTCAGCAGTGTTGCCCTGACCACGGTTCTCCATCAATCGGCGCACGCCGTCATAGAGGCCTACTTTGTCATAGAGGTAGTCAAAGCCGCCGGTTTTGAGGTAGTTGCGGTACTCTGCCGGGTTGTAAATCTCCGCGATGAACTTGAGGTCTGGGTGTAGGGCTTTCACCTGCGGAATGACCCAGGCCCAGAACTCCACGGGCACCATTTCGGCCATGTCGCACCGGAAACCGTCCACGCCTTTGCCTGCCCAGAAGAGCAGAATGTCGCGCATTTTGAGCCAGGTGTCTGGGGTAGGCGAGAAGTGTTTGCTGCGGTTGCTCTGGTAATCTACCCCGTAGTTCAGTTTCACGGTCTCAAACCAATCGTCTACGCTGGGGCTGGCGCTGAACACATCGTTGCCCGAGGCCTTGGCCGGATTCTCCTGGAACTTACTGTCTTCCTGCGGACCTTTGAAAGCCGCGCTCAAGGGGTTGTACGCCGCCGGAACCTGCAATGGCTGGCCCGGCAGGTAATAGAAATTGTTGCCGGGTTTGAACGGAACCGTGGTGTCATCCTTCGCCCCGAAATCTTCCACTCCAGCAGGCTTCGCGTCTGAACTGTACTTTCTGGCTACGTGATTCGGTACGAAGTCAATGATGACTTTCAGGCCGTTGCGGTGGGTGCGTTCTACTAAAGCTTCAAATTCCTGCCGGCGCTTTTCCACATTGACGGCCAGGTCTGGGTTCACGTCATAGTAGTCTTTGATGGCGTATGGCGAGCCCGCGCGTCCTTTCACCACATCGGCATCGTCTAAGGGAATGCCGTGTTTGGTGTAGTCGGTCATGAGGGCGTGTTCCAGCACCCCGGTGTACCACACGTGCGTGGCGCCCAGCTTTTTGATTTCCTGCAGGGCCACCTCAGTGATGTCATTGAACTTGCCCACGCCGTTTTCCTGCACCGTGCCATAATTTTTGTTCAGCGTCTTCTTGTTCCCGAACAGGCGCGTCATGATCTGGTAAATGACCAGCTTGTGGTCCTGCACTTCCTCCTGGGTGGTGTTGGGGTCAACGGGCGGGGTGGGTGTTTCCATAACGGGGGCCGAGGTTTTATTTTCCGTTGCCTTGGTGGCCGTGGGTGCCGTGGTTTTACACGCCCCCACCAGCGCCGCCAGCAGCAGGAAAGACAGAAAAGAACGGTTGGTCTGAGTCATTGTTTGTAATCGGTAGCAGGATTTCTTTTCTACTGGCGCGAGTATAAAGACTCGTGCCTTGGGATGAATGGAGTCTCCAGACTCCTATGTTTCAACTGGTAGTTCCCGGCGAGTCTGGAGACTCGCATCACCCCTTGTCACGAGACTTTAGTCTCGCGCCAGATTAAACTTCCTTTTTTGCCTGTTTTCTGAAAAACAGGCCAAAAACGGAAAACCAGGATTTACCGCCTAAAGCAGTGGTTTACGCCAACTGGTGCGCAATCTCCGCTTTGCTGTGGGCGTCAATGGTCTGGGCCTGGTCAAACACCTGCAAGGTCAGCGGCTCCGCCGATTGGTTCTCAATCTGCACGTTGTCTTTGGTGACTTTGATGTTGAGCAAGTGACCTCTGAACCGAATTTTAAAGGAATAAGAACTCCAACCGGCGGGGATAAACGGATTGAAATGCAGTTGGTTATCGCGCACGCGCATGCCCCCGAAACCCTGCACCACGCTCATCCAGGTGCCGGCCATGCTGGTGATGTGGCAACCGTCTTCGGTGTCATTGTTGTAGTCGTCCAAGTCCAGGCGGGCGGTGCGCAGGTAGAACTCGTAGGCACGTTCCTCATCGCCTAACTTGGCGGCCAGAATGGCGTGCACGCACGGCGACAGCGACGACTCATGCACCGTACGCGGCTCATAGAAATCATAGTTCCGCCGGATGGTCTCCAGGTCATAGCGGTCCTCGAAGAGGTAGATGCCTTGCAGCACATCGGCCTGCTTGATGAACACCGAGCGCAGGATTCTGTCCCAAGACCATTTCTGGTTCAGCGGTCGGTCAGATGCAGGCAGGTCTTTTACCAGGGTCTGTTCTTTGTCCAGGAAGCCGTCCTGTTGCAGGAAAATTCCTAGCTCTTCATCAACAGGGTAGTACATGTGGTCTATCACATGCTGCCACTGCGCGGGTTCTTTTTCCTCGTTCAGTTTCAGTTTGGCCACCAGTTCCGCATAGCGGGCTGGCTCAGTTTCCTGCACGTGCTGGAGGGCTTTGAGGGTGTATTCCAGCGTCCAGGTGGCGATGGTGCTGGTGTACCAGTTGTTGTTGACGTTGTTTTCGTACTCATTAGGTCCCGTCACGCCCAGCATCACGTACTGGTTTTTGGCGCTGGACCAGTTCACGCGCTGCGCCCAGAAACGGGAGATGCCCACCAGCACTTCAATACCATATTCTGCTAAATAGGAATCATCGCCGGTGTAGCGGATGTAGTCATGGATGGCGTGCGCGATGGCGCCGTTGCGGTGGATTTCCTCAAACGTGATTTCCCACTCATTGTGGCACTCCTCGCCGTTGATGGTCACCATGGGGTACAGCGCCGCGCCACCGGTAAAGCCAAGTTTCTCGGCGTTCTCAATGGCTTTTGGCAGGTGCTTGTAGCGGTAAATCAAGAGGTTACGGGCTACCTGCGGATCTGCGGTGGCCAGGTAGAAGGGCAGGCAGTAGGCTTCGGTGTCCCAATACGTCGTGCCGCCGTATTTCTCGCCGGTGAAGCCCTTTGGGCCGATGTTCAGGCGTTCGTCTTCACCGGTGTAGGTCTGGTTCAGTTGGAAAATGTTGAACCGAATGCCCTGCTGCGCGGCCGCATCGCCCTCAATCACGATGTCGCTTTCTTCCCACTTGGCGGCCCAGGCAGCGGCTTGCTCCCGCAAGAGCTGCTCAAACCCTTTTCGGCGCGCAAACCACATTCTTGGTGTTGGCAAGCAAGTCTGCTTTGGGGTGATTCTCTGAGGACAGGTTGGCGGCGTACTTGTACAGCACGGTCTCCTGGCCTTGTTGCACGGCCACGTCAAAGCGGGAGGCGATGTACTTGGTGCGCTTCGTTGGGGTGGCGTTCAGGGCTACTTCCTGCCCGTTCTGCGTGACCACAAACTTCTGGCCGGTGCACACGTGGAAGAAGGTTTTCTTGGTTTCGGCAATCACGTAGCCTTCGGTGGGTTGGGCTTCCTGCAACACCTCGTTCCAGAACTTCTCATCGTAGTTGGAGTCAGCGTTCATGATGTCGGCGTCCACGTAGGGGGTGAGGGTGAGCGTGCCGCTGAAGTTGAGCGGGGTCACGCTGTACCTAATGGCACCCACCTCATCATCCACGATGCTGGTAAAGCGTTTGGCTTCCACGCGCACCTGTTTGCCGCTGGGCAGGGTGGCGGTGAAGCGGCGCTCCAGCCAGCCTTCACGCATGTTCAGCTCCCGCCGGAAATCAGTGACTTCGCACTGGTGCAGGTTCAGAGTTTCGCCGTCCAGTTGCACGTCAATGCCAATCCAGTTGGCGGCGTTCAGGACCTTGGCGAAATATTCGGGATACCCGTTTTTCCACCAGCCCACGCGGGTTTTGTCTGGATAGTACACGCCGGCCACGTAGTTGCCCTGCAGGGTTTCGCCGGAGAAAGCTTCCTCAAAATTGGCGCGCTGGCCCATACGGCCGTTGCCCAGGCTGAAAACGCTCTCAGTAATCTGGTTATAGTCAGGATGGAAGCCTTCTTCAATGATAGACCACTCATCAACGGTCAGGTATTGTTTCATAGGTTGGTATCAAGTATCAAGACACACGTATCAAGATGGTTTTACTTCTATATTTTCTGTTTTCGGCCTGTTTTTGGAAAAACAGCCGCTAAACGCGGTTTTCTTTTTCGTCCCCCTTTGATGGGGGGAGGGGGGTGATTACTCGGGCAGAGTGTAGCATTCCCGAGAATCATTCGGTTTTGGTTTTAGCTAAGGCTTTCGGTTCTTCGTCTGGCTTGGTCTCCCCCAACCCCCTTCAAAGGGGGACGAACCTGCCGGAACGTTTCTCTTTCCGTTTTTGGCTTGTTTTCTGAAAAACAGGCCAAAAACGCATTATCCTTTTTGTTCTAATTCTCTCAGGCGCGCCACCGACATTTCGGTCAGATCTTTTACCACCACATCTGCCTGCGTCAATACTTCTGGTTGGCCTACGCCCACGCACAGCATGTCGCCGTTTTTGGCGGCTTCTACCCCGGCCACGGCATCTTCAAAGACCACACATTCAGAAGGCAGTACGCCTAGGGCTTCGGCGCCTTTGAGGAATACCTCGGGATCTGGTTTGCCAATGGTTACGTGGCGGCCGTCAATGATGGCGTCAAAATAGGGCAGAAGCTGCGTGCGCTCCAGAATGAGCTGGGCGTTTTTGCTGGCAGAACCCAGGGCGATTTTGATGCCTTCGGCTTTTAGGGCTTTCAGGAAATCTACTACGCCGGGCAGAATTTCGTCTGGGGTCATTTGGGCCACATCCAACAGGTACTCGGTGTTTTTCTGTTCGCAGAGGGCCAGCATCTGTTCCTGCGGCAGCGTTTGGCCGCCAATCTCCAGAATGATTTCCAGGGAACGCACGCGGCTCACGCCCTTGAGGCGCTCGTTGTCGTGTTCGGTGAAGTCAATCCCCAAGGTCTGGGCCAGGCGGCGCCAGGCTTTGAAATGGTAAACCGCCGTGTCTACCAGCACTCCGTCTAAATCAAAAAGGCAGGCTTTAATGGTACGCATTGTATTTTGTTTTATGTCTTCGCCCGCTCAAGGGCTTTCTTCTTTTCTGGTTTAGCGGCTTTTTTTGAAAAAGAGCCGCTAAACCCGTTCGTACTAATTCTCTCTGGGCCAGGCTGGTGAGGGTTTCCGTTTAGCGGCTCTTTTTCCGGAATCGGCGCCAAACCAGGTTGCTTTATTTTTCAGAAGCCGCCTACGGCTGAAGCTCCAGCACCAGCGCCGTTTTGGCGGGTATTTTAATGGTGGTCAGGGTGTTCAGGTTCTGGTCTGTGAGTACGTTTCTGGCTTTGCTGAACCCTTGCAGGCGCTCCTTATAACGCTCGGTTTTCAGTTCGGCTTCTTTGTCTGTGCTGTTGGTGGCCACCAGCACAGTTTTCTTTTCATCATGGCGGAAATAGACGTAAATACCCTCCTGCGGCACAAACTGCGTGAGCTTACCGCTGTGCAGGGCGGGGGTGTTCTTGCGGTACTGGGCCAGTTTCTTTACAAAGTTGAAAGCCTCGTTCTCGCGCTCGGTACGGCCGGCGGCGGTGAATTTGTTCTCTTTGTCACCGGCAAAACCGCCGGGGAAATCTTTGCGCACCTCGGCGTCTGAGGGGTCTTTGAAGTTCTTCATCAGAATCTCGGTGCCGTAGTAGAGCGAGGGGATTCCGCGCAGCGTGAGGAGCCAGGTCATGCCCATTTTGTACTTGTTCAGGTCTTCACCGATGACCGAGAAATAGCGGTTCATGTCATGGTTGTCCAGGAAGGTGACCAGCTTCATGGGGTCCTGGTACACGGCGTCCTGCGCCAGGGTCTGGTGGATTTTGCTCACGCCTTCGTCCCACCCGAAGTTCTGATTGAGCGCGTCATTGATGGCATTGAACAAAACAAAGTCTAAGGTGCCGGGCTGGTTGCTCTTGAACGGGAAGTTGATGGTATTCTGCACAAAGCGCGCCTGCGCCACCACGTTGTTTACCCAAGATTCCCCGAAGATGTGGATAGTAGGATATTCATTGAGCAGCGCCTGGTTGCAGCGGTTCATGAATTCGTCTTCATTGTAAAGATACGTATCAATGCGCCAGGCATCTACCCCAAAATGCTCAACGGTCCACAACGCATGCTGAATGAGGTAGTTGGCCACGAAGGGGTTGTTCTGGTTCAAATCTGGCATGTGCGGCACAAACCAGCCCTTGCGGAGGACTTCATAGTCTGCCTGGGCGGCGTGCGGGTCTATGGTGGGCTGAAATTTGTGCGAAGTGTTGGTGTAGGCGGGCCATTGGTTCAGCCAGTCTTTAGACGGCAGGTCTTTGATAAACCAGTGGTTGCTGCCCACGTGGTTGTACACCGCATCCTTCACCACTTTCATGCCGCGGGTATGCGCCGCCTGAATGAGTTTTTTATACGCGTCATTTCCGCCCAGGCGGCGGTCCACCTGGTAATGGTCGGTGAAGGCGTAGCCGTGGTAGGCGCTGCGCTGGGTGCCGCCTTCCTCCGTGAGCGGTTGGTCATTTTCAATGATGGGGTTCAGCCAAAGTGCCGTGGCGCCCAGTTCCTCAAAATATCCCAGGTGGTTCTGAATGCCCTTCAGGTCGCCGCCGTGGCGTAGGAACGGATTGCTGCGGTCGGCCTGGGTGTCGGCCATGTTCTTGAAAGCATCATTCTTGGGGTCGGCGTTCGCGAAGCGGTCGGGCAGGACCAGGTAGATGAAATCAGAGGCATTCACGCCCTGCGCTTTGGGCTCATTGGTGCGGGCTTTGAGCTGGTATTGGCGGGTGAGTTTCTGCTTGCCATTGCGGCCCGTGAGGGTAAAAGTGCCCGCCTTAGTCTGGGGCGCGAGGGTGAGGTTTAGAAACGCGTAGTTGGGGTTCTCCACTGTATGCGTCTTCACCAGCGTCACGCCCGGGTAGTCAATGGAATATGTAAAGGTGCCGGCGTTGGGACCGTACACCAACAGTTGCAGGTTCTGGTCTTTCATGCCCACCCACCAGAAGGTTGGGTCCACGCGGGTGATGGCGGCTTTCTGCTGGGTACTGCCCGAAAGGGAAAGGAGAATACATACCAGCAGTGCCAGTGGTCTTGCCAACGAGAACGGAAAGGAATGCTGCTTCATGTTTACTTATGTCTTGTTTAGGAGCGCTTATGGTCTTCTCCTGTGTTTCCTGTTTCTAATTTTAGAAGGATACTTTTCTGTTTTCGGGCTGTTTTTTCAAAAACAGCCCGAAAACAGAAAATGCCCTGGATCATGGTTCAAGCTCTGTGAGGGGCTTTGGAAATCGTTCGCCGGGAAACTGCTTTGGCAGCTATCCATGCCTCCTCTTTGAACGGCCTTTCCTGAGCCAATTCAGCCCTTCCGCAGATCAATTTCAGTAGATAATCTTCCACTCTTACAGCTGCTCTTTCTGTTTGATTGTTAATATTGTAAAATCAGTTGCTAAAATAGCTTTTTTTATGATTAGGAAAACGATTTCCCTTTATTTAAAATAAGAATTTATGAAAATATGTGGCAGACAAGAGATAGGTTTCTAGTTTCTGCTTCTTATGCTGGTAAAATAAGTCAGGGGCAACTAGCAACTGAAGTAGGAAAGGTCTCGCAGCAACTCCTGCAACAGATACCCTGTTTCTGAAGGGAAGTTGTATTATCTGTACCCAGGGTAGCCTGAACCACGGGCACAGGAAAGTTAAACGCACGCGGGCACTGGCGCCTCCAGGAGGTGGCGGGCTGGTGGTGATCCATGTCCCCCGTGGCTCCTGGTTTAAAGTTTGGTTATGGCCGGGGCCGTTCCTCCCAATAGCGTCTACAAGAATAAAGCTGGGGCAGCTACCGCTTGGCTGGAAGTGCTCCCAAAATCAACATGAACTCGGGAATGGCAGATGGCCTGACAGCAAGGTTCATAAAGCAGAAATCGTCTACCCACAGGGGTTCTTCCCTTCGCTCGTCTAAGAGGGCGAAAGTAGGGGCGTTAGAAGGCGCCAAAGTAACTTTCGCGCCAAAGAGGGTGGGGTAACGTTTGTAAAGTTTATTTATGGATTTGAATTTACTGGTCAGTTTTCCTGAGTTCCTGCAAGTCCCATTTGTTGCCGTAAAGGTCTTCAAACACAGCCACGGTACCGTAGGCTTCCTGTTTGGGCGCCTCCAGGAAACGCACCCCACTGTTTTGCATTTGGGGATAATCGCGCCAGAAATCATCTGTGTGCAAAAAGAGGAAAACCCTGCCGCCGGTTTGGTTGCCCACCGCGTTTAGCTGGTTAGGGGAAGAAGCCTTGGCAAGAAGCAGGCAGGTTTCAGCTGCGCCGGGCGGCGAAAGCAAAACCCACCTTTTCCCATCACCCAGGGGCGTGTCTTCTACCAAAGTGAGGGAAAGCTGCTGCGTGTAAAATGTAATGGCCTCGTCATACTCCCGTACAACCATGGCCACATACCCAATTTTTTGACGGCTC
Organism: Rufibacter ruber; assembly: GCF_001647275.1. Classification (GTDB taxonomy): domain Bacteria; phylum Bacteroidota; class Bacteroidia; order Cytophagales; family Hymenobacteraceae; genus Nibribacter; species Nibribacter ruber_C. The sequence goes on along the minus strand of NZ_LRMM01000010.1, from coordinate 85,664 downwards.
ACAGTACGATAGGGGGTGGCAGTTGAAAAGCTGTTTTCGGGCTGTTTTTCTGAAAACTACCCGAAAACAGAAAGACTTATCAATTCATCCAGCGCGGGCAAATCACCTTGGCGCTGTTGAACAGCTTGAGGCCCAGTACAATTTCATGGCTCCCGGAGTTGGCCACATTCAAATTAGAGGTGTTGTAATCATAGGCGTAGCTTACTTCCATAAGGTAGCTGATGTTGACGCCGGCCATGAGGGCAAATGCATCTTTGGTACGGTAGGTGCCTCCAAGCCAGAGGCGGTCAGCATAGACGGCCCGCAGGTTGGCATCTACGTAGTGGGGCTGGGGGAGGCAAACTTCATCAGCACAGACGGGATCAGGGTGAGGTCCTGCGTAGGCCTGATCTTGTATCCTGCCGTGGCGAAGAAGTGTTTTTGAATGACACCCTCAATGGCCGTGCGTTCCTCTGAGCTTAACTCTGTATTCAAAAGTTGGGCTCCGGACAACCCCAGGTAAAAGTTGGGGGCGTAAATCCAGGTGCCCAGTCCCATATCCAGAAAATTGCGGTTGGTGTGATTGCTGAATGCCGCCGGGTCTGTGCCATTGCCGCTGGCAAAACTGGCTTCATTGCTGTTGAAGCTGTTCCGTAAAATGCCCCCGTAAGCGCCTACAGACACTGTGACGAATCTGTTGATTGGCAAGTGATACGCATAAGACAGATTGACATTGGTGCGGCGCAGGGGACCGGCTTTGTCAGCAATAGCCATGATGCCCACCCCGTGGTGCGGATAAGCCGGCACAAAGCGGTTACGCCCAATGGTGCGGGTTCCTCCCCCTTTTTTCCGGACGCTGGACACCGCTTTGTTCAGCGGGGTGTGGGCGCTGAGGTAATAGGTTTCGGGCGCGCCCTCCAGCCCCACCCACTGCTGGCGGGTTCCCAGCTTTACATCTGTATAGTCTTCAATGCCGGTGAGGGCGGGGTTAAGTAAGTACCCATTGATCATGTACTGGGTAAACTGCGGCCGCTGCTGTGCCCACAGCGGGGAAGACAAAAGCAGCAGAACCAAAAATGCGCCTATCTTTTTCATACTTGGTTATCTGATAATGGTGACGCTGCCTTTCAGCGGGTTGTCATTTTTGTTAAGCCGAATGATGTAGTAGTAGGTGTCTATGGGCAGGGGTTTCCCGTTGAGTTTCCCGTCCCAGGGGGTGGCGTAGCCGTCTGACTTGAACACCTGCTGGCCCCAGCGGTTAAAGATCTCTACCGTGGCTTCAGGGAAGTTGGTGATGTTTTCAATTTCCCAGACATCATTCAGGTTGTCATTGTTCGGGCTGAAAGTGTTGAAGATTCTCACCCTTCCAATCACCGTGACAATCACCTCATCCAGGTCTGTACAGCCAAAGGCGTCTGTTACCTGGAGGGTATAGGTAAACTGTCCGGCCCTGGTGGGGGTCAGCACCGGATTGGCCACATTGGCATTGTTCAGGAACTCAGCGGGAGACCATTTATAAGTCACCCCCCCAGATCCTTTCAAGGTGGTAAACTGGCCTTCAGTGATGGTGATGTCCTCGCCCGCATTGGCCAGGGTAGAAGTAACATCTACTCTTACCTCGGTACGGGTTGGGCTAACGCAGCCGGCGCTAGTCACCGCCTCCACAAAGAAAGAGGTAGCGGCAGGCAGTGATTCGGTGGTGAAAGGGTTGCCTAACCCAACAGGAGTACCCCCAGTGGCCGTTTTGTACCATCTGAACTGGGCTGCTGAAGAGGTAACCTCCAGGGTTACAGATGAATTTACACAGGTGGTCACCTGAAACGCTTTGACGGTTGGCGCAGCAGGGGCGGCCTGGGTCTCTACCTTGACCACATTGGAATAAGAGGGCGAACAGTTGTTGCCGCGGTCAATTCTTCTTCTGAACCACGTTGGGGCCGTTATGGCTGCGGTGGTATAGCTGGCACTGCTGCTATTGCCTGGGGCGGTTACATAAGCTGAACCGTTGCTGCTAATCTCCCACACATAGGTCATTCCCAGATCTGAACCGCCAATAGTGGTGCTGCTTCCCTCACAGATGGGCGAGGTGGGCGGCGTAATGGTGTTGTTGGTGACAACTGGTATTACCGTTACTCGTATTGCGGGAGAACTGGTACTAGGGGCGCAGTTCCTATCTTTTGATTCAACCACTCTTCTAAAGGATGCCGATTGATCTAAGTTTGTTAATTCTAAATCCTTTAACGTCCCTACCTCGACAATATCATTGAATGAGCCGGAGTAACTTCTCTGCCATTTATATATATAATTGGCACTCCCCCCACCGCCAACAGGTTCTGAGCCCGTAAACCTGACAGGGGCAGTGGTTGGGGCGCACACAGTTGGCGGGCTATTCAACGTGATGGTATTGTTGGTGATAGGGGCATTGACTTTTACCGCCACAGAACCAGAAACGCTTTCACAGGAACCAGATCTGATGAACCGTCTGAAAAGGTAATCTCCCGCTGCCGCTGGTGTGTAAGACTTAGACGTGATGGTGGTTGTTCCACCAGTACCGGTAGAACTCCAGGTGCTGCCCCCGTTGGTGCTCATTTCCCACCTGAAATCAAAGGTTCCATTTCCACCGGCCGTGCATTTCCTGATAAGGTGATGGCAGTGCCTTGGCAGATAACGCTGGCAGACGTTGTGATGGAACTGTTTCCTGTAATGGCAGGGGTTACCTCAATGGTTATAAAATCGCTGGTATGGCTGGGGCATGTGCCAGAGGTATATTCTACTATTCTCCTGAAGTAGGTGGTCCTGCTTAAAACTCCTGTATAAGTGAAGTTTCTGCTGTTAGAACCAGACAGGTTAGAAAAGCTAGTGCCGGTGGTACTGATCTGCCACGTGTATTTGAGACTGGCATTGGGCACCACCACACCCCCAGCCTTCGGCTCAGAGCCGTTTAATTGAACCGTGGTGCTGGCAGTGGAAGCGCAGAGGCCTGTACCGCTGGAAGTAGAGATCGTGTTAGAGCTAGCATCAATAGGCTCTACAACTGAAACCAATATCGGAGAAGAAACACTTTCGCAATCACCGCCCGTTCTAATGATTCTTCTAAACCAGGTAGATTGGGTGAGGGTGGCAGGGGTAAATGAATTGGTACCAATAGTGCCTACCGCGGTAGTATAGGTGCCAGATGCGCTAGGGCTGCTTTGCCATACAACCGTATAAGACGTGGGATCTCCATTGATGGTTGGGCCAGCAGAACCTTTGCAGACTGGGACGGGGCTGCTAAGGGTAAGTCGGTTGTTACCGGGGTTGGGATAGACCGTAATCATGACCACATTACTTGTGTCATTGTTACAGGCGGCCCCTGATCTTGCAATGCGTCTGAACCAGGTGGTGGCATTCAAGGAACCGGGTGGGTAGTCCTCTACATCTGAATTAGAGATGGTGGAGAAAACGGCGGTTTCACCAATGGTGTTTTTTTGCCAGTAGTAAGAAATACTTCCTGTTCCTCCGGTGGCAGAGAGGCCATTTATTGCTCCTGGTACTGCATTGCCCGCGCAAAGATCCTTCTGGTTAGCAGCCAGAGAAATAGTGTTATTGTTGATCCTGGGGGTAACTTTAATGGTAAAACTCTCCCTCTCACTTTCGCAGCCTTTATCAGAAACAGTGGCTACATAGAAGGTTTTGTCGCCATTTAATGGGTCTGTTTTATATTCCCTGTCAGTACGAAGCGCTGTGCCTCCAGCTTTGACATCATAAAAGGCGAATTTGGTGCCTGGGCCGGAAGGGCGTATGGTATATTGCTGACCAAAGCAGACCAGCGGGGAAGTGGTGGTGAGGGTAGGCTTACTGGGGATAGGGTTAACTGTTATGGTAGCCTTCGCCATCTGTTGTTCTACTGCGTCTGAAGGGCCACACTCGTTACTGACAACTACACTTACCGTATAAGTACCAGGATTTGGGAAACTGATGATAGGGTTACGGCTTGTGAAACTGGTACCATCAATAGGTTGAGCACCAGGGCCCGTTACCGTCCAACGGTAAGTGGTAGGGTCAATTGTCCCAAGATTGGCATCATAATCAACTAAATCACCATTAAAGGAAATGGTTAACGGGCCGCAGTGGGTGGTATCAGCATCCAGCCTCACCTCTGGGTAAGCAATCAGCACACTGGAGGTGGCCGTATCCCTTCCGCAGGTGTTGGAGGCTATCATTTTGATAGTAAACCGTCCCATGGTTTTGAAACTAAAGACGGGTTTCTCTGAGGTGTTGGTGGTGCTTTCTAAGTACTCAAAGTCGCTGAATCCTACGTTTTGCCCTCTGTTATTCTGCACAATCCACTCATAGGAAAGGTTGCCCCCCCGGGTGCTGTCAGTGTCAACGGTTACTTTGACAGGAACGCAGGCTCCTGGGATAATTCTGTCTTTCTGAGGGCTAAAGTGAGCGTACGGTGTCCGGTTGACCTCAAAGTTCTTGGTATATACAGAGTCGCAGCCGTTAGCGCCAATGGCCCTGATGGTGATAGGGAAGGCCCCGGTGGTATCATAGGCAATGCTGTTTCTGATGGGGACAGTGGCGGTGAACTCGGCGGGGGTATAGGTTGTTGGCCCGGCGCCATCGCCAAAGTCTACCACATAAGAAACAATGTCATTGGGCACGGGGGTATTATTCAACAAAGAAGCCTTCACCTTAATGGCTGGTTCACTTTCTGGTACACACACTGAGAAGGAACTGCTGTCTGTGGGCGGCACAAAGGCTGGCTTTTGGCTGACGGTAACCGTTTTGTTGACTACAGGGGAGAGGCAGCCAATAGAGGACCTGGCATATACCGCCACATTGAAACTAGCAGTGCTGGCACCGGTCGAAAAGAAAGAGTGGGAGACATTTGCCCCGGTTGTGGTGGTGCCGTCACCAAAATCCCATACATACTCTTCACTGGCCTGGGGGCTGACAATAGAAAACGCAATGGGGGTGCCGGCGCACCTAATGGTATTGGGATTGAAATTAAAATCAGGGGTGAACGGGTTAATGTTCAGGATAACCGGGTCAGATGTTTTGGTATTACAGGCCCCGCTTACGGTCACGGTATAACTACCAGAAACTAACGCAGTATATGTATTCGTAGCACTGGGGCCTTGAACAGACACCCCGTCCCTGAACCATTCAAAGGTGGCTCCACCTGGGGCAGCGGTTAAAGTAATTGGCCCTGGTTGGCAGCCTGGCTGGGTGTTGGAGGCAGTTATGGTAGCGGGGCAATCTTGGGCATAAAGCAAAGAGGAGCTGCACAGATAAAGAAACGTTATCAGCAGGTAACTTTTGAGAGAGTGCATCAAGGTAGGTAAGTAAAGTTTTACTTCAGTAAGCAAAAGTGATTAGTGAAATCCTGGATTTTCTGCTGCTTCCTTCCTATTCTGGATAGTTAAACCCGGAAGTAACACAGAGAAGGCCTCTAAGATGTAATAATACAAAAATATGCCCTAACCTAATAGCATCAGAACCAGGTTTGTGCAAATCGTAAACGCTCCTGCCACCAAAAATTTATGGTACTTAACATATTCTATAGTGCACGACAGACGGATAATCTAACGAAGGAAGCGTAATCTGTAATTGAAAAGTACAAGTTGATTTTCTGGGGAAATGGAGTGGGAAGATGAATCTGAATACTTTCTGCTCCGCGTTTCAGAGAGATTCAAAACAGAGAATTCTTCTGCTCTTTCCGTTCAAGCTCAATGATGAGGGGGGAGTTGCTACCTGACCAGCGTGACAGTTCCGCTTTTGGTAATTCGCTGGCCGTTAATATCAATGGCCTCAAGCCTATAGAGATAGCCCCCCGGAGGGGCAGGTTTGCCGCCATAGGTGCCGTCCCAGCCCTGAGTGGGGGTAGTGGACTCAAAAATAATCTGCCCCCACCGGTTAAGGACCTGTAAGGTGAATTTAGAGGCATACGCTGGCCCCACTGCTCTGAACACATCATTTAAGCCATCATGGTTGGGGCTGAAGGCGGTAGGGAAGAAGAAGCCGAAGGGCTGGTCAACCGCCACGGTGTTAGAAAGACTCTGTTGCCGCTGGTCCTGAGACTGGGAAAGCAGCCGGTAGTGTAGCCGTTGAAATTTTTGGGGTGGCTGCAAGTCCAGGTAACTGCGCCCGGTGACTTGGGTGCTCCAGTACACGCTCCCTTGTTCATCCACCAGTTCCAGGGTTTGGCTTCCGTTTCCGGCGGTGAAACCCTCATAAGGTTCCCAGCTCAGTTGCACGCCCCCCTCCGGCTGCAGGCGGGCCGTTAAAATGGCAGGGCAGGCGGTATTGCTGCGGGCAGAGGTAAGGCTGCAGGAATCTGTATAAGTGGTCTGGTAGCAGGGCCTGGGCGAGAAGCTGGAAAAGGAGGGATCAAGGGCGTTTCCGGGCTGTTTTTCTGAAATCAGGCTAAAAACGCCGCCCCCTTGGCTCCTGTAAAGCGCTTGTTCTTTAAAGGTTTCCTGGGCCGGGGCAACGGTGGTGGCCACCAGCCGGTTCTGGGGGGTAAAACTCACCACCAGTTGGGGAGGTGCGGGCGGGGTGGTGCCCTGTGTTGTCACCTGAACGGTAAGGGAAACGCTTTGACTTCCGTTAGGAAGGAGGGCCACCAGTTGGTATGTGTAAATTCGGCCGCAGGCTACCTGCTCATCTGTAAAAGTGGTTTGGGTGCCTGAAAGGTTCTGGTAAGGCTGACCGCCCCGCAGCAGCTGGTAGTTGGTGACTGCCCCCATGCTGGCGTTTGGAGCCCAGGATAGAGGATTTCTACGGTCACCAGCAGTAACCTGCAGGGGTTGGGTACAGACGGTAGTAGATGTAATGGTTTCTTTCCCAGTGCACAGGTTGGTTACCCTTACCCTGAAACAACCAGAAGGGGAAGCAAGCGGCACCGTATGTTCGCTTTGCCCCACGGCAACTGCTCTAAGCGTGGCGATGGCGGTAAAAGATCCCCCAGAAGAATTTGCCTGCTCCACCACCAGGTCATTGATGGCACCTGATTGGATTTGGAGCCGAAGGCCGGTAAGTTCAAGCGTAAGTTTCTGGAGAACAGGGGCAGAGGCAGGTTCAGCGGCCTTTACGTCAAAGGTGCGTTCCTTAAAGTTTCCTACTCCCTTTAGCTGGGTGATCCGGTATGTACCCGGTGTGGTAAAGGTAAAGGCCGTCTCTTTGGCAGAGAAATCAAGCCCGTTGTTTGCGTCAAAATCATAAAACTCGGTGACGTTGGTCTCCCCGGTATTGTCTCTGAACGTGATACGCTGGCCCACGCAAAAAGTCTCTACCACCTGATTCTGTTCATTATAGGCTAAAAAAGAAGGCACCTGCTGAGCCGATACGGCTGCTGCCATTCCTAACCAGGTGAACAAAAAGAGGAGCTGTTTTCTCACGCCATCAAATCTGCAAAGGGGTACTGCTGAATAAACTGGATGCTTTTGTCAATGTCTGGTTGCAACACGCGGTCCTGGTTCAGGGGCGCCACCTGTGAGCGGTATGCCTGCACCAGCTTTTCCAGGGCAGGTGACGTTTGGAGCGGCCTTCTGAATTCAAGCGCCTGCACGGCGGTCATCAGTTCAATGGCCAGAATGCGCTCCACGTTCTGCACTACCTGATACCCCTTGGTGGCCGCATTCGCCCCCATGCTCACGTGGTCTTCCTGCCCGTTAGACGAGACAATGGAATCAACGCTGGCCGGCGTGCAAAGTTGCTTATTCTGACTAACGATTGAAGCGGCCGTGTATTGCGGAATCATAAACCCGGAATTCAGCCCGGGCTCCTGGATCAGAAACTGCGGAAGACCCCGCTGCCCGGAGACCAGCTGAAAGGAGCGCCGCTCAGAAATGCTGCCCCACTCGGCCAGGGCGATGCTCAGGAAATCAAGGGCGAGGGCCAACGGCTGGCCGTGAAAATTTCCGCCAGACAGAATCAGGTCTTCCTCCGGGAAGACATTGGGATTGTCTGTCACAGAGTTCATTTCTGTGGTGAAGACCTGCTCTGCGTAGGCCAGTGCGTCCAGGCTTGCCCCGTGCACCTGCGGTACACACCTGAATGAATACGGGTCCTGCACCTGCGCCCTGGGTTTCTGCTGCATTTGGCTGCCCTGCAGCAACCCCAGTATTCTGGCCGCCGACTGCTGCTGCCCGGGGTGGGGCCGCACCTGATGGATGTACGGCAGGAACGGGTCTGAAAGGCCCTCAAAGGCTTCCAGGGAAAGGGCGGCAATGGCGTCTGCGGCAAAGGAGAGGCGGCGGGCTTTGAGGCAGATCATGATCCCGTAGGCCGTCATGAACTGGGTGCCGTTCAGGAGCGCCAGCCCTTCTTTGGCCATAAGCGTGACCGGTTCCCAGCTGAAAATGTCCAGCACATCTTTTCCCTTCAACCTGAAATCCTGAAACGTCACTTCGCCTAAGCCCAGCAGCGGCAGGCAGAGATGGGCCAATGGGGCCAGATCGCCGCTGGCGCCTAATGACCCCTGCTGGTACACCACCGGGTAAATGTCCCGGTTGTAAAAAGCCAGCAGCCGCTGCACCGTTGATAGCTGCACGCCACTGTGCCCATATGCCAGGGACTGTACTTTGAGCAGCAGCATGAGCTTCACCACCTCAGCGGGAACCTCGGCCCCGGTACCGCAGGCATGCGACATCACCAGATTCTGTTGCAGCCTCTCCAGGTTCTCAGACGAGATGGTGGTGTTGCAGAGTGAGCCGAAGCCGGTGTTAATGCCGTACACCGGTTTGGTGGCTTCTTTCAGTTTCTGGTGCAGGTACTGGTGGCTGCGCCCTATCAACTGTTCTGCCTCTTCAGAAAGGGCCAGGGTGGCACCACTGCGCAATACTCGGTCCATCTGGGAGAGCGTAAAGGGGGCGGGGGAGATGAGGTGCTGCTCTGCCATTTTATGCGGGTAGGCTGTTTTGCAGTTCAGAAACAATCTCTGCCAACGGGAGGCTCTTCTGCTCCCCCGTGCGCATGTTGCGCAGGTTCAACTGGCCGCTTTCCATTTCCTCTGAACCAATCAAGAGCACGTACGGGATGTTTTTCTGGTCAGCGTAGCCCATCTGTTTCTTCAGCTTGGCAGACTCCGGGAAAAGCTCAGCGGCTATGCCAGCTTTACGTAATGTCTGCAATACAGGCAGTGAGTACCGCATTGCGGCATCATCAAAATTAGAGATCAGCACCTGCGTAATGGTCTGGCTGTCTTTCGGGAATAGGTTGAGCTCCTCCAGTACATCAAAAATGCGGTCCACGCCAAACGAGAAGCCCACCCCAGACACGCCCGGCAGCCCAAACATGCCGGTGAGGTTGTCATAGCGCCCGCCGCCGCTGATGCTGCCCATCTGCACGTTGTTCACTTTCACCTCAAAGATGCAGCCGGTGTAGTAGGAGAGGCCCCGGGCCAGGGTGACATCAAGCTGCAGTTTTGCCTTGTTTAGCGAAAAGGAGCCCAGAAACGCCAGCATCTGTCTGATGTCTCTCAGGCCGCGCTGGCCTTCTTCAGAGGTTTGCAGGAGCGCGTCTAGCTGGGGCAGCAGATCTTGCACGTCACCTGAGAGTTCCAGGATTGGCTGCAGCTGGGTCACCGCCTCTTCAGAAATGCCTTTCTCCCTGAGCTCGTTGTTTACGGCCTCCTGCCCAACTTTGTCCAGTTTGTCAATGGCCACGCATAAATCGGCCTCCCGGCCGAAGGCACCAATGGCTTCGGCAATGCCGGCCAACAGCCCGCGGTGGTTGAATTTGATGGTAAAATCGTCCAGCCCCAACGTGCTTAGCACCTCATCCATCATTAAAATGATTTCGGCTTCGCAGAGCAGGGAATTAGTGCCTACCACGTCGGCGTCACACTGGTAGAATTCACGGTACCGGCCTCTTTGCGGACGGTCTGCCCGCCACACCGGCTGAATCTGGTAACGCTTGAAGGGGAAGGAGATGTCATTGCGGTTCATGACCACGTACCGGGCAAAGGGTACGGTGAGGTCATAGCGCAGGGCTTTCTCAGAAATTTTACGGGTGAGCGGCTTGTAGCCCTGCTCCAGGTCCTGGGGGGTGATTTTATTCAGGAAATCACCGGAGTTGAGGATCTTGAAAATGAGTTGGTCCCCTTCGTCCCCGTATTTGCCGGTAAGCACTGAGAGGTTCTCCATGGCCGGGGTCTCCAGCGGCAGAAACCCAAATTTCTCAAAGGTGCGCTTGATGATGGAGAAGATATAATTGCGTTTCACCACCGTGGCCGGCCCAAAATCACGGGTGCCCTTGGGGATAGAAGGTTTGTCTTTGCTCATACTGAAGTTACTAATGCCGCGAAGATAGCAAATTCAGGAAAGACTTACGGTGGTTTGTGAGCAACTCAAACTTTCTGTTTTAGAGCTGTTTTTAGAAAAACAGCTCTAAAACAGACCTGAGGCTTTTTCAAGAGTATCTCTGAAAAACGGCATGGGAATGGGTTCTGTTTTCAGCCTGATTTTGCAAAAACAACCCGGAAACAGAAGGAGCGGGGCTTATACTTCTGAAGGTTTGGCAACAGATGCTTGCTGGTTGCTTCTTCTGGGGGCAAACAGCAGGAGGGAGATGAGAAAGGAGAAGAGCAGGCTCCCGTCACGCCGTTGCAGCAGGGACTCTGTGAGGCAGCACAACGCAAAGATCAGGACAAAGCAAAACAGCAGGAAGTTTTGCTGTCTGTATGCCTTCCAGAGGGTGAAGAGGAGAAATAAGAGAAATAGCGCAACGCCAATAACCCCTATTTCCACCCCAAACATAAGGTATTGGTTGTGGGCGTCAAACCTGAATTTTACCCCTTCAGTGAAACCATTTTCTTTATACCTTTTCACCAACGCTTCTTCCCGGTCACCAGCGCCTACTCCCAACAATGGGTTTTCTTTGATCACTTCCAACGCCCCTTGCCACATCTGCCGGCGTTGGTCAACCCCTGCGTTCTCTGTGAATTTTATGCGGAGGTAGGTTACCTTCTGAACCAGGGTGATTCCGGTGACCAACGTGCCCAATAAGATGACCACCAGCATCCCAAACCTTCTTGCTTGTGCCGCCCGGTAGACCATTACCAGCGCTAATACCAACATAGTCACCACTAAAGACGTGCGGGAAGAAAGCAAGGCAAGCAGTGCAAAGAAAAACAAGCAGAAGAGCAGGTGGCCCCCCATGCTTTTCAAGTCACCACTTTTCTTTTTCTGATAGAGGAAATAGCAGTGGATTAAAAGGCTGGTACTTATGTACAGACTGTAATAGGGGGCATGAAAGTCTATTCGCTGGGGTAGAAAGTAAGAGAAATAGGTCCAGTCTATCAGCCCCGCCCTGGTCAAATGTTCCGGGAACTTCCCAAAGTACTCTAAGAAGATAATAGTAATGGCGTATACGCTGAGTAAGAAGCAGCCAAAGCTGAAGGCAAACAAGGCGTTTTGCACCTGCTCCCGGGTCAGTTTCCGGTAAAACATGACCGCCAGCAGCGGGAGCGTGGCCAGCAGGTGCACAAAGTTGAGGGCTGCTTTCACATTAGAACTGTACAGCACAGACAGGAGCGTGAGACAGAAAAGGGCAAGCAGGGCCAAAAAAGTTTTTTCCCGTAAGATGGAGGAAAGGGCTGGCCTGGTCTTGACCGTGTGCCAGAGAAAGAAGCCCAGCAGGACAAAGAGAAGAATAGACTTCAGGTTGGTTCTGAGCGGAAGACAAAAAGCATACAAGTACACCAGGAAAGCAAAAAGGCTTTCCCCGGTCCTGATTTTAGTGAGAGAGGCTTTGCTGAAACCCATGAAATTTCTCTGTTACAAACTGCTGTATTTCTTCCTTAAAACGGTTATTGTTAAACCGTTGCACAGAGGCCTTTATTTTATGGGGGTCAAACTGGAACTGCGTATCTTCAAAAGTTGCTATGGCTTCCTGTAGGCTGGTTTTGGTCTGATTTCTGAAAAATAGCCCGGAAACAGGAGTGACCGTTTCAAGGGCGCCGCCCTTGCCATACGCTATGACAGGGGTGCCGCAGGCCTGCGCTTCTACCGGGGTGATGCCAAAATCTTCTTCGGCGGCAAAAATAAAGGCTTTTGCCCGCTGCAGGTAATCTTTCAGGACCTCAAAAGGCTGATAGCCCAGCAGGGTGACGTTCTTAGAGGCTAATTTCTTTATTTTCTGAAAATCTGGCCCGTCTCCAATCACCACCAGTTTTTTGTCAGGCATGTCCCTGAACGCCTCTACAATCAGATCAATCCGTTTGTAGGTGACCATGCGGGAGGCGGTAAAATAAAAGTCGCCATGCTGGGGCACGGTGGCAAAGCTGTCTACGTCTACCGGGGGATATATGACAGTAGATTGCCTTCCGTAGTTTTTAGAAATTCTACGGGCAATATAGTTAGAATTGGCTAAGAAATAATCAACCCGCTGCGTGGAGGCCAGGTCCCAGAGCCTGAACCGGTGCAGGATTATCTTGGCAAAAAAGCCTTTGATCCCCGTTTTCAACCCAGACTCCTGCAGGTACTGGTGGTACAGGTCCCAGGCATAGCGGGCGGGCGAATGGCAGTAGCAGATATGCAGTTGGTTGGCATGGGTCAGTACGCCTTTGGCTACGGCATGGCTGCTTGAGAGCACAACATCATACGCAGAGACATCTAGCTGCTCAATGGCCAGCGGCATCAGGGGCAAATAGTTTCTGTACTGTTTTCTGGCGAAGGGGAGATGCTGGATGAAGGTTGTAGTGGCTTTTTTGTGTAAAAGGTGCTTTCTGAAGGTATCAGGCATAAAGTCAATCACTGAGAACAGGTCTGCCTCCGGGAAAACCTGCAGCAGCTGTTCAATGACTCTTTCTGATCCAGAGAAATCAACAAACCATTCATGTACAATCGCAACTTTCACAAATTTGCCATTAAAATGTGTCCTTACCCATTCCGTTCAAGAACCGCTTAACCCACTGTTTACCTCTAAACCGTCTCCAGAAGCTTTTTAAACAACTGAACGTGCTTTAAAGAAGATGCTTCCCAGGAGAATTTCAGACATCTTTCCCGCCCTTTCTGGATTAACTCAGCCTGTAAGGGTTGGTCCTGCAACACCCGCTCCATCTGCTGCCTAAGCTGACCTACATTCAACGCGTCAAAATATAACACGGCGTCTCCGCAAACTTCTGGGATACTGGCAGAAGTAGATGCCACCACTGGGCAGCCACAGGCCATAGACTCCAGTGGCGGCAGCCCAAACCCTTCATAAATAGAAGGAAAAACCGACAAAGATGCGCATTTATAGAGTAACGGCAAAAGAGAATCTGGCACAAAGCCGGTGAAATGAACAAAGTTTTTTAGTTCCGGCTGCCTCTCCAGCTGTTTAAACACCTCCTGGTCTGGGGTCAGAAAGCCCTGTTTCTGACCTACAATTACCAAGTGGAATTTTTGACGTAGCGCCAGGGGCAGTAGGGCATAGGCTGCCAGAAGCGTTTTGAGGTTCTTGTGGGGCTTTACATTGCCCACGTACAAAAGGTAGTCCTGTTTGGGCAGGGCAGGGAGCTGGCTACGCAGTTCTTTTATCTGCGTAGCACTGAAATCTTCATGAAAAATGCTTTTATCTACCCCACTGTGAATGACGGTAATTTTTTCAGGGGCACAATGGGTATAGTGGGTGATCTCTTTTTTAGAGAAATTTGAAACAGTTACCACCTGATCTGCCACCCTTACCGCGGCATTCAAAAAAAAGGTAGCATATATTTTTTGCTTGAGGGTTAGGTTTTGCCTGTAGGCCAGGTGGTAGGTGTCATGTATAGTTACCAGCCTTCTTTTGGCCCTTATAGGAAGAAGTGGGGTAGTATAGTGAGGAGACCAGAAGACATCACAAGTTGGGATCTTCCAGCACAACTCCACCTGCTCTTTTATGGAATAGATGGGGGCTGATATAGGTATGATAGTAACTTGCGGGGCCCAGCTAAATTTTTGCAATTCCTCTTTCCTGCCAAGAACTATCACCTTGGCCAATGGGAGTAAGTACGGTATGGTCTGCTTTATGTAAACGCCAATTCCAGATGAGTTTACCATTCTGGCGTCAATTACGATGGAGGGCATTTGTATTATTTTTAACAATGATCTGCTGAGCTAACAGAAAGCTAAACAGCAACCAGTACAAAAAGAAATTTACTCTACTGCTCAAGGCAGAATTCAGTAGGCTGGCAGCAAAGAAGTAAGCTGAGAGTCCAATAAAAGTCAGGCAAAGCTGCTTTAGCCGTTGGTCTTCATACCTAAAGAAAAGCAGCAGGGAGTAGGCAACGCTGATCACGAAAAAGAGAAAATAGAGAGACCCTAATGGCAGGCCATTCTCCAGAAACAACTGAAACCAGTAGCCATCTGTGACAATTTTCTTCTCCGGATCACCACTCTGCCCTTGCGTACCTATTCCAGCGCCTGCTACAACGTGCTCTTTGAGGTAATCTATAGAATTAAAAATCTGCCTGAAATGCTCATCTGTAGAACCTATGGTGCCTTCTTCCACCCCCGTCACCCTTCTGACCAAAAAAGAATCCTTAAAAAAATTGCCAATGCCAACCAGGGCCAGGACCAAAAGAGAAAAGCCCAGTATCAACTTGATAAGGTAATTCAAGGTAAACCGGCCATAACACAGAACATAGATGATGGCTCCTGACAAAATGGCTCCAAATAAGGCGGCGCGGGTATAGGTCAATACATTGGCCAGTAATGTAATTCCTATATAAAACAGATCTATCTTTCTTTTCTGGTAGAGGTATTTAGGTAGTAGAATACAAAACAGGATAATGGTGAAGCTGGCGAAAATAATGGTGTTGCCCAATAAAGCGGTAGGCCTGACTATAGAAAATTCTACAAAACTAAAGGTCACTTCCCCTCTAAGTACCAGTAAGCTAATAGGAAGTTTGAAAGAGAAAATAAACTGGAAAATCGCAAACAAACAAAGCAGTACGCCTGCCAGATATAAGAGTCTGATGCTCCTGCCTATCTGCCGTTCTTTTTTGAAAAGAAGCGGGACATACAGTATGCTGGCAGCATATACGAGGTTGTTTCTTATTCCAAAAAGCCTTTCCAGAAGCGGGTTCACATCTAATGTAATGGTTTTAATCAAGGTGAGAACGAACAGGAAAAACCAAAATGCTGCAAAGAAAACATACGAGATGTTCATTTTCCCCGCTTGTAGGGTCAGCTCATAAAGGGTTAAGCCAGTATGGAGTAGTAAAAGGAAAATCAGAAGATCAAATACAATTGTACTTAAGCTTATCTCTGTAAAAGAGAGGAAATTGGTGATAAAACCACTAAACAGAAGCACCAGCAACAGCAGTGTTACCAACCAACTGGAAGCAGATATTTTATAGCTGGGGGCCATCCTTTATCTAGATGTTAACATTAGGCGTAGCGTGGTCATTGCCCTTGAGAACTGAAACCTGGCCAATCTCAAAACAACAGAGGCCATTAAGAGAAAGAACAGCTGCAGGCGGCGTTCCGGATAAAATTTCTTAAAGAAGATGATTTTGCTTCTGATGCCGTGGTAGTCAGCTAACTCACTTTTTTTCTTTCCTGAAGAACTGGAGCCAATAGAACGTCCTTCTTTATGGAACACCTTACTCTGCCGGGCAAAACCAAGTGTAAAGCCTTTGCGCCTTCCCCTCTCAGCCCAATCCAGTTCTTCAAAGTATAAGAAGTAGCTCTCATCCAGTAAGCCAACCTGCTCAATGAAAGTCTTGCTTACAAACATTGAGGCACCCACAATATAATCTGGGGCTTGGATTCGTTCTGGTATTTCAGCCTCCTTTAGACCTTCTGCAATATGGCTGGAGGTAAAGGTTCTCAATGAAAGTTTGCCTCCTAAGGCCTGAATGGTGTCAGGGGCATGGTAGTACAGGATTTTTGATCCCCAGATGCCCACCTTCTTCTTTTTACTTTCAACTGATAACGCTTCTTTCACCAACTCAGATAGGCAGTTCTTGTCTACAACCGTGTCATTATTCAATAACCAAAGAAAGTCAGCGCTGTTTTGTTGTAAGGCAAATCTGATCCCTATATTATTGCCTGCGGCAAATCCTGCATTTTGATCTGACTGGTAGAAAAACAGCTTTGTTGTTGCTTCCAAAGCAACAGTGTCAACCTCGAGCACTTGCTTACAGGTAAGCACTGCAAAGGCAGAGGGTTCATTTTTAAAGTAAGAACCGGCCCAATTTATAAGATGCTGAAAGGAGTTATCAGGAGATGCATTGTCAACTACCATAATCTTGTTGTGAGGGTAGTCTAGCTTTAACAGGCTCTCCAAACATTCAAGGGTGTCTTCCCATCCTTTATAATTCACGAGGACAGTATAAATCTGGGGCAGAAAAGACATACCTGAGTTTTGCTCTGTTAATGTAATATTATGCCCTTGCCAGCACATTAAGTGCTTTTTTGAAAGAGCTTCCAAAAAAGGAGAACTTCAAAATTAGAAATTTTCTCCTGAAGAAGTTTACCTTCTGCAGGGAGATAAACGCTTTAAGCACATTTTTTTTCTCAGGGAAGTAGTTGAGTTTTGAAGAGTACCTGTTATAAAAAACCGCTGCTTGTTCAATTTCAGCACCTAAAAGGGAAAAGTTGTTCCGGGTGATTTTACTTAAAGCGCTCTGGAATTTATTTTTCAGGCTACTTTGCCGGGCACCTACTACATTCTGGGGGTGTTGTCTGTACAGCACTGTTCGCTCTTGTAAAAAGGACACTTTCCCAAAACTGGCAGCCGTTAGAAGAAGCCATGTATCATGCATGAGCGCCTGGTTAGGGATAGGGAGTGCTATTTCAAGCAGCGGTTTATTCATAAGGGCTGTGCAACCCGTCATGACGTTTTCTACCAAAATTCTATTTAAATACCAATTAGAAGGATTAAGCTTCATAAACTCCCAGTAAGAGGGGTAGAGGGGCTGCAACTGTTCATCTACCACCTGCAGATCAGTAAAGACAAGGGCCGGTGTCAAAGGGGAGCTTTGCCTTTCTAGCAGCAGCAGTTTTTGAAGAGAGTTTTCAATTTTAGTGGGAAGCCACACGTCATCCTGATCGGCCAGCGCCACATAGTCACCGCTGGCCATACTGATTGCATTTGAAAAGTTCTGTACCACCCCCAGCCGTTCCCTGTTCACTGTATATTTTAAGTTGTGCGTGAGTGCGTACTGCTGAAGGATATCTATGGTTCTGTCTGTAGAAATGTCATCACAGACCACCACCTCCAGATTTGGGTGCGTCTGGTTAAAAATAGAAGCAAGCTGCTCCTCCAAGAACTTTTCACCATTATAGGTGGCCATAGCTATGGAAACGAGAGGGGTAGTCATGCTTTTGGTCTGAATGGTAGATTCTCTGTAGGAAAGAAATTTTAAGTTATTCTAACTCAATCAGAGTAAAGTTCTTTTTTTAACTTATATGTTTGGAGGCAAGAATGTCTTCTATTACCACACATCATTGTGCCTTCCTTTTACTTTTAGCGCTTGTTTAAAATTTGATTTTGCAAGCGAAAACGGGGAGCTCAAGGTTCTTTTATAGCCTTTTTTGAGCAGCATACGCCCCGCTATGGTGCGAGAAAAAGGCAAAGTCAGGTTCTTTTGATACCCGTTTGCAGCGCAAAAGACAAATTTAAACATGCTCTTAAAGCAATCTTAGATTTAGAAGATACTTCTATTCTTGATGTAAGCCCCAAAAATAGAAGCTCTGATGAAAGAAAAGGAATGAAAGCAAAAATACGTTAATAAAAAGAGAGGTTGAGATTGGAAAAGTAGAATCTTACACGGTTAGCAAGTTTTATAAAACTGAAAGCCTCCAACCTGGTAGAGAGTGACACTCTCCTAAATGGGGCCTCAGAAAAACTATTTCTGTTTTTGGCCTAGTTTTATGAAAACAGGCCAAAAACAGAAGCGGGGCCTTCCTGTGTAGAATAATAAAAGCATACCAGAAAAATTTTTGCTTCCCATACCTTTTGGAAAGGAAGCTGTTCAGAATTTTTCTTTCTTTCTTTCCCTGGCGCAAGCGTCTGCTAGTTTTTTTAGAAAAAGGAAGCTTCTGTTCTAGGGCTGTTTTTGTGAAACTGGGCCTAAAACGTAGACACCAACACCGCCAACACCGCTTGCGCAGCCAAGACACTTTAAATGCAAAAAAACAGAAAATTCAACGAAGCTTCTATGATCGGGAGCAATACCTCATAATGGCTTGGAACTATGAAAGAGAGTCCATTCGCAAAGATGCTGATTCTGTTTCGGGCTTGTTTTACAGAAACAGCGAAAAACAGAAACCAACGAAGGTTGAATAACTTACATAGCCGCCTTTTCCTTCAGTTTCAAAATTCTAAACAGCTCGCTTACTTACTTTCATCTTTCCCCAACTGTTTAAATTTTCAAGAACTTTTGGGGTACACGTGTGCCAGGCACAAGTGTCAAAAACAGCCATACCGCCCATCTTTTTATGCTGGAGTTTGCTTGCAGGGCCTTGTAACTGTTCTGGACAGCTTCCTTTTTATTCTTCTCCTGTAAGTTTATCTTCACTAAGTGGAGATAAAACCCTGATATTGTCTGCTGTATGTTTTTATGGTAACTGTAGTTCAGGAAGGCATCCAGAGCCTGAAAGGTGGCAACATTCTTAGTCAACATGGTTTTTACCTTGGCGGTAGAAGCATAAGCGGTGGAGATGGCTCCCCCTGAATGCACTCTATACGTCGCCATTACCTCTGGCAAAAAGCCTATTTTACCTTTATGAGCGTTTAAAATATGGAGCGGCCAGTCACCAATGGCAGCTTTTAAAAGAAAAGCTGGGTAGGGCGCAACCAGATGATTTCTGAAAAGGCAGGTGGCTGTGAAAATGAAGTTTTCTCTAAAGAGGTCTTTTATGGTAGAAACAGGAGGTTGGTCTAAATTAGAGGTCTCTTCGTTGCCACTGGGCTCCATAACAATTCTTGCCCTGTGGAAGGAGATAGAAAAATCAGGGTTTTGATCTAAAAAGTCTACTTGCTTCTGTAGTTTTAGCTCGTCCGTCCAATAATCGTCACCTTCGCATAAGGCAATGTACTCTCCTTTGCAGGCATCAAGGGTTTGGAGGAAATTTTTCATCATTCCTACATTGGTATCAGGAAGCAGAAGCCTTATTTTTTCCGGGAAAGTTTCTCCATATTTTTTGATAATGGATCGGGTCGCGTCTGTAGAGCAGTCTTCCCCAATGATTAACTCAAACGGGAAATCTGTTTTTTGCATGAGCACCCCTTCAATTGCCTGTACTATAAAGTCTGCATGGTTGTAGGCAATCATGCAGACGCTTACCTTGGGAGCCATTCGCTAGTATTCGTTTTAATTACCCGGGCTGGTACCCCCACCGCTACCGAATGGTCAGGTATGTCCCGGGTAACTACCGCCCCAGCCCCTATTACTACATTTATACCAATCTTCACCTTGGGCAGCACCGTAGAAGCCGCCCCTAGAAAAGAGAAATCACCTATGGTTGCCCCGCCATTTACTATAGTACCGGGTGACAGTTCTGTGTACTTCCCTACCACCACATCATGGTGCACTTGCACGCCAGCATTCAGTAAGCAACCCTCCCCAATCTGCACACTATTAGAGACTAGAACCTTTGACATAACATTCAACCCCGTGCCAAGGGAAACCCCATACTGGCCAATGTCTGCCTTATGGTCAATAACAGAAACCAAAGAACCGCCTAACTCTGTGAATTTTTGACCTAAGGTGAACCGAATCTTAGGTTGGCCCACCCCCAGCGCAAATCGATTGTCATTCCTGAAAATCTGGCCTACTTCGTCTATAGACCTAAGGATAGGGAAGCGTCCGTAAAGCTGCGGGGGAAGGTCTCTGGTCACATCATCAAAAAAAGACAAGCCAGAAGTTTCGCCATTGGCTGTTAGAACCTGCAGCAGATCTTTTGCATGGCCGTTGGCTCCAATAATGATCATGGGCTAATAGTTTTGGGCTCTTAACAAGGCCCTTGAAATCATGTCTACTTCCTCAACAGAAAGCTCATGGTACAAAGGCAGGCAAAGGACCCGTTTAGAGATATCGCCAGATGTCTGCACCGGATAAGCTGTAGTGATGTACTCCAGTGTCTCCAGAGAAGGGTAGAAGTATCTTCTAGGGTAGACATAGACACCATGTAACGCCTCAATAGCCTTTAGCAAAGCTGGTTCGTCTTCAAAAATGACAGGGTAGTAAGCATGGTTTGCGGTATGGTTAGAAAGAACAGAAGGGCGTTGCACCTTTAGCCTACGAAGCATGTGGTCATACCGCTCTGACAGCTCTTTCCTTTTTTGAAGAATTTCATCAACATATTTTAAATTACAGAGCCCCATGGCGGCATGAAACTCACTGTTCTTGCCGTTGATGCCTATACCGGAGAATTTTTCTGGCCCATTGTGGCCAAAGTTTCTCATGAAGGCTATTTTTTTTGCGGTTTCAGGGTCTTTGGTGACAATGGCGCCCCCTTCAATGGTATGGAATAATTTAGTGGCATGGAAACTCAGCGTTGAAACATCACCAAAGTGGAAGACGGAACCCGTGCCTATTTTTGAACCGAAAGCATGGGCTCCATCATAAATGACGCGCAGGTTGTGTTTTGCGGCCACCGCTTCAATAGCTTCTGCATCACACGGGTTCCCGTACACATGCGTGGCTAGAATGGCAGTGGTACGGGGGGTGATGGCCTCCTCTATAAGCGCAGGGTTAATGTTGAGCGTGCCTGGGTGAATGTCAACAAAGACAGGGGTGCAGCCTTCCCAAACAATGCTACTGGTAGTGGCAACATAAGAGAACGGGGTGGTGATGACTTCCCCGGTCAGCCCTAGTGCTTTGATTGCTATCTGTAAGGCTATGGTGCCGTTGCTTACATAGAACAGATGAGGTACCTCAAAATATTCCTTTAGCCTTAGCTCCAACTCATTGACCAGCGGACCATTGTTCGTTAACCATTCCCTTTTCCAGATGCCCTGTAAATAGGTGTCATATTCTTCCTTAGGGGGCAGAAACGGTTTAGTTACATTAATCATTTTCTTTGGAAACTATGTACAGAACAGAACGTGGGCTGATGCCATTTTTTATAAACTCCTCTGGGGTGAAATCCTTCACCGTCCATTCTCTAACCTTGAAGCCAGCTCCTTTAAGTCTGCCCACGAAACCACTCTTAGAAAACTGGCGAATATGGTCATCCTGTCCAAAGCGTCGCCACCTCTCAGGTATAGACTCAAGGGTGGGTTCTTCATCAATTTGTTCAATAGATAAGAGAACAGGCACCATGGCAATTCCCCAACCCGCAGGTTTCAGGACCCGGTATAGTTCCTTCATTGCTTTTTGATCATCTGGCACATGTTCTAAAACATGGGAGCAAATGAACGCATGGAAGCTACTGTCTTCATACAAATGCATATCAGTAAGATCTACCTGATCATCTACGTCATGCATATAAAGATCAGCCGACCTATACGTGATGTTAGGGAAGGATTTGATAAAGCTTCTTAAGGCCGGGGCGGGGGCAATATCCAGCAGTCTGTAAGGCACCAGAGGGTCAATTACCTTCTTCATATAGAGCGCATACAGCCTGTCTCTGTCTGAGCAACCACACCGGGGGCATTGGTACTCCTGCACATTGAGAGTTTCAAAATCATCAAAAGAATAAGGCCACCCATACTCCTTCAGCTTTTGGGCGTAATGAGGTGATAAAGCCTTAAATGAAAATATTTTACTGTTGCAAACAATACATTGTCTTCTGGCTGGTAAAACACCTGTTATAACCCTATAAGCAAGGCTTTTTATCTTTTGTAGCATCTTAGCGGGGAGAGTCAGTGTTAGGAGAGGGTTCTTTTAATGAACTTCAAAAATGCTTGAACAAGAAGCAAATGGTGAAGGATATTGAATGTAAAGGTAAATTAGTTTAAGGTTACTTGCCTTTCTGGCTCAGAATATTTGAAAATTTTTCTTTGATAAGTAGTGACGCTTCCGTTCTAAAAATCAAATTAAGCCCTATATAAAGAAAAAGGATGGTAGACGCCTCCAGCCCCAACAATAAGATTCTGGGTAGCAAAAGGTACGTTTTAATCTGCATTGCCGCAAAACCAGAGATAAACGCCAGCAGGAAATAAGGAACTATCATTCTGGCCTGTGTGCCCATAGACAGACTGATATCTCTGCTCACAAACAACATATTCACTAAAACCGAAATAAAGTAAAAGATGACCATCCCGTACAGATAAGCAGTAATACCCATCTGAAACCCGATAATAAAAACCAGAAGCAGAATTGATTTTTTTATCATGTCTAGTTTAAGAAAGGCTGACGAATTTCCCCGGCCACTGATAAGGTTCACCATGATAGAGCTTAACGGGTAAGCAAACCCCCCTAACAGCATAATTCTGAAATAGACAATAGACTGACTCCATTTTGAGGTGAACAGGAGAAGAATGATATGGTCTGCAGAAACATATAAAATGCTTAACAGGATAAACGCTAAAAAGGAAACCGTTACTAGGGATTTCTTATAAACGGAGACCACTTTCCCTATATCATGCTGATGCCTGCTAATTACAGAGAAAAATACTTTTGTAATGCTCCCAGAACTGTAATGCACCACCAGGCTATTCAGGGATTGGGCCCGTGTATAATACCCCAGTGACGAAGCATTAAAAATCTTTCCAATGATAAAGACATCTAAACGGCTAAAGATATTCTCAAGCACCGTGGGCAGAAAGATTTTTGAACCGAAAGCCCATAACTCCCGCACAGAAGAAAGGTTGAAAGTCCATGTTGGCTGCCAGGGGGAGAAAAGCCATAGAAGCAGCGTGAAAATTATTGTATTGAGCAGGCTTTGTGCCACCAGGCTCCATACTCCATACCCCAGGTAAGCCATGGCAATGCCTATTGCCCCAGATACAGCCACTGCTATGCCCCTGTAAATGGCCAGGGGTTTTAAATCAATGGCTTTTAAGAGTTTAGAGGTCTGTATTAACGCAAAGGCATTGAGGAGAAAAACCGGGGAGATTCCTTGAATCAAGGGAGCCAAGGAAGGCTCTCCATAGAAATCTGAAACCATTCCTGAACTTGCAAATATCAATACAGACAGCAGCAAGCCAACCATTAGGTTTAAGTAGAAGACTGTGGAATACTGCTCCTCCGTGATTTCCTGCTTTTGCACAAGAGCGGTACTAAAGCCCATGTCCATAAACGCATTTGCAAAGGTTACAATCACCATGACCATGCTCAGAAAACCGAAGTCTTCAGGTGACAGGAGGCGGGCCAGGATAATTGAAACAATCAAACCAATTCCCTGGTTAAGGACCTTTTCTAAAAAATCCCAGTAAATTCCTTTTAAAAACATTAGAGAAAACGGGACACAAGATCAAAGCCGCACCTAGGCCTATTGGTCTTAATGATAAAAAAGAGAGGTTGGTTCTACTGTAACAAAGTAACCAAACAAATAGGCAACGTCAAAGGGCCAGGGCAACTTTAGCAGGAAGGGTACACCCTGGGAGAGCGGGCCAGGGGGGAGCAATCTGCTGTAGCCGGCTGTTCAGGAGGTCAAAAGCCAAGTACCGGGGAAAGTGTATCAGGGACTATGGTCAAATTTCTCTGTTAGACCTGGTCAGCTGGGGTAGAACCACTTTTCTATTCAGCTAAAGCAGGATCAGCTTTTGGTTTTGCAGGCGAAAAAGAGCAGCGTCAGGTCTAGGTTAAGCTCTTTTTGCGCAGCCTAGGTGCGCTTTGGCTGGCAAATTGGAGAGAGGCAGGTGGGCGCTAGATTGATTTTCAGCACAAATGTCAATCTGCGCAATACCAGTACCTGTCACTAACCAAAGATGGGCCCAAGTTCATTTACTTTTGTTCATTTTCTTAAAATCCTCATCTTTACATTAGTTTTCTTCAGCATTTTATGGACAACAGTACTAGGGAGCCGTCTAAGCCCGCTTCCGTTTATTCAGATGAAATAGATCTCAGGTTGGTTTTGAGAAAGCTCAACCAGCTTTACCACAGGCTTTTATCTGGCTTGAAACGTACTGCCATTATCAACTTTAACTATTTTTTCCTGCTTGTTCTTACACTCCTTCTTGGGATAGGGGCGGGGCAGCTGGTTTTTCAGGTAAAGCGGAAATATTTTATTAGTACCATGACCTTGGCGCCTGCTGAAATAAGAAATGACTATTTCAAGGGGGAAGTTGAAAGAATGAACAAATTAGTGATGGATGGGAATTTAGATGAGATTTCGGCCAACCTTAACATGAGCAAAGACAAAGCCTCTTTCATCAAGTCCCTCAAATTTTCTAACCTGGATCAATTCTCAGAAGAGGTAGATACCGTGATATATGGCGGACCTTTCAGCATAGAAGCAGAAGTCTATGACCAGACAATTTTTGTTCCTCTCCAGAAAGGGCTCGTGCATTATTTTAACAAAAATGATTTTTTCACCAAAAGTACCGGCGCAAAGAGGGAGTACATGGAACGCGTGCTTGCCAAACTGGAATATGATATTGCGTCCCTTGACAGTGCTAAACAGTCATCCATCTCTCTCAAAAGGCTTAAACAGCCGGTAAACGAACTGGTGAAGGGTGACTTGGTAGATCAGGCAGGTTTGTATGAGACAGGTTTGAATTTAGTTGAAAAGCAGGAATACCTTCGGTCAAGGTTAAAAACCTTGGAGATCGTGCAGGTAGTAGTAGGTTTCGCTCCTATCCAAAAGCCAACAAAGCCCGTTTTAAAAGAACACCTGATTATAGGAGGTATCATAGGCTACCTCATTGGCCTTCTTTTGGCCTTTTGGTATGACAACCATAAAAGAAGCAAGGCAAGTTTGATATAGGAAAAAAACTGGCACCGTGGTTGGCGTTTCAGTTTAACGTTTATAACTAGTGGCGAAGAGCTAGGCAGGCGACGCTGTTTCTGGCTTGTTTTCAGAAAAATAGCCCGAAAACAGCAGCGCCTTTTGTTAAGCAGGTCAAAAAGCTTTCGTTAAAGGAGATGTACCTTCTAATACGTCTGCCGGTTTAAAATCTAAAGAACTTCCCTGGTATTACTTTTTCCGTTTTACTTAGGTGGGAAAGGTTGAGCTGGTGTTGCCGTTTTTGGTCTATTTTTAAAAAAACAGCCCCAAAACAGAAGCTTTAGAGACAATCACAGTCCTTGGCCAAAGATTGAAGTTAATGCACCAGCACCTAGTTCTTTGTTCTTAAGCTTTACCTGCAATACAAACCCCTCTCCACAAGCTCCCCAACGTCTCCTCTTGCAATGAACCGCTCAGAAACAGGAACGCTGGCCATGTGGCCAGCCGTTCCTGTTTCTGAGCTACTTTCTCTAAATCTCAGTTAAATCATCTTCTTTCTGGTGCAGCCAGCTCAGGTTGTAGAGATCCTTCCGGCGGTCACGCAGGTTACGCACGCTGCCGGTGGTGTTCAGGTCCTTCAGAAGCTCCAGGTCCAGGTCGGCGATCAGGGTCATCTCGGTGTTGGGTGTGGCCTCTGCAATGATGGCATCATGCGGGAAAGCAACGTCTGAGGGCGAAAACACCGCTGATTGCGAGTATTGGATGTCCATGTTCTCTACCCGGGGCAGGTTGCCCACGCTGCCGGTGATAGCCACATAGCATTCGTTTTCAATGGCACGGGCCTGGGCGCAGTGCCGTACCCGCAAGTACGCATTCTTGGTATCTGTCTGGTACGGAACAAACAGGATTTTCATCTCCTGGTCAGACAGCATACGGGCCAGCTCCGGGAACTCTACGTCATAGCAGATCAGAATCCCTATCTTCCCGAAGTCGGTGTCAAATACATTCAGTTTATTTCCGCCGCGCATTCCCCAGTAATGGGCCTCGTCTGGTGTAACGTGCAGCTTGTACTGTTTGTCCCAGGTGCCATCGCGGCGGCAGAGGTAGCTTACATTGTGGAGCTTGTTGTCTATGTACTCCGGCATACTCCCCGCAATGATGTTGATGTTGTACGAGAGGGCCAGGTGAATGAGGCGCTCCCGTATGCCGTCTGTATAATCGGCTAACTTTCTGATAGCCGCAGACGGGGTGGTCTCATCTGTGAGTGCCATGAGCGGGGCATTAAAGAACTCAGGGAACAGCACCATGTCTGCCTTGTAAGAGCTTACCGTGTCCACGAAGAACTCAATCTGCTGCTCAAAATCCTCCAGGGAGTTCATTTGGCGCATCTGCCACTGGATTACCCCAATGCGTACCACTTTCTTGGTGCCGCCTACCAGCGTCTCCTTTTCTTCATAGTACACGTTGATCCATTCCAGCAAGGAGGCATAGGCTTTAGACTCCTTATCCTGGGGCATGTAGCCTTTGATAATCTTCCGTACGTGAAAGCCGTTGCTCAGCTGGAACGTTAAGATAGGGTCATAGATCTCCTTGTTGCGCACCTGCTCAATGTACTTGCCCGGCGTCATCTTGTCAGAATGTTCCTTGTAGCCGGGTATGCGGCCGCCCAGGATGATGCCGCGCAGGTTCAGGTTTTCGCAGAGCTCCTTACGGGCGTCATACAAACGCCGTCCCAGGCGCAGGTTACGGTAGTCTGGGTGCACAAACACATCTACGCCGTACAGGGTGTCGCCGTCTGCGTCATGGGTGTCAAACTTGCCACCGCCCACAATCTGCTCATAGGTGTGCTTGTCGCCGTATTCAGAATAATCAACGATCAAGCTCAAGGCGGCTGCCACCACCCGTCCTTTATCCTCAATACACAGCTGCCCCTCTGGGAAGCGTTTGAGCAGGGAGTTGAATTCTTTTTGGGTCCAGGAGCCGCCCAGGTTGGTGTAGACCATTTCCATGATCTGCTTTACCTCTTTATAATCTGCCTGGGTAAGTTGTCTTAGTATTAATTTGTGTTCAGTTGTCTCACTCATATTGCTGGTTGCTTTTCTTTTCTGTGCCATAGCCAACACAGAAGAGGTGAAAAAGGAGGAAATCTTTATACCCAGCCCCCTCCCAGGATGGTTGCTGCTTTCCGCCGCAAGTTAGAGCTTGTTTAAAGAGTTATTGCACCGGCATTAAAACAGAAGCAAAAGGTTCTGGCAAAGCCAGGTTATTCTGGTGCCGTTTTAAAGCGCAGAAGACAATTTTAACATGCTCTAAGCACAAAGGTAAGCTGGCACTTTTGTTTTAAGAACAAGTATCTATACGCTGTTTTTGGCCTGTTTTCTGAAAAACAGGTCAAAAACACAAAATTAGAGGTACGGCTTGCGCCGAAGTGGTAACAACTCTCAGGCAATTTTAATTTCAGGAATCTCCCCTTCTACCAGCAAACGGCCTTCAGTGGCGGCCAGAATCTGTTCTACCGTTACGCCCGGAGCCCTCTCCAGAAGCTTAAAGCCATCTGCTGTCACCTCCAGTACGGCCAGATCTGTGACTATTTTCTTAACGCACTGCAAACCGGTGATGGGCAGGGAGCACGTCTTGAGCAGTTTTGACTGACCGTCTTTTGAGGTATGCTGCATGGCCACAATGATGTTCTTGGCAGAGGCCACCAGATCCATGGCACCGCCCATGCCTTTCACCATTTTGCCCGGGATCTTCCAGTTGGCAATGTCTCCGCGTTCAGAGACTTCCATGGCGCCCAGCACGGTCAGCTGCACATGTTCGCCCCTGATCATGGCAAAGCTTTCTGCCGAGCTGAAAAGGGCAGAGCCGGGCAAGGTGGTCACGGTTTGCTTCCCGGCATTGATAAGGTCTGGGTCTACCTCACTGTCAGTAGGGAAGGGGCCCATGCCCAACAGGCCATTCTCACTCTGCAGCACCACATTCATTCCCTCGGGTATATAATTGGCCACTAACGTGGGAATTCCAATCCCCAGGTTCACATAAAACCCGTCTTCCAGTTCCTGGGCTATGCGTTTCGCTATTCCGTGTTTATCTAAAGGCATACTGTTCAAAATGAGTACTAGTTAAGACCGAATGGTACGTTGTTCAATGCGCTTCTCATAGTCCTTCCCCTGGAAAATGCGCTGCACGTAAATGCCGGGGGTATGGATCATGTTGGGGTCCAGCTCGCCCACAGGAACCAGTTCCTCTACTTCGGCAATGGTGATTTTGCCGGCGGCGGCCATCATGGGGTTAAAATTGCGGGCGGTGCCTTTGTAAATAAGGTTGCCGGCCGTGTCTCCTTTCCAGGCCTTGACCAGCGCGAAATCTGCCTTAAGCCAGGTTTCCATGAGATACATTTTGCCGTTGAACTCACGGCTCTCCTTGCCTTCCCCCACCTCAGTGCCATAGCCGGCGGGAGTGAAGAAGGCAGGAATGCCCGCGCCGCCGGCCCTGATGCGCTCGGCCAGCGTTCCCTGCGGGATCAGCTCCACCTCCAGCTCCCCGGAGAGCAGCTGGCGCTCAAACTCGGCATTTTCACCCACGTAGCTGGAGATCATTTTCTTAACCTGCCGTTTCTGCAGCAGCAGCCCAATCCCAAAATCATCTACCCCGGCGTTGTTGGAGATGCACGTAAGGTCTTTCACCCCCAACCGAAGGAGCTCTTGGATGGCGTTCTCAGGAATTCCGCAGAGCCCAAACCCCCCCAGCATGAGGGTGGCGCCAGAAGGGATGTCATGGCAGGCGGCAGCGGCGTCTTGTACTACTTTGTTGATCATGTGACTCTAAGTAGAGATGGAAAGTTATCTTATTTGAAAGGGCAGCTAGGGCCCAGTTTTCTCAGAATGTGCGTTTTAGACCTGTTTTCAGAAAAACAGCCTGAAAACAGGAATACCTATGGAATTCTCCTGGAGGACATCATGCCCCCAAAAAATGCCATGGGCAGGTACACCAGCAAAGAAACAATGCTAAACCAGAGCGGGTGCGGAATCACCAGCAGATTGGCAATTCCTGAAAGCATGAGCAGCAGCCCTACTGCCAGCGCATGTACCACCGGTTTTGCGGGGGCATAGCGGGCGCCCACCATACCGCCAAACCAGGAACCGAGGGCGTAGGCCAGCAGCACCAGGAGGAGCGCGCCGGTTGGGGCAGTGGCAAGATAGGAGCCCACTGCCTGCGTGTCATCCAGGGAAAGGTTGCCGGGGGTGGGGTACCACTGGTGCCCAAGGTACTGGACCAGACCAATGGTGAAGACACCTACGGCTGCCCCGCCTAACACAGCGAGTATGCTTTTGAACATAGAACAGGAACGTTAGAACTGACAAACCTAATCTGGGCTGCCTTCTTCCCCTTTCTATCGTGAAAGCCCGTGGTGAAGTTACGGAAAAGACTGAATTATCCTAACAGTTGTAAGGCGGTGGCTTTGTCCTGGTGCAGCTGCCGGACCAGTAGGTCCAGGTTCTCATACTTCTCCTCAGGCCGCATGTAGGCAATAAAGGAGAGGGTGATTTCCTGGCCGTAGAGCTCCCCCTCAAAATCAAAGAGATGGACCTCAATGGTCTGGGAAGAGCCGTTCACGGTAGGGTTGGTGCCAATGCTGAGCATGCCTTTGAAGCTGCCAGATGTGGTTTTTACCATGACCGCGTAAATACCAATGGCCGGCACCTGTTTCAGTTTGTCCTGGGGTTGCAGGTTGGCGGTGGGGTAGCCCAGGGTTCTGCCTAATTTTTTCCCTTCCACCACCCGTCCTGAGAGGGTATAGGGGCGACCAAGATAGCGGGCGGCGGTTTCTACATCGCCTTTCTCCAAAGCGGTTCTGATCTTACTGGAGCTCACGCCCACCTCGTCAATATCCTGCCTGGGAATCTCCTCCACCTCAAAGCCGTACCGGCGGGCGTTGGCCTGCAGGTAATCAAACCCGCCTTCCCTGTTTTTCCCGAAGCGGTGGTCATAGCCAATGACCAGTTTTTTGGTGTGCAGTGTGTTGATCAGTATCTGCTGGATGTATTCCTCAGACGTGAGCTGTGCAAATTCTCTGGTGAACGGGAGTATCAGGAGATAGTCTACCCCAAACTGTTCCAGCGCCTCTATGCGCTCTTCAATGGTGGAGAGCAGACGCAGGGAGTCATCATGAGGGTTAAGGACCGTGCGCGGATGCGGCCAATACGTTATCACCACGCTCTGCCCGGTGCTTTGGCGGGCACTCTCAGTAAGCCGGGCCAGTATTTTCTGATGGCCCACGTGTACGCCGTCAAAGGTGCCAGAGGTCACCACCGCATGCGCAAGTAAAGGAAATTGGTTAAGCTCCCGGATGACGATCATGCTGGGCAAAAAGTTTATCGCGGAGTTCCTGTACTTGTTCCAGGCTCATGGCCTCTTCTAATTTGTAATCGCCAATACGGGTGCGCACCAACTCAGATAAGTAAGCGCCGCACCCTAGTTTCCCGCCCAGGTCCCGGGCTAAACTCCTGATGTAGGTTCCTTTGGAGCAAACTACCTTAAACGCAATCTGGTTGCCGTCAACAGAGGTGATGGCAAACTGCTTGATGGTGATGCGCTTTGCTTTGATTTCGGCCTCGCCGCCCTTGCGGGCAATGGTGTAGGCGCGCTGCCCGTTTACTTTTACCGCCGAGTAAATAGGGGGCACCTGATCAATCTCCCCTTCAAACGAAGCCGCCGCTTCTCTGATCATCTGCTCTGTGAGATGGTCTGTGGGGGAGGTAGAGTCGATTTCGGTTTCCAGATCAAAGGAAGGGGTGGTGTGGCCCAGCACCATTTTACCGGTGTATTCCTTCTCCTGTGCCTGAATCTCCTCAATGCGTTTGGTGAATTTGCCAGTGCAGAGAATCAAGAGACCGGTGGCCAGGGGGTCTAACGTGCCGGCGTGGCCAATTTTTTTGATGCGCAGGGTGAACTTGGTTTTCTTCACCACGTCAAAAGACGTCCAGGTGAGGGGTTTGTTGATCAACAGGACCGCCCCTGCCTCAAAATCAAAATTGCGTTCTTCCTGCATTATACTACCTGAATGTCTACCCCAAAGGCCAACAGCATTAAAATCACCAGACCCACTATAATACGGTAGTACCCAAATAGTTTAAACCCGTATTTCGTCAGGAAGCCAACAAAGAATTTGATGGCGGCCATGGCCACAATGAAAGCCACCACATTGCCTATGAGAAGCGCCTGCCATTCCTGGGGGGTAATGGCGTTAAAACCCGCCTCAATTTTGGGGAGGTCAAACGTGAGCAGATCAGATATTTCAAGGTGCAGGAGGTCTGTCACCACTTTGTAACCGGCTGCGGCCAGCATGGTGGGCACTGCCATAAAGAACGAAAACTCGGCGGCCGCTTTTCTGGTCATGTTCTGCGTCATGCCGCCAATGATAGAGGAGGCAGACCTGGAAACCCCGGGAATCATGGCCAGGCACTGAAAAAAGCCTATCACCAGTGCGTTTTTATAACTGGGGGTGGTTACAGGGTTGGTCTTCTCCCTAAACCAGCGGTCAATGAAGATCAGGATGATCCCCCCCAGCACCAGGCTAATGGCCACCACCTCTACACGCTCCAGCATGGCGTCTACCACATCTTTCAGCACAAAACCAATGGCCAAGGCCGGAACCACCGCTACCAGCAGCTTCTTGTAAAAATCAAAGGAGTTGATGAACCGCTTCCAGTACAGCACCACCACTGAGAGAATAGCCCCAAACTGAATGGTGACGGTAAACATTTTAGTAAATTCAAAGGCGCTGATCCCCATAAGGCTGGAGGCAATCACCATGTGGCCGGTAGAAGAAACCGGCAAAAACTCTGTCAATCCTTCTACAATGGCAAGGATAATGGCTTCCCAGATACTCATTAAGCGTCTTTTCTAGGTTTGGCCAGAATGGCAAAGAATTGAATGATAAACCCAACCACCAGTACAAGGGGGCCAAGCGTAAGGCCCAGGAAACCGTAACCGTAAGGTTCAGAGTCAAGGGCCATGATGATAAAGCCAATGGCCATCACCAGCAGACCTAACAGCATGATCTGGTAATTTCTTTTTCCGAAGGAGAAAAGGTTGGTGTTCTTAGTATCCATGGGGTGTTGTTAATCCTAGTATAAATCGTCTAAAGAAGCTCTCAGGTATTTTTTTACTGAGCGGTAAGAGCTGAAAAAGCCCAGTAAACCACCCAGCACCAGCAGGGCCGCCATTAAAATCACCATCTGCCGCTCATCACGCAGCACGTACAGCTCACTTATTTCATGGTACGCATACTGGAGCAGGGCAAACAGCAGCAGGGAGGCCAGCAGGCCGCTGATAATTCCCTGAAAAACCGCCCGGTTCAGGAACGGCCTCTGAATGAAGAAGGAGGTGGCCCCCACCAGCTGCATGCTCCTGATCAGGAACCGCTGGGAGAACAATGCCAGTTTGATGGTATTGTTGATGAGAATGATGACCACCAGTACCAGAATGCCCGCAAACGAGAGCAACACAATGCTCAGGCGTCTCAGGTTCTGGTTAATGGAGTCAATCAGACTTTCTACGTACTCCACCTCATACACGCCCACCGTGTTCTGCAGGTCATGCTTTATTTTCTTGAGCTGGGCCGAAGTGGCAAATTCAGGGTTGATGCGCAAAATGAAGGCATCCCGCAACGGGTTCTCCCCCAGAAAGGTCAAAAAATCCTCCCCACTGTCTTCTATGAATTCACGGGCACCGTCTTCCTTTGAGAAAAACGTTACCTGCGCTTTGCCCTCCTGGTAGGCTATGTATTCTTTGCGGGCCAGCGTTTTTTTCAGCTTCTCTATTTCCAGGGGGGTAAGGTCACGGTCAAGGTACACCTGCACCTCCATGTTCTCCTTTACCAGATTAGAGAGTTTACCGGCATGTATAAGCAGTAACCCAAACAAACCAATCACAAACAGCGCCAGCGTAATGCTGAAAATCACCATGGTGTGCGGGTAGTTGCCCAGCTTCTTCTTACGGGTATGTTTTAGCGGTTTTGCTGCCATAGGATGTATGCTCGCAAAAATAGCAATTATTTAGAACAAGACCGGATCCCTGAGCGTTTTTAGCCTGTTTTCAGAAAAATAGGTCAGAAACAGAACCGGGAAGTCCTTCTGCCAAAGCCAGATGTAGACACCGGTTCCTTATAAACGAAGCAAAAGGACTGGTATTACAGCAGGCTGGGAACAGGAGATGGGGCCGAAATCATATTGACAGGAAGGCCAATGCTACTCTGCCTTACCGAGCCTTCCCCTGGCTATTATATAACCTGGCATGGCCCATTTCCCTTAACCGCCCCGAACGCCAAAGCTGCTTTTACCTGCACCGTCTGGCGCTTGCCTCAACTGAACAACATGGTTGTTCGCAGTTCTTCAATTCCTCTTAGAAACCAGCATTCCTGTTTTCGGGCTGTTTTCTGAAAAACAGGCCGAAAACAGGAATGCAATTAATTTGGGTTGATAATTGGTACCCGCTCGTCTTCGTCAATAATCTGGCGGGCAGGTTCCTTGATCTTCTTGGGGAAGATGCTGCGCCAGAGTTCCCCCAGGTTGTCAAAGTTGGCCTGGTGCAGCACACTAATGGTTTGTCTGGTGGCGGTGGTGTTGGCCTCAAAATCCCGCGGGGTGGTCTGGTGGGTGACCCGTAACCGCAGCTGGCCGCTCTTGCTCAGGTAGAACTCACCAGAGAGGTCGCCAATGGCGGTGGTTCTGCCGCTGTTGCCCACCTGGTTGTTGTTGATGCTGCCTTCACGGGTAATGCGCAAACGGCCCTCCAAAAAGGTATAACTGAGGCGCAATTGAATGTCATCCAGCACCTGATCACCGCTGCCGCTCACCCCAATGTCAACCTCCAGGTTGGGGTCTATCTGGGAAAGCCAGTAGCTGAACTGGTTGGAGAAGAGTTCCCCCACGCTGCTGCCCAAATCGCCCACGGCCACCTGGAATTCGTTCTGCGGCGACAGGCGTTTAAAGGCCAGGAGCGAGAAAACCTGCCGGTTTAGTTCCTGTTCGTCATTCCTGATGGTGTTCAGGTAGTTGGTGATCTGGTCTTCCAGCAGACTGGGAGTGTCATTGAACTCCAGGTTCAGCCTGATCTGCGGCGTGGTGAGGGGGCCGTCCAGATCCATGACCGCCGTTACCGGATACCGGCCCCAGGTAATCCCAGACTGTGTTTGGGCAGCTCCCAAGGCCAGAATTGGTTCTAACGACACCCGCTGGGTGTAGGTGGCCGTGATGTTGAGCAGACCTTCCAGGGGGTCTCCGTTCCAGGTCACGGTTCCCCCCGGCCTTATGTTGAATTCTTTGTTCACCAGCCCCAGCAGGGTGAAGTTGTACCGGCCCTGTATGATCTCATAGGTGCCGTACATGGAGAACTCACCGCGGGTATCAATGTCCATCCTGATATTCCCCCTTCCGCGGCCGCGATGATGTCTCCTGTTTTTTCATCAAAGATGAGTTCCAGGTAGGCGTTTTCATCAATGTCTAGGTTAAAGTTGAGCCTGATGCCTGAGAGATCAAGGCCTTTCTTCTCTGGAACAACCCCGGTAGCGGCGGCTGTGTCTCTGAGGGCCGGGTTGGTATTGATGAAACTGATAAAGTTCTGCTGCTCCAGTGAGGTGGCGTTGTCTAACGGAATAGAGATTTGGGTGTCTTTCTCACTTTTAGCCTTGATGTCTACCCGCATGTTTGAAGTGGGCCCCAACACGGTGACCTCTCCCGTGGCAAAGGCGGTACCAAAGTACATGGGGTTGTCTTCGCGGGTGGTGTTCAGTACCATGAAGCGGGTGAAGATGGCTTTCAGATCCAGCACCATGTTGCTGAAGCCGTCATGGAAGACCCCGCCATTCAGAATGGCCGTGTTGTTGTAAATGTCCCGCAGCCGTACATTCCGGAAGGAGATGTCGTTCTCACTGAAGTAGACGCGGTCTGAGAACGTGTACTTGGTTTTGAGGTAGTTGAATACAAAAGAACCGTCTGTCACCATCACAGAACCTTTCAGGATTGGCCCGGAGAGTTTCCCAGAAATCCTAACTCTGCCCGCCATGGTACCGCTCATATCTGTCATGATGGTTTTAAGCAGGGGCTCCACAATTTTAATCTGGGCGTCATCCATGACCGCCATAAGATCCAGTTCCTGCGCCCCCCCGTCTGGGTTGTAGGTACCGGTGAGGGACAGCACTTTCTGGTTGTCGCGGCTAATTCCCACGTCTACATTCAGGAGTTCCCGGGTATTGTCCCAGGCGGTGGTGCCGGTAACGTTTCCTATCAGAAGATTGTCAACCATGAAAGAATCTACCGTCATGCGCGAAGACATGATGATGTTCTGGTAGAGGTCTCTGAGGAGCAGCTCCCCGTTCAGGCGACCGTTGATCTTGTCTGGCAGCAAAGGGTTCAGGTTTTCGAGCTGGAAATCCTGGATAGCAACGGTCAGCAGCTGCTGCGGATTTCTGGAGACCGCCCCGGTGAGGGTGATGCTTTGGGGCCCGTTTGAGAAGATGATGTTGTTGAAGTTGATGTCACCGTCTTCAAACACAATGGTGTTGTTGGGGGAGATGGTCCAGACGCGGTCCAGCACATTGATGTTGGAGCGGTTAAAGACAATCTGAATATCATCCTGGTGAAACGCCACATTTCCGCTGATGTTGGCGCGGTTGGTGGTGCCGGTTTGGGCAATGTTGCTGGAGAAACTGATCAAGCGGTCATTCCACACCCCTTCTACGTACAGGTTTTCTGTGTCACCGGCACCTTTCAGCCTCTGCCGTTCTGATGTCACCACCGCGTTGGCCAATACATCTGCACTGTTCCAAAGCTTAGACGATGTGAAATCTACCCGGTTCTTGTAGAACTGGTTTTTGCCGTAGTACACCGTGTCAACCGTGCCCACCAGGGAGAGGATGGCGGTTGGCCCGTTTCTGAAGGAGCCTTCCATGTGGGTGAAGTCTGAAAGGGAAACCTCAGGGGCGAAGGCGTGCAGCAAGGGGTTCACCCTCCTGAAAAGCACATCCAGTTCCACCTCATACGGCGCGGGCGGTGTAGCCGGTTTGCGGCGGTAGTAATTGGCCAGGGCCACCGGGTCATTCCTGAAGTTCAGCCGGTACTCTTCATAGAGGGTCTTGAGGTCAGCAAAGAGGGTACTGTATTGAAAATTCCCCCCTGCCCGCAAGGCCAGCAGCTCTGAGCCTACATGCAGTTCCCTGATGCCGTCATGGAAATGGGAGACCACCTCCAGAGAGTCAATGGCCACTTTCTGGTCCTGGTAGCTCAGGAAAGTGTTTTCAAAGGTGGCGGTACCGCTTATTTCATCCAGTTTCACACCGGTAAAGTCTACCTTTGCGTCTGTTTCCAGGTAGATCTGTTGATCAGTGAGCCCTAATGTTTTCAGGTTGGCGCGTTTCAACTGCACGCTCAGGTTAAAAATCTGGTTGTTGTTCTGCAGGTTGACCTTGCCATGGGCGGTGAGGGCAAGGTTTGGGTCCTTAATGCTCAAATCACCGTTGAAGGTCTCCCGGCTCAGGTCTGCGTCTACTACAATGTTA
Organism: Rufibacter ruber; assembly: GCF_001647275.1. Lineage (GTDB taxonomy): Bacteria > Bacteroidota > Bacteroidia > Cytophagales > Hymenobacteraceae > Nibribacter > Nibribacter ruber_C. Next base: position 49,391 of record NZ_LRMM01000010.1, on the reverse strand, counting down.
CGGTAGTTGTAGTTGTACAGGTCAATGGCATTGATAGTGGCATCCAGTTGCAGGTGAGCGGTTTCAAAGGAGAATCCGCTGCCTTTCACTCTGCCGTCTAGCGCCACCCGTTTAATGATGCTTCTGTCCCCAATGAGGCCACCAACGTCAAACCCGCCGGTCTTTACATACCCGCTGTAAGAGGAGTGGTTGGCGTTCTGCTTGTCAAACTTCAGGTTGATGTCAGACTGCAGATTTCCCAGCGGCGTCTTAAATGCCCCGTTGGCTACAAAGTCATTGTAGAAACCGGTAAAGTCTCCCTCCAGTTGAATGGTGCCCGCCCGTGCGGCTATGTCATAGGCGGGTTGCGGAATATACCGTTTCAGATCACGGGCATTGAGGGTGCTGCCCTCCAGGTGCAGGTCAGCAAAGGTGTTCCTGAAATCTGGGAGGCCATCTGCACTTATATCTCCTTTGATATGGGTGTTTTTTCCGTATCTGATGTCAACGTTCTGAGCTCTGAAGCTGTTGGTTTTGCCTTTTACATTACCAGAGAGCAGGACCTTCTCGTCCCAGTCTTTGAGCACCTCGGCAAACATGGAGATGTCATCTGAGGTGACATAGGTGCTGTCAAAGTTGGCGGTGACTTCTATGCTGTCATTGAAGTGCACAAAATTACCGAAGCGCCGGTAATCAAACCGTACAAAGTTGGCCAGATGGCTGTTGTTCACCCGCAGGTTCAGTTTGCCCCATTCCCAGAAGGTGGGGGCGTAAACCATGCGGGTGTCGAGTTCTTTGAGGAAGGCGCCGGAGCGCTTGTCCTGGGTGGTGAGGTTGGTGATTTGGCCGTACAAAGTGTCACCTTTGATATCCAGTTCAGAGAACCTGCCACTGATCCGTTCCAGGTCCAGATGGTCATAGTCTACTCCATAGTCAGAAAAAGGCTCATTGTAGTCATGGTAAGTGAAATGACCGTTTTTGAGCACCAATTCATCAATCTTGAACTTGAACGGGTTCTTGGCCTGGGCGGTGTCTGTGGTTATGAGCTTGCCCAGGGAGCGGATGAACGTGCTCATGTTGAGCGTGTCAGAACCTTTGTACTGGATCAGGTTGGCCTCTGGTTGGGTGAGGGTGAGCGAGGAAATATAAAGGCTGTCTGGGGAGAAAGGGTTGAAGTGGCCAATGTCTGCCTCCAGTTCCCCCACATAGAAAAGGGTTTTCTTCTGGCGGTCCAGCACGCGTACCTTGTTCAGTACCACGCTCTTGAAGAACCTAATGTCAACCCCACCAATAGTCACCTGGTGGTCAATGGTTTCAGAGATGATTTCAGCGGCTTTTTGGGCCACCCGGGTCTGGACACTAGGAATCCGGAGGGCCATGAAGAGCACGCCCACCAGTACCATCACAAAGATTAGCGTGCCCAGAATTATTTTTAACAGAGCTTTTGCTATAACTTGCGGATAGTTTTTCTTTTTTTCTTGCGTCTCTTCTTGGTTTGGCGTCTCCAACGGATTATGAACCCTACAATATTAGCGATAGAATCATCTTGTGATGAGACCTCGGCGTCTGTCATTCAAAACGGCCATGTGCTGTCAAACATTGTGGCCACGCAGGCAATACATGAGCAATACGGCGGGGTAGTGCCAGAGTTAGCCTCCAGGGCACACCAGCAGAACATTATTCCCGTAGTTGCACAGGCCCTGCAAAAAGCAAATATAGCAAAATCAGAGTTAGATGCGGTGGCATTTACCCGCGGCCCGGGTTTGCTGGGGGCGCTTTTGGTGGGTTGCTCGTTTGCCAAATCTTTCGCGCTGGGTCTGGAGATCCCTTTGATAGAGGTGAACCACATGAAAGCGCATATCCTGGCGCATTTTATTGAAGCCCCCCGGCCAGCCTTCCCGTTTCTCTGCCTCACCGTGAGCGGCGGACACACCCAGATTGTGCTGGTGCGAAGCCATCTGGACATGCAGGTGCTGGGCCAGACCACAGATGACGCCGTGGGCGAAGCCTTTGACAAATCTGCCAAACTGCTGGGGCTGCCGTACCCGGGCGGCCCGCTGCTAGACAAAAAAGCGGCGGCTGGAGACCCAAACCGTTTCCAGTTCCCCATTGTGAACATGGAAGGCTATGACTTCTCCTTCAGTGGCATCAAGACTTCCATCCTGAATTTTGTAAAAAAGAATTCTGCCGCTGACCCAGAGTTTGTGCAGCATAACCTGGCCGACATTTGCGCCAGCATCCAAAGCGCCCTGATCCAGACACTGATGAAGAAACTGGTGCTGGCGGCCAAGGAGCAAGGCATAAAAGAAATTGCCATTGCCGGCGGTGTCTCTGCCAATTCTGGGTTAAGGGCCACCTTGCAAGACTACTCTAAACGGTACGGCTGGAACGTCTACCTGCCTGCTTTCCAATATTGCACAGACAACGCCGCCATGATTGCCATGGCCGCCCATTACCAATTCCTGGCCGGAGACTTCACTGACCAGTACGCCAGCCCAGACCCAAGGCTGAAAGTATAAGGCATGTTCCTGTTTCTGGCTTGTTTTTAGGAAAACAGCCCGAAAACAGGAACAGCGGCGTTCCTTCCCCTTCAGGGAAAGGGGAGGAGGAGGGCAAGTCCGTTGCTTTTAGAATAGCAAAGGCCAAACAGAGAAAAGGCACGGAAGTAGCTTCCGCGCCAAAGAAAAGATTGCGTCTATGCTCCGTCTTATCTGGCGCGAGTCTCCAGACTCGTGCGATGGGTGGTTGGAGTCTCCAGACTCCTGTTATCACATATTCCCAACTCTTGGTTCCCGGCGAGTCTGGAGACTCGCAGCACGGGTAGGCACGAGCTGCAAGCTCGCGCCAGCGCATTTATTCTTAACCATCAACAATGCACAATCAGCCATTTCAAAAAGACCTCGTAGCGTCCGGAGGACCTGCGAGCGTCTAAGCCAACTTCTAACCCAATCCTGAAAATTCACCTAATCCCGAAAATCCTGCTTCTGGCAATTGGAACCACCCTCATCCTAACCTTCTCCCAGCGGGAGAAGGGACACCGCTATTTGCGTTTTTAGCCTGTTTTTCAGAAAACAGGCCTAAAACAGCAAGAGCCGAAGGATTTCTCCCTCGGCTCTTGCTTATCTATAGTCCGTCTAACAACGAAGAACAAACAACTAGCAACTAATTACACCAGCATGGTCACCGGGTTCTCCAGGAACGCTTTCAGGGTCTGCAGGAACGCAGAACCTACGGCGCCGTCTACCACGCGGTGGTCGCACGATAATGTTACCTTCATCACGTTGCCAATCTGGATCTGCCCGTTTTTCACCACTGGCGTCTGCTTGATTCCGCCTACGGCCAGAATACAGGCATCTGGCGGGTTGATGATGGCAGTGAATTCCTCAATGCCGAACATGCCCAGGTTAGAGATGGTGAACGTGCTGCCTTCCCAATCACTTGGCTGGAGTTTCTTAGACTTGGCTTTGCCACCCAAGTCTTTTACTTCGGCAGAGATGGTAGAAAGTGATTTCTGGTCGGCGTTGCGAACAACCGGTACCAACAGGCCTTCTTCCACGGCTACGGCCACGCCAATGTTCACCACGTTGTTGTAGCGAATCTTGTCGCCTAACCACGAAGAGTTCACGGCTGGGTGTTTTTTCAGGGCAGCGGCGGCGGCTTTGATGACCATGTCGTTGAATGATACTTTCACCGGAGACACCTCGTTCATGGCGGTGCGCGCTTCCATGGCCTTGTCCATGTCAATTTCCATGGTGAGGTAGAAGTGCGGCGCGGTGAACAAGCTCTCAGACAGACGGCGGGCAATCACCTTGCGCATCTGTGTAACCGGAACCTCAGAGAACGCTTCACCAGACTGAGCCGGAGCGGCTTGCGCAGCCGGGGCTGCAGCTTGGGGTTGGGCAGCTTTAGGAGCGGCGGCGCCAGGGGTGAAGTTCTCCACGTCACGCAGCACAATACGGCCGTTCTCGCCAGAGCCTTTTACCTGAGCTAAGCTGATGCCTTTTTCCTGGGCCACTTTCTTCGCCAGCGGCGAGGCTAAAATACGGCCTTGGTTTTCTGAACCAGCGGGAGCACCTGAACCTTGGCTTGGAACCTGGCCACCGGCGGCTTGGTTTACACCGTCACCAGATTGGGTTTGGGCATCGGTTTTATGGTTTTCGGCGCGGGTGACTTCTTCAATAGAACCAGACAGAACATTGGCTCCTTTGTCTTCGGCTTTGCCGCCACCGTTCAATAAGGCCTGGTAATCTGCCCCGGCTTCACCAATGATGCAGAGCACACCGTCTACGGCCACTGAGGCACCGGCCTCTACGCCAATGTACAGCAGGGTTCCGTCTTCATAAGATTCCAGCTCCATGGTGGCTTTGTCGGTTTCCACCTCGGCCAGCAGGTCTCCGGATTTTACTTTGTCGCCCACTTTCTTGTGCCACGCCACAATGGTTCCTTCCTGCATGGTGTCGCTCATTTTGGGCATTTTCACCAGTTCAGCGTTCACTTTAGCGGCAGGCGCCGATGGTGCGGCGGCAGGGGCGGCTTCCTGCTTGGCTTCGGCTTTAGGGGCCTCGGCTGGTTGAGGGGCTTCAGCAGCGGGGGCAGGGGCGCCGCCGCCGTTCACTTCGGCCAACAGGCCGGAAATAACTTCGCCTTGCTTGCCAATGATGGCCAGCACGCCGTCAACGGGCACCGACTCGCCGTCTTTGGGCCCGATGTATAACAAGGTTCCGTCTTCGTAAGACTCCAGTTCCATGGTGGCTTTGTCGGTTTCCACCTCGGCAAGAACGTCCCCAGATTTCACAGAATCACCAACTTTCTTCAACCATGAGGCAATGACCCCTTCGGTCATGGTGTCGCTCATCTTGGGCATTCTAATGATTTCGGCCATAGTATTTGCTCAGTTTTAAGGCTTCAAAAATAGAGGCAAAAATGCTCTAATACAAATATGGTGGTAAGAGAATGTAAAGTCGTTTTTGAGCTATTTTCAGAAAAACAGGCCGAAAACGGAAAAGTTGTTCCTGAAACTCAGCCCAGATGTGAGACATCGTCAAACTTCTCCACCCAAAACATGGTGCCCGTGTGGTTCAGCTCATAGAGGCAGAGGTTGTGGTGGGTGAAGCGGTCCATCTGGTAGAGCGGGTAGTGCAGGAGCCACGCCAGCAGCACCCGCATGGCACGGCCGTGCATGCAGATAAGAATGGTTTGTTCCTCGGGCCGTGACAGAATCAATTCCATCACCGGTTTCTGCCGCTCGGCCACCTGTTCCGGGCTTTCGCCGCCCTCAATGGGCAGGTGGGTTTCGCCCTGGTTCCAGCGCTCCAGCATCTCATAGTAATAGGCGTCCTCCTCAGGGGTGATTCTGGTGCCCTCCCGGTGTCCCCAGCAGATTTCGTTCAGCCCTGCGTGCTGCTCAAACGGAATGCCCAAGTCAATGAATGGCTGCACACTCTGCACGCTGCGCTGCAGCGCCGAGGTGTAGATTTTATCGAATTTCACGTGCTGGTACGCCTGGAAGAATTTGTCGGCCTGCCAGCGGCCGGTTTCATTGAGGGAACTGTCTACGCCGCTGCCTTGCACAATCCCTTGCAGGTTGAGGTCGGTTTGGCCGTGCCGGATGAGGTATATTTTTTTGAGGCTCAATTTTACGCTAATTTGCGGCCCAAGATAGGCCATTATTCCCAATACTACCCATGAAAAAACGCCGCGACCTCACCCTGGAGCAACTCAACGCCTGGAACAAGAATACGTTAGGAGAGCACCTGGGGATGGAATACACAGAAATTGGCGATGATTATTTAATTGGCCGCATGCCCGTTGACCACCGCACGCATCAGCCCATGGGCCTGTTGCACGGCGGCGCCTCAGTGGCCCTGGCCGAAACACTGGGGAGTGTAGCTGCCACCATGTTCCTGGATTTGGAGAAGCAGTACTGCGTGGGGCTGGAAATCAACGCCAACCACATCAAGAGTGTGCGTAGCGGGTTTGTCTATGGCAAGGCCACGGCCGTGCATGTGGGGCGCAAGACCCAGGTCTGGGAAATACGTATTACCTCAGAGGCCGGCGATTTGGTGTGTATTAGCCGCATTACCATGGCCGTTTTGGATAAAGTGAAATAGATTTTTGCGTTGCACCAATATTAAGCCTAGCTCATGCAGGAAGAACTGATTAACCGCATTACCATTGACCCGGACATCTGCCACGGCAAGCCTACCATCAGGGGATTGCGCTACCCCGTGGAGAACATGCTGGAACTCTTGGCCGCAGGCATGACCATTGAAGAACTATTGGAAGATTACCCAGATTTGGAGCGGGAAGATTTTCTGGCGTGTCTGCAGTACGCCGCTAAAGTGTTGCAGGTGAAGGGCGTGTACCGCATTGCCTCATGAAGTTTTTGGTAGATGCTCAGCTGCCTAAAAGCCTTTCTGAGTTCTTTAAGAATCAAGGAGTTGATTCTGTGCATACGCTGGATTTACCCGAAAAGAATGCTACGAAAGACGGCTTGATTGCCCGTTTGGCAAAAGAGCAGGAGCGAATTGTCATCACCAAAGACACCGATTTTCTCAAATCCTATATCATTAAGAAAGAGCCGCCAAAGCTACTCCTTTTGAAAACAGGGAACCTAAAGAACCAAGGACTGCTGGCTTTATTTGAGAAGAATCTTGCGTTGCTGCAGAGATTATTAAAACACCATGATTTGGTGGAAATGACCCGTGATGAAATTATTGTACATCAGTAAATAGATGCCGTAGAAACTAAAAATTTCAAAGCGCATGTGCCTAACAAAACGGGCAGCAGAGCCAACCTTAACATTCCATGCCCGACAATATTTCTTCCTCAATCCACCAATCCACTGCCGGCCTTTCGCCGCAGGAGATTTCTTTTTCATTGTTTAAAGCTGCCGCTCAAGCTGAACTCCCCACTGCTCTCTGGCGGCTGCCCAATACGCAACACGTACAGGCACTGGTGGCCAAGGAAACGGAGAATTCTTTGCCGCCGCTGGAAGGCCCGGGAAAAGGATTTGCTTTCCACCCGTTCCAGGTTTCCCCAACATCTCCTATTAATTTCCTGCCCGCAGATATCTATTACTGCGGCAAAGCCGATGAAAACGTAGAAGTCAACACTATAGATTTGCCAGAGCGTTTTCGGGCTGTTTTGGCGAAAACAGGCCAAAAACAGGAAAGCCAGCCGTTACAGAACTGGGCGCAGCACCCGCAGGGCACCGTTTCCGCTATTAGGCGAGATGCGTTTGAGCAGACGGTGGCCGCGGCGGTGAGTGCCATGCAGGCGGGCTGTCTGGAGAAGGTGGTGCTGTCCAGAACCAAAACGCTGCCGCTGTTTGAGGGGTTTGACCTGTTGCAGACCTTTGACCACCTCACCCAACTGTACCCCACGGCTTTCGTCTCGTTGGTGGCCATTCCGGGCATTGGCACGTGGCTGGGCGCTACGCCAGAGGTTTTAGTGCAGATTGACCGCCACCGCGTGTTCAGAACGGTGGCCTTGGCCGGAACGCAACCCATCACCGACGGCCTCACGCCCGCCGATGCCATCTGGCGGCAGAAGGAAATTGAGGAACAGGCCTTGGTGCAGCGCTACATCATCAGCTGTTTCAAACACCTCCGGCTGCGCGAATACGTGGAGGCGGGGCCCAGAACCATAGCCGCCGGAAATCTGCTGCACCTCAAAACCGATTATAGTGCGGCCATGGACGAAGTTGGATTTCCGCAATTGGGTTCCCAGATGCTGGAACTGTTGCACCCCACTTCCGCCGTGGGCGGAATGCCCAAAGCCGCGGCCCTGAAAATGATAAATGAACTGGAGCAGCACGACCGCCGGTACTACAGCGGGTTTCTGGGACCGGTACAGCTGGGGCAGGAGACCAACCTGTTTGTGAACCTCCGCTGTGCGGAAGTAAGGAAAGAGACCGTGACCGCCTACGCCGGCGCCGGCATGACCGCTGACTCCAACCCCGCCAAAGAATGGCAGGAGACCGAACTCAAAATGCAGACCGTGCTGCGCCTTTTCCAAGCCTCTGAATCATGATTTTACAAGCCGTCATTGACATAGCCGAAATCTGCGCCCGCAAAGGTGTGCAGGACGTGGTGCTTTCGCCGGGCTCGCGCTGCGCACCGCTCACACTGGCCTTTGCCCGTCACCCGCAACTGCGGGTACGCACGGTGCCAGATGAACGCAGCGCCGCCTTCATTGGGCTGGGCATCGCGCAGCAGACGGGCAAGCCGGTGGTGCTGGTCTGCACCTCTGGCACTGCCGCCTACAACTACGCGCCCGCCGTGGCCGAGGCTTTCTACCAGAACATTCCGCTGTTGGTGCTCACCGCTGATAGACCGCCCGAGTGGATTGACCAGCTGGACGGCCAAACCATCCGGCAGAGCCACATCTACGGCGGCCACGTGAAGCGCAGCCTGGATTTCCCGGTAGATACGTCGCACGCAGATTCCCAATGGCACGCCAACCGTTTAATCAATGAAGCCTTTAACGAAGCCACCGCTTTTCCGGAAGGTCCCGTGCATCTCAATATTCCGCTGCGCGAACCTTTTTACCCCGAGGAAGGGGAGGTGTTCGCGTTTTCCAGTGATGTGAAAATCATAGAGGAACTGCCTTCTGCTTTCGGCCTGCCGGCCGAGGTTTGGCAACAGTTGGCAACTGAATTGAAAACATACAAGCGCGTGCTGGTGGTGGCCGGGCAAGGCAGGAAAGACGATGCGCTGCACGCCGTCATCCAGAACTTCTGCCGCGCCACCGGAGCTGTGTTTGTGGCAGACACCATCAGCAACCAGCAAGCCGATGGCGAAACCATCAACTACCATGACGTGTTTCTGGGAGCCAAACACCTGCAAACCGAGGAGGCGCTCAAGCCAGATTTACTCATTACGTTCCATAAATCACTTATCTCCAAGAACCTGAAACTGTTCTTGCGCCAGCAGCAGGGAATGGCCCATTGGCACGTGCAACCGGCGGGCATGGTAGCCGATACCTTCCAGAAACTCACCCGCATCATCCGAACGCAGCCGCAGACGTTTTTTGAGCAGTTGACGCAGCAGGAAACAGGGTTGCAAGTAACTCCCGCGTTTACCCAAGCCTGGCATGAACTGAACGCTACCGCGAAGTCGGTTTTGATGCGTTTTCAGGAAAACAGCCCATTTTCAGAGTTCAACGCGTGTTACCAGGTGTTGCGGAATCTGCCTCAGAACAGTCTTTTGCACCTGGCCAACAGCATGAGCGTGCGCTACGCCAACCTCATCGGCGTGGCCGAAAACCCAGGCGTGGAGGTCTTTGCCAACCGCGGCACCAGCGGCATTGACGGCAGCACCAGTACCGCGGTTGGCTCGGCGTTGAGCACCGACAAACTGGTGACGCTGGTGACGGGAGACATGGCGTTTCTGTATGACCGCAACGCGCTCTGGCACAATGACCTGCCCCAGAACCTGCGCATTGTTGTGCTCAACAACCACGGCGGCGGCATCTTTAGAATGATTGAAGGACCCAGAAGTCAGCCTGAGTTACGGCCCTTCTTTGAGACCGAGCAACGCCAAACCGCCCAGAAAACCGCCGAAGACATGGGGCTGGGTTATTTGAAAGTGACAGACTCGGTTTCACTGCAAGAAGCTTTGACCGGTTTCTTTGACCCATCGGCGGGGCCGCAACTCTTAGAGCTAGAAACCAGCAGCCCGGAGAACTACGAGATTTTTGCGGAGTACCGGAAAGCGGTACAGGGAATAAAGCTGGGATAAAGGTGATTTCCGTTTTCGGCCTCTTTTCCAGAAATGAGGGCAAAAACAGAAACCGTTTCACTAGGTTTTTCAACTATGGCGCGGAAGTCACTTCCTAACCGTAAGTCACGGAAGTAACTTCCGCGCCATATTCTGCTAAACGCTCTTCCGGATTTGTAATCCGGAAGCAAATAACTGGGGGATTTGTAATCCCCGTCTCGGCACTTTTGAACAGCACGCGCCGCGGATTGCAAATCCGCAGGTAATCAAATTCGGGATTGCAAATCCCGAATAGCGGAAGATTGCAAATCCCGAATAGCGCAGACAAAAGCAGATAATTGCGCTTTGGGGCATGGCTTTTCCCCTTGGTCCTTCTGGAAGAATCTTGGCGGCAAGCGGCAGTAACGTATTATAAAAAGACATCTAGTTCGCCCACCGGTTCCTTTCAGAATGACTAAAAAAAGTGGGAAGGCGTGGTGAATGTTCAGAAATAGGATTGAAGCGCAGGAGGAACGAACGGTGCACTACTTTCATGGAACTGTTCCCCTGATTCCCGTTTTTGGCCTCGTTTTCAGAAAGGAGGCCGAAAACAGAAATGCCCAGCTGCTGGTTTCAAGTTACGAAATGACCGCCGGGTTCAATACCTTTGCGCCGGGGCGGCGGAAAACCGTTCGGTTTCGTACGTTCCTCAGAAGAACCAACTGTTAAATTTCGGGCGGGAGCCTGATTTATAAAAAACAAGTTATGGAAAGCAACTACACTTGGAGCACCATCAAAGAATACCAGGAGATTCTGTTCCAGTTCTACAACGGCATCGCCAAGATCAGCATCAACCGTCCGCAGGTGCACAACGCGTTCACGCCGCGCACTGTGGCCGAGATGATTGACGCCATGAACATCTGCCGCGACAACTCAGACATTGGCGTGATAATCCTGACTGGCGAGGGCGGGAAAGCCTTCTGTTCGGGCGGCGACCAGAGCGTGCGCGGCCACGGCGGCTACGTGGGTGAAGACACCGTTCCGCGCCTGAACGTGCTGGACCTGCAGATGCAAATCAGACGCATCCCCAAGCCCGTGATTGCCATGGTGGCCGGCTGGGCCATTGGCGGCGGGCACGTGCTGCACGTGGTCTGCGACTTATCTATTGCCGCGGAGAACGCCCGCTTCGGACAGACAGGACCCAAAGTAGGTTCCTTTGACGGTGGTTTTGGGGCGTCTTACCTGGCCCGCATTGTAGGCCAGAAGAAAGCACGGGAGATCTGGTACCTCTGCGACCAATACAACGCGCAGGAAGCCCTGGACATGGGCCTGGTGAACAAAGTGGTGCCGCTGGAGCAATTGGAGGAAACCACGGTGGAGTGGTGCCAGAAGATTCTGGAGAAAAGCCCGTTGGCCCTGCGCATGCTCAAAGCCTCTTTCAACGCCGAACTTGACGGTCAGGCCGGCGTGCAGCAACTGGCCGGTGATGCTACCTTGCTATACTATCTTTCAGACGAAGCCAAGGAAGGCAAAAACGCATTCCTGGAGAAGCGCAAACCGGATTTCTCTAAGTATCCTAAGTTCCCTTAAGTGTATCGTGTATCGCGTATCGCGACGTAGCAAGACTTTTGGTTTGAGTAGAGCACAATTAGCCTGTGAAGTCATTTTCTTGAAAATTAGGCACGCATTCCGTCCCCCTTTGAAGGGGGGGTAGGGGGATGATTACTCGTGCAGATTTACTCGTGCAGTGCCACGCATTTCCGAGAATTGATTTTCCATTCCGCTTGATTAAAGTTAGAGGGTCTAGAGCGGCCTTAGTCATCCCGGGCCTTCAAAGGGGGACGGAATGCATGCCTAAAGTTTAGAAATTAGAAAACGGAGCAGTTCTAGGCTAAAACCTGAAAACTGCTCCGCTTTCTTTTACAGGTTTCTGTTTCTTTGCGTATAGCACTTGACAATTGAATTTATTCGTTTGTCTTGCTACTTGATACGCACTACTTGATACCCACCTATGCCAGACCACCTGCTGCTCAACCAGAAGAAGTTTTTCTTAGACGAAATCCAGCACTACTCGTTCCGGGAGAGCATTCCCATTGACGGGTATGAGGCCAAGACGCTGGAGTTCTGCAAAAACTGGCTGCAGGGCGTGCAGGAGTTTGCTATTCAGACGTCGGGGAGCACGGGCACGCCCAAGTGGCTGGAATTGAGCCGTGACCGCATGGAAGCCAGTGCCAAACGCACGCTTCGCCTGTTTGATTTGCAACCTGAAGACCGGGTGCTGGTTTGCCTGAACACCGAGTATATTGCCGGCATGATGATGCTGGTGCGCGGGTTTGTGGGGCAGCTGCACATGACCATCGTAGAGCCATCGGGGAACCCGCTGGTGCGCGTGGACACCGCGGCTGAGTTTGACTTTGTGGCCCTGGTGCCGCTGCAACTGCAGACCATTCTGGAGCAGACGCCGGAGAAAGTGGGGCTGCTGAACCGCATGAAAGCCATTTTACTTGGGGGCGCGCCAGTCTCTAAACAGCTGGAAGCGGCGGTGCAGGCGCTGGAAGTACCCGTGTTCCAAAGCTATGGCATGACCGAAACGGTTTCGCACGTAGCGGTGCGGCGGTTGAATGGCGCTGAGAGAACAGACTACTACACCGCCCCGGCGGAAGTGACGCTCGGCCAGGACGAACGCGGCTGCCTCACCATCATGGCTGATGTGACCGGCGGTGAGGTGCTGGTGACCAATGACCGCGTGGAGATGATAGATGCGCATTCGTTTAAATGGCTCGGCCGCGCCGATAATACTATCAACTCCGGCGGGGTGAAGGTGCAGCTGGAAAAGGTGGAAAGTGCGTTGGAAGATGCGCTGCACCAACTCGGCATGAGCCGCCGGTGCTTCGCCGCTGCCCTTCCAGATGAAAGTTTAGGCGAGCGGCTCATTGCTGTGTTGGAAGGAAGTCCGCTTGCGGATGAGGAGGAGCAGAACCTGAAAGGCATGTTGAGTGAACAGCTGGGCAAATATGAGATTCCCAAGCAGTTTGGTTACTTGCCAAGGTTGCCTGAGACGGCTACCGGCAAAATTGACCGCCGCGGCGGAATGGCATTGTTGTAATTGCCTTTTAAGTATATTTAAAATCTTGTAAGTGCCTTATGTAATAAGAGCCTTAGCTATAAACGCGGCACTACTTTTTTTCCTTATTGTATACTACCATTGCCTCATAGTATTTCAGTACATTTAATTTTAGTTTTGATTTTTCATTGTCAGAAACCAAATCTTTTAGTAATTCTGGAGAAAAAGGTTGGATAGGGCCGCCATCTTTTTGTATAAATTGAAAAAAATCTTCCCCTATTTTGCCTGTAAATGGTTTAGGTAGATAAGAATAAGCATTGATCCTCCCTTTTATGTTTGTGAAAAGCCAACAACTATCATTGGCTATACCTACTGAAGAGGCAACACCAGCGGGATCAACCGCTAAAATGGACAATGTTTGGTTTGGGTAAATACGCATAGGCTTTTGTAATGTGTCTTTTTTTGCTTTTGACACAGCGGGCATTAGAAATACCTTCTTGTCCTCAAAATTTATCTTAGCGAGAACTTGCTTCTGGGTGCTGTCTTTAAAAGTAATGATGTAGGCTGACTCAGGGTTATAGGCCATTTTCTGCAGGATAGCCGGAAGATTAATTCCAACACCAACAGTAGTATTCATATGAAACTGCCGGGAGGAGTGCGTGGCATGCACCTTTGCCATATCATTTACATATTGCCTTGGAACATTTTGGGCAATTCCTGGTGTCATGGAAAAAAGCCAGGCCATAAAAAGCATCAAGTAGATAAGCCGCATAGCGTAATGTTAAAAGTCAGCCCAAAATGGTTATGCTAAGTAAAGATATATAAAAAAAATCATTCCGGACGTTCTGAATATCTTTTGCTTGTGTTTGATAAATAAATTAATGTCTTACCTAATGATAGTAACTTTCACCTAATCTTTCATCTTAAAGAACCAGGTGTTAAATCTATTTTATGAGCCTGTTTAGTGTTTTCTGATCATAGGCGCAAGTGTCTGCTTTTTGGTAGTCTTTTGAAGTTGTTTGCTTCTGTTTCTGGCCTGTTTTCGCAAAAGAAGAGCCAAAACAGCGACACAAGCGGGTGCTGGCGCCAGTACAGAAGCTATCTAAAGCTCAGTTTTGGAAATGCTAAACAGGCTCTCTTTTTAATTAATCTACCCATCCTTTTTCTTTCTGTTTCATATCTGCTTTTTCAGGAATAGGATAAAAACACAAAGACCGGAGCAGCCAGGAGGCGGTTTGGTAAATGAGAGCCAATGCGTAATTTACGGCTTCAGACCATGACTGCAGCTATGATTCGCAATTCCCTCTTCTCTTTTCTGTGCCTGTTGGTGCTGGCAGGCTGCACGCCCAAGGTTAGTCCATTTCAGAAGTTTCTTCAGGCAAATTCCAGCAAAAGTTTTGACGTTCTCATTGATAACGGCCAGGTGGTGGACGGAACCGGCAAAGCAGGGTACACCGCTGATATTCTGGTGCGCGGTGATTCCATTGCTTTTATTGGTGAAGTAGACGAAACCCTGGTGCAGGTTGCCAAAACCATTGACGCCAAAGGCAAAGTAGTCACGCCCGGGTTCATTGATACCCACGCCCACGGCAACCCCACCGGCAAAAGAGGCTTCATGAACTTCCTGGCCATGGGTGCCACTACCATTACCCTGGGCAACGACGGCGACAGCCCCAGCCAAGATCTGGAAAGTTGGCTGCAACGGGTAGGTGCCACTGGGTCAGAAGTGAATATGGCCACGTTTGTAGGGCATGGCAGCATCAGAATGGCTTCGGGCATTAAATATGACTCCCTGCCCACCCAGGCGCAGTTGGAGAAAATGGGACAGCTGTTGCGGGAGCAACTGGATTTGGGTGCCATTGGCCTTTCCACCGGATTAGAATACCTGCCCGGTTTGTACGCGCCCGCTTATGAGATGGAGTATCTGGCCAAAGTGGTAGGGGAGAAGGGCAAGTTCATTACCAGCCACGTGCGCAATGAAGATGACAACGCCGTAGAGGCTTCTTTGGAGGAACTGCTCATGCAAGGCCAGCATTGCCCGGTGCACGTGTCGCACATAAAAGTGGTGTATGGCCAAGGCAAGGAACGCGCCGAGCAAATTTTGCAGCAGCTGGAACGGGCGCGGCAGCAGGGCATCCGCGTCACCGCAGATGTGTACCCGTACACGGCCTCGTTCACGGGCATCAGCATTCTCTTCCCGGAGTGGGCCTTGCCGCCGCATGATTACGGGCAGGTGGTCGCCGCACGGCGGAAAGAATTGGCCACCTACCTGCGTAACCGCGTCTTAAAGAGGAACGGCCCCGAGGCGACGCTGCTAGGTTCTGGGCCGTTTGCGGGCAAGACGCTGGCCCAACTGGCGCAGGAAAAGCAGAAGCCGTTTGAAGACGTGCTCATAGAGGACATCAAACCCGGCGGGGCCTCAGCGGCGTATTTTGTGATGGACCAGGAGTTGCAGGCCCGGTTTATCACAGACCCCAGCACCATGATCTGCTCAGATGGTGGCCCAGACATGCGCCACCCGCGCGGCTACGGCTCCTTCCCGCTCATCATTGAAGAATACGTGGTCAAGCAGAAACTGCTCACCCTGCCGCAGGCCATCCGTAAAATGACCTCCCTGCCTGCACAAACCTTGGGCCTTACAGACAGGGGCGAGATTGCCGTTGGTAAGAAGGCTGATATACTGGTTTTTGCCCCAGAGAAAGTAAAGGCTACCGCTACCTATGAAAACCCATTTCAGCTGGCTGAAGGGTTTGACACCATTCTGGTTAACGGGAAAGTAAGCAAGATGCAAGGCCAGTTCTTAGAGGTTAAAAACGGAGAGATGGTGCAGAGAAACTGATTTTTAGCGGATGATATATTGGTATTGTGCTATCAAAATTTATTTTAAGAAATATGGGGAGATAATGGGCTTGAATTAAGCCAATTCCGTAAGAGATGATTTTCTGTTTAATTTCTCTTACAATGAAAAAACTGCTATTCAAGATTTCTATACTGTTTGCGCTCCCCTTCCTGTTTTCCTGTGAAAAAGAAGTAGTAGATCCTTCAGAAGAGGCCCAGGCGCTTGCCTTGGTTTCAGAAAGCCGGGAAGCCAGCTGCCAGGACTTTTCCTACTTCCATAAATATGACGGCCGGGTTAGCCTGGGGAATGCCTGGGGCAAATTGGTGCTGGTGGGTTTTGCTGAAGGCGTGCCCCTACAGGCAAAAAAGTGGCTTTTATCACTGCACCCGCAGGTGGACAGCATTGAAGGGGAGACCTTCTTATACTCAGGGGTGCTCACCATTGTTCGGCTAAAGCCAAACAGCACCTGCTTTGACGCCACTAAACTGATGAAGCGGCTGGAGAAGCACCCTAGCGTTCTATTTGCCAATCCCACCTTTTCTACTCCCTCTGAAGACCCGGCTGTAGATGCCTGGCTGGGTGTTTCAAATGAATTTTTGGTTTCTATTGAAGGAAGCGGCACTTTAGCCCAGTTAGAGCAGCTGGTACAGAAAACGAATACCAAAATAGTCTTCTCTTTGTCAGATGAAATTCATATTCTAAGTGCTGATAAAAAGGCGGCAGGCAGTGTTCTAGAGGTGGTTTCGCAATTTAATGAGCAATCTTTCATCACCTTGGCTGAGCCTAACCTGTTGTTCCAGTTCTCCCCCAGTGCTGCTAGCTCTGATAGGGCCAGCGCGGCACGTGCTTTTTCTGATTCTAAGCAACGGTTCCTGAAAAAGGCGCGCAGGTAATAGGCAAACTGGCAAGCTCCTTTCAACTGGCAAGTTCCTTTCAATTAGAAAGGCTAGATCCATTTGTCTATAGGGTTAGAAGTGACGGCAGGGTCCCTTTCAGGCCAGATAGTTTGGTGTTCCGTTTCATCTTTAGGAAAGGGGGCGGCTCAGTGCTGCATGCCCATTGTGGGCTGTGGTGTCTATTGTACCAGAATACTTCAAGTTCCTGTTAAAGAAGACCTCCTGTTTTAGGGCTGTTTTCTGAAAAACAGCCCTAAAACAGGAACAGGTACTAAAAGCTGGCGGGAGAGCTGAAGTTGCGGTGAAAACTGAAAAGCCGCCCTCGCTGCCGGTGATCAAAAAAAGGGGAGAATGGTGGCGGTGGCGGTAGGAAAAAATCCTTTTTTGGTTAACTTTGCCCTATTAAAGACCTTTCGCTAAACGACTATACCGCATGAAATTCATTGTATCTTCTACGGCGCTGCTCAAGCAGCTTACCAGCATTAACGGGGTAGTGGCCAACAACCCGGTAGTGCCTATTCTGGAAAACTTCCTGTTTGAGATCAACGACGGTGTTCTCACCATCACCGCCAGCGACTTGGAGACATCCATGATTACGGAGATACACGTGGAGGCCCGTGAGAACGGACGCATTGCCGCCCCGGCCCGTATCTTGATAGATACCCTGAAAAACCTGCCTGACCAGCCGGTGACGTTTACCATTGATGAAGAAACTTACACCATAGAGATCAGCTCTTCAAACGGACGTTACAAGCTGTCTGGTGAGAATGCCACTGATTTCCCTAAGGTACCGGTGGTGAGAGGCGGGAACGCCATTGAGATTCCCTCAAACGTGTTGAGCCGGGCCATCACCAAAACCATCTTTGCGGTGAGCAATGATGAGTTGCGGCCCGCCATGACCGGTATCTACATCCAGTTGAACAGCGACAACATCACGTTTGTGGCCACAGACGGGCACCGCCTGCTGCGTTACCGCCGCAAAGATATTGGCAGCGAAAACGCTACGTCAATTATCATTCCTAAAAAGGCATTCAACCTGCTCAAGTCTACTTTGCCAAGTGAGGCTACGGCGGTGCGGGTTGAGTTTAATACCTCAAACGCTTTCTTCAGCTTTGACAACATCAGAATGATCTGCCGTCTGATTGATGAGCGTTACCCAGACTATGAGAACGTGATTCCGGTGCAGAACCCTAACAAACTGAGCATTGACCGGTATGACTTCCTGAGCTCAGTGAAGCGTATCTCTATTTACTCAAACAAAACCACCCATCAGGTCCGTCTCAGAATTACTGGCAGTGAACTACAGATCTCTGCAGAAGATCTGGATTTCTCTAACGAAGCCAGCGAACGTCTTACGTGCCAGTATGACGGCGAGGACATGGAAATTGGTTTCAACGCGAAATTCCTGACCGAGATGCTGAACAACATGGACTCAGACGAAATCACGCTGGAACTGTCTACCCCTAACCGAGCCGGTCTTTTAATGCCAGCCAACACAGATGAGGAGGAAAGCATCTTAATGCTGGTAATGCCGGTAATGCTGAACAATTACGTATAGTACTACTTCTCCATCCAGAAGAAAAGAAGCCTCCCCAGTGACTCTGGGGAGGCTTCTTTTTTAGGTCACGCCATTCGTGTTTTTTAGTAGCGGGGTACTACCAAAAGGAATGGCTCATCTGTTGGTTGTATAGCTATTTTTTTAAGGCAGGCCTCTTATCTAACCCTAACAGGGAAGGAGTAGGTGTCATCAATTCCCTTCTTCAAGAGCAGGAGCAAAATTGGGCAGCGTGTTCACAACTCTTAATACCTCCTCGTCAATATCTGGGTGAACATACTTTACAATTGACGGAGAATGGAGCTTGCCTTCCTTTGTAACTATAAAATGTACGACGGTTGTTCCTGCGACCCTACTTCTACTGGTTTCCTGCGGCATTTTAAAACTGGTCATCACCAGTTTCATGAGGGTGCTTGGGCCTCCCGGAAAATCAGGAAAAGAAAAATGCGGATAATATGGGATGGTTGTTTTACCATCTTCAGCAAAACATTCACCTGTCACCAGCTCCCCTTTGCTGAATATTTCGCGCCTAAGCAACTTTCAGCTGGGTTAGTAGCCAACCGCCTCACCTTCCGGCTTGCCGTTCCTCTTTACACCCCTGTAGTAGAGCTGGCCGTTCTCATGCCATTTGCTTATTTGGACTTCTGCACTGGTATAGAGTTGTCCCTCTTTCACCTGGCCATTTTTATAATAGTACCTGGTAGGCCCTTGCTGTTTATATAAGTCTTTAGACACCTTGACTGCAGCATCTTCATAAAACTTTTGGCCTGACCTATAAAAAGTGTTTTGGAGCCTCCTCTCTTTTTTTGAACCTGTATAGGTGGTAACTCTTTAATAAACAGCCCCCTCTTTTTCTGCTGTAGCCTTGTACTACTGGTTTAAATATACAGTGTCAGTCTGGCTCTAGGCCGTTAAACCTGTAAAAGCCAGAAGAACAGTTAAACCTGGTTGTTTCATGTATAGTATCTTGAGTATAAGTAATCTTCAAATGAAAGATAGTTTTTAATAGAATTTAGGAAATGGCTAAAAGGCCTACTTTTAAATAGCTATGGGCCCGGAGTTTTTCAACTTTCTCCCAGAACTGAGAAAAACAGTTTACCTTTGCGCTTTCAGAAATCAGCGCCCCGGCGCGAAAGAACATGAAGCAGATGAAAAAATCAGAGATACATTTTAGTATTGCCCTGGATGACCAACGCGTACCAGAGGCCATCAGTTGGACCGCCACCGATGCCGGTACTGATATCCATTTCGCTAAGGCCATCAACATTGCCCTATGGGACAGAAATGATTCTGGAACCATGAAAATTGACCTCTGGACCAAAGACATGCCGGTAGATGAGATGAAGTATTTCTACATTGACACCCTTGGTGCTATGGCCCAGAGTTTAGAGACAGCCACCAGTGACAAGGTGATGGCTGAGAAAATGCGTACGCTTTGCCAGGAGTTAATGCAACACGTAGAAGAACAGCAAAAAAGAAACGCAGCCCAGAACCCCCAGTCCTAAATCACCAGATCAGATTTCTATAAAAGCAGAAAGCCGCCTGAATGGGCGGCTTTCTGCTTTTATAAATTAGTTGGCGTCTTAGTTCTTAGAAGGAGAAGCCTCTTTGATCACTGCCACCTCGGCGGCAGGGAAAGAACGTTTCGCATCTTCCTTGTCTTGGGCAACCAGGGTTTTGGCCACCTTGGAGTTCTGCTTCTGCAATTTTACAGCATATTCGCGGTCAAAACTATTGAAAGACTTGCGGGAGCTGTAGTATTGGGAGTACTGGGCAGTGCTCAGCAGATTGGCCAGCTCAACGTCCCGCTCCTTACACACCCCATTGATACATTTCTCCAGTTCAGCTTTGTCATTGGCGTGCTTGGCCTCAAACTCCACCATTTTTCTGGCTTTTTCCAGGTTTATCTGTCTGATCTTACGGGACTGATAGTTGTTCAACTGCAGTTCTCTGATCATTTTATCTGAAAGGTTCTGGGCGCGTTGCTCGGCGGTTCCGGTATTTTGGGCGAAAGAAACCACACTAGCTAACATCATCACTACCAATGCATATGCTAATCTTTTCATCGTCTTCAGGTTTTGGTTTATACTACACAACATCCGTGCCATCTATCTTAGAACAAAACTGAAGGGAAAATAGTTGGCTACCCTGTAAAAAAGAACGGGGGCAAGCGCCTTTTGTTGCTTTCTGCAAAGCGCTTTGCAGCTTTTACCTGAAATTCTTCCCCTGTTGCAACTGCCTTCACAGAATGGTGCAATGAAGATTGTTTGCACAGGGAAACTGCGTTAAAAGTTGTTCTTCCACATCATAGACTCAACCGGGTACACGGTGCGGTCATTGTATTTGGCGTTGCTTTTCTGGTTGTAGTAGTTTTCAATACCGCCCTTAACCTCAAAGTAAATGAGCTGGCCAATAGGCATCTGGTGGTAAACCCGCACTTTCTGGCTGACAGAGATCTCTAAGGTCCAGTGGTTGCAGAAGCCTACATCACCTTTCCCGGCGGTGGCATGAATGTCTATGCCCAACCGGCCCACACTTGATTTGCCCTCTAAAAAAGGGACGTGGGCATGGGTTTCGGTGTATTCCTCGGTAACACCCAGGTACAATTTGCCGGGCTCCAGCACAAACCCTTCGGCGGGGATTTCAAACGTTTCTATCTGATTGTGCTTGCGGGCATCAAGAACTTCATCTTTATAAGAGGCCAGGTATTTCCCAAGATGAACGTCATAGGAGTTGGTGCCCAGGCAGGTACGGTCATACGGCTCTATCAAAATGGTGCCTTTTTCTATTTCTTCCAGTATCTGGCGGTCAGTGAGGATCATGCTGGTTATAAGCTAATTTTGGAGATGCAAGGTACACCTAAATTCTGTTTCTTGCCACGCAGAGGGCGTATTCTGTTTTGGGGCTGTTTTTTGAAAAACAGCCCAAAAACAGAATACGCCCATCAGGGGAAACCGGAATGGTTTACCCCAGACTAGAAGTGGACCAATGGAAAATCTTCTCTGACTGTCTTTCTATAAAAGTTACTTCTTTTAGGAAACTGAGAAGCTGTTTAACGTTTGCCGTTTTCTTCTTTAAAAGACTTGGGCTGGCATAAGCGTGCGCCCCGTTTTGGGCCTACTTTCACAAAAACAGGCCAGAAACAGAAGCCCAAGTCATAGACGGACCCTCCTGGAGGAACTAGAAAAGAAAGCCCTACACCACATCTGATGATAAAAACCAGAACGAATCAGCAGTAAGAGAAAGAAATAGCTCAGCTCCCGGCAAGAGTTGCGCATTGTCTGTTCTAACCAGTATGGGCTGGGAGGCGCCTTTTAGAAGAACTTCCACTTCATAATAGGCCCCGTAAAATACTTTCCCCACAATAGTGCCTCTAAGGCCTGGTCTGCCATCCCTCAGGATGGTGAGCTGTTCTGGCCGCAAGAAGAGGGAATTCGCTTGTGTATCTGAGACTATACCCTGTAAGAGTTCTGCTGGCACCAGATTGTACTTCCCAAAAAGGCCGGCCACGTATTCATCTTTCGGCTCATAATATACCTGCTGGGGTGAGCCCTGCTGAATAATTTCGCCTTGGCGCATGATCAGCAGGTGGTCTGCCCAGGAGAGGGTGTCCTGCGGATCATGGGAAATCAGGATACAGGTAATGCCCAAGGTTTCCCCCACTTCCTGAATAGTTGTTTTCAAGACGTTCTTATGGAGGGGGTCTAAGTTAGAGAATGGCTCATCCAGCAGAAGCAGGCCAGGGGAGGTGAGGAGGAGCCTGGCCAGCGCAATCCGCTGTTTTTCCCCGCCAGACAACTGGTCTGTGCGTCTCTTCAGCAAGTGCGAAATGCGGCACACCTCAAATAGCTGTTCGGCGTCCTGCGCGTCAAGGGTATTGGCATACCGCAGCACCTGTTCTACCCGCAAAAATTCCGGCAGCTCATGCTGCTGGGAGAGATAGGCAATGCGTTCGTGTCCCGCCACCAACTGCTCTGCTGGTCCAAACACCTTCTCCTTTTCAAAAAAGATGCTGCCTGTATCTGGCTGAACCAGCCCGGCTACCATTTTGAGGAGGGTGCTTTTCCCGGAGCCGGTTTCGCCGGCAATCGCAATTTTTTGGTGCTCGCGCTGGGAAAAAGAAACATCCTTCACCACCCATCCTTTCTCTTCCCGCTTACTGATGCCAGTGACCTGTAAAAAACTCATAGGCCCAAAGATACAACCTAGGGGCATCTAAGACCTTATTTCAACTTTTGTTTTCCTGGGTGATGCGTAAACCAGGTGCTGATGATATAGTTAAAATCAATAATTGAGATGGAGGTGGAGTGGAAAAGAAAGACTGCTTCAAAAGGCTTTAGGGCGTGTTTTTATTTATCTTTTGTACTACAAAGTGGTTTCAGAAGAACCAGTTTTTGCCTTTTCCTCTCACCGTAGCGCTGCTACGCTGCTCAAAAATGGCTTCGCCAGTACCTTTCGCTCCCCATTTTCCGCTGCAAAACAAAAATGTAAACAGGCTCTTAGTCAGTTCTATCCTCAGTTTAATGGGTATGAAATTGAGAAGCTGTTTAGGTTTTTCTCAGAAAGGCATTTGGCAAAGATTTAAGTTTCTGTTTTCGGGCTGTTTTTACAAAAACAGCCCGAAAACAGAAACCACTGGCTGGTGAAAAACCTTACCCGGCAGCCATTGCCTCGCGGTTTCAAAAACTCTGAACAGCTTCTGACTTAAAAAAGAAAGCCCAGTTGTAGTGACAACTGGGCTTCAGAAATATTAGTTTGAAAAGACTAGCGTTCCATTTCTTTCCAGGCCAAAGCGGCGGCACCCATTACGGCGGTATTGTTTAGGCCAAGGCCTGACGGAAGGATTTTTACTTTTCCTTTGAAGATGCTTAACAGGTTCTTCTCCAGGTGGTATCTTACCGGGTCAAATAGCAACTCCTCGGCCCGTACCAGTCCGCCAAACAGGAAGATGGCTTCTGGGCTCAAATGCGCTACGGTATCGGCTAATTTCATGCCTAGCACCTTGCCTGTGTACTCAAAACAGTCAATGGCAATCTTGTCACCACGTTTGGCGGCTTGGGTGATCATCTCAGCGGTGAGGTCATTGAAGCTGACGCCGCGCAGTTCGCTGTAATCTGTATAATCAGCTAAGAACTTATAAACGGTGCGCTTGATGCCGGTGGCCGAAACATAGGTTTCTAAACAACCCCGGCGGCCGCAACCGCACACGCGGCCAGAGCCCTTCACGTTCACCAGGGTATGGCCTAATTCGCCGGCGTTGCCGTCTGCCCCATACACCAGTTCTCCGTTTACCACAATCCCGCTGCCCAGGCCAGTGCCCAATGTCACCACAACAAAGTTCTTCATGTTCTTGGCCCCGCCGTAGATCATTTCTCCAATGGCGGCTGCATTGGCATCATTGGTCAGGAAAACCGGCAGTTTGAAATATGACTGCAGCAGCTCTACCAGCGGTACTGAGCCATGCCACTTCAGGTTGGGCGCGTTTTCAATGGTACCGGTGTAGAAGTTGCCGTTAGGGGCACCCACGCCTACGCCAATAAGACGCGCCTCGTCTTCTATTTTTTTGAATTTGGCCTGCACCTCCTGGTAGAAGAGGCGGAGAAAGTCATGCACGGTTTCCCCTTCAGCGGTAGAAATCTCGCCCTGGGTTAAGCTGATGCCGTCACGGTCTAAGAAACCGAACTTGGTGTTGGTACCCCCAATGTCAATACCTAAAATTACGTCCTTCATGAGTGTTTGTACAGATTGGTGCGATGAGGCGTTTGCGCATGGAATGCGGTATGCCCGGAAGCAATTGATTTTACGAGGTGGAAACTTAACAATAAACCCGCGAAACGCCAAAATATTCCCGCCACCTTACGCGTTTAATCCCATTTTTTGCCCGAGACTTCTGGAATAACCCCCAGCCTCAGCTTAAAAAGAGCGGATTTTCACCACCATTCTGAATTTGGCACTGATGTTTGGGGGAATCATTCTTCTGTTAAAAAGTTATGAGGGCAGCCGGTGATGCCCGGGGCTTGGGGAGTAGGGCAGGGGGAAGACATCTGCCTTTCCAATACCCACGCCCCGCAGGTTGCCCCACCTAAACTTATACAATGGCCGCTTTTATTCTGGTTTTGCCCTGAAATCAAAAAAGTAGCCCGGAAACAGCACGGGGAAGTCAGAAACACAGGTATCTACAGGGAAAGGAAGGGCTGAGAAATAGGGCTCAGGATCATTCAGCTTCTGCTATATTAATAGGCAAATCATTGGCAAATGCAGATAAAAATGCGTATTTTTGTATGTTAATAACCCACCGAATAAACTAGATGAGTGACATCGAACAAAACAACATGACCGCCTATTCCGCAGACAGTATCCAGGTGCTTGAAGGCTTGGAGGCAGTGCGTAAACGGCCAGCCATGTACATCGGCGATATAGGCATTAAAGGTCTGCACCACCTGGTCTGGGAGGTAGTAGACAACTCCATAGATGAAGCCCTTGCCGGGCATTGTGACGAAATCTCGGTCACCATTCACACAGACAATTCCATTTCAGTTTCTGATAACGGCCGCGGTATTCCGGTTGACTTCCACCAGAAAGAGGGCCGGTCGGCGCTGGAGGTGGTTATGACGGTTCTGCACGCGGGCGGTAAGTTTGACAAAGACTCTTACAAGGTTTCAGGGGGGCTGCACGGCGTGGGGGTTTCCTGCGTGAACGCGCTGTCTACTGACCTGCACGTAACGGTTCACCGCAACGGCAAAATGTATGAGCAGCATTACAACATTGGGGTTCCGGCGTACCCGGTGCGTGAGATTGGCACCACTGAGAAAACCGGTACCACGGTGCACTTCCAGCCAGATGCCAGCATCTTTACGGTTACCGAATACAAATACGAAACCGTAGCCAGCCGCTTGCGCGAACTGGCGTTCCTGAACAAAGGCATCAGAATCAACCTCACAGACCTGCGTGAGATGAATGATGCGGGTGACCCTCTCAATGAGTCTTTTTACTCAGAAGGCGGTCTGCAGGAGTTTGTGGCCTATCTGGAGGAAACCCGGGTGAACCTGATTCCTACGCCCATTTATGTGGAAAGCGAAAAAGGGGGAATTCCGGTAGAGATTGCGTTGAACTACAACACGTCTTACACAGAGAATATCTTCTCTTACGTGAACAACATCAACACCCATGAAGGCGGTACGCACGTGGCCGGTTTCCGCCGCGCGCTTACCCGTACCCTGAAAGCCTATGCAGAGCGATCTGGCATGCTGGAGAAAGCCAAGGTGGAGATTCAGGGAGACGACTTCAGGGAGGGGCTGACCGCGGTTATTTCTGTGAAGGTGCAGGAGCCGCAGTTTGAGGGCCAGACCAAAACCAAGCTGGGAAACTCAGACGTGATGGGCGCCGTGGACACCGTGGTGGGGGAAATCCTGAACCAGTTCCTGGAAGAAAACCCCAAAGAAGCCAAGATCATCATCCAGAAGGTGATCCTGGCGGCGCAGGCGCGCCTGGCGGCCCGTAAGGCCCGCGAGATGGTGCAGCGTAAGAACGTGATGGGCGGTTCCGGTTTGCCCGGTAAGCTGGCCGACTGCTCTGACAGTGATCCTGAGAACTGTGAGCTGTATCTGGTAGAGGGTGACTCAGCCGGTGGCTCAGCCAAGCAGGGCCGCGACCGCAAGTTCCAGGCCATTCTTCCGCTGCGCGGAAAAATCCTGAACGTAGAGAAGGCGCAGGAGCACCGCATCTATGAGAACGAGGAGATCAAGAACATGATCACCGCCCTGGGGGTGAGCTTTGGGACTCCGGAAGATGACAAGGCATTGAACATGACCAAGCTGCGCTACCACAAAGTCATTATCATGACAGATGCTGACGTGGACGGTTCTCACATCAGGACCTTAATTCTGACGTTCTTCTTCCGGTACATGCGCGATCTGATTGACAACGGCTATATCTATATTGCATTGCCGCCGCTGTATCTGGTGAAGAAAGGCAAGGAAGAGCGTTACTGCTGGACAGAGCAGGACCGTGTAGAGGCCATTGCCGAACTGGGCAAAGGGAAAGACGAGAGCGTGGGCGTACAGCGCTACAAAGGTCTTGGGGAGATGAACCCTGAGCAGCTTTGGGAAACCACCATGCGCCCAGATACCCGCAGCTTAAAAAGAGTATCGGTAGAGTCGGCGGCTGAGGCAGACCACTTGTTCTCCATGCTGATGGGTGATGAGGTAGCGCCCCGCCGTGACTTTATTGAACGCAACGCCAAATACGCAAAGTTGACGTGTAAGGCAAAATAAGTAACACTGGCTGTTTTCCGTTTTCGGGCTGTTTTTCCTAAAACAGGGCTAAAACAGATACCCATGTGCACCGTTAGTAAGTAGAAACCATTAACAGAAAGGCCTGCAGGACGCAGGCTTTTCTGTTTTGAGTTGTGGCAGGCAACAAAAAGCTGTTAACTTAGCAAGGGGATATCCAGTAGGTGAGAATATCCCCGTTGAGGTTGAGCATCTCCTATGAATAACACTACCATCAAGGCATCGGAGCAAATCCGGAGAAGTAATTACATAAGCCGTGACCTGAGCTGGCTAAGGTTCAACTACCGGGTTCTGGACCTGGTACGCAACCCCGCTACGCCTCTGTTTGAGCGGCTAAAGTTTCTGGCCATTACGGCGTCAAATGCAGATGAGTTCTTCATGATCAGGGTGGGCAGCCTGTACAACTACATTGATTACGGCAAGGAGCGCATTGACTACTCCGGGCTGCGGGAACTGCCGTTCCGGAAGAAGCTGTTAGATTTTGCCCATAAGTTTGTCTCTGACCAGTACCAGACCTATGAGGAGCTGCGGCCGGAGTTTGAGAAGCAGGGCTTCAATATCTGCAAGGTGGGGGAGCTCACAGAGTCAGAGCAGTCTAAAGCAGAGGCTTTCTTCATGCACACGGTGTACCCGCTGCTCACCCCCATGGTGTATGACAGCTACCACGGTTTCCCGCTGATGATGAACCAGCTGCTCATCTTTGGCGTGGTGACCAGAACCACTGAGGAGACCAAGCAGCAGAGCCGCATTACGTTTGTGCAGATCCCAAACAACCTTTCCCGGTTCTATGAGATCCAGCGCAAGAACAAGATCATCTTTGTGCCCATTGAAGAAGTGATCAGGCACAACATGGGTAAGCTGTTCCGGAACGTGGAGATTGACTCAGTGAACCTCTTCAGGATTACCCGAAACGGAGATTTCACCCTGGAGGAAAGCGATGACATGGACCAGGACTTTGTGCAGGAGGTGAAGCAGAAGCTCAAGACCCGTAAAAAGGGGCGGGTGGTGCGCCTGGAGACAGAGCAGGCACCGTCTGGGTA
Source organism: Rufibacter ruber (assembly GCF_001647275.1). Taxonomy (GTDB): domain Bacteria; phylum Bacteroidota; class Bacteroidia; order Cytophagales; family Hymenobacteraceae; genus Nibribacter; species Nibribacter ruber_C. The sequence continues at coordinate 22,026 of NZ_LRMM01000010.1, read as the reverse complement.
CATGATGAAGATCCTGAAGGAACGCTGGTCAATTGACAATGCCAATGTGTTCTCTGTTGACCAGCTGCTGGATTTCAAAGGGCTTTGGCAGATCATCAAACACCCGCAGTTCAGCAACAAGATCAAAAAATCTCCCGCGCCGGTGCCATCCCCCAGTCTTCCGCGCGGGGCAAGTGAGAACCTGTTTGAGTTCCTCAAAGACCATGACGTGCTGCTGCACCACCCGTACAACAGCATGGAACCTATTGTAAGCCTGCTGGAGAAAGCCGCTGAGGATCCCTATGTGTTGGGCATTAAGCAGACTATTTACCGGTTAGCAGATAATTCCCGCGTAACAGCCGCCCTGCTCAAGGCCGCTGAAAACGGGAAGCACGTCTCTGCCCTCTTTGAGGTGAAGGCCCGGTTTGACGAGGAGCGCAACATCAAGGAGGGGGAGAAGCTGGAGAAGGCGGGCTGCTTTGTGATTTACGGCATCAGCAAGTACAAAACCCACACCAAGATGATGATGATCATCCGGAAGGAAGGGGAGAAGGTGACGCGCTATATTCACATTGGCAGCGGGAACTACAATGAGCAGACCAGCCGCCAGTACACAGATATCAGCCTGCTGACCACAGATGAGGTGTATGCCCATGACGTGTCTGAGTTTTTCAACGTTATCACCGGCCATTCATATCCGGAGAACTATGAATACCTGATCACAGCGCCCAAAGACATGCGCCAGCAGCTCATAGAACTGATCAGGAGGGAAACCCACAATGCCGCCCAGGGGCTGCCGGCCGGTATTGTGATCAAGATCAACTCCCTGGAAGACAAAGAGGTGATGGACGAGTTTTACAACGCCTCCCAGGCCGGGGTGCAGATACGGCTGATAGTGCGCGGCATCTGCTGTTTGCGTCCGGGGCGGGAAGGGCTAAGTGAGAATATTCAGGTGAGCTCTATTGTGGGGGAATACCTGGAGCATGCGCGCCTTTTCTACTTCCACAACAACGGGAACCCCACAGTGCTGGGCGGCAGCGCCGATATCATGGTGCGGAGTTTTGAACGCCGTATTGAGGCCCTGTTCCATATTGTAAATGATGAGCTCAAGCGGCAGGCCATCAATATTCTGCGCTACAACCTCATGGACAACCAGAATGCGTACATTATGCGCGAAGACGGGTCCTATATCAAGCGTCAGCCTGCCGAGGGGGAGGCCTCGTTCAACATTCACCGTGAGTTCTACAAGGTAGACCTGGAAATGAGGGAAGAGGTGAATCTTTTTTGATAGTTGTTTCTAAAGCAATCTTACTAACCCGCGCACTCACTCCTAAGCGCTGGTTTACATTTTGCTTTTGCAGGCGAACAAGGGGCGCAAAATTTTTCTATCCCGTTATTAGAGCAGCAAAGCGGCTCTCTGGTGTGAGGTCAGGTTTTTTTGAGGCCCGTTTGCAGCGCATAAGCTACCTGTTAAGATGCTCTAAAAACAGCAATCCCTCCTGCGGTCTACGCAGGAGGGATTGCTGTTTTTGGGCTGTTTTTCCAAAAACAGCCCAAAAACGGGTTTGATTACTCAGACCTGAACAGGTGCTGGGTGGTACCCTGGTGGCGTTCAAACAACATCTGCAGAATGCCGTCTTTCAACCCCACCTGCGGGACCAGCATGCTTTCAACGTGTGCCCATTTCATTGCCGAAAGATAGATCTCTGCGGCGGGAACAATCACATCGGCGCGGTCTGCGTTCAGCAGCAGCACTTTTACCCGTTCCTCCATAGAGAGGCAGGCAATCTGCTCCACTACTTCTTCAATCTGTTTCCTGAAAATGGGTTTGCCCACAGACTTACGGGCCATGTCATAAATCTTGTTGATGTTTCCGCCGGTGCCTATGGCTCTGGTGACGTGGTGCAGCTTGGCATTCTCAGTGACCCAGTTCTGCATGGCCAGCCACATCTCCTGTGAATCGTCTCCCTGCATGTGCCGGATGGAGCCTTGCTCAAACGAGCGCGACGCCACTTTGAGCCGGTTTACATAGATGTTGAACTCAGTGCTGCCGCCACCAACATCAATGTGCAGGTAGTTGCGGTCATCCAGCTGCTGCCTGATGACCATGTTAATCAAATCAGCCTCGGTGGTGCCGTCAATCACCTGAATCTGTAACCCCAGCCGCCGCTGTACTTCGGCAATGATGTCTGGCGCGTTCTGGGCAGAGCGCATGGCGGAGGTGGCACAGATCATGAAATCATGCACCTCATGTACCTGCATCAGTAGTTTTAGGGCGTTGAGAAACGTGATGAATTTCTCTGCTTTGGGCTTGGAGATGATGCCGGTGGCAAACACATCTTCGCCCAGGCGCATGGGGTAGCGAATGTACTCCACCCGCTTAAACAGGGTGTGGTGCTCAAACTTGAAGACGTTGGAAATCTGGCATCTCACCGCGTTAGAGCCAATGTCTATGGCGGCCAGCTTTATGAATGGTTCAGTTGATTCAGACATAGGTAGTAGAACAAAGATAGCCATTAAATATATAGGTGGTAAAAAAAGGGTTCTGTTTTTGACGTGTTTTCAAGAAAACAGCTTAAAAACAGGAATTATGGGAATGGAACCAGCAGCCTCAGAGCCACCCTCTGCCTTCAAAATATTGGCGGCTTTGCTGTTGGTTCTGAAAAAATGTACTACCTTAGCATAAGAACGGTCTCCAAACGGAAGGCCGTTCTTCTTTTTTATTCATTGTACTAACCCATAAAAAACTATGGCATCAGTATCTTACTACACCCCAGAAGGACTGCAGAAGCTCAAAGACGAGTTACATGAACTGAAGACAAAAGGCCGTTCGGCAGTGGCGCATCAGCTGGCTGAGGCACGTGACAAAGGTGACTTGAGTGAGAACGCCGAATATGACGCCGCCAAAGATGCCCAGGGCCATTTGGAGCTGAAAATTTCAAAACTGGAGGAGGTGATTGGCAATGCCCGTATCATTGATGAGTCAAACCTGGACCTGTCTAAGGCGCTGATTCTCTCAAAAGTAAAGCTCAAAAACCTGAACAATAACATGGAGGTGGTCTACACCCTGGTAGCCGAAGAGGAGGCGAACCTGGCCGCCGGTAAGATTTCAGTCAAATCACCCATTGGCAAAGGCCTGCTGGGGAAATCAGTAGGAGAAGTGGCTGAGATCACCGTGCCTGCCGGTAAGTTACGCTTTGAGGTTCTGGATATTTCCCGCTAAGCCATGGAGACCATTTTCTCTAAGATCATAAGAGGCGACATCAGTGCCTACAAGATTCTGGAAGATGATCGTTTTCTGGCGTTTCTGGACGTGTTCCCTCTGGTGGAAGGCCACACGCTGGTAATCCCCAAAGAGCCGGTTGACTATATTTTTGACCTGGCCCCGGAGACCTTGGCCGACCTGCACAAGTTTGCGCAGAAAGTGGCACTGGCAGTGGGTAAGGCAATTCCTTGCAAAAAGGTAGGCGTGGCAGTAGTAGGTTTAGAAGTACCGCATGCCCATATTCACCTGGTGCCCATCAACCAGGTGGCAGATATGAACTTCGGTAACCCGAAACAGAAGTTTGAAGCCGCGCAAATGGAGGAAATTGCCCAGCGCATCAGACAGGAGCTATAAAACTCCCGCCTGCTGATATTGGTGGTTATTCCTGTTTTCGGGCTGTTTTCTCAAAAACAGCGAAAACAGGAAAACTTGTTTTAGAGGGGACAGCGGCCATAAGAAGGTTGGTTGTTAGAGGAGGTTTATGCAAATGATGCCCTCTGTAAAAGGCCAGAAGTTGAACCTTTCTCTCCCCCTTAGGTTGCCTTCGCCGCCGGAATACGTGGCTCTGCAACCGCATAGGCAGAACCCCACCCAGACGCATTTTGCCTCGTAAAACTAAATTAAACCTGCGCCCCCAGTAAAGAATACTCCCTGGCGCGCTACCCTGTGCAGTTACTTGGACAAACGGTCAGGATTCTCGGTTAGGAAGGCTTTCCAGGATTTAGCGCCGGCTTTTTGGTTTCCGCCCTGGGTATAATGGTGGCAAAGGGCCACGGCCAGCGCATCTGTGGCATCAAGGAACTTGGGGGCTTCTTTAATTTTCAGGATCTGGAGCAGCATGGCGGCCACTTGTTCTTTTGAGGCATTGCCGTTGCCGGTCACTGATTGTTTTATTTTCTTTGGCGCATATTCCACGTACGGGATGTCGCGGGAGAGGGCGGCGGCAATGGCAACCCCCTGCGCCCGCCCCAACTTTAGCATAGACTGTACGTTACTGCCGTAGAAGGGTGCTTCAATGGCCATTTCATCAGGCAGGTATTCGGTGATGAGCCGTAAAGTGGCGTCAAATATCTTCTTGAGCTTAAGGGCGTGGTTTGTGTAACTCTTGAGGTGTAAAACTCCGTACTGGAGCACAGTAATTTTAGAACCGCTCACCTCAATGAGGCCATAGCCCATCACGTTGGTACCCGGGTCTACCCCTAGAATTAATTTGTTATTAGGAAGCGGCGCAGTTGAATGAATCATAAAGTGCAAAATTACGAACAATCCGGCAACATCCGGTTATCCAGACGCATCTTGGTGTGGGTGGGAAAATTGTTCGTATTTGCCTTAACCCTTTACTATCTGCGTCAGGCTGTGCACGATGCCAGCACCAACACGGCGTTTTCTGTTCAGACCTTACAGCTGGTTTGGCACCGGGGCTGGCCGGCGGTGCTGCTGGCGGCAGGGCTCCTGCCGGTCAACTGGGGCGCCGAAGCATATAAATGGCAGTATCTCTCCTCAAAAATTGAAAGAATCTCCTTTCTGAAGGCGTACCGGGCGGTGCTGGTGGGGCTTACGCTCGGCTTTATCACCCCCAACCGCGTGGGCGACTATGCCGGCCGCATTCTCACCATGCAACAACAGAACCGGGCAGATGCCATAGGGGCCATTCTGCTGGGAAGGCTTTGCCAGTTATTTGCCACTGTTTTCATTGGTTCTGCTGCGCTGGCATATTTTATTTACCAATATTACCTGCCGTTGGCCTCGCCGCTGGGGTTGTCTATTGCCCTGGGGTTACTGATGGCGAACAGCTGGGCGCTAGCCCTGCTGTTCAGTTTCAAATGGGCGGTCTCTCTGCTGGACCGTGTGCCATACCTGAGGCGGTGGGTGCATTATTTTGCCGTGGTGGGGCAGTATTCTGCGCAAGAGCTGGTGCAGGTGCTTTGGCTGTCACTGGTGAGGTACCTGGTTTTCATGACCCAGTTTGTGGCGTTGTTGTGGGCATTTGGGGTACAACTTAGCATGGAGCAGTACATTTGGGGAGTTGCCGGAACGTTTCTGATGAAGTCGCTGGTGCCCTCTATCAACGCCTTGGCAGACATTGGGATGCGTGAACTCAGTGCCATGCATTTTTTTGGACTGATGGGGCAAGATACAATGCTGGTATTAGGGGCCAGCCTATCTCTGTGGGCGCTCAATATAGCCTTGCCCAGTGTCATAGGGTTGGTTTTTGTGTTACCTCTTAAATTTTTCAGAACCCGTTGATTCTGCAACTACTGTCTTTGCTGGTGGTACTGGCGTATGGCGTGTGCCTGGTGGTTTGCTGGATCAGTTGGCGGAGAATCCCTACAGTGGAAACGGGGCAGGACGTGCCCACAGTTTTCTTCTCTGTCATTATTCCGGTTAGAAACGAGGCCACCCATATTGTACAGCTCCTGGGAGATCTGGAACGGCAGCAGTATCCGGCATCAGCTTTTGAGGTAATTGTAGTAGATGACCATTCAGAAGATGACACTGTACGGCAGGTAGAGCAGTTTCAGCAGCAGACACAATTGAGGCTTTCAGTCCTGAACCTGGCCTCTTTTCCGGGAGTCAGGCAGAAAAAGGGCGCCGTGGAGGCGGGAATCAAAGCAGCGAAAGGCGAGTGGATTGCTTGTACTGACGGCGATTGCAGGCTACACCCTTCCTGGCTGGCGCTGCTTAACCAATTAAAGCAGCGGGAGAACCCTAAGATCATCTGCGGCCCGGTAGCATTGTCACCCTGCCAGAATCTCTTTCAGAATTTACAGGCGCTGGAGTTTTCAGCGTTGATAGGAGTAGGGGCTGCCACCCTGCAGATGGGCAGGCCCACCATGTGCAACGGGGCCAACCTGGCGTATGAAAAAGACGCTTTTTACGGAGTGAATGGTTTTAAGGGGAATGAACACGTGCCTTCAGGCGATGACGAATTCCTGCTCCACAAAATACAGCAGAAGTACCCAAAGCGGGCTGTTTTTTTAAAAGCGGAAAATGCAGTTGTGAAAACCGCCCCCGCCTCCCGCCTGAGCCAATTTATTCACCAGCGGGTACGGTGGGCCAGCAAGTGGCAGCACTATGAAGCGTGGGGGCCTAAAGTGTTGGCAGTCTTAGTGGCGGGAGCCAACCTACTTCTTTGGTTCGCCTTCTTTATGGCCGTGGCAAACATTTGGAGCTGGTGGTTTTTTGCCCTTTGCTTGCTAGTGAAACTGGGGCCAGACCTGCTTCTTTTCAGTTCAGTTTTGCCCTTCTTTCAGAAAAACAGGCTATTTTCGCTCATCCCTTTGCTACAGGTAGTTTATGTGCCGTATGTGCTGTATACCGCCTTATCTGGCTTAAAGGGAAGGTACCGGTGGAAGGGGCGTGAACACGAATCATCATGACAGATCAGGAATTTGATATTTTAGACGAGCTTTACTTTGTGACTTCCTTTCAGGAACTTCAGCAAAAGCTGGAGATGCCAGAGGGGGAACTCCGGGAGGCGCTAAGAGGGCTCATCAGTATGAATTACGTTAAGTGCCTGTTCCCAGACCAGGACACAGAGGTACCGTATGACCCCGGACATTTTGAGGTAGAGGGGCACCGGTATTTTTTCTTAGCCACCAAAGCGGGCCTGCTTTCGCACAATACTTTATAACAGCTGTTAATTGCCTTGGCGATGGCAATGCCCGGCAGGAATCAGTTCTCTTTTTGCTTGCCGCTGGCTGCTCCCTGGCTCTGACCTGGTAAAACGTAGCCTTTCATAAGCAGAAGGTTTGAAACATGTTTTTCTGTTTTTAGCCTACTTTCAGGAAAACAAGCCAAAAACAGAGAGAAGTTCCTGCCTGCGCAGAACCTTTCTCCCTGATCAGGCATTTATGAGATAACTTTAAGAACCTTCCTGTTTGCCCGTTCAGCCTAAAAATTTAAACAAAAATAAACACTTAGGGCAGGCCTTTCCTGCAGGGGCGGTTGATCAGATAACTTTTTTTTAGTTCAGGTGTTTCAGATGAAGGTGAGTACTCTTAGCAATCCCGGGTCTTTTAGTTAAATTGCCTTTTGATTTGCTATAGCACCCAGATAAGATAAATTCAAGAAAACGGCAGTTGTCAATGTCAGAATTGAAGTTCCCCACAGTAGAGCAAGAGTTGAACCTGAAGAAGCTGGAATTGGCGGCTCTGCTGGAGATCACAAAGGCTATCAATAACAATCTGCCTGAAGAAGCTCTTTATAAGATTTACCATTTCACCCTGCTGGCCCAGTTGAACATACGGCGCCTCTCGCTGTTTCTGCTAGACGAGCAATGGGAGTGCAAGGTCTGTTTTGGCACAGACTACAACTTCAGGGAACTTGCGCTTCCGCAGGAGATAGCAGAGCTGCGGGAAATCACGTCTCTGTCAAAACTCAACATTGACCGCCGGTGGCATGACTTTGAAACCGTCATACCCATTATACACAATAGCAGGATACTGGCCTTTGTGATGATTGGGAACGTGCATGCCTATTATACCACCCTGGGGGCCCTGAGCTTTGTACAGACGCTGAGCAACATCATTCTGGTGGCCATGGAGAACCGAAGGCTGGAAAGGCAGCGGTTGGCCCAGGAAGCAGTGAGAAAAGAAGTGGAGATTGCGCGCGAAGTGCAGAACATGCTGTTCCCCAAGTCGCTGCCCAACAACCAGCAGGTTTCTGTACATGCCACCTATATTCCGCATTCTTCTATAGGCGGAGATTACTATGACTACATCCCCATTGACAAAGACCAGTTTCTTTTCTGTGTGGCAGATGTTTCTGGCAAGGGAGTGCCTGCCTCGTTGTTGATGTCTAACTTCCAGGCCGGCCTGCGTACCATTTTACGGCAAACCACCAACCTGGACACCATTGTCTCTGAGCTGAATGACCTCATCTACCGCAATGCGGTGGCAGAGAAATTCATCACCTGCTTTCTGGGCATTTACAACCGAACCACCCGTGAGCTGAGTTATGTGAATGCCGGGCACAACGCCTCTATTCTTCTTTATGAAAACAACACGTATCAGCTGTTGGAGGAAGGGTGTACCATGCTGGGCATTTTTGACGTTCTCCCATTTTTGAAGGTGACCAAAGTGCCTGTGCCGCCGCAGTCATTCGTCTTTTGCTACACAGACGGCCTGACCGAGGTTTTTAACCAGGAGGAGGATGAGTTTGGCGTAGAGAATACCATCAAGTTTCTGCAATGCTGCCGCTTTGTAAGTTCCCGCAACATCCATACCCAGTTGCTGCAGGAGATTAATGCCTACAACAGCGGCAACTCGTTCCATGATGACATCACGCTCCTTTCATGTCGGTTTAAATAATTCATTCTTTGCTTTCCTGTTTTCGCTGTTTTCAGAAAAACAGCCCGAAAACAGGATGCCGAACGGCGTAGTGCTTCTGTAGCAGATTGAGAGACAACAACAACTAAGAAATGAGGTTTCACCAGACTCCGGCATTGTTGAGGTGGCTTTTCCCAAGGATCTGGTGGAAGAAATCTGTGCAGGAAAAGGTCATTTTTCTCACCTTTGATGATGGCCCCATTCCAGAGGTGACAGACTTTGTGCTGGGGCAGCTGGACCAATATCACGCAAAAGCCACTTTTTTTTGGGTGGGCGACAATGTGGAGCGGTATCCTGAGATAGCAAAAAGAGTACTGGCTGCGGGTCACAGGGTGGGAAACCACACATATCATCATGTGCAGGCCTGGAAGAACCGGGTGGAGACGTATGGCCAGGAGGTGCAGCAATGCCAACAGGCCCTTGAAAGGGCAGGGGCCCCGGCAGCAGAGAAGCTCTTCAGGCCGCCCCACGGCCAACTCACCTTCGCGCATCTGCGTAAGCTTCAACCTGAGTACCAAGTGGTGATGTGGAGCAGCCTTACCTATGATTTTGACGCGTCCTTGCCGGCAGAAGAATGCCTTAGCAGGTCAATTGCCTCCATCAAGCCGGGTTCTATAGTAGTGATGCATGATAGCCTGAAAGCAGAAAAGAATCTGCGGTATGTATTGCCCCGCTTGCTGCAGCACTTCACCTCACTGGGCTACTCGTTCAAAACCCTGTAGCAGATGCTGTTTTCTATTGGCTTTCTAACGCTGTACCTTTTTGTTTTTCTGCTGTTGCTGCTGCTCTGGGTCTTCAGGGCACCCCCAGAAAGCTCTGCCGCGCAAGAATTCCCCCCAGTAAGTATTCTGATTGCTGCCAGAAATGAACAGGAGCATATCTTAACCTGCCTGGCCGCCATTGACCGGCTGGCTTACCCCAAAGATAAGCTGGAAGTACTGGTAGGCGATGACCGCTCCCAAGACAACACCCGTTCTCTGGTAGAGCAGTACAGCCTGGGCAAACCGTACGTCACCTGTGTTCCCATCTCCTATGACATGGCCGGTACCAAAGGAAAGGCCAATGTGTTGGCCCAGTTGGCAAAAAGAGCTACCTCTGAGTTCTTTTTCATTACTGATGCAGACATTGAGGTGCCGCCGCAGTGGGTGCATACGCTTTTGCAACGGCTTACCCCTACCACAGGCATAGTGACGGGAATCACCACCACTAAGGGCCATTCCCTCTTTGAGCGGCTTCAGGCACTTGACTGGCTCTATAATCTGGGGCTGATGCAGGTGGTGGCAGACAGGGGCGTCTCTGTTTCTACCATGGGGAATAACATGCTGGTGACCCGGGAGGCCTATGAACAGGTAGGTGGTTTTGAGGGAATCCCTTTCTCTATTACAGAAGATGTGCAACTGCACAAGGAAATAACCGCGGCCGGTTTCCAGACCGCCCATGTTTACAGCCCCTCGGCGCTAGCCCTTTCTAAACCGATTGGAAACCTGAATGACTTTTTTAACCAGCGGCGGCGCTGGATGCGGGGTTCTGTAAAACTGCCCTGGTACATGCTGCTGCTCTTCATTTTTCACTCCTCGTATTATCCCGTGTGGGTCCCTTTCTTCCTGCATGCGGGTTGGGCCGTCTGGGGGGGTGTCTTTGCAGCAAAGCTTCTGCTGCAGTCGGTTTTTGTATCTTTCTGTTGCCAGCGGGTGCATTGGAAGGTTCAGGGGAGGGATCTGTTTCTCCTGGAGCTGTACCTGCTCTTTACCTCGCTGGTTTTAATTGTTTACTTCTTCCTTCCTACCAAGATCAGATGGAAGGGCAGACAATATTAACCTTCTGCCGGTAGAATGCATTATCTTTGCTGTTTCTGAGCTGTTTTCTGAAAAACAGGCCAAAAACAGCACGTTCGTTATTGAAGTAAATGACCTTTATAGATACACACGCCCATGTCTTCTCCCCAGAGTTTGATGAAGACCGGGAGGAGATGCTGCAGCGGGCACAAGCGGCCCAGGTGACACAAGTTTATATGCCCAATATTAATGTGGCTTCCATTGACGCCATGTTGCAGGTAGAGGAAAAGCATGCGTGGTGCCATGCCATGATAGGGCTGCACCCGTGTTATGTGAAGCAGGAGTTTGAAAAAGACCTGGCAGTGATAGAAAAATGGCTGGAAACCCGCAGTTTTAAGGGAATAGGGGAGGCGGGCCTGGACCTTTACTGGGATAAATCATTACTTGACCAGCAGCGGGAGGCGTTGCGGGTGCAGTGTGGCTGGGCTAAGAAATACCAGCGCCCCATCATTCTGCACACCAGAGACGCCTTTCAAGAGACCTTAGAAATTGTGCAGGAGCAGCAAGACGGCACCCTGAGAGGTATTTTTCACTGCTTCTCAGGCACGGTAGAAGAGGCACAGGCTGTGCTGGGGGTAAATTTCCTGCTCGGGATTGGCGGGGTGAGTACGTTTAAGAATGGCGGACTGGAGCCGGTGTTACAGCAAATTGACCTGAAACACCTGGTGCTGGAAACCGACAGCCCGTATCTGGCACCGGTGCCCAGGCGTGGCAAACGAAATGAACCGGCCTACCTGCCCTACGTGGCCCAGCGCATAGCAGAAATCAAATCAATGACAGTAGAAGAGGTGGCAACGGCAACTACGGCCAATGCGCTAGACTTATTTGCCTGAGACAATGAAGTTTTTAAAGGTTGACATAAACACGGCCGCCCCCCGCCACCCAGAGGCCTCTATCTTGCTCATCTATACCGGAGGGACCATCGGGATGGTTTCTGACAAGCAGGATGAATCGCTGGTGCCGTTTGATTTCAGTGAAGTGATACACCGGGTGCCTGAGATGCGGCAGTTCAAAGTGATGCTGACCGTGTTAAGCCTTGACCCACCCATTGACTCCTCTAATGTGGGGGTGGAGCACTGGGTGAAACTGGCGCAGCTTATCCAGGTGAACTACCATGAGTATGACGGGTTCGTTATTCTGCACGGCACTGACACCATGGCTTACAGTGCCTCTGCCCTTAGCTTTCTGTTGGAGAACCTGGGGAAACCGGTCATCTTCACCGGTGCCCAGGTGCCTATTGGCAGAATGCGGACTGATGCCCGCCGTAACTTGATAACGGCCTTAGAGATTGCCTCAGCCCAGCGCATGGGGAGGCCTTTGGTGCCAGAGGTCTGTATTTTCTTCAACACAGTTTTATTGCGTGGCAACCGGTCTACGAAGGTGGAAAGCCGTCATTTCAATGCTTTTCACTCCGGTAAATATCCGCCGTTGGCGCAGGCGGGCATTGATATAGAGTTCAATCCCTCTATGATTCTGCCGCCCCCGGCAGAACCCTTGCGCGTTTACGGTGATTTAGAGAGCAGAGTGGGTGTTTTGAAGCTTTTCCCAGGAATCACTCCCGCCATTGTGAAGGCTATCCTTAATTCTGAGGGCTTGAAAGGACTTGTATTGGAGACGTTTGGTGCCGGAAATGCCCCTACCTACCCCTGGTTTTTAGATTTGCTGAAAGACGCTGTGCACCGTGGCATCACTATTTTAAATGTTTCCCAGTGTGAGGAAGGGGAGGTGAGGCAAGGAGAATATGAAACCAGCAAGTACCTGAAAGATATGGGTGTGATTGGCGGCGCCGATATCAGCACAGAGGCTGCCCTCACAAAGCTCATGTTTGTACTGGCTCAAAATGTAAGTGTAGAAAAAACAGCTCAATTACTGCAGCAGAACCTGCGGGGAGAAATGAAGGCGAGAAAGTAGCCTCAATTTTGCTTTATTATTTGTAAAAGAAATCTATTCTGCGTTATTTCGCATTCCCAAACAGGTGAACACGGAGAGGTGTCAGAGTGGTCGAACGAGCACGCCTGGAAAGTGTGTATACTGGTAACGGTATCGAGGGTTCGAATCCCTCCCTCTCCGCTCCATTTAAAAAGAAGTCCCTTCAGTTTTAAACTGGAGGGACTTCTTTTTTTGCCTTTAGTTTTTTTGATGCTATATAGAGTCTCATGTTCAGCTTTATCAAAAGATAGCCAGCGAAGGCTTTGCCTGTAATTCTGTTTCTGGGCTACTTTTTGAAAAACAGCCCGAAAACAGAAAGTTACCACACCCATAGGTAAAAGAGAGGCTTGCGCCAGAGATGATATAAGACCTTCTTAAGTTCTGTCTCTCTAGCCCTAATACGGTTACCACACGTGAGCTCAGGAGTCATTGAGCATAGATCCCTTCTTCGCCAGTAATACTATCTGCTGCCACTACCTGATTTCAAATTTACCTATCAAACCACTAGTTCTGTTTTTGGCCTGTTTTCAGGAAAACAGCTCCAAAACAGCGTTCCAGCAGCAGCTTGAAGGTTATAAAGCGGGCAATAATTAATTCCAAATAATAGAATCAGAGGGTATTCCCGCTATCGCACAATTGGGCATTGTCAGACACATGTACCATGAGTTTTAGTTTTTGGAAGAAGTGAATTACATGTGAAGTAGGTAGGCGCTGTAGTTGTTGAATCTACCTGGTAGCCCCTCTTCTTGTCTATGATTGAAGCTTCCTTTTAGCTTAGCAAAGTACGGGATTATATTTTTGTCAGGAACCAGCAAGGAAGAGGTTTGAACAGGTCCTCGCAGAAGCTGATTTAATCAGAGCCCCATTTGCTTGAGACACTTAAAAGAAGCGGGAGCTATCAAAAAAAAATGCCTGCCGGTGACAAGTCGGCAGGCAGACAGACAAACAACAAAAAACTAAAACAAGTAAACTAACTTCCGCATGGGGGGCTACGGAAGACAACCAAATATCAATATCTAATTCCGGGGTGACCGGTAAGGGATTCAAAATCATAGGTGCTTATGAAAAAGCTCTCTGTCTTAAATCCGCCAACAAATTCAGATGGCATAAAGTCTACATAGGTAGTTGACCAAGCCAATGATGAATCTTCTACCTGTTGTGGCGTGCAAAAGGTAGTTTGTCCGCCAGGATGGCTTATTAAATTATAACTCATGGCTGGCTGGTACTGACTGCCCAAACTAGTGGGCAGGCTTTGTTGCTGTACCTTCATCTTCTTTGTCTTTATTGTTGATACAATATTACGGCAGATGGTGATGAAAAAATAGGAAACTTTGTGGCTTAACGTAACAAGGAAAAAATAAGGTAGAATTGATCATGAAGGGCTTAAAAAGGCTTTTATTAGTCGAATATTGAACCTTTAGGATATGGTAAATTTAAAATGTAGACTAACAAAGTGAGATTTGTAACAAAATTAGTCCCTTCTTTTGAAAGAAAGTCTGCTGCCAATCACTTGTAAAGACAAGACACTGAGGAGCAGGAATACAGCCGGAAATGCAAAAAGCCACCACGCCTCCAGTGATAAACGGGCCACTGAGAGCATTTTTCCCCATGAGGGAACAGCCGAAGGCAGGCCAATGCCAAGAAAGGAAAGAGTGGCGCCAACCCCTAGTAGACCGGAGGCCGTAAAACAGAAATTGACGAGCAATGAACCTTTCAAAGTTGGCCACAGGTGCCTTCTAAAAAGTGGTAATGGTGGGGTGCCTAACGCTATGGCCGCTTCTATATAAGGTTCCTGCCGGAGAGAAAGTAAGGCCGTTCTGGTGAGTCTACCCGGATAGACCCAATACGAAAGGCTAATCCAAACTACCATTGAAGCCAAAGAAGGGGCGGCAAAAACAGATAGTAATACAATAAGCAGAAGCTTAGGCAAGGTTGACCACAGGTCAGAGATCTTCTGAAAGCATGAGTCAACGGGAATCGTACTCTTCTTTCGGAACAAAGGAAGCAGCAAAAGGATTTTGTAAAGTACATAAGACAGCACCCAAGACACTAACAGGGACAGCAGAAAACTGTAATTAGAGAATTCTGCAGACAGTAAGGGTGATAGCAATTGCTGCCGTTGCAGCTCCCAGCTGTACCAGACCAGAAAGGAAAATAAAAACCACCTTACCAGCGAGGCAATTGTACATTTTAGATGGTGATTGCCTAGTGTGGCGGCGGCTGCCCCTAGCGATACCCCAAGTATGTTCGCCAACAGAAGAGGCGGAAAGGTCAGCCACCAGGCTGTCTTACAGCTAAGTAAAAGGCTAGAAAGGACATCCCTGCCTAAATGATCTGTACCCAATACATGGGCATTAGAAACAAAAGGTGGTAAATAAGTCTCCTGTAGGTTAGAGGTGACACTGTCCTCATCAAAAATATAAGCGAGGCATGCAATTATAAAAAACGCGAATTGCCACAACAGAGCCCATATAGTCTGGGGGATATATCTCCCTTTCTTAAAGGGAAGTAAGGAGGCTTTTAGATCCATTTTTACCGTACTCTTGGGTCAGCCCAACTATGCGCCACATCGGTTAGCCACACAACCACTGTTCTAAACGCTAGAAGAAAGAGGGTCACACCTATTAAAACCGGATAATCTCTATTCAAAACTGAGTGCGTCAATAGGCTTCCAATTCCAGGCAACGAAAAAGTGATTTCTACAATAAGAACACCTGCCAAAAGGCCAATGACAACTTCACTCAGTAAGGTTATAACAGGCATCAAGGCATTGGGCCAGGCGTGGCGATTGATCATTTTAATCTTATTTACACCTTTTGCTTTGGCAGTTAAGAGGTAAGGCTTTGACATCTCCTGGGAAAAGCTTTGGTAGATTTGGATAGAGAGATGCGGTATCAGAATAAGTGCTATACTGACACCAGCCAACAATAAGGTGCTGTTAGTAAAAAAAGATGCCCACAGAGATTCAGAAGCGGCCATCACTGGGGAAGAAAGAGTGCCTCCTGCTAGAACAAAAGCGGCAAAAAGAACCAAGGTCAGAAGAAAGGCAGGAATGGAATCTAACAGATACAGGACTGCTTTGAGGAACTTGCTGCCAAAGCTCTCCGCGTAGAGCGTAAGCAGTACTCCGGTGGCATAGGATAGAAAACCTGCCAGAAATAAACCAAAAAAGCTAATGGGGATGGTCGTTTTCAGTGCCTCCGTCAGTTTCTCCTGCACTGGTCTGAAATCCTTGACAGATGTACCCAGGTTTCCGATCAAAAGCCCTGTGAGCCAGCGGTGGTATTGGGAATTGGCTCCATGCCAATGGAAGACAGGAATTAATCCACTGAAAGCTGCCTTACTGGCAACCATTTTGGACCAGGAATTTTTTAAGTTACGTAATGAGGGATAAGGCTGTTTATGGCCTGTTTTTGCTAAAACATGCTCAAAACGTAATCCATAAAACTTCTTACTTTCTGAACTTTGACTTTCTGAATGTCCTAACAAAGCTGCTCTCGCCTGTAGCAGCGCTTCCTTTCCAAATGTTTTTTCAGTTGAGTTCCATTCTCTCCAGGACTTCAAGAATTCACCAACCGTTTCCTTGTTGTACCATTTTATGTATTGTGAAAGCCAGGGTTGCTCCTCCAGCGTTTCCTTAGAATACTGATTTAATACTGTGCCTACTGCTGTAGGTGAAATAGTGAAATAGAAAACCGGGAGATCAAGCCCCATTCTTTGCCGGTACTCCTGAATCACCTTTGCCCTGACATCTCCATTGGTTGTGCCATAAATGGTCGTATCTGCCTCTGTCATTCCCGCAGGAGTATAGATATTGGGAATTATCCTGCTCAGTAAGAAAATGACGGTGGCCATTGCCCATAAAGAAAATGGTAAGCTTAGTGATTTCCGGAAAAACGTACTCCAGACCATTTGCTACTCCTTCTTGATGATTAACTTACTGAGGTCATAGTTAGGTTTAATACTGGACACTACCACTGAGTCTATTCTTTTTGAGATGGCAATTTTATTCTGCAGGAAATAGAGGAAGACAAAATTGCTTTCTTCCTGCATGCGCTCTTGGAGTTGTTTTAGAAGTTCTCCTTGTTCAGCGGGGCTTTCTGTTTTTGCAATTCTCTCCAATAGACGGTCTGTCTCCTTATTCCCGAAATGAGTGACATTCGCGCCCCCCTCTTTTGCGCTGGAGGTATGAAGCAGAGGCAGTAAGTTATAGGAAAAGGGGCTTGTGGTTAAGGTTCTGAAATACAACTGAAAATTACCTTGGTTTAACCTTTCGCTAATTTGGCTGCTTTCTAAAGTGCCTATGGAAATAGGTACGCCAATAGACCGAGCGGCTTGTTGCAGCAGTAGTCCCATATTCTCAAAGTCAGAATTCCCTGCCCGGTGTATTAATTCCAGCGCAAGTTTTATTTCACGCCCACCTTTATGCTTTGTCCATCCAGAAGGCTTTTTTTTCCAGCCTGCAGCTTTTAGAAGCTGTACCGCTTTAGAGGTATTATAAGGTATTGGTTGTAACTGATGATGGTAGAAAGCGTTCACAGTGGGGTGTACAACTCCTATTGTAGCCGTTGCATACCCCCCTTGAAGAGTTTTTATTATTTGAGGTATGTCAAAGAGGTGGGCAATGGCCCTTCTTGTTTTTTTGTCTTCAAGAACAGGAGAGGCCCCGTTCATTCCTAAAAAAACCAGGTCATAGGTAGCAGGCGAGAAAAACTGTATTTTCTCTTTCATGTCTCTGTCCCGTTTCATTTCCTGGTAAGCAACAAGAGGGATATTGTCCATTAAGTCTAACTGGCCAGCTTTCAAAGCCAAGGTTGCAGCGGCGTCATCAGGAATAATTTGAAATAGTAGCTGGTCAGGTCTGGCTATAAGGGGAGTGGGAATAGGGTTTACCTGATCGCCCCACCAATTATTTTTCCTTTGGAGTAATACGTGTTGCCCGCTTGACCAGCTTATGAGTTTATAAGGCCCGCTTCCTTTTACCCCGGCTGTATCCCGGCTCAAGGTAGGGTTTTGTAAGGCGTTAGAAAAAGATTTAAAAGTGGTTGTGCGCGCCAGAGAATCAAAACGGTCTCTTATGAACGGCAATGAAAAGGAGGTGAGAATATTTTGAGGATCAAACCTATATTGAGGAAGAACAAAAAAATCCCCCACCATTATTCGCATCTCGGGAGCATACCCAGAGCAGATGATGGTGAAGGAATGAGGGTCCTGCTGATCTACTTTTATATCTTTTATAAAATGATATTGTGCCCGCCACCTGTCATTTTCTAACGCAGGGCTCTGTAGCACTTTCAGAGAAAACGCCACATCAAGGCCCGTGACAGGATTGCCGTTATCCCATTTAGCTTCAGGTCTGATTTTAAATCTGAAGTAAGAGAGAGAGTCTTGAACCTCTACGGTAGGAAGAGCCTCAACTAATAGAGGTTGGGCAGAATGATCTTTTAGATTAACCGTTAGCAGACTCTGATATATAAGGTTTAAGAGTTGCAACGAATAGGCATTTGCGTAGTTAATGGGATGCAGCGACTCAGGGTCCTGTGCCAATCTTATTCTTACGGCTGGGTTGTTGTTAGTAGAGTTTCCGCAGGAGGTTACAAAATACAAAAGCAACCACGAGGTATAAAAGGCAAGTTTTCTCATAAGGGGGCGGTTCTGGTGAAGACCCTCCCAATATTACTAAACTTGACTCAATAACCCTTAGGTTGCTACCGTATGTGAAGAATAAAAAGAAATGGTGGGGGTACCATTTCTTTTTTAATTAGTCTTTTGTATCCCAGTTACCAACACCGCCATAATTTGTAGTGCCAGCATCATTAGAAGAGCCACTAGTAGTAGAAGAAGTAGTGGTGCTGGTGGAACTTAGAGTAGTAGCAGAGGCACTGCTTGTTGATTGGCTTGTAGCTGTAGTGTTAGAATTGTTTCCAGAAGCAAGGGTGGAAAGCTGAAGGAGCAGAGCAAGTATTAATTCTATCATGGCGTTTTATGTTTTTGTATAGTACAAAGATGGTGGGTAGAGGAGCCAAAGAAAAGGAAACTATGCTCTAATACGTAACTAGTATTATATATTTAAATATTATAATAAAATGAAGGAAAAAGCCTAAAAAGCCCTTAGTTAGTTTGTTATTAGATTAAATATTCGCAAAATTTACTTTGTAGGTAACAAAACGCTAGAAAAAAAGATTCATAGCTTTAGCGGCACAAGGTACAAACACAATTTGTTTCTGTGCAACAGTTAGATACTGAGAAGGGTCATGAAATGTTATAATGGAAGAATTAAAGAAGTTAGCCCAAATTATTCATAAAAGAGGTATTGCCGAAGATTCTTTGGTTGATTTTAAACGGCAAAAACCTACCAAAGAATGGCTCCTCTTTGACGCATTGATAAAGGGTCTTGTATCCTCTGAAAGTGAGGCATTGAAGTATTTATATCCTGATTCACCTTCGGCCAGTGGATTGAAAATGGTTAAGTCCAGGCTCAGAAAAAAGCTTTTAAACCAGCTTTTCTTCCTTGAATTTCAGGGCCAAAGTTTTAAAGCGTCTCACGCGGTAGAACAGGAGTGTTTTGCAAAATTATATCAAGCTAGGATTTTAGTCAACTCAGGTGCTTATGAAGTTGCTCTTCCGTTGCTAAAACAAGTATTAGGCACCTCAGAAGAATATAGTTTTAATGATGTGGCTTACCTGGCACTTAGATCCTTGTTGCATATCTATGTTAATTTAGGTAAAAAGAAAGAATTTGCTAAAGCATCATCACAGTTAAAGAAAATCAGTGCTTGTATGTTGGCGGATCAGGAATCTGAAAAATTAATTTTGGAATCTACTTTAGAATTAAATTCTTCTGTGGCTGCCCGAAAGAAGTATCTAGATAGAATTGATGTCATTTTGGAGGAAATGCATTCCCTTTGGATCAATGCACAAACTTATGATACGTTTGACAATTATTATAGGCTATCTATTTGGGCCCAGGAACTGAAAGGAAATTTCCAGAGTATTGTAGAACTTAGTGACAATTCTGAGGATCTGTTAAAAACTGAAAAAATACATCCACAACGCTTTGATCATCGGTTTAATAAATATATACAAGTATATGCGCACTTAAGGGCAAAGAAATTAGAAAAAGGTTTGCAATTAGCCAAATCATACGAAGAAGCTTTTAACCCTTCTAGTAACAACTGGTTTGCCTTTATGGAAAATTATCTGCTTCTGGCGCTTCACTCTAAACGTTATACAGAAGCTCATTATCTGCTGGAAAAAATTCTAAGCAATCCTTTCTTCAATAAAATCAATAAAATGGCTCAGGAAAGGTGGTATTTGTTTGAAGCATATGTCCACTTTGTTGATCCATTAAAGAAAAAGCCGTTTAAACTACAGGAACTTGTACAGAATGCACCTAGCTATAGTAAAGATAAAGAAGGGTTTAATGTTGCCATTCTCATTCTCCAGGTGATGTATTATTTGGAGAAACATGAAATAGAAACTCTTGAGTACCGGATGGAGGCTTTAAAAAAATATGCCCATAATCACTTTAAAGATAGTTTCAGTGACAGGAGCCGCACTTTCTTCCGGTTATTAGGAGTGATGGTGAGAACAGATTTTGACCCCTGGGAGACTTCCAAGAAAAGTTATTACCTGTATCAAAAACTGCAGCGTATCCCCACTCCTGGTGATGCCTATGCTGAAACGGAGATAATACCATATGAACACCTTTGGGAATTGATTCTAAAGATGTTACACGGCCTTTCCAAAGCTAGAGCTAAGGCATAGAATTCTATTTTGAAGCCTTGCTGTTGAAAAGCATAAGACGTAAGCTATCTTACGTCAGATTGGCATAATTATTTATTCACTATCAGGATTAAATATTTTAGGAACTATCCAAGGGTATTGAAACTACTAGGAAAAAGGGGAATTTTTTCACCATTTTAATTATCTGTTTGGCTGGGTAGAACGCTCCCTAAACATGGTGCACGGTGAGTAACATAGATTCTAAGGTAAGGCCGGGGCCGAAGGCAAAACTGAGAATGGGCTCGTTCTGCTGCTGGGGCTGCAGCTCCTGCCAGAGGCTCTTGAGCACAAACAGCACCGTGGCCGAAGACATGTTGCCGAACTGGCGGAGTACGGCATAGGCGTGGCGGTTGTCTTCTCTGGTCAGGTGGAGCGCGTGCTCTATCACTTCCAGAATCTTCCTTCCGCCGGGGTGAATGGCAAAATGGGGCACCTCCTCCAGGCTGAGGTTGAGTTTCTGCAGCAGCTTTTGCGTGAGCTGCCCAATGCCCTGTTTGATCAGGGCGGGCACATACGAAGAGAGCGTCATCTCAAACCCGAAATCATTGATATGCCATGCCATCTCTTTCTGGCCAGAGGGGGCCAGGTCACAGTGAAACGCCTCTACCCGGAGCGTGAGGTCAGACAGCGGCTGCGCGCTCACCAGCACGGCGGCAGAGCCATCAGCAAACAGGGCGTTGGAGACCAGATGGTCGCTTTCAGGGCGCTTCTGAAAGTGCAGGGTGCAGAGTTCAGTGCAGACAATGAGCACGCGGGCGTGGGCATCTGCGCGGCAAATGGCATCGGCGGCTTTTAGGGCGTTAAACGCGGCGTAGCAGCCCATGAAATAGACGCACGTGCGCTGTACCTGCGCAGACAGCCCCAGCGCCTGCACCAGTTCAATGTCCAGCCCCGGGGCGTACATGCCGGTGCAGCTTACGGTGATCAAATGGGTGATACTGTCAACAGGGACCTGGGGCAGTTGGCGCAGGCAGTCCTGCGCCGCGGCCACTGAGAGCGGAAGCGCCGTCTCCTGAAACACCTGCATGCGCTGCCCCACCGTGGGGAAAGGCTCCAGCCCCGGGGTATTGGGGTAGAAGTCATAGTTGCCGTTCTCTCTGCCGTAGTCTGGCAGCACGGTGTGGCGCTGTTCAATGCCAGAGACGCGGTAAAGGGCTTTCAGTTTTCTGGTCTCCTGCTCCTCCAGCTGGAGCGCCTGCGCCATGAAATCAGCAATCTGTAGCTGAGGGTAAGCATGCGGGGGGTTGGCCGTGCCAATGGCGCAGAGGTAACTCTTCATATTCTAAGTATAAGCAAAAAGCGGCCAAGATGTTTAGGCTGTTGTGAGAAAGCTGTTGCAAGGGCATACTTAGAACCGCCGGTGCAGGTTGTGTCTGGGTTGATATTGTCTTTAGGTGAGGGTGGAAGGGGTTGTGGTGCAATATGGTTAATGCCAAAGGAGATGTACTGGGTGAGGCGTGTAGTCCTACATGTATGCTTTTTCTATTGAAGCCCCACATCTAGTTGCGCGGGTTTTGTTTCCCCGTTTGAGTGGCAGGGCCATGACGTTGCCAGCTTTGATGGGTTTGCAATCCTCAATTCTGGCACCTGCAGATCTGGAAACGGCCGCCCTGCCGCCAGAGTT
This sequence comes from Rufibacter ruber, assembly GCF_001647275.1. Lineage (GTDB taxonomy): Bacteria > Bacteroidota > Bacteroidia > Cytophagales > Hymenobacteraceae > Nibribacter > Nibribacter ruber_C. The sequence continues at coordinate 279 of NZ_LRMM01000010.1, read as the reverse complement.
GCAGAGCCCTAGGGTTGCCAATCCCCCCTTCCATATTTGCTCCGGAATTACCAATCTGGAAGAGCGCCCTTTTTAATAGAACTTTAAAGGGTAACGGGCACGGGTAAGCGGCATGGTCTGAGCGAAGGCTACTCTTACTGCTAGAGAAAAGACAGACGCCGTTTTAGGCCTGTTTTTCTGCAATACTTCGGACATTTTAAGGTAGAAGGATAAAAAAGGGCAGAAGCACTGTTAGCGGTGTGTGAAAACTACTACGGCTTCCGCCCCCGGCCCCGAGGG
>NZ_LRMM01000001.1 GCF_001647275.1 Rufibacter ruber | reverse complement strand
AGTTGGGTTGGCGGCTGGTACTTGCCCGCCGCCTTCTGCTTGCGGACGATTGGCCGGCTTCTTGCGGCGCTTCTTCTTGCGTTTCACTTCTTCGCCTTCACCCCAATTTTTTGAGCGAACACTTTTACAATAGAAGAGCAGCCGGAGCCTCTACGTAGGTGCCTGCGGCTATTTAAGACCATCTGCTCCTGAAGCATTTGAAAAGCCCCTCCGCTCCTGTTAAGAATAACTGGTCTTGCAGAAGTTATTCTGTCTGCGGCCTTAACTGTATTTGCGCCGTCACCGTACTGGTAGAAAGTGGCAGATGCACCTGCACCGGCGGTTGGATAGGCGCAGACACGCGTCTGAGGGGAGTAAGCGCAGCCTGGCCAAATGTTTCACCCGTACAACCGGTCATTCATGAACAAAGACAACTCTTCGGGAGCAGACTACGCCCACCGGCCTACCCTGCCCGAAACCCGTTCCGTCACCCTGAGCGTGAACGGAACCTCGCACCAGCTACAACTCGCCCCCTGGACAACGCTGCTGGACGCCCTGCGGGAACACCTGCAACTCACCGGCACCAAAAAAGGCTGTGACCATGGCCAATGCGGCGCCTGCACCATTCTGGTTGACGGCAAACGCATCAACTCCTGCCTTACCCTGGCAGTGATGCAGCAAAACAAAGATATCACCACTGTTGAGGGCCTGGCTCAGGGCGACCAGTTGCACCCCGTGCAGCAGGCGTTCATAGACCATGACGCGTTCCAGTGCGGCTATTGCACCCCGGGGCAGATCTGCTCAGTGATTGGGCTGGTAAATGAAGGAAAGGCGAAGACTCTGGAGGAGATCAGGGACCTCATGAGTGGCAACATCTGCCGCTGTGGCGCATACACCAACATTGTGCAGGTGGCGCAGGAAGCGCTGGAAAGGAGGCACGCCCAATGAGACCGTTTACCTATTCACAGGCAGCAGATGTAGAGGCAGCCGTACGAGAGGTGTCTACTGACGGAGCCAGGTTTATTGCCGGCGGCACCAACCTGCTGGACCTGATGAAAATTGATGTCCTGCGGCCCAGCCACCTGGTTGACATCACCCAGATAGCCCACCGGTCTATTGACCAAACCGGAGAAGGCGGCTTGCTGCTGGGGGCCCTGGTCACGAACGCTGACACGGCCTATCACCCCCAGGTAGAGCAACGGTATCCGCTCCTCTCGCACGCTATATTGGCCGGGGCCACCGCCCAGCTGCGCAACATGGCCACAGACGGGGGCAACCTGCTGCAGCGCACGCGCTGCTACTACTTCTATGACACCCACACTCCCTGCAATAAGCGTGAACCCGGCTCCGGCTGTTCGGCTATCAAGGGGTATAACCGGGACCTGGCTATTCTGGGAACCAGCGAATCCTGCATTGCCACCCACCCCTCAGATATGTGTGTGGCGCTGGCGGCCCTGGAGGCCACGGTGCACGTGACAGGGAAAGCGGGGGAAAGAACCATTCCGTTCCAGGACTTCCACCGGCTGCCGGGAGATACGCCCCACCTGGACGCCAACCTCCAGCCAGATGAAATCATCACTGCCATTGAGTTGCCGTCTAAAGGGTTTTCTCAGCACTACGCTTACCTCAAACTCCGGGACCGGGCATCTTATGCCTTTGCCTTGGTCTCTGTGGCGGCGGCCCTGGAGCTGGACGGTGACACCATCAAAGACATAAGAGTGGCGCTGGGTGGCGTGGCGCATAAACCTTGGCGCCTGCCAGAGGCCGAAGCACTTCTGAAAGGACAGGAAGCCACCCCGGCTACTTTCCAGAAACTGGCCAAGGCGTACCTGCAGGGCGCCAGAGGCTACGGGCACAATGACTTTAAGATTGAACTAGCGCAGCGGGCCATTGTGCGGGCGCTGCTACAAGCCAAAGAAAGGAAAACCACGGCATGAACACGCACCACATAGGAACACCCGCCAACCGCAAAGACGGCAGAGAAAAAGTAACCGGAAAGGCCAAATACGCCGCTGAATATTTCGCCCCGGACCTGGTGTATGGTTTTGTGGTGAACAGTGCCATTGCCAAAGGCAGGATCACAGGCATAGACCTTTCTGAAGCACAGCAGCTGCCGGGGGTGCTGCATATCTTTACCCATGAGAACCGCCCCGGCTACACCTGGCTGGACTCCCACTACCAGGACGAGGACTCTCCGCCCGGTTCCCCCTTCCGGCCGCTGTACAACAACCAAATCACGTTCAGTATGCAGCCCATTGCGCTGGTGGTGGCAGAGTCGTTTGAACTGGCCCGTTATGCGGGTATGCTGGTGAAGGTAACCTATGAGGAGGAGCCACAGGAGACTGATTTCGAGAAGAACCTCATACACGCGTACGAGCCGCCCAACTATAAATCCAGTCCGCCGCCTAAACCCTGGGGCAACCCAGAGGAGGCTATGGCCCACGCCCCGGTGAAGCTGGAGCAAGCCTACAGCCACCCGGCAGAGCACCACAACCCCATGGAAATGCACGCCGCCACAGTCATCTACGGCCAGGACGGCAAATTGACCGTGTATGACAAAATTCAGGGGGTGCAGAACAGCCAGAAGTACCTGAGCCACGCCTTCGGGATTCCCCTGCAGGACGTGCATGTGGTGTCTGAGTATGTAGGCGGGGGCTTCGGGTCTGGGTTGCGGCCGCAGTACCAGCTGTTTCTGGCGGTGCTGGCGGCGCGGGAACTGAAACGGAGCGTGCGCCTCATGCTCACGCGGCAGCAGATGTTTTCCTTCGGCCACCGGCCGAAAACGGTCCAGCGCTTTGCCCTGGGCGCCACCCAGGACGGCAAGCTGCAGGCACTGGAGCAAAATGCGTTTGCTGAGACCTCGCGGTTTGAAGACTACTCTGAGGATGTGGTCATTTGGCCGGGGGTACTGTATGCCTGTGACAATGTGAAACTGACCCACAAACTGGTGGGCCTGGATGTGTACACCCCGCTGGACATGCGGGCCCCGGGCGGCACCACCGGCATTTACGCCCTGGAATGCGCCATTGACGAGATGGCCTACCAGGTGGGCATGGACCCGATGGAGTTCCGGCTAAAAAACTATTCAGAGAAAGACTACAACAAAGACAAACCCTTCTCCAGCAAGGAGCTCAGGGAGGCGTACCGCCAGGGGGCAGCCAGGTTTGGGTGGGAAAAGCGAAATCCAGCGCCCCGGTCTATGAAGGAAGGCCACCAGCTCATTGGGTGGGGCGTGGCCCAGGGTGCCTGGGAGGCCAAGCAGCAGGAGGCGGCCGCCAAAGCCGTTCTGACCCCTGAAGGCAAACTGACAGTGAGCAGCGCCACCGCCGACATTGGCACCGGCACCTACACGGTCATGGCCCAGATAGCGGCTGAGACGCTGGGGCTCCCGCTGGAGGACGTTACGTTCAAATTAGGCGACTCCACCCTTCCCAAATCTCCGCTGGAAGGGGGCTCCTGGACGGTTTCATCTGTGGGTTCTGCGGTAAAGGCCGTGTGTGAGCAAGTACAGGAACAATTGCTGAAGCTGGCCCAGAAACTGGAGAACTCGCCTTTCTCAAACGCCAAACGCGAAGACCTCACCTTTTCCGGCGGACGCCTGTTTGTCACCCAGGCCCCGGCACAGTCTGTCTCTCTTGCCGAGGTTCTTGCCCAAGCCAAGGGCTCCCCCCTTGAGGTAGAGGCTTCTCTGAAACCGGCCAAAGAACAGCAGAACTACTCCCCCTACGCCCACTCAGCCACCTTTGTGGAAGTGCAGGTAGACGAAGACCTGGGCACCATCAAGGTGACCCGCATTGTCAGCGCCATTGCCGGTGGCCGCATCATCAACCCCAAAACCGCCCGCAGCCAGATCTTAGGCGGGGCAGTCTGGGGAATTGGCGTGGCGTTAGAGGAACATTCGGTCATGGACAGCCGCGTAGGCCGTTTCATGACGCATGACCTGGACAAGTACCACGTACCGGTGAACGCCGATGTGCAGCAGATTGAGGTTATTTTTGTGGAGGAGCATGATGCCATTGTGAACCCCCTGGGCGCGAAAGGGCTGGGTGAAATAGGGATAGTGAGTGTGGCTCCCGCTATTGCCAACGCGGTGTTTCATGCCACCGGGAAGCGGGTAAGGGAGTTACCCATCACCTTAGATAAGTTGCTGTAGCTGTTTCGGGGCTGTTTTTGGGAAAACAGCCCCGAAATGGTTTTATAGTTTTCTTTTTTGCGGAGGTAAGGGTTCTGTTACCGTGGCGGTGGGAGCTGTTGCAGCAGCTGCAGGTTTGCCTGGTAGGTTGTGGCTGTGGCAGGAATGTGAAGTTCGCTGTTCCCTTGGCTGCGGTTGGAAGGCGAAGTCTGCTGTTGCCTTGGCAGTGTGCGGTTGGAAGCAGGGCTTCAAAAGCGTTTCTGTTTCATTGTTGTTGCAGCAGGCGTAGGTATGCGTAGTTCGCTGTTCCCTTGGCTGCTGCAGGAAGGCGGAGTCTGCTGTTGCCTTGGCTTTACCGTTTGCTCCGGTGCCTCACTCACTGTGATGTTTCATCTTTTCCGGTAAGCGCTCACGGCCGCGGGGCCCCGTCCTGCCGGTGAGCACTGCTGTTAAAACTACGCCTTTGGCGTTGCCGCTGATGCGGCACCGTATTAACAGAGGCGCTTACCCCCAGGACTGGTTGCTGTTCCTCTCCTGTAACTGCTTGTGCTGCTCTGTCTGTTTCTGCAGGTAACTGTTACTGATCCGCTAGCCTGAGGCGAGCCCGTGCTGCGCACATCAGCCAGGGGCAGAAGTATTGTTTTTTTATTGCTGCTGGTTTGTCACTTTCTCTGGTTCAGGTTTCCAACCTGGACCTATAATGGCGGAAGCTTTCAGCTTCCATGAGGCGGCAGCCTCACATTACCTCTGCCCTCTATAGCTCCTCTATGGCGCGGAAGTTACTTCCGTGCCTTCTAACGCTGCCTGATACTCTCCCTTTGAAGGGGGCGAAGGGGGATGTTTACACAGGAGGACGCGCATTGCTGTAGGGGCGTGTAGCATACGCCCCCACGCATTCCCGCCCCCCCCTTAGAGGCAGAGGGCTTTTACTTTCTCCGCTGTTCGCGATTTGCAATCCCGAATCAAGACTCCCCGCGGATTTGCAATCCGCAGTAATAGTTGTACAAAGGCGGCGTAACGGGGATTACAAATCCCCTCAGTACCTGCTTCCGGATTATAAATCCGGAAGAGCGGCGTGACGGGCGGTCTCTGGCTGCCCTCGCGGCGCGGCAGCGAAACCAGGCATAGCTGCTTCATTCGTGCTGAATTGCCTAAGGGAAAAGAAAGGACTCAGGACTCAGGACTCAAGACTCAGAACTCACTTCGCCCCCCCCTTTGAAGGGGGCGAAGGGGGATGTTTACACCAGCAGGTCCGCGCATGCCAGATATATGTCACACAGCACATGCCCCCACGCATTCATAATCAATCCCAACAGCGGCATATTTGATCTGCAGGGCCGCGGATTGCAAATCCGCAGGTACTCTGTCCGGAATGGCAAATCTTAGAAAGCCGAGATCTACGCATTACTGAGTCCTGGCCCCTTACATTTGCCCCCACGCATGCCAGATCACTCCCCTCCCGGGAGGGGTAGGGGTGGGTCCCGATACGCCTGCCTCCGCTGTGCCGCCTGCTCATAAGACCTCGTAGCGTCTATCAGACCTGCGAGCGTCTGTGCCAGCAGCTTCTGCCATAACAACCTGAACCGCATCTCCCCTTCTCCTGACCTTCTCCCGCAGGGAGCAGGAACACCGCTATGCCGTTTTTGGCCCGTTTTCCGGAAAATAGCCCAAAAACAGAACCTACGCCTGCCCCGCTGTGCCGCCTGCGCCTAAGACCCCGTATCAACCGGAGGAGTTGCGGGCGTCTGTAACCTTTCCCGTTTCTGGCCTGTTTTTACCAAAACAGCTCCAAAACAGAACAGCGCCTCCTGCTTTTTTTGGCGGGTAGGTGAAAGTGCGGTAGCTTTAGACAACGAAGCCGGATAAAATGGAGTAGGCCATTATTATCCGTACCAAAACCAAATTCATGAACATTCTCCTTTTCGGGATAACGAGAGACATAGTGGGTGCCTCCCATCTTCAGGTGGAGCCGGCAGAACGCCCTAAGACGGTGGGGCAGCTGAAACAGTGGCTGGCGGGACAGTACCCGGAGCTGAAGAACCTTAGCTCCCTGGCGGTGGCCGTTGACAGTGAGTACGCCGAGGATGACGCGCTCCTTTCGCCTCATCAGGAAATTGCGCTTATTCCGCCGGTAAGCGGCGGGTAAACCATAACAACATGCTAATCAAACTAGTTAATCAAATTGACCTAAACGAAGCCTTTCAGTATTTGCAGACTCCAGCCGCCGGGGGCACAAACCTTTTTATAGGGACCGTTCGCGATCACGCGCAGGGAAAGCAGGTGGTCAAACTGGTGTTTGAAGCCTATGCGCCCATGGCCCTGAAAGAGCTGGAGAAAATAGCGAACCAGGCGAAGGCGAACTGGCCCATTGAGAAATTGCTCATCCTGCATGCGCTGGGCGAAAAGCAGATAGGGGAACCGGTGGTGGTGACGGGGGTGGCCTCGGCACACCGTAATGCGGCGTTTGAAGCCACCCGCTTCCTGATTGATGAACTCAAGAAAACCGTTCCCATCTGGAAGAAGGAGTATTACCAGGACAACAGCATTTGGGTCAATGCGCATCCGTAACCTTGTTCCGTCAGCCTGCCCTGCCTGTAGGAACATTTCTGTTTTCGGCCTGTTTTTCTGAAAACAGGCCGAAAACAGAAACCCGGGCTAATCGCTTTCCGCCTAAAAAAAGACCTCCTGAACATTCATAAAACCAACAGCACCCCACATGGAAAACAGATACACCCGCCAGGTACAGCTCCCGGGATTTGGAGCCGAAGCGCAGGAGAAACTGCAGCGGGCGAAGGTTTTGGTGGTGGGCGCTGGCGGATTAGGGGTACCCGTGCTGCAGTACCTCACGGGCATGGGCGTTGGCACCATTGGGGTGGTAGACGGGGACACGGTGAGCCTTACCAACCTGCACCGCCAGATTCTGTTCTCAGACGCCCACGTGGGATCTCTTAAAGTGCAAGTGGCGGTCACCCGGCTGCAGGGGCAAAACCCGGAGGTGGCGTTTACGGCGTACCCCACCTTCCTGACGGTGGAGAACGCGGTGGAACTGGTTCAGGAATATGACCTGGTCATTGACGCCACAGATTCCTTTGAAGCCCGCTACCTGATCAATGACGTGTGTGTACTGCTGCACAAACCCTTTGTGTACGGGGCCCTGCACCAGTTTGAAGGGCAGGTGAGCGTTTTCAACTATTTGGGCGGCCCCACCTACCGGTGCCTCTACCCCGCCCCACCCTCGGCGCAGGAGATCCCTGACTGCAATACGGCTGGCGTGTTAGGGGTGGTTCCCGGGTTGATAGGCTGCCACCAGGCCCTGGAGGCGGTGAAAGTTATCACGGGCATTGCCGCGCCTTTGTCTGGTTACCTGCTCATGTTTGATTTCCTGAACCAGAGCCAGTACAAGGTGAAATTGAAGGCAAAACAGGAAAACCAGACGGTGCGCCAACTGCTCCCGTCCTATTCGCTCGCGGGGTGTGCCACAGTGCGGCAGCTATCTGTGGAGGAGCTGCACCAATGGGTCACCCAAGGCAAAGACGTTCTGCTGCTGGATGTACGGGAGACTGAAGAGCACCAGCAAGGCCATCTGGCCCGGGCTCAACTGCTGCCGCTTTCCAGGTTGAGCGCCGCGCTGGATTCCCTTCCCCGGCGGGGAATACTTCTCACCATCTGCCAGAAAGGAAGCCGTAGCCAGAAAGCAGCAGAACTCATCTCCCAGGCCTGCCCAGCATTGGAGGTCTATTCCATAGCGGGCGGCATGGACCACTGGCGGCAACAATTTGGCAACCTGAAGCTGGTGCAATGGCAGGCATAGACGCAAATCTGGCCTGGCTGGTGCTCTGTTTTTTCCTGGTGGCCACGCTGTACTCTTCGGTGGGGTTTGGCGGCGGGTCCAGTTACCTGGCCATTCTCACGTTGTTCCTGCCCAACTTCCTGGAGATCAAGCAGACGGCGCTGCTGTGTAACCTGGTGGTGGTCTCCGGGGGCACGTACCTCTTCCTCAAAGAAGGGTATTTAGACCTGAAGAGATTCCTGCCGCTCACCCTGAGCAGCGTACCGGCCGCTTTTTTAGGCGCCACCGTGGGGCTGAGCCAGGAAGTGTTCTTTTTCCTGCTGGGGCTGGTGCTGGCCCTTTCAGGGTTGCTGCTGCTGGCGCAGTACGCCCAAAAGCCCACCCCAGAAACAGGGGAGCAGAAGAGTCCTTCCTGGTACTTGAACCTGTTGTTGGGGGGTGCCACCGGGTTTCTGGCGGGTCTGGTGGGCATAGGCGGCGGAATTCTGTTGGCCCCCCTCCTGCATCTCCTGAAATGGGGCTCAGCCCGCTCTATTGCCGCGTTAGCCAGCTTTTTTATATTGGTCAACTCCGTCTCCGGGTTGTTGGGCATGGTCACCTCTGGTAAGTTTCAGGCCAATTTCACGCTGCTGGCCCCCCTGCTGCTGGCGGTGTTGGTGGGCGGTCAATTGGGCACCAGATTAAGCCTCTATACCTTTCAGCCGCACGTCATCAAAGGCCTTACCGGTGTGTTCGTGCTCTACATTGGGGTGAAGCTGGTGATTGACTACTTCTAAGCAGGCGAAGGATAGCTTTCTGTTCCCCAGCCCCTTTCTCTCTATGAATGATGGCCCCCCCTGGCGCACGTGCCGAAGCGCTGTTCTGGAGTTACTGCCTTCTCCGGAGCGCAGGCTGCTGCTTTGCCTGAAGTGGGCTGCCTGTTTTCGGGCTGTTTTCAGAAAAAGAGACCAAAAACAGAAACCAGCCGCTGTCTTTTCTGTGCCAGTTCTTCAGAACCCTGGGGCTCGGCGCTTTTTTAGGAAAACTTTTGCCGGTGCAGGGGCTATCCGTAAAAATACTAACACTATATTTACTCCGTTTCTGAATAGAAGACTTTCAGTAGTTTTCCCTTTGGTAGCCAGTGTTACGTAACTGCTTCTTTATCACGATGGAAAACAAACAAGCCCCCATTGACCTCTCCCTGGAAAAAAACTACGATTCAGATTTCTGTGGCAGCATTCCGCTGCACCTGGTTAACCTGGTGCAGCCGCACGGCGTCTTGCTTACCCTGGAAAAGGGCACGTTAAAGATTATTCAGGTAAGCGAGAACGTACAGGAGTTTCTGGGCGTAGACGTTGAGGCACTGCTGGGGCAACCCATTGCCCTGTTTCTGCCGGAGCAGCAGTTCACAGACATTCAGGCAAAGGTGCAGAAACAGGTAACCGAAGAGAAAATCCCCTTCTCCCTCACGTTCCAGACGGCAGAAAAGGAGTTGGCGCTCACGGCGCTCGTGCACCCCAAGGAAGAATACGTGCTGATTGAGCTGGAAGCCAATGCGGCCCCGCCGGCGCAGCACTCTTTCATGGCGCTGTACCAGCAGATCAAATACATCACCTCTCTGCTCAGAAAGGCCAACACCACGCATGAGGTGGCGCAGATTGCCGTAGAGGAGTTAAAGAAACTCACGGGCTTTGACCGGGTTCTGGCCTACCAGTTTGACCCCCAGTGGAACGGTATTGTCATTGCCCAGGCCAAAGAGGAAGACATGGATGATTACATGGACCTTCGGTTCCCCGCGTCAGATGTGCCCAAGCAGAGCCGTGAGCTGTACTTTAAAAATCCGTACCGCCTGATCCCCACCAGATCTTACCGCCCGGCCCGGTTGCTGCCTATCATCAACCCCCTCACCCAACGGTTCACAGACCTCTCTGAATGTAATTTGCGCAGTGTGGCGGGCGTGCACCTGGAGTATCTGGCCAACCTGAACATCATGGCCTCCATGTCGTTGCCCCTGATCATTGACAACAAGCTCTGGGGACTGATTTCCTGCCACCACAAGCAGGCCATGAACCCCAGCTATGAGATACGGTCGGCGATGGAACTGCTGTCTGGCATTGTGTCAGCGCAACTGGCGGCCAAAGAAAAAGAAGCCACCATTGAGCTGAAATCCAGGCTGCGGGGCATACATGCCCAACTGCTGGAACAGCTCTATTACAACCAGAACTTTGTAGACGGGCTGCTGAATGGCCCCGTTAGCCTGCAGGACCTGTTAAACCTTTCAGGCGCGGCGGTGTTGTATGAGGGCGGCATCTGGACCATTGGCAAAACCCCTTCACCGCAGGACCTGAAGGAGATGATGTACTGGATTCGCAGAAACCACGGCGGCAACGTCTTCGCCACAGATACCCTGCCCCACCAGTACGTACGGGCCAAAGACTTCAAGGAGGTGGCCAGCGGCCTCATTGTCCTGCAGATCAATGCCGAACAAGGGGAATATATTTTAGGGTTCAGACCTGAAGTGCTCCAGACCGTAAACTGGGGCGGCAACCCTAACCAGGCCATCCAGATGGAGCCGGACGGTAAGTCTTACCACCCCCGCAACTCGTTTGCCACCTATCAGGAAGTAGTGAAAAACACTTCGCTGCCGTGGCTGGCAGAAGAGCTCAACGCGGCAGAGGTACTTAGAAGCGCGGTGCTGGAGAAAATTATTAAAGAACGCTATTAGACCCGTTTCTTTGGTAGAATTGAAGTTGAAAACGAAGAGAGGCAGATCAATTAAACACCAACCCAACAGGTAAGATTTGCCCCAACCCTAAGCACATAAATGAAGAGTTCGCATCAGCAAGATACTCCCCCTAAAACTGATCACTACCTCATTGGCATAGGTGCCTCTGCGGGTGGCCTGGAGGCTATTCATAGGTTATTTGACCACTTTCCCAGTAATTCCAGTTTTTCGTTCGTCATCATTCAGCACCTGTCACCAGACCATAAAAGCCTGATGGCAGAACTCCTGACCAAGCACACCCAGATGCAGGTGCGGGAGGCCGAAGACAATATGTACACCCAGCCCAACTGCGTGTACGTGCTGCCCAGCGGCAAGCAGCTAACGCTCAAACACGGCCGGCTGCAGCTGGTCAACCAGATCAGGAACCGGGAACCCAACTTCGCCATTGATGTCTTCTTTGAGTCCCTGGCCCAGGACCGGGGCCGGTATGCCATTGGCATTGTGCTGTCCGGTACCGGAACAGACGGGACCAAGGGCGTAAAGAAGATAAAGGCGGCCGGCGGAATGGTCATGGTGCAGGACCCGGAGACCGCTAAGTTTGACGGTATGCCCAGGAGCGCCATTGAGTCAGGCGCGGTAGATTACGTGTTCCCGCCAGAGCAGATGCCCCGCGAAATCATAGATTACACGCGGCAGATCCCGTTGGTCAAGACGTTGATCAACCGGCAGACCGAGGAAGAGGAAAACGAAGAGGAGATCTTGGCAGAGATTCTGGACCTGGTGTGCACCCATACCCAGACCAATTTCAAGAACTACAAGCAGCCCACCATCTACCGGCGCATCAGAAAGCGCATGGACACAATCAAAGTGGCCACCATGGCCGCGTACCTGGCGTTCATGCAGGAGAACCCGGCTGAGATCAAGCAGCTTTGCCAGGAATTCCTGATTGGGGTCACCCGCTTTTTCCGGGACGGGGAGCCGTTTGAGATCATGGCCCAGGAGGTCATCCCGGAGATTATCTCCCGCACCCCAGAAGAGGAGAACGTTAAAGTGTGGGTGACCGCCTGCAGCACCGGGGAGGAAGTGTATTCCTTGGCCATCTTGTTCAAAGAGTGCTATGACCGGCTGGGGCGGGAGCCCAATGTCAAGCTCTTCGCCACTGACATTGACCAGCGGGCCATCCGGCAGGCGTCTAAGGGCGTGTTTCCCGCTGCCATTGCCCATGATGTCTCAGAAGAGAGGCTGAAGAATTTCTTCCTCTTCAAAAACAACCGGTACACCATCAAAGAAGACATCAGAAAGCTGATCATCTTTGCCCAGCATGACCTGCAGAAAGACCCGCCGTTCAGCCGCATGGACCTGATCACCTGCCGCAACATGCTCATCTACCTGAACCCTGAGCTGCAGAAGAAGGTGATGTCTGTGTTCCCGTATGCGCTCAAGCTGAAAGGCTATCTGCTGCTGGGCCCCAGTGAGAGCATTGGCGACCTTAAATCTTTCTTTTCAGAGAAGAACCGTAAGTGGAAGCTCTACAAGAAGATAAAAGACAACAAGAGCTTTCAGCAGCAGTACGGGGTTACCCCCCTCACCCAGACGTTCTCCCCTGAGTACCCCCCCAGCCACCGGAAGAGCAACGCCACCTCTGACCAGTACAATGAGGCCTTTCTGGACACCGTGGCCGAGGACCTGAAAGTGGCGGGTCTGTTTGTAGATGAGAATTTCCAGCTCCTGCACGGCATTGGCGACTTTAGCCGCTATTTGAAACTGCCGGAGAAGCGTCTGCACCTGAACCTGCTTAAAATGGTGTCTAAAGAACTGGCGGTTACGCTTAGTGTAGACATCAGAAAGGTTCTGAAAACCGAGCAGCCTGTCAGCAGGCAGATCATGATCAAATCGGGCAACGGGAACCAGCTGGTACACCTTTTAGTGAAGTTGTATTCGGCAGAGCCGGACATGCCCAAAGTGACCCTGGTGCTGCTGCAGGAAAACACGCAGAATCTTTCGCTCAAAACCCTGGAGCCTATGCTGTCTGAGGCAGACACCGGGTACTTCCAGCAGCTCACCCTGTTAGAGTCTGAACTGAAAGATGCCCGCGAGAGCCTGCACATGACGGTTCAGGACCTGAGCACCGCCAATGAGGAGCTGCAGTCTACCAATGAGGAGCTCATGTCTTCTAACGAGGAACTGCAGAGTTCCAATGAGGAGATGCAGTCACTGAATGAGGAGATGCAGTCACTGAATGAGGAGCTGCACACCGTGAACTCAGAGCACCAACTCAAGATCAAGGAACTTCAGGAACTGAACGAGGACCTGGACAACTACATCAGGAGCTCCAACATTGGGCAGCTGTTCCTGGACCACCACCTGGTGATCAGAAAATTCACCCCTTCTGTGAAGGAGCTGATCAACATCATTGAGATAGACGTGGGCCGGCCCATCCACCACCTGTCACACAACCTCAAGTACAAGAACTGGCTGGAAGACATTAAGAAAGTAAATCATACCTCGGCTGAGGTGGAGCAGGAAGTGGAAACCCAGGATGGCAAATTCTTTTTGATGCGCATCATCCCTTACCTGAAATATGACGGCAACAAAGACGGCGTGGTGCTCAGTTTTGTGGAGGTCACCACCCTCAAAGCCCTGAGCAACGTGGTGCAGGGGGTGCTCAACAGCTCCCTGAACAACATCATGGCCTTTAAGGCGGTGCGCAATGAGGAGAGTGCCATCATAGAGTTCACCTGGAGCCTGCTGAACAGACAGGCAGAGCAGATGATTGGGAAACCGCAGGAGCAGCTGCTGGGGCAGAGCGTACAGCAGGAGCTGACGTTTCTGCGCAAGAGCGGGCTCTTCAAAAAGTTTGTGCACGTCATTGAGACGGGCAGTCCGCTGCATGCGGAGCAGTACCTGGAGGTGAAGGGGAAAAAATCCTGGTTTGAGATTGCCGCCGCCAAAATGGGCGACGGCCTCACCCTCACCATGGCAGACATCACTGAAAAGAAAATAAGTGAGGAGCGCATTCTGCTGGCCTATGAAGACCTCAAACGGGCAGAGGAAAACCTTATCAAGCTCAACACCCTGCTGGAAAAGCGTGTCACTGACAGAACCCAGGAGCTCCTGGCCAGCCAGGAGCGGTTTAAACTGGTCTCCAAAGCCACCAATGACGTGGTCTGGGACTGGAACCTGATCACCAACGAGCTCTGGTGGAGCGACTCCCTGCAGACCATTCTGGGGTATGACCCCAGCCACATGAGCAAAGGCATCAACTCCTGGTTTGACAAGATTCACCCAGATGACAAGGAGCGGGTCATGAAAGGCATCAATGATGCCATCAACCTGGGCAGTGACCAATGGACCGACGAGTTTAAAATCATAAGGGCCAACGGCACGTACGCCTACATCTATAACCGGGCGTACATTCTGCACAACGAGTACCAGATGCCCCACCGCATGCTGGGCTCGTTCATTGATTTGTCAGACTTGAAAGACACCCAGGTAAAGCTCAAGGAAACGAACGCCCACCTGCTCCGGGTCATTGATGACCTGGACAACTTTGTGTACACGGCCTCGCATGACCTGAAAACCCCCATCCATAACATTGAGGCCCTGCTGCGCGAGCTTAAATTAGAACTGCCTGAAGAGGAGTTCATGCAGGTAGATGTGCAGCAGATCATGGCCATGATGCAAGGGGCCGTGGAGCGGTTCAAGCATACCATTGCCAACCTCACAGAGGTGACCAAGCTGCAGAATGACAACGTGCCTGAAATCTCCAGCGTGAACCTGAACGAAGTGGTGCAGGACGTACTGCTGGACCTGGAACCAATGATACAGGAAGCACAGGCCCACGTGAAAGTAGATGTGCGCGAGTGCCCTACCATTTTGTTCTCCAAGAAGAACTTCAGGAGCATTGTGTACAACCTGCTGTCTAACGCCATCAAATACCGGGACCCGGAAAAGGACACCAAAGTCTCTTTAACGTGCCGGAAGGAGAAAGACGACCTGGTTCTGACCGTGAAAGACAATGGACTGGGCATGACCGGGGAACAGGAAGACCAGCTCTTTACCATGTTCCGGCGTTTTCATGACCACGTAGAAGGCTCTGGCATTGGGCTTTACATGGTACGAAAGATAGTGCACAACGCAGGCGGCAAAATTCAGGTTTCCACCAGATTGGGCGAAGGCACCACCTTTAAAATCTACCTCAAGAGCTAAGGCGCTTCAGGTTTCTGTTTCTGGGCTGTTTTTCTGAAAACAGCCCCGAAACAGAAATCATTTCTCTTCTGGTGAGAACACCTGACCACCAGACCTTCCTTTTCCTTTTCCCTTTCCAACTTCTGCCGGTTGACCGTCTCCTCCCTTTACCGCTTAGAAAACCCACTCTGTTTTGGGGCTGATTTCCTGAAAACAGCCCTAAAACAGAATTTGCAGACGTTCAAGCCAGGGTACCACTACTTTTACCAAGCAGAGCAGGTCCTCTAACCTGGCGCCTTCCTGGGTACACGGCCTCCCAGGCGTTTGGCCCTTGCCCGGGAAGGTTTCTTGTATAAGAATGATTTTTATCAGTTTTGGGCCAGAGATGCATCATCAAAAGCTGAGACAGGCCTGAGGAGCTTTGCCTTTTTAAAGGAGGTATATGAACAAGACTGCTGCGCCCAAAGGGGTGGTGCTATGGCTGCTCACAGGTGCTTTTTTAATTCTGTTGATGGTCATCATTGGCGGCATCACCCGCCTGACCAACTCCGGCCTCTCCATGGTAGAATGGAATGTGATTTCGGGCACCATCCCTCCTCTCTCTGAGGCCGAATGGCAGGTGGTTTTCCAGAAATACCAGCAGTTCCCGGAGTACCAGAAAATTAATTTCAGCATGGACCTGCAGGCGTTTAAGCAGATTTTCTGGTGGGAGTACCTGCACCGCCTGCTGGGCAGGGTGATTGGCCTGGTCTTTTTCCTCCCGTTTCTCCTATTTCTGGGGCGGGGGTACCTCAAAGGCTGGCTGCTGCGGCGCATCCTGCTCATTTTGGTCTTGGGCATGGCACAGGGCGCCATGGGTTGGCTGATGGTGAAAAGCGGCTTGGTAGATAATCCGCATGTGAGTCATTTCCGGCTGGCGGCCCACCTCTGCCTGGCCCTGGCCCTCATAGGCACTATTCTCTGGACGGTGGCAGACCTTACCGCTGCCCCTTCGGCCACGCCCAAACACCTACCGACCCTCCGGAAGGGTTCTAAGGGGGTGCTGATCGCTGTGCTGGGGCAGATTATTCTGGGGGCCTTTGTGGCAGGCTTAAAAGCGGGGCTATACTACAATACCTTTCCGCTTATGAACGGCGAGTTCTTCCCCAGGCTCCTGCAGGAGACCCTCACCTGGGACAATTTTCTGGAGAACGGTTCCTTTGTGCAGTTCCTGCACCGCTGGGTAGCCTTGGTGGTGGTGGTGCTGGTGCTGCGCCTCTGGCTCAAAAGCAGACAAGTCGGCCTGGCCTCTGGCACCTTGGGCCTGGTTCACCTCCTGTTCGCCCTCACGGGTGTGCAAGTGGCGCTGGGCATTGTCACGCTGCTGTACCAGGTGCCGGTGGCACTGGGGGTTCTGCACCAGTTGGTGGCGGTGCTCCTCTTCTCAGTGGCCCTGCTGCTGGTGTACCGCTTCCGGGCCGCGCCCGCTCTGCAAACGGCTTAAAGGGAGGGCCCATGGCAGGGCAGCAAACGTGGTTACGCAGAGGCGGTTCCTTCCTGATTTATTTTTTTGCGGCTGCCTCTAATCTTTTAGGGAATGGTGATTAGGTTGGTTCGAAAAAAAGTTATACCTTTTCAGTGAAAGTTTGAACTCTTATCTGGGTTCAAACGTATTCAAGGCATTAATCAACTATCACAATGAATCAAGGAAAAGTAAAATTCTTTAATACCGAAAAGGGATTCGGTTTTATTAAAGATGCCAATTCAAATCAGGAGTACTTCGTGCACGTTACGGGCCTGGTAGACGAAATCAGAGAAAACGACGATGTTACTTTTGACCTCAAAGAAGGAAAGAAAGGACTAAACGCTGTCAACGTAAAACTCGCTTAGTCTTTTGCTATAAAGACATTGAAAAAGCCTTACCGTTTGGTAAGGCTTTTTTTTGTTTCTGTTTTGGGGCTTCTTTTTGAAAAACAGCCCCAAAACAGAATTGTCTGAGTTGCCTGCACTTCCGTCTTTGGTAGTTGATGCTGTGGTCTGTTTACTTTTGGGGGCCTGCCGCAAGCGTTGGTTTGTGGCTTTTTAAGATAGGAAGCTTCTGTTTGGGAGCGCCTCTGAATGCAGAAATCTCACATCAGCGGCTGTTCTATAGTTTGTTTTTGTCAGCGGTACTTTAGGTTTAGAATTACGTTTTCTCTTCTGCTGGAATGGATAGTTTGCTCTTCCCTTGGCTGGGTGGTAGTTGGTGCAGGTAGGCACGGTATGCTCTCCCCTTGGTTGAGCGGTTGAATGCAAGCTCTCCATGAAGCAAATGTTTCTTTTTTGCCGCTGCGGCAGGGGCAGTGTGTAGTTGGCTGTTTTTCTGGCTGGGGTGGTTGGTGCAGTAGTGCCCTAAGTGATACACTCTTTTCAAAGACCCTGTTGTTGCAGTGGCAATGCACAGTTCACTGCTGCAGTTGCAATGCGGAGTCTGCTGCTCCTCTGGCTGGGGCAGGTATGCGTAGTCTGCTGCTCCCTTGGCGGTGGCGCTTGATGCTGTATTTGGTGACAGCCAATTGCTGCGGCAGGAATGCGTAATCCGCTGTTTCCCCTGGCTTTGGTGGTTGACGCGGTGCCTCACTCACTGAGTTGTTTCATCTTTTCCGGTAAGCGCTCACGGCCGCGGGGCCCCGTCCTGGGGGTGAGCACTGCTGTTAAAACTACGCCTTTGGCGTTGCCTTCGGCACCGTATTAACAGAGGCGCTCACCCCCAGGACTGGTTTGGGTTCCCCTCCTATAAAACTGCTTGTGCTGTTTTGTCTGCCTCTGCAGGTAACCGTTGCTGATCCGCTAGCCTGAGGCGAGCCCGTGCTGCGCACATCAGTCAGGGCAGAAGTGCTAATTTACCCAGGTGCCACCAGCAGAAGTGTTGATTGTTGGTTTACTTATTGCTGCTTGTTTGTCACAATCTCTGGTTCAAGTTTCTAACTTGGACCTATAATGGCGGAAGCTTTCAGCTTCCATGAGGCGGCAGCCTCACATGACCTCTGCCCTCTATAGCTACCTCTTCTGCCCCTCTATGGCGCGGAAGTTACTTCCGTGCCTTCTAACTCCAGATGATATTCCCGCTTGCGCGAACCTCCAGACTCGTGCCTATAGCTGATGGGCGGTCTCTGGCTGCCCCCGCGGCGCGGCAGCGAAACCAGGCATTGCTGCTTCATTCGTGCTGATTTGCGTAAGGAAAAAATGAAAGGACTCAGAACTCAAGACTCATAACTCACTCTGATGCTCCCCCTTTGAAGGGGGCGAAGGGGGATGTTGACACAGGAGGGCACGCATTGCTGATCAACCTCTTCTCGCCCCAGCTAGTTGAGCCCTGCCAATCACAGTGCTCTCGCGCTCTTCCGGATGTGCAATCCGGAAGCTGGTACACGGGGATTTGCAGTCCCCGCGGCGGCACGTTTGATCTGCATGCGCCGCGGATTGCAAATCCGCAGGTACTTGGTCCGGGATGGCAAATCCCGGACAGCCGAGGGACACGCATACCAGATCACTCCCCTCCCGGGAGGGGCTAGTGGGTATCACGCATGCCAAATTGTTTGCCAAAATATGCCAGAATCACATGCTTGATTCAGAACTCGGGACTAGTACCGGATCTCGCAGCGTCTTCCAGACTTGCGCGCGTCAATGCCGCAGCTGCGTTTTTGGCCTGTTTTCTCAAAAATAGCCCAAAAACAGAAACCGCTCTGATCTGGGCTCATACCTCTTCTCCTGAAAAGGAAACCCTTACTTTCTCTTTATAAGCGTTGCGCTCCCAGATTTGCCATCCGGAAGCGGGTACTGATAGGATTTGAAATCCCGCTTCCTGCTCTTTTGAACAGCAAAACCACGGAGAGGAGGTACAGGTGCAGATTATTTTCCCACCTGGGAGGAGGTGGGGGTGGGCCCAGGTACGCATCATCAGGTTCTAATTTCGGCAATAAATAAGACCTTCTGTTGTAGTGGATGTTCCTTTCTTTTACGCTCCCGTTTCTCCGGTTCTTAGAAACAGCCCCCTTCACCCCTACTACCTTCTTCCCAAAGCAGGAATTGCTATATTTGAGAAACATCTATCAAACATTATATGCCGAAACGCTACCCAAACGTACAATTTCCTTTACTCCTTAGCTTGCTCTTTCTTCTGTTCATGGCTTCGGCGGGCTATACCGCTGCAAAAAGCACTTCTATAAAGAGGTTTGACGAAGAAATCTCTAACAACACCATCACATTAACCAATCAGCAAATCTGCCTAGGAACAACGCCAGGCCTTATTAATGGCTCCACTCCTACGGGTGGAAACGGGATGTTTTCGTACCAATGGGAAATGAGTACCACCAGTGCTACGGCAGATTTTATTATGGCTCCGGGTACTAACAATAGCATCAATTACACCTCTCCTGTGCTTATCAGTACCACCTGGTTTCGGCGGCGGGTAATTTCGGCAACGAGTCATAGTTATAGCAACGCTCTTCAAGTCACTATTTTACCTGTGCCGCCTGCGCCCATAGTGGCGAATCAAGCAATTTGTTCCGGCTCATCTGCCACCCTTCAAGCTTCGAGCGTTGCCCATTCCTTCAGTTGGTATGCCACTTCTCAGGGAGGTACGCCTTTACATACTGGGGAAACCTACACCACCCCAACGCTCCTTCAAACCACCACCTTCTACGCTGAAAGCAAGTCTGAAAGTGGTTGCACCAGCTCTACCCGGACGGCGGTGAGGGTGACGGTAACGCCTGCAGTAACCAACAATTCCATTACCGGGGAACAATCTGTTTGCCAGGGCCAGCCTCACCCCGGGTTAACGGGTGCACCTGCCGCAGGAGGAACAGGAATTTACAGCTATCAATGGGAACGAAGCACCACCGGTAGCAACAGTGATTTCGTGACAGTTTCCAACGGAAATGGGAATGATTATGCCCCCGGTTATCTTTCTGTCACCACCTATTTCCGGCGGCTCGTTTTTTCCGGCAGCTGTGGGCCTTCCATTTCAAACGTGATCCAAATAGAGGTTCAGCCTATCCCGCCTACTCCCACTATTTCCCAAGACGGCACCACCTTAACCGCCAGCATAGCTGCTGAGAGGTATCAATGGAAGCTGGATAACCAGACCCTCCCGGCCACTACGCAAACCATCACGGCAACCGCCCCGGGCAAGTATTATGTCAGCGCGATAAACAAAAACAGTTGCTCCTCCCCTTTTTCTGAGGCCTTTCAAATCACGGTATCCGGCGCCGCCGAAGAAGGTCCGTTGGCGCAGCTGCGGCTCTTCCCCAACCCTACCACGGGCGCGGTGATTTTACAAGCAGCCACCGCGCAACCTGATCTGGTCTTGACGGTGACCAACCTGACTGGTCAGGAACTGGGGCGGTTCAACGTGCTCCGCCAAACCGCCCAACAGCAGCTGGACCTGTCTTTTCTTCCGGCAGGGCTTTACCTGGTGCAATTGCACAATGACCGCTTCACCAGTTCCAGAAGATTAGTCATCACCCAATAAGGCAGCCATCCTTGTTTGCGGGCTTGATTTCCGAAAACAGCGAAAAACAGCGGGTGAATCTAAAATTTTCCCACAGGTCAATCCCTGTCCTAGAAAATATTCAAAAATTCTATATCTTCGGTTCCCCCAAGAATCAAAGACCAGACACTACCCCCTTTATTACCCTACATGGCGAAGAAGAACCCCAAGGCGGCACCCGCTGCCAAAGGCGATATAGATTTTGAGAAAGAACTCTGGGACGTGGCCAATGAGCTGCGCGGCCCCGTGGCTAGCGTTGCTGTAGTTAAGTGACGAATGCCTCAGGATTTAGCTGAGAGGTTTGAGTAATAAGTTGAAATAAGAACTTGTTACCTACTAGGTAACGTATTATATTTACCAGCATGATTGTCAGCTTTAAACACAAGGGTCTGGAGCGGTTCTTTCTAAAAGGCGATGGCTCAAAGCTGCAACAGGCGCATTTGGGAAAAATAAGGTTAATACTGGCAACGCTTCATGCTGCCACCAAAATACAGGATGTGGATGTACCCGGCTGGAACCTACACCCTTTAAAGGGAAATCTGAAAGACCTTTGGTCAGTAAAAGTAAATGGTAATTGGCGCATCACGTTCCGGTTTATAGACGAGAAAGTAGAAGTGCTGGACGTGAATTACCTTGATTACCACTAAAATAGTAAGCGTATGACAATGGAAATGTTCAACCCGCCCCACCCCGGCGAAATACTACGTGAATACATTAACGGCGTGGGCAAAACAATAACCGAGGTAGCCCAAGGTCTAGCCACCAGCCGCAAACATCTCTCCCTTATTTTGAACGGGCACACCGGCATTAGCGCAGAGATGGCCCTGAAACTCTCGGTCGCCTTTGACACTACCCCTGACTTCTGGCTGAACTTCCAAAAGAGCTATGACCTGTGGCAGGTACGGCAAAAAGTAGATACTTCTAACATAACGCACTTCCTAAACTCTGCGGCTTAGGCTTGCTTCAACGTACCGAACCTAAAAAGACCACCACCCTTTATTACCCTACATGGCGAAGAAGAACCCCAAGGCGGCACCCGCGGCCAAAGGCGATATAGATTTTGAGAAAGAACTCTGGGACGTAGCCAATGAGTTGCGCGGGGCCGTGGCCGAAAACCAGTACAAAGACTACGTGCTCTCCCTGCTGTTTGTGAAGCACCTCTCTGAGCGCTTTGAGGTGCGCAAGCAGGAAATTCAGCTTTCCTTTCTGGAGCCCGGCTCTGAGTACTACAACATAGAAGCGCACCAGCAGAGCGAGGTGCTGGAAGACGAGCTGGAATACCAGGTCAAGAACGCCTACCGCTTGCCCCAGCAAGCCACCTGGGACTACCTGCGCGAGAACGCCGAGCAGGACGACATCAAGGTAAAAGTAGACCAGGCCTTCGTGCTGATAGACGAGCTGCTGGCCAAGCGCAACCCAGATTATAAAGGCGTGCTGGAGCCTATCTTCATGAAGAGCCAGCTCTCGCCTACGCAGGTGGCGGGGCTCATTAACCTGTTCTCCAAAGAGAAGTTCTCTGAGATAAACAACCCCGAGAGCGACATCTACGGCCGCGTGTATGAATACTACATTGGCAAGTTCGCCATGGCCGAGGGCTCCGGTGCGGGGCAGTTCTTCACGCCGGGCAGCGTGGTGCGCCTGCTGGTGGAGATGCTGGAGCCGCTCAAGGGCCGCATCATGGATTTAGCCTGCGGCAGCGGCGGCATGTTCGTGCAGAGCCTCAAGTTTTTGCAGGCGCACGGCGGCGACAAAAACGACATCTCCATTTACGGGCAGGAGCGCTACGAGGGCACGCTGCGCCTCTGCAAGATGAACCTGCTGCTGCGCAACCTCTCCTTTGACGTGAAGCTGGGCGACTCCCTGCTACACGACCGCTTCCAGGGCCTGAAGGCCGACTACGCCCTCATGAACCCGCCGTTCAACATCTCCAACTGGCACCCCGAACTGCTGCCCGACAACGACCCGCGCCTCTTCGGGGCCAAAGACACCTTTACCACCCCCGGCAACGCCAATTACATGTGGTTCCAGACGCTGTGGCACCACCTCTCTGACCGTGGCACGGCCGGCGTAGTGATGGCCAACGGCGCCATGACCACCGGCAGCGCCGGCGAAAAGAACGTGCGCGAGCATATGATTACCCAGGGCATTGTAGACTGCATTGTGCAGATGCCCGACAAGCTGTTCCTGACCACCGGCATACCCGCCTGTATCTTTCTATTGAGCAAGAACCGCGACGGCCGCGACGGCGAGCACCGCGAACGCAAAAACGAAATCCTGTTCATAGACGCCCGCAAACTAGGCACCATGGCCAGCCGCCGCCTGCGCGTGTTTGAAGACGCAGACGTAGCCCGCATTGCCGATACCTACCACCAATGGCGCAACCTAGGCGGCGACTACGCAGATATTGAGGGCTACTGTAAGGCCGCTACGCTAGACGAAGTGGCTGCCAACAACTACGGGCTCTCACCGGGCCGCTACGTGGGTTCCGGAGCAGAGGAAGATGATGGTGTTCCTTTTGAAGAGAAGATGCAAAAGCTGACGGAAGAGTTGATGCAGCAGTTTGTGGAAGGTGCAGTGCTGGAGGAAAGGATCAAGGAGAGTCTAGCGGGGTTTATTACACACCGCTATAAAAGAAAAAACCCGGCTTCATCACCAGCATAGAATATCTGGGAGAGGAAGTACCGGGACTGCTATTGCAAAGATGCAAGCTATTATATGAACAAGCAATATTTAGAAAAAGTTTTTTCTGCCAGTAGGATGCAAAAGTATTTCAACGCGCATCCTGGGAACGAAGCCAAGGCAATTCTTCATTATCAATGCAATTTGCAAATATCAGAGGCTTTTTATCCAAGTCTTTCAGTATTGGAAGTTGCCTTGCGCAATGCCGTGAACGAACAATTAACAAAAAAGTTTGGCACACCAGATTGGTATACGCATTTCCCTACCACTCCTGGCTTAACCAACTTAACCAAAGAAATATCCAGGGCACAGCAATTCATTGTAACCCGCGGCGAAATTGTCACACCTTCAAAAGTTGTGGCAGAATTAACGTTGGGTTTTTGGGTGCGTTTATTTAACACGGAGTATGAATTAATACTATGGAAAGATTTACGCAAAGCTTTTCCTAACTTACCAAAGTCAATACGTAAACGCAAAACGGTTTCTGCACCTCTTAACCATTTTAGGAATCTGCGAAATCGCATATTTCATAACGAACCAATCTGTTGGAGCTTTCAAAATTTAGAAAATGCCCACAAAGAAATCATACTGATAATGACTTGGCTCCATAAGGATTTGCCTAAATAGGTAAAGGCAATTGACCGGTTTGGCGCAGTCTTGCAAGAGGTAAAGAAAAAGCTGATTAACCTTTAAAATTTGTTTTATTGTATCTTGAATATATAAAAGACTTTCACTTAATCACTACAAAGCAATCTTGATTCAAGATATAATTAAATTTTAATTATAATAAAAATTTTTACATCCTTGGCTATTATTGTAAACTTAACTTTGTGCTACAATTTTAAAACCTACTAGAACAGTAATAAACCGTTAGTATATCCTTCAACAAAAAAACAATGAGACACTTTTTACACTTAATAAAGATTACTCTTATCTTAATGTCTGCGGTTTCATGTAATTCTGAAACAACAATATTAGATTTGAATCTAATTCCAGTCAGGAACAAGCAAGAGTTTTCGTATATTGATAAAGAAGGCAACATAGCAATACCGCCACAATTCAGTGACGCAAGTGTTTTCAGAGAGGGTATTGCCTTAGTCAAGACTTTAGGTGAAAACCAAAAGTGGGGATACATAAATAATGAAGGGAAATATATTATACCTGCAAACTATAAAGAAGCTACTATTTTTAGCGAGGGAATAGCTTGGGTAGTAACTGAAAATTCATTTCCTACAGCAATAAATGATAAAGGCAAAATATTGGCTAGTATTAAGGATGCTAATAGTGTAAGGATTTTTAAAGAGGGGTTTGCTGCTTTCAGTATTAAAAAAGATGATGAACTTAAATGGGGTTTTATTGATAAAGAAGGCAAAGTGATAATTACACCTCAGTTTAGAAGTTCTTTAAATTACAGCAATGGAATATGTGCTGTTGAGAATGATAGTGGCAAGTGGGGGTATATAGATAAAACAGGAAAGGTTATTATCAACTTTCAATTTAAACAGGCTGGTAATTTTTTGGATGGAGTTGCTGTGGTTGCTACAGACAACAAGTTCGGTGTTATAAATACAAAGGGCAATTATATTATTAACCCTCAGTTTCAAGAATTAAAAAAAGATGGTGATCTTTTTTTAATTAAGCAAGATGATAAATGGGGATGGTGTGATGATGAAGGTAAAATTATTATTAACCCTCAATTCTCAGAAGCCTTCCCCTTCACCAGCGGTGAACTAGCAGCAGTTAAAATAGGTGAAAGTTTTGGCTATATTAATAGGGATGGTAAAATAATCATTAATCCTCAATTTGAACTTGCTTTCCCTTACACTGGAAATAAAGCTTTAATTAAAGCGAGTAACATGATAGGAGTTATAGACAAAGAAGGAAAATATATTATTAATCCACAATATGAAGGTGCTTCTAATGACATATTTTATTATTTATTGTCTGATTATTCATTAAACAGTCCTTACGAAACTGTTGAGTCAGATTATTTTAATACAGATGCTATATTTGAAAGAATCAAAAAAGACATTAAAGATCATACAGTTATGGGTCTCAATTTCAACACAACATCATCAGAATTTAAGGAAAGGTTTGGAGAATATAAGTTTAATAAAGACACTCATTTTCATACTTTAGTTTCGGACGAAAAGATTTCAAAACATGCATCAGTTTCGTTATCTCTAAATATAACTACATGGTTACGCAAATACAATATTTATTATAGCAGAGATGAATACTTCTTTATTCCCGACAATTTACCTAGATACTTTGAATACAAAGTATCTTACAGTAAAAGAAATGAACAAATTAAAAATAAAATAATTAAATCATTAAGGGAATATTTTAACAGTAATGGTTTTAAAATATTACCAGTTGAGCCAGGCTTGAATAGTTATGAAGAATATTTCGAAGCAATCTCTTCTTCATTTTTGATTGATGTTGCAGTCTTTGACGATAATATAAGAATTACAATAGAACGTCCAGAAGAGGCAGAACTGCAGACAAAATCTGATACAGGATTACAACCTGAAGAATTAACTACAATAATCGAGAATGAATTTTCAAAAAGTTTAAGTAAAATTGAAGGTCAAGAAAGAGACTGCTGGATAGTTAATATAGTCTCAGGAGATCTCAATGGAGATGGTTCTAGTGATGTTGTTGCACATTATTCATGTGGTATCAAAGGAAGTATGGGAAATGCTAGCACTGGATCTGGAGAGGCCATCTTTATAAATAAAGATAATCAGTATAAAATAGTCGGCTGGGAGGAGAAGTTTAGAAATTTTATTCCTAATAAGATTTACACGGGAATACTTTATGGAGAGGAAGTTGAGTACGCTCCTACTGATCCAAATTGCTGTCCGTCACTTAAAAGAGAGATACAACTAAAATTGGTTGGTTCTAATTTGATTAAGATAAATTAAAGATGATTAGTTACACTCTAATTTATTTTTCGCTTGATCCTTGCACAGGAATGAAATTTAGCCACAAATTAATATACATATATACTTGTGGCTAAGAAATCAGATAAAGTTTGTAGTCCTGGCTGCTGGAGCAGGCGCCCTACACCTACCAGCACGGCGCCGAGATAAAGCGCGACCAGAGCAAGGTGGTGCTGGAAGACGCGTTTGCCGCCTACCTGCAGCGTCGCTACCCGCAGGTGCCAGACAAGGTACGCCAGGAGCTGAAGCAGGAGTTCCTCTTCAACAAAGGCACAGACCTGCCCCAGCGCAACCACGCCTTCCACCTAAAGCTCAGCAAAGGCCTCAGCAAAACCTGGAAAGACGCGCACGGCCAACCCCAGTTCGGCCACTTCTACCCCGTAGACTATGACACCCTGCAGAATAATGAGTTCAGGGTAGTCAACCAGTTCACCATTGTGGGCAAAGGCAAACGCCGCCCAGACCTTATTATTTTTGTGAACGGCCTGCCGCTGGTGCTCTTTGAGTTCAAGAACCTGTTCAACCAAGACGCCACCGTAGAGGCCGCCTTCAACCAGGTGCAGCACTATACCCTTGACATTCCGGCGGTGTTTGAGTACAACGCCCTCACCGTGGTCTCAGACGGCCAGACCACCCTGCACGGCATGTTCAGCAGCGGCTTGGAGTGGTACGCCGCCTGGAAAAGCATAGACGGCCGCGAGGTAGTAGACAACGGCTTCGCGCTGGAAACCCTCATCAAAGGACTGCTGGTGCCGCACCGCCTGCTCCAGTACGTGCGCCACTACATCTTCCATGAACTGGACAAAGGCGAGCTCATCAAGAAAGGCGCTAAGTACCACCAGTTCTTCGGCATTCAGTACGCCCTGCAGGAAACTCTCAAAAGCGTGCGCCCCTACGGCGACGGCCGTATTGGCGTTATCTGGCACACCACCCGCTCCGGCAAGAGCATCACCATGGCCATTTACACTGGCATCCTGCGCCAGCTGCCCCAGCTCCGGAACCCCACTATTGTGGTGCAGGTAGACCGCTTTGACCTGAACCGCCAGCTCTTCGAGGATTTTGTGGCCGCCAAAGACCTGGTAGGCGACGTGACCATCGCCAACACCACCGACGAGCTGCGCACCCTGCTCAGCGGCGAGGGCGGCGGCGTGGTGTTCAGCACCGTGCAGAAGTTCAACCTCAAAGACACCTCCACCGGCCGCGAACTGGAGCACCCCGTCCTGAGTTCCCGCGACAACATCATTGTGATTGCCGATGAGTGCCACCGCACCCAATACGGCCTGGTGCAGGGCTTCGCCAACAACCTGCGCCGCGCCCTGCCGCAGGCAAGTTTCATTGGCTTCACCGGCACGCCCGTAGACAGCAAAGACGCCGATACCGTGGCGGTGTTCGGGGACATCATCCATACCTATGACATAAAGCAGGCTACCGAGGACAAAGCCGTGGTGCCCATTTACTACGAGCCGCGCCTAGCCAAACTGCATCTGGGCAACGCCCACCTAGAGGAAGAAGCTGAGGAAATCACCGGCGGCTTGGACGAGAACGACAAGAACAAGATTCTGTGGGCTGCCATGGAAGACGCCGCCGGTTCTCAGGAACGCGTGGCCGCCATTGCCCGTGACATTCTGCAGCACTATACCGCCCGCAACGCCAGCCTGAGCGGTAAAGCCATGATTGTGTGCATGAGCCGCCGCAATTGCGTGAAGCTCTATGACGCCCTCACCGCCCTACCCAACTGCCCCGAGGTAGCCGTGATCATGACCACCAACATCGCCAAAGACCCCGTGGCCTGGAACCCGCACGTGCGCACCAAAGAAGCCATGGAAGCCATCAAGACCCGCTTCAAAGACCCCGATGACCCGCTGCAACTGGTCATAGTGCGTGACATGTGGCTCACCGGCTTCGACAACCCCGCCATGCACACGCTCTACGTAGACAAAGTGATGACCGGCCACAACCTCATCCAGGCCGTGAACCGCGTCGCCACCGTCTTCCGTGACAAGCCCAGCGGCCTCATCGTGGACTACATCGGCATTGGTGACCGCCTGCGCGACGCCACCAAGAAATACACTGGTGCCGGTGGTTCTGGGGCTGTGGCTGTAGACATTGAAGAGGCGTTTGAATTGACCAAAGAGCTGATTCAGCAGCTGCGCGAAGCCTTGCCTGGCGGTAAGGTAACACTTCAAACACCAATTGCTGCAACTGCTGTTCGGGATTTGCCATCACATACCACCGTACCTGCGGATTTACAATCCGCTCCACATCAAGCGCCAGAAAGGGGATTACAAATCCCCGAAGTAGATACATCCGGATTACAAATCCGGAAGAGCGATAGCGAAGGCGACAATAGCGGAGGGAGTAACGGCGAAGGCCAAATTCAGAAGCGCGAAAAGAGCGAAATACGCATTCCGTCCCCCTTTGAAGGGGGTAGGGGGATGACCATGGCCGCCGAAGACGCAGAACCTTACACCACGAAGCAAAAAACAGAAACAGAAACCACCGGCAATGCGTGGCTCAGCACGAGTAATCCTCCCCCTACCCCCTCCAAAGGGGGACGAAATGCGTACCTAGTCAATGAGCACTTCAGCACGAGTGAACATCCCCCTACCCCCTTCAAAGGGGGAGTATCTACCTTCCCGTCGGTGCACGCGGCCATCCCGTACTTCTCCAGCCTGCCCAAAACAGCACGCCTGAAACTGGTGGGTTTTGCCACCAACGCCCTTGTGGCAGATGATGACCTGTGCAAAACGTTTATGCTGAATGAGAAGAAACTCAGCAGCCTGGCCCCTATTGTCAAAAGCCACGAGCGTATTCATGAACTGGCCGCTGATATTGTGTACCTGCAGCATGTGGGCGCAGCGGTGCGCAAGGTGAAATACCCCACCACCAACAGCAAGAAAACGCAGGGCCAGATCAAAGACCTCATCCACCGCAGCATTGAATCTGAAGACGTGGTAGACGTTTTCCAGATGGCTGGCATAGAGCGCTTTGACATCTCCATCATCAATGATGCCTTTCTGGCCACCGCCAAAGAGCAGAAAACCGGCAATGAACTCAAGCTGGAGCTCCTGCGCCAGATCATGAACGATGAGATCAGGCTCCGCTCCACCAAAAACCTGATCAAGTCCCGCAAGCTTAAAGAAGAGGTAGAAAAGATCATTGCAGACTACCACGCCCATTTCTTTGACAGCCTGGTGGCCATGGAGAAATTGCGGGCCGTGGCCAGGCAGATGCAGGAGGAAGACCAACTGCGCCAGCAACTGGGCCTCACTGAAGAGGAAGAAGCCTTCTACCAGATCCTGGCCAACCACCCCCACGCCGTGCAGGAGGTTGACCAGATGAAGGATCTGGTGAAAAAGATTCTGGCCGAGGTCAAGAAGAGCGCCTCCCAACCCGACTGGTACAAGAAGGATGACACCAAAGCCCAGCTACAGCTGGCAGTGAAGAAGGTGCTACGGTTTAAAGTACAGGCAGACCTGCAGGAGATTCTGGACGAAATACTGGAGCAGGCCGAGGAGCGGTATAAGGTGTGGGCGTTTGGGGCGGCCTAGGGGTTAATCTTCTATAGAGAAATAATCACAAAGCACGGTGACCGTATCTCCCTTGTCTTTGTACCTGTCTTTCATGCCAGCTTCAAACCCTTCTACAAAGTAAATATCTTCATCACAGATAACCTGGTGTTCAATGATGGCCATTTTAGGGGTTTGGGCAATGCAGGAAA
Source organism: Rufibacter ruber (assembly GCF_001647275.1). Taxonomy (GTDB): domain Bacteria; phylum Bacteroidota; class Bacteroidia; order Cytophagales; family Hymenobacteraceae; genus Nibribacter; species Nibribacter ruber_C. Next base: position 220,849 of record NZ_LRMM01000001.1, on the reverse strand, counting down.
TGCAGCTGGGGGTATCACATGAAAGAAGAAAAAGGAGAAGGATTACCAGGGAGTAGGGCGCTTTAGCTTTCATAACACAGGTCTAAGAGGTAAACTGACATTTAAAAGCTGTACTGCACCCCAAAGTAAAACTTAGGCTTATCTCTGAACTCTAATTTCAGGGCATTCTCAATTTCGGCTGTTCCAGAGACCTTGTCGCCCACTTTCAGCATAGACTCATCCAGCACCCGTTCCCAGGACCAGATAGGGCCTGCCGAAAACGCAATGTGGTTGAGAGGTTTCAGGAACCTGAGCCCAATGCCTGTAAAGAGGGTGGGCCGGTCCTCGCCAGTTCCAATTCCTATCTGGTACAATGGCACAACATGTGAATTCACAAGTTTAGGGTACAGGTTTAACATGGCACCCGCTACGTACCTGATGTTCTCTTTACCCGCACTTACTACCACTGTCTCTCCATCCCTTTCCTCAGTGCCATACTTAGAATACGATATATTGGTAAACAGCACCCCTACCCCCACTTCTGTCACAATTAAAGAATGCTCCCGTACCCGCAATTTGGCAGTACGCTCATCTTTCTCCTCAATAATGATTCTTTCTTCGCTGTCATTAAAAATCAAATTTCTTTTAGCCACCTTTATGCTCACCTCATTCAGCATACCCGGTTCCACCTGAATGTTGTCAACAAGAAAGCTATTGCCATCAGAGAGAAACAATACATTTTCTATTGACTTTACAAGCTTCTTCAGCTCCTCAATAACCAGGCTCCGTTTATTTAGCTGATTCTTCACGGCAGTAGAGAAATTAAGGGTATTCTGTTGCATCACAGCACCCAGGGCTATACAACCATTGGTTGTGCGGCTCACCATCTTGTTATAATCATTTAATTGGGTAAGTTCTTTAGACATTTCCTCCATGGTTGCCTCTAATGCTTTGATGCTCTTCCTGAAATTAGCCGTCTCTGATCGTAAAGTTTGAGCATCTGGGATATTGTACATAGTCTCCAGGAGTTCCCTAGCGCTGTCTTTGAACTGGATTGATTTTTCCTCTATTCTGGCCAATCCTTCTATAAATTCAAGTGATTTTTTATTATCAAGACATATAGTATCAGCGTTAGAAAGCCATAAGATCAGTGACAAGAGTTCTGGAGACTTTATCTTCTTGATTGCATTAGTGATTCTTTTTTCATTATTAACCAAAAGAGGAACCTCTACCGCTGGTTGCACTGCGGTAATTTTTCCGGTCCTGGGGTTCATACTTTTTAATTGAGCGTTTGCCTTATTTAATTCAGCGTTTGCCTTATTTAATTTATAATCCTGAATAATGTTGTCAAGTTTTGCCTCTGCTTGTTGGGGAGCAGGTGTTTGCCCAGCATACTTTCCGCCGCTTACCTCATTTAACATAGAAATAGCGGAAGTCAAAAACTCATTGGTCTTGGTGATGACTGGGTCTTTTTCTGACTCTTGCGTAAGGGTGATGTTATATTGTAACGGGTTTACAAATTCCATCATTAAATTAAAACTCCCGTTTGCCGCCGCCAGGTTTAAAGGCAAGGTGCTGGCTTTCTTAAACACAGGAAGCGAATTCGCTTTTCTATAATCTTCATCAATCACATATTTCAAATGACCGTTATTGTTCGGGTCAAAACCTAACCCAATATTTTTTCTTACTACCCTGGATTTTAGAATTTCATCTGTCTGCCCCACCGCAGGGGAAACTACCAGCAAACAGAAAATGAGATAAAGAAACGGTGGTGTTCTCATTGAATTTTAGATTTAACATTTTAGCCCTAATCAACCTAAGCGGCCTTCACACCAGGGGAGTATGACAGATCAAATTTTCCTGTACAAGTCCTGAGCCTTTCTTAGAGGCGCAGGGTCGCGTTGCAATGATTAAAGTTGATGTGATAAAGCAGGGCAAGCAATACTGACTTTCAGGTAAATCCTTCTGCCTGAACAGGTTTGACCCCAGATTCAACCCTCTTTAAGGTACTGTTCCCACCCGTTCTGCGGTTTCTGGTAGCGCTGCTCCATTTCTTTCCTTAATTTCCCGTACAAGAACCTCTACTAGTTGCCCACCCCATGGAAAATCTGGATAGCAAAAATTGGAATGAAGACCGGTACAGTGAGCTGAATGCGTACTTTAGGGAGAGAATCAGGAAACAGCTGGACGAACACCCAGACCTGCAACAGCCGGAAACAGACCGGAGAAACCTGCAGCTGGCGGAAATCATTGACAGCCTGCCCCTCCATGACCAACTGCTCTGGCAGGAGTTTCTGGAGCTGGACCAGCTCAAGATGCACCTGGACATGCAGAATTACCTGGAGGGCAAAGGCTCCCCCACAGACTTTCAGAACCGTTTCATTCAGCGGTACCGGAACCCAGATGACACCGCCTCCCATTGGTAGGCCGGGCGCCTGTCTTCTGGCGTGCGTTCTGTTTTAGGGCTGTTTTTAGAAAAACAGCCCTAAAACAGAAACTCTGAACCAGGTGGTGGCCCCACCATGAGTAAAATACAGGCCCTTTCTCCTGCTAAAAGCGGCCAGTACCGCAACGCCCGCTTAATTTTCCCGTTCAGATAGTTCTGTTTAATTCTTTCATACTATGGAATTTAAGGAGCTACCCATCAAAGTGAATGCCAGCGGGGAGGAAAGAAAAGTGGGCTTCGAACTGGAGTTTGCGCAGGTGGGCGTAGACGAGAGCGTACAACTTATCATAGACTTGTACGGCGGCACCTGCCAGAAGGAACACCGGTTCTCGCAGAAGGTGGTGAACACCCGCCTGGGTGATTTTTCTGTGGAAATTGACCTGAAACTCCTCACTGAGAAGAAATACAAATACATCTTTGATAAGCTGAACATAGACCTGGAGCACATTCAGGTGGGCGGCAGCACCCTGGAGGAAAAGGTAGAAGATACGCTGGAGAGCATGATCCAGAAGGTGATCCCCTATGAGGTGGGCGCGCCGCCCATTCCTTATTCGCAGCTGCACCAGTTAGAGCCGCTCCGGAGGGCGCTGCTGGAGCACCACGCCCAGGGCACTGAGGCGTTTTTCACCAACGCCTTCGGCACCCACATCAACACAGAGCTGCCCGCCTCAGACCCGGCTACCATTCTCCGTTACCTGCGCGCGTTTCTGCTGCTGTACCCCTGGCTGGTGGAGAAAGGGCAAACTGATTTCGCCCGCCGGCACATGACCACGTTTATCAACCCGTATCCGGCAGAGTACATAGCCCTGGTGCTGCCCCCCTCCTACCAGCCGGACCTGCCGCAGCTCATTGAAGACTACCACCACTACAACCCAGACCGCAACCGTCCGCTGGACCTGTACCCGCTTTTTGCCCATCTGCAGGAAGAGCTGGTCAACAGCTACACCAACCTGGGCAGTGTGAAAGCCAGAAACACGTTCCATTACCGGCTCCCCAACAGCCGCGTCTCAGACCCCAACTGGACCCTGGCCCAGGAATGGAACCTGTGGGTGGTCATTGAAGAGCTGGCCGCACAGCCCGGGCAAATAGCGCAACTGAGCCAGGAATACCTGCGTCTTAAGAAAGACACCCTGCTGGGCTTTGAGGAGAAATGGGTTAAACGCATAAACGAGTGGCATTCTTAGAAAACAGAAACAAAATCAACCGCAACCGCCCCACCATTGGAGTCACGGGGCCAGACAAGGGCGGCGAGGTGGCGTGGCTTTTTGCCGCCCTGGGGGTACGGCTGGCGGGGGGCAAACCCGTCCGGATCACGCCCTCCTCCCCCCGCACCTCAGACGGTTTGCAGGGGCTCATCATTGGCGGCGGCGCCGATATTGACCCGCAGGTGTTTCAGCAGGAAAACCTCATCAACGAGTACCTGCAGCGCACGTTGCAGCACCCCCGCAAAAGTTTCCTCACCAGAGTTGGCCGGTTCATCCGGTGGACGTACTACCCGCTCCTGTTTTTCCTCCGGAAGTTATTCAGCCGGAAGCCCCAGTGGTCTGTTGACCGGGAGCGCGACCATCTGGAGTTCCAACTCATTCACCAGGCCTTCACCAAGCGGTTACCGGTACTGGGCATCTGCCGGGGCTCCCAACTCATGAACGTCTATTTTGGCGGCACGCTCTACCAGGACATCCAAACGTTCTACAAAGAGGAGCCCAACCCCTCCAGCATTTTCCCGGTGAAGAAGGTGCGCATTGCCCCGGGGAGCAAACTGCAACAGGTGCTGGGGGTGGAGAAACTGAAGGTGAACGCGTTGCACCACCAGGCGGTACATGTTCCTGGCCGGGGAATCCAGATTGTGGCGAGGGAGAAAAACCAGGTGGTGCAGGCTATTGAGAACACACTGGCGCCTTTTATGCTTGGCGTGCAGTGGCACCCAGAGTACCTGCCGCAGCACCAGGAGCAGCGGCGCATTTTTAAAAGTCTGGTGCAGCACGCGCGGTTGGTACAGGCACAGATTGAGGAGCCTGATATGCAGCAGGCCATCTCTTCGCCCAGAAGCAGGGCGCTGGAGGCAATTGAGCAGCAGGAAATGAACCTCCAACCCCGCTCTGGTAATGTCTGAGTTTCTGTTTTTGCTGTTTTTCAGAAAACAGGCCAAAAACAGAAGGTATTCCGGTTCTTAGATAAAGAAGCTGATGTGAGATTTCAGGATTCGGCATTCAGAGGCTTTTGGCTGGCGAAGGCTGTGGCCACGTTTTGGGTCTACTTTCCTAAAAACAGCCCGGAAACAGAAACTTGCCTGCTTACAAACGCCCAAGCAGATGCTTACGCCCGGGGCTCAAAAGAAAACGCTCAACCACGTTTATGCCAGACAACCAACCAGCGCATTGCCCAAAAGAAACGCCTTATTTCAGGGAATCAAAGGCGTACTGGGCATCGGTCCAGAATTCATCTAAGGCTATGATGCGCGGTTTGAAGAAGGTGATGAGCGTTCCCCAGTCATCTTTGTTGAACACATTCACCGCCGGCAGTTCTGTGTAGATGCGGCTAATGGTCTCCCCCAGTTCGTCCTGGGCGTGAAGCTCCCATTCCCAGGTTTCGCCCAGCGTTTCATGCAAAACAAGTTTCAGGGCCTGAAACTGCTCAAAGAACATCTGTTGAATCTCCAGGTCACGGTGGGTCATCTCAATCCCGATGGAGGCGGCTTTTTTTTCTGCCCGCATCCGGAAGTACACGTTCTTCAGCCCGGTTTTATAGTTAGACCAGTTGATCCTCATCCCCTCGGCCGACGGGATAGGGGCCATGTACTGGCCAAACGTAGTCCAGAAGGCCTGCCGCATCTGTGAAGCTTGTTCTCTTGTATACATAGTCAAATAGAAAGAGCGGCCACAAAGGTAAGGTCTGGCGGCTTGGGTTGCCTCCTTGGCCGCGCTTTCCCAAACTCCCCCTGTTGGCACCCGCCACCGCTCCTTAGTACTTTCTTGTTGCTAGGGGTGTGCCCAACCCCCTCTTCCATCTTTTTATTTAGTCAGCTGAAGGCGAAAAGGCGCCTGAACCCGCTCCAGACAAGCACAACCTGCTGTAAAAGAAGACGCTACACCACTACCTCTGTCATTTTGCCCCTTCAGTGTGCCTCCTTCCCCTGGGCAGGCCCGTTGAATAAATACCAACTTTTAGGTATTCTTTTCCTCAACTTTTAGCGGGTACTTTGCCACCAGTGGAAAGCAATCCGTTGATGATTCCATTGGGTTTTTTGTTTTTGTTTATAAAAAGGGGGAATCGGGGGATATCCCCCTTTTTAGCTTTAGGGGCAGCAGCTGCCCTACTGCGTCTTCTCCAGGTGTGAGCGCTACCACTGCTCGTGCACCGTAGGCTTGATGTACTGGTTATAAACAGCCTCCACCCCTTGCATCTGCTCAGGTGAGAGCGCAGGCAGGGCCGCCGCCTGCAGGTTGGTGGTCACCTGCTCCGGCCGGGAGGCCCCGGGAATCACGGTACTCACCTCCGGGAACATCAACACCCACCGCAGCGCCCACGCCGCCAGCGGCGCCTGCCCCGGGAACAGCTTCTTCAGTTCTTCGGCCGCCTCAACCCCTAAATCATAGTCAACCCCAGAGAACGTCTCCCCTTTGTCAAACGCTTCGCCGTTCCGGTTGAAGTTGCGGTGGTCTTCCGGGCTGAACGAGGTGGCATGGGTGAACTTACCGGTTAACAAGCCGCTGGCCAGCGGAACCCGCACAATCAGCCCCACATTGTTTTCCTGGGCTTTAGTGAATAACTGCTCACTGGGCTTGAGCCGAAACATATTGAAAATCACCTGGATGGTGGCCACGTTCCCGTAGTCCATGGCAAGCAACGCCTCCTCTACCAGCTCCACACTCACGCCCAGGTTCCTGATCTTGCCCTGTTCCTTCAATTTGGCAAAGGTCTCAAAGATCTCAGGCCGCCGGTACACTTCTGTAGGCGGACAGTGCAACTGGATCAGGTCCAGGGTTTCAACGCCCATGTTCCGGAGGCTCTCCTCTACGTATTGCTGCAGGCGCTCCGGAGTGTACCCCTCGGCGGTGTGCGGCTGAATCTGCCTTCCGCACTTGGTGGCAATAAAGACCTCCTCGCTTCTGCCCTTGACCACTTTGGCCACGGCCGCCTCACTTAACCCGTCACTGTACACGTCTGCGGTATCAATGAAGTTGACCCCGCCGTCAATGGCGGCATTGATAATTTCTGCCGCCGTGGCCTCTTTGAAAGGCTCTCCCCAACGGCCCCCCACCTGCCACGTGCCCAAGGATACCTCAGAAATTTGAAAGCCGGTTTTGCCTAATGTTCTATAGTTCATATTGCTGCTTCTTAAAAGTTCACTTACTAACCAATCCAGCCAAACGTGCGCCTTCTGTTTTAGGGCTGTTTTCAGAAAAACAGCCCTAAAACAGAAGCTCCTTTGCAGACGGGCTACTAGTATATACTGTAAAACTGGATCTAAGATATGCCTTTACGGCCTGCCACTGTTAACGGTGCTGCGCATAGGTGGCCGCAGGCAGAAGTTGTTGCAGCATTGCTACCTGTTGGGGGGCAAGCGGTGCCGCCCTGGCTGCCGCCAGCAGCTGCGCCAACTGCTCCCGGGTTCGCACTCCCAGAACGGCTGTAGCCACCGCTGGCGCCTGCAGCACATACTGTACCGCCAGGGCGAGCTCTGAAGCATCTTGGGTTGCCAGGGCCTGAACGGCCGAGGCCATTTTTGCCACCTGCCCGGCAGAAAGGTCCAAATATGCTTTTGCGGGCTTCCCGAGCAGCAATCCCTGGGCCAGGCTTCCGCGGGCTAAAACGCTGATCTGGTGCTGCTGGAGCAGATCCAGCACTTCTTCCTCGGGTCTGCGGTCCAGCAGGCTGTACTGCATCATCAGGCTCACCAGGTTGGCCCGCCGCACATACTCCCTGATCACATTGGGCCTGATGGAGGAAATACCGTAGTACCTGATCTTGCCCTGCTGCTGCAGCAGTTCAAAAGCCTCAATGGTCTCCTCTATGGGATCTTCCAGGGTGCCGCCGTGTAACTGGTACAGGTCAATGTAGTCTGTTTGCAGCCGCCGCAGGCTCTGCTCTACCGCCTGCAGAATGTAGGCTTTGCCGGGGTTCCAGTCCCAGCCGCTGCCGTCTGGGCGCCACTGGTTTCCTACTTTGGTGGCCAGTATCACCTGGTCCCGCACGCCTTTGAAGGCTTTGCCCACGGTTTCTTCGTTCCCGCCCTGGTCATATAGGTCGGCGGTGTCAAAGAAGTTGATGCCGCCCGCCAGGGCCTGCCGCAGCAGTGTGGCGTTTTCTGAAGGGGTTCCTTTCAAAGACATGCACCCAAAGCTGAGGGTGCTGACGTGCAGGTCTGAGGTGCCCAATTGGTGATACTCCATGTTCGCGTCTGTTTTTGGCTGTTCTTTCCTTCTTGAAGTTGTGTAGCGTCTGCTGGTCAGCCCCGGGCACCAGCGTACACCGGTGCCCTGTTAGAAGCTTCTGTTTCCGGGCTGTTTTTTAAAAGTAGCCCTAAAACGTAGGCACAAGCCGCTGGATGCTGAAACCGGAAAACTCTAAACAGCTTCTATGTTTACACCTGTCTTTTACGCGGTAAAACGCCCTACAGGAACCTGCGCTCACCCGTTTCCCGCCCCGTAACACTTTTACGTGGTTTAAGAACGGCTTCCGTAGAACCTTTGTCTGGCACATTTTGCCTGTTAAACCCAACCGGTAAACATGCTTTTAACGCAAGTTCTGCAATGAGGGCTACCGGCACAAGGCAAGTATACGGCGGGTAAGTCTACAGCCTGGCCCAGGGGTTCTCCCCTTCCCGCCTGAGCTGGAAGTAGAGCAGCAGAAAATAAACAAGGTCAAAGACAAAGATGCCGCCGTACAGCAGCAGCAGCAGATAAGACCCCGGAAAATAAAGGTAAAACAGCACCGACGGAAAGATGGTCCCCACCATCTTCGCCAGGGCAATGTAGACCGACTGCCCCTGCACGCCCTTCCGTTTCAGGAACAGATGCACAAACAGGATAGACATCATCAGGTTCTGCCCAAAGGCGGCATAAATGCCAATGTACTCGTTAAACTCCACAGAGATCACCGCAATGAGAAGGGCGGCGAACACCAGCGAAAACAGGAACGCGGGGTAAAACAGGTTCTGGGGCAGCTGCTCCGGAAAACTGCTTCGGCCGTACCTGATGTATTGCCAGAGAATGCCCACGTCAAAGAGAAGCCACAGGTAATCAATGAAGAGCTGGGGCTGCGGGTGCGGGAACACAAAGGAGAAGATGAACTCCCAGGAGACATTGGCGCAGAGTGCCGCCATGGGCATGCCGTAGGTTTTGTCCAGGAAGCCGCGCCGAAGGATCAGGAGGTAGGTGATGGTCCAGAAGATACCGCTGCCAATCATCAACAGGTGGGAAACGGTTTCGTTCAGATGTTGTGGGTTCTGTAACATATTTCCCTAAACAGAACTATGAGGCAGTAGGTTTGAAATGGAGGGCTGCGTTTTGTAAAGGGGCGGCTGGCGACCTGTTTTGGAGCTGTTTTGCTGAAATCAGCTCCAAAACAAACGGCAGGGGAAAACTTTTCTCCCCGCTGTTTTGAGGCTGTTTAGGAAAAAACAGGCCATAAACGCTCCCCCTACAAGACCCGCCCCACTTCATTCAAGCTGGCCCAGAAACGTACGCATGCGGTCATAGTGGGATCCTTTCCAGTAGACCCGCCGGCAGCTGGCGCACTGGAAGAATTCATGGAAGTACAACTTTGTTTTCGGCGGAAGCCGCTCCTGCACAGCTTCTTTTGGCACTTCTGTTAAGGTGCCGTTGCAGACGGTGCAGCGGGTAAATGGCTGGAACCACGGCTTTAGATCATACCGCCTGATTACTTCCTCCAGCTGTGGGCGGGTGTGCTGGGACCGGAGCCAATAGCCCCATTGCACCTTTCTGTGCTTCAACAGGCCCACGTCTCTGGTGAGCACCACCCGCTCCTCCCGCTCGGCAACGGCGGCAATGGCCGCATCTGGCATCTCCTGGGCGTACACAGTATCAAATCCCAGCAGCCGGAGCGCCCGCGCCAGCGTTCCCAGATGTACATCTACCACAAAAACGGGTAAGCCCGGTGGCGAAACTGCGGGCAGCAGGGGTTCAGTACCCGGGGGCGCCTCAGCGTGGGCAAAGACTTCTACGCGGGCACCTGGAGGCAAAGGTTATTTGAAGCGCACAGACTTGCCGTTCAGGAGAATGGCACCCACCTCAGGGTGCGGCACCCCAAGCGCCTCAACGGCATCTTTTACGGCCGGCGATCCGGTAAACCTATACGTTCCCCAATCCGGTTTCCGGTTCAGCGGGTAGAAGTCCCGCAGGGGACCATGAAATTTAAAAAGCGCCTCCTTCACCATTGTTACCAACATACTGCCGCCCCCTCAGAAAGTTATAACGTTCTTAGGCCGAACTTGAACCAAATGGATAGTAGAAGAGGGTGGCTTCCTGTTTTAGGCCTGATTTTCAAAAAACAGCGCTAAAACAGAAAATAGCGGGAGGCCGGCTGTCACCGAGGCAAAGCGTTCAACCTAGGCTGTGCCCAGGTCAGGGAAATAGGTGCTGATGATCTGGTGTACCATGGCCACCGACAAAGGTTTGCTCCTGAACGCAGCCACCTCCGGGGCCTGGAGGGCTTTTTTTTCGTCTTCGTGGTTCACAGAGGCTGACAAGACCACAATGACCGGCTTGGTAGCCGTGTCTTTTGCTAGTTTCCGGTACTCATCCAGGAAGTCAAACCCGGTGTGGCCGGGCAGGTTCAGGTCCAGGAAGACTAGGTGGGGCAGTTGCGTGGCTGGGATGGTTTGGTCCTGGAAGATGGCCAGAGCGTCTGGCACGGTCTCTACTACGTTGAGTGTATGGGGCACGCCAGACGCCTGCAGGGTTAGCGTGTGCAGAAAGTTAGTGGTGTCATCATCATCAACCAACAAGATATTCAGGCTTCTGGTAAGCATTGTTCTTTGGTAAGCGGTAGGCTAAAGCGGAAAATGCTCCCCCCCTCCGGGTTTGGTTCCACCCAGATTTTGCCGCCGTGCAGCTCCACAATCTTACGGCAGTACGCGAGCCCTATACCGGTACCCTCATACCTTGACTTTGGGTGAAGACGCTGGAAAATAGCAAAGACTTTGTCCTGAAACTTAGGTTCAATGCCAATTCCGTTGTCAATAAAAGAAAAAAGCCAGTGCTTGTCCAGCTTTTGGACCTTTATCTGAAGGCATGGTTGGGTGCCTGGCCGCTGAAACTTGAGGGCATTGCTGATCAGATTCTGAAACAACTGCTTGATCTCCAGCGCATACCCCTGCAACTGCGGCAGGTTGTCTGCCTGAATCTCAGCCTCCTTTTCTTTGATAAACGTGTCCAGGTCGGCCAGCACCGTCTCCAGCAGGGTCTGGCAGTTGACCCATTCCAGGGCATTTTCTTTGCCAATGCGCGAGTACTCCAGCAGCCCCGTAATGAGGGCCCGCATGCGGTGCACAGACTGCCTCAGAAAACGCAGGTACATCTGTGAGGGCTCATCTAACCGCCCCTGGTTCTGGCTCTCCAGATGGTCTACCAGGGAAGAAATGGTGCGCAGCGGCTCCTGCAGGTCATGCGAGGCGATGTAGGCAAACCGCTCCAGTTCCTCGTTCTGGCTTTTCACGGTGATCAGCATCTGGCCCAGGTGCTTTCCCTTCTCTTTGAGCCTCCGTTTCAGGTTTGCCTCGCGCACAATGGTTTTCTGCAGGCCGGTAAACACAAGGTCTAGCAGGGCAGACGTGATCAGGCTTAAAAACAGCAGGTTCACAGAAAAGACTATCCAGCCACTGGTGCTGTACAGTTCCAGCAAAGGCAGGTCAAAGAGCCGGTACTGAATGACCACGCCAAAGCCCAGGCAGAGTACGCAATTCACCGCCACCGTGAGATAGGCCTTTTTGGGCGAAAACGTGAGGGCGGTAAAGATGGTCACCGCCCACAGGTACAGCACCCCGGGGCCAAACGTGCCCAGAAAAACAGTCAGGCTCACGGCCAGCAGGTAGAGCAGCACCACCAGAAACGTCTTTTTCACCTGCAGGCGCAAACGCCGGGTAAAGGTGATCAGCAGCATGGTGCAGAAGGCGAACAGCTCAATACAAGCGAGCACGTCCTGTCCATTGATGTAAGCGGCCACCAGACAAGGCACCAGGGCCACCAGACTTACCGGAATGCTGTACAGCAACACATTGGCGAACAGATAATCCCTCCAGAAGGACAGGTCTTTCAGGTTAGGTTCAATGGGGCCAATGGTGTTGCCCATCACATAGTTCCTGTACCGTTGCCACCCGTTCATGTGTACATTCCTGAAATAAATTCATTTTTCTTAATATTACTAAATATTCGCAGCACTTGTACATCTGCCCAGGCCGGGCAGCCAACGCAAGAGGGAAAAACCGCAATAGTACGGGCAAAACCCAAACTTTTCACGGCTTCTCCTGTTTCACAGGCGAAACTTTACCAGTACCACCTCTTAGCTGCTTTACCCTTGTCACCCATCTCTGTTTTCTGGTTCCGGCGCGACCTGCGTCTGCAGGACAATGCCGGCCTGTACCATGCGCTCCAGGCAGGTACCCCTGTGTTGCCTGTCTTTCTCTTTGACACAGACATACTCTCCCGCTTACCCAGCAGGGAGGACCCGCGGGTGAGCTTTCTGCACCAAACGGTACTGGCGCTGCGCCGTGAGCTGGAGCAGTTGGGCTCTTCGCTGCTGGTGCTGCATGGTACCCCCCTGGACATGATGAGGCAGCTGGCAGCGCGGTACCCGGTGCGGGAAGTCTTTGCCAACCATGACTATGAACCGGCGGCCCGCTCCCGTGATCAGCAGGTGCAGGAGTTTCTGCAAGGGCGGGGCATTGCCTTCCACACGTACAAAGACCAGGTGATCTTTGAGAAGCACGAGGTGGTGAAAGACAATGGCACCCCCTACCAGGTGTTTGGGGCGTACAAAAAGAAGTGGCTCCAGAAGCTGAACCCTTTCTATCTGAAGCCTTACCCCACCCCCCGGTATTTCCAGCATTTCTTACCCTCCCCGCCTTTGCCTGTGCCTTCTCTGCAAGAGCTGGGTTTTGTACCGAATGGGATAGTGTTCCCGGCAAAAGGGGTGCCTACCCAACTCATCAGAACGTATGACCAGACCCGGGACCTGCCGGCGTTGGCGGGCACTACCCGGCTGGGGCTGCACCTCCGGTTTGGCACGGTCAGCATCAGGGAGGTGGCGCGGCAAGCGCACCAGTTGAATGCCGTCTGGCTTTCTGAGCTGATCTGGCGGGACTTCTTCATGATGATCCTGTTCCATTTTCCGCACGTGGCCACCCGGCCGTTTCATTTGGCGTACGAGCACGTGCCGTGGCAGAACCAGCAGGAGCAGTTTGCCCGCTGGTGCGCCGGTACCACCGGCTACCCGCTGGTAGACGCCGGTATGCGCGAACTCAACGCCACCGGCTTCATGCACAACCGTGTGCGCATGGTGGCGGCCAGTTTCCTGGTGAAGCATCTGCTCATAGACTACCGCTGGGGCGAAGCCTATTTTGCAGAGAAACTCCTGGACTTTGACTTAGCCGCCAACAACGGCAACTGGCAGTGGTGTGCGGGCACCGGCTGTGATGCCGCCCCTTACTTCAGGGTGTTTAACCCCGCCGCCCAAGCCGTTAAGTTTGACAAGCAACAGCAGTACATCAAGCGCTGGGTGCCGGAGGTGGGCACGCCTGCTTATCCGGCTCCCATGGTAGAACATGCCTTTGCCAGAGACCGGGCGCTACAGGCCTATAAAAGTGCTTTGGCTGCCGTCTAATGTTAAGCGGCACGTTTCTGTTTTGGGGCTGTTTTTCAGAAAACAGCCCCAAAACAGAAGTGCCCAAAATCAGAAGAGTCTGACTAAGCAGTAAGGGTTGGCTCGTGGCCTAGGCGGGGATTTTGCGGGGAGGGGTAGGCTTCTGCTCTGTTTCACCGTATAAATACGGCAACCTTGCCCGTCTCTATGAAAAGCTCTTACCTCAACTGGATCCAGCGCCACTATTCCAAGATCATCCATAGCATCGCCTTTTATCCGGCCATTATTGCGGTAGGGTTTCTGGTGCTTTCTTATGTGTTGCTGGCCATTGATTTTTCGCCGTTTGGCAAGAGCATCAAAGCGCAGTGGGACTTCATTAGCCTGAAAGACGCCAGTACCGCCCGCACCATTGCCGCCACCATTGCGGCAGGCATTCTGTCCTTGACCGTTTTCAGTTTTTCTATGGTCATGATTCTGCTGAACCAGGCGGCTTCTAACATGAGCAACCGGGTGCTGGACAGCATGATCGGGAACCGGTTTCAGCAGTGGGTCCTGGGTTTTTACATTGGCACCATTGTGTACGCCCTGTTCCTGCTCAGTACCATCAGAGACATTGACTCAGGGGTGCACGTGCCGGCGCTCAGCGTCTACCTCCTTATTTTCCTGACGGTGGTAGACATCTTCCTGTTTATTTACTTCCTGCACTACATCACCCAGTCTGTAAAATATGACACGATTATAGAGCGCATACACCGGCAGACCAAGAACTCCCTGGAGAAGCTGTGCCCGCTGCGCGAACAGGTTGAAAGCGTCTCCTTCACGGCCCCGCACGTGCAAGAAGTCACCCTGCAGGCGTCTTCTACCCTGCAGGCCGTCAATGAAAAAGGGCTGCTGCGGTTCTGCCAGCACAACCAGTGCCAGATTCGCTTCCACCACCCTACCGGCACCTTTTTGCTGGCGGGCACCCCTTTTCTCACCGTTTACGCCCAGCAGCCTCTTTCAAAAGAATTTCTGCAGGAGGTACAGCGGCTGGTGTTATTTTACCGGGGGGAGCCCGTTGCGCAGAATGCGTACTATGGCTTTAAACAACTGAGGGAAGTGGCTTTAAAAGCGTTGAGCCCCGGCATCAATGATCCCGGCACGGCGGTACTGAGCCTGCAGGCCCTGGCAGATCTTTTCGCTTTTAGAATGGAGCATTTCCCCCGGGAACAGGAGAAGGACCAGCAGGGCGCGGTACGGGTTTTAAAGAAGGAAACCACCTTTGCCGAACTCTTCACTGACACCCTCTACCCCATCTGGGATTACGGGAAGGAAGACCGGACCCTGAGACAGGCCCTGCACCATCTTCTCCTTCTGCTAAAAGCAAAAGCCCACCCCCCCGCTCAACAGCAATGCATTGAACACCTGCTGCAAACCGTCAAAAACCAGGAACGGCAGAAAGACGCCCTTTAAAAAACTCTTTTGGCACTGCCCCTAGAAAATGGGGAAGTACAACCCTATGTTCAACAGGGCTTCGGCGGGAAAGAAGAAACTCACCTGAAACACAGAATGACGGGCCTCTGGAAACGGGTTCAGGAATTTGTTCAGGCTGTGCTGGTACCGTAGCTCCAACCCCAGGTCCAGTTTTTTGGCGAAATGCACGCCCGCCACGCCCACCAGGGCCAGGTCTGGGCTGTTTACGGCATTGTCCATGAGCAGGAACTGGCCGCTCCCCTGGGTTTTGATCTGCACGTCACCAGACTTGAACGCAATCTGAGGCCCGGCGCCCACGTAAGCGGCTTTGAATTCCTTTATAGGGTAATACCGTACTATGACCGGGATCTGAATGTAGTTCATGGTCAGCTCCTCCAGGTCCATAGCCCCTCCCGGATTGGTCACCCTGAAGCCTACCCGGGATAAATTGACCTCGGCGTTCACGTTGACATCCCCTTTGTAGGTCAGGGAGTGGGTATAGCCAATCCCGAAGCTGTAAGACAGGATTCTCTTTGTTTTGTAAGAATGAGAGTCCCAGCCCACCGCCCCAGCCCAACTAAGGCCCACCCGGGTGTACACGTCGCTCTTTTTATCAAAATACTGCTCGTACACATACCCTTCCTCCTCCTCTTCTGTCACCTCCTGGGCCTGCGCTGAAAAAATGACTGCGGAAAAAAGAAAGAAAGCCGCCAGTAAATGTTTCGTGGTCATGGTCATCCAATTACAGGAGGCTAAGGTAAGCATCTTTTCAGGATGCACAAGGCACTCCCGCCTCTGCCACCACCGCAATGGTGAGCAAGAACACGGGACAGTTAAACTGACCGGCAGCACAACAAGGCCGTGTTTCTGTTTTCGGGCTGCTTTTGTAAAAACAGCCCGAAAACAGAAAATACGGGTTAATCCTTTTTCCAGTGTCTGTCTAAGAAACCAGAGCGGCCAGAGCCTACAAAGTAGCGGCCGTAGTGGCTGGGGTTCTTTTTATAATAGTCCTGGTGGTACTCCTCAGCGCGGTAAAAAGGCACGGCTGGCAGAATAGGAGTGACAATGGGCAGGTCAAACGGCCCCTGCTTCTCCATCTCCTTCTTAGAGGCCTCTGCCTGCTCCCGCTGCTCCTCTGAGTGAAAGAAGATAGCCGTCTGGTAAGAAGAGCCGCGGTCTCCAAACTGTCCGCCGGCGTCTGTGGGGTCAACAGACTGCCAGAAAACCTCCAGGAGTTCTTTGTAGCTGATCACGGTGGGGTCAAAGGTCACCTGTACCGCCTCATAGTGGCCGGTGGTTTCTGAGCAGACCTGCTCATACGTGGGGTTGGGCACATGCCCGCCGGTGTACCCAGACACCACTTCTAGTACGCCGTCATATTTATGGAACGGTTTTACCATGCACCAGAAGCACCCCCCGGCAAAGGTGGCTTTCTCATACTGCTTGTTCTCTTGCTCTGTGTTTTCCATAGTTCTGTGACAAAAATATCTTCGTCTGTATGCCTGATTCCCTTCGTTATTAACTTAGCAGCCCGCCTGTGTTCCTCTAAAAAAGAGTGGCCCATTAAGAGAAGTTCATACAAGCGGGGTTTCCCCTTATGCCAAACCCTTCCCAATGCGGCCGTTTCAGCAGGGGCAACTCTAAATTACGGTTTTCTTGCCTGAAAGATCAAACAGCCCTACCCTTGCATGGTTTTGCCACCTTATGCCTTCCGCATAAAGTGGCTGAGGCCGCCGGCCCGGTACCAGGCGTACCCATAGGCGTTGAGCGTGATGTGGTGCTGCCGGTTTTCATCTGCTTTGCTTTCCCCGTTTTTGCAGAGGTTGACAAGGGTTTGCTCATACTCCTCCTGCAGAGTAAACGAGGCCACGTGGGCATGGCTGTCAAAGTTGTGCAGGATCACCAGGCAGCTGTTCTGCCAGCGGTAGTGCATGACCAGAATCTGGGGGGAATCTGTCTCCAGAATCTCCCAATCGCCCCAGCCTATTTCCGGACACTCCTGCCGCAGCCTGATCAGTGCCGTCATCCAGTTCAGCAGCGAACCGGGATCGCGGCGCTGGGCCTCCACGTTTACCCGCTGGTAGGCGTAGGGGCCTTCGTCAATGAGCGGGTGCACCAAGTGGTTGGCCTCAGAGAACCCGGCCTGGGCGTCACCAGACCATTGCATGGGGGTTCTCACCGCATCGCGTTCCTCCAGGCTCAGGTTCTCGCCCATGCCCAGCTCATCTCCATAGCGCATGACGGGCGTGCCGGGCAGGGAGAACATGACACTGTACGCCAGTTCCAGCTGCTGCCGGTTACCCAGCATGGGGGCCAGCCTCCGCCTGATGCCGCGGTCATACAGCTGCATCTTCTTCTGGGGGCCAAACTTCTCAAATACCTTTTGCTTCTCCTCCTCTTTGAGCCGGTCAATGTCCAGTTCATCATGGTTTCTGAGAAAGTTAGCCCACTGTGCCGACGGAACTTTTGTTCTGGTTTCCTCCAGCGCCTTGGCCAAAGGTCTCACGTCTGCCGTTGCCAGACTGTAAAACAGGTACTGGTTCACGTAAAAGTTAAACATGAGGTGCAGCCCCTCTCCCTCTTCCCCAAAGAATTTTATGCTTTCCCGGGGCTCCACGTTGGCTTCGCCCAGGAGAACGGCATTGCCCCTGCGCCACTGCACAAACCGGCGCATTTCTTTGAGGTAGTCAAACTTAAGCTCGCTGCCCAACTTCCCGGCGCCCTGGGTTTCCAGAATAAACGGCACCGCATCTACCCTGAACCCCGCCACCCCCAGCTCCAGCCAATAGCCCATGATGCGGTGAATCTCCTCACGCACCTCTCGGTTTTCAATGTTAAGGTCTGGCTGAAACTTGTAGAACCGGTGAAAATAATAGGCTTTGGCTTTGGCGTCATAGGTCCAGGTGGCTTTCTGTACCCCCGGAAACACCATGCCCTTGTTCCAGTTCCTTGGTTTCTTCCTGGACCAGACGTACCAGTCCCGCAGTTTGGCATTCTCACCAGACCTGGCGTTCTGGAACCACGGGTGCTCGTCTGAGGTATGGTTCACCACCAGGTCAATGATGACTTTGATGCCCCGCTTGTTGGCCTGGTGCATGAACTCCACAAAATTACCGCTGGTCCCGTGCCGGGGGTCTACCCCATAGTAGTCTTTGATGTCATAGCCGTTGTCTTTGTTGGGGGTGGGTTGAAAAGGCGCCAGCCACACCGTGTCCACGCCCATTGCCTGCAGGTAATCTAACCGGCGGGAAAGGCCTTCAAAATCACCTACGCCATCACCGTTCAGGTCCATGAACGTTTCTAAGTCAAGGCTGTAGATGATGGCATTCTTGTACCAGAGGTCTTCAATCATGAGTATCAAATTTCTTCTTTCGGCCCTGGCCGAAAACAGGTAAGGGGAAACCAGGTTCGTTTTTAGCCTGTTTTTGGAAAAACAGACCCAAAACAGAAACCTGTACCGGGTTTATACGGATGCTTTCTATACGCAGGCAGACCGCAGAAGATGGCGAAAAATGCGGCTGTCTCCCCCTCAGGCACGCGCCCCGTCTGTCTCACAAAAGAAGAGGCTCAGCGAGATGATCAACTCTGAGGCACCTGCGTATAAGGCTGTATCCACTATACCCCCACTTGTGTATGAAAAAATCTTTTACCCTCGCTTTTGCCTTCGGCGCCTTCCTTCTGCTGTCAAACCAAAGCATTGCGCAGACCACAGAAAAGACAGAGGCGGTCTCTGACCAGCGCAAGCTGGAAATAGAAGCCCGCCAACGGGCGTATGAAGAGAAAGTGGTAGCCAGAATGGAAGCCCGCGCCGAAGCCCGCGAAGCCAAAGCCGCCGCCCGGGAGGCCCGCTACCAGCGCGATGAGGCCCATGAAGCCGCCCAAATAGCCCAGCGCATGGCCAAACTGGAAGCCAAGGCCCTGCGACGCCAGGAGAAACGGAACAGCAGAAACACCTTTACCTCAGAGGCGGTGGTGAAGTAACCCTCCCTGCCAAAGCCTGAAGCCCAGAAACAGTTTTTCTGTTTTGGAGCCGTTTTAGCCAAAACGGCTCCAAAACAGAAACCTGCGACAGGCTATCCACAACCAAGCAGGGCTGGCGCTCTGGGAAAGGGTCAAGCAGTTTACCCGGTTTCCCTGGAAGTAGACCAAGGTAGGGAGATGCGCTTGCCTGTACGGCTGTTTTCGGGCTCCTTTTCTGAAAACAAGCTCAAAACAGAAGTAAGACAAAAACCGCCCGCAGTCGTTTGTGCCAGGTACACCCAAAAGAACAAGAATATGCCTCCAGGCAAACAGAAAGGCCGCTCCAGGAGCGGCCTTTCTGTTTGGTTTTCTTGAGCAGGTGTTGTCTGAACAGGAAAAAAATGGCAGGGAAGTGGCTTCCTTTGCCGCCAGCGGGTCTGGAGACTTACCTGATCCCTTGTCCCGAGACAGACGTCTTGCGCCAGAGGTACAGACTTGCCCTTACAATGAACCTTATCCTTCCAGAAAACGGGAAAGGCAGGATACAGGAGAGCAGCAGGACACCGCCGCTCAGTAAAGTCTGGCAAATTTATTCCCTAACCACTGGCGCAAGTCACCTGATACGTGCCAAAAGATAACCGGAGTTTCCAGATCACTGCCACCCTACCCACTACTTTTCAGGTAAAATTCACCAGCTTTCTGTTAAGGTTGGGCCGGTTTGGCCCCCGCGTTTTTCCCGGCCGTGGCACCCTTCTCAATGGCTTTGTAAATAGCGTCTTGAATGCGCGGCCTGATGTTCAGGCTCAGGAGTTTATTTGATACTTTGGGGTGCACCCTGTTAGACAGGAACACATACACCAGGTTGTGCCTGGGGTCTACCCAGACGCAGGTGCCGGTATAGCCGGTATGCCCGTAGGTTTGCGGGGAAGCCAACTTAGACGGATACCCTTTGGTGGTGTCTGGATCCCAGCGGTCAAAACCCAGCCCCCGGCGGCTTACCGCCGACTGTTTGGAGGTGAAGAGCTGCACAGTTTCCGGTTGGAAATACTGCACCCCGCCGTAGGTGCCCCGGTTCAACATCATCTGGTACAAGATGGCCAGGTCATTTGCCGTGGAAAATAAACCCGCATGCCCGGAAACCCCGCCCAGACGCGCTGCTCCCCCATCATGCACATACCCTTGCAGCAGCTCTTTTCTGAACCCATGGTCAACTTCAGTGGGCACTATGCGGGATTTCTCAAAGCGGCTCAAAGGCAGGAAACCGGCCGTCTGCATACCCAACGGGTGGTAGAGGTTTGACTGGACCAGCTCGTTCAGAGGCGTCAATGTCTGCCGCTCTACCACTTCTTTCAGGAAATACATGGTCAGGTCTGAGTAGATGTACTGCCCCGCCGTTCCCATTTTGGCACTGAGCATTCTGGGCCAGACCACTTCTTTGAAATAGGTATCCCGCATAAAGGTGCTGTCGCCCGCCTTGATGGAGTAGCCGGGCGCGGGGGTGCGGCGCTGGTCTTCGGCCCGCAGGGGCAGCCCCACCCCGGCCGGTAGCCCCGCCTGATGCAACAAGATGTCCCTGAGGGAAATATTTGCTTTACTGGTGCCCTCCGCCGAGGGGATGAACGTGCTGAACGGGGCGTCTAAGCTCACCTTCTGCTGCTCATACAACTCCATTACGGCCATGGTGGTGGCAGAAACCTTGGTCACCGAGGCCAGGTCAAAAATATCTGTGATGCGGGTAGGCCGGCTTTTGTCATACGTGTGGGAGCCATAGGCTTTGTTGAAGATGACCTTGCCGTCTTTGGCCACTAAGACAACGGCCCCGGGGGCTGCCTGCTCCCTGATCATTTCAGCGGCAATAGAGTCAATGGGCCTCTGCAGGTCATTGGTAGAGATACCCACTTCCTCTGGCACCGTATATTTCAACCGGATGGCCTGGGTCTTGTGCCCCGCCCCTTTGGCATATTTGGCACTGTAGGTTTTGTCCAGTTCGGCGGTAGCCGCTACCCCTCCAAAAATAAGCTGGGCGACAAAATCTGCGGTGGACGCCGTTTCTTTCTCAGACCAGATAAGGGGGGCCGTTAACGTTTCTGCGTTGGCCAACAAGGCCGGCTTGCCATAAACGGCCACCACCAGTTGTTTGTCTTTCTGCAGGTCTTGCAGGAAACCTACCACCTTCTGCTGCTGCAGTTGGGCAGCCGGCAGTTGCACCAGCACTGTTTTGTAGAATTTCAGATCATCATTGAGGCTGTTGAGGGAGGAATCTGTGAGTACGGCGGGCGCCGAAAAACTACTTACGGCGGTGTATTTGTTCAGGAGGCTGTCAAAAACAGCGGCATGGGCTGCCCCTATGGTGACGCTGGCAATCTGCTGCTCAAGATCTTTGACGGGCACCAGCCCCTGCTGGTTGTTCAGCAGTACCGTGGTTTTGGCCGCCTCTCTGTGCTGCTGCAGCCAGGTCTGGTTTTTTCTGGGAGGCGTCTCTACAGACGTAGTTCCGGCAAAACCAATTGCCAGCACCAGGCAAAGGAAAAGAAATAGGTAGAAGGGTTGAGAAAAGGTTCTGTTCATGCCGTTGTTCACTTCTTAATGCAGTAAGGTAAACAATTAGAAGAAAATATCATGCCATTGGCCCCTCTTTGTCTACGCTTCTGCCATTTCTCAGGCTTTTTTTATAGAATCATACCGGGCAGGGGTGGCCATTGACACACGCACTTATTCCTGCTTCCTCTTAGGGTTCTATAACAAAACAGCCTTTCCCGCAAATATGGTTTTCTGCGGAAAAGGCTGTTTTACGGTGGCATGAAATTGCAGTTGTTCAGAGGTTTCATTGGTCCCTGGCGCACGCGTTTGCTTCTGCCCTCATAAGGTGGCAAGCTTCTGTTTCCGGGCTGTTTTTGGGAAAGTAGGCCAAAAACATAAATGGAAGATGGCCATACGCCCTGTGAGAGACAGCTTCTACTGCAGTTCCAGGATTTATTAATCCTTCCCTTTTACAAAACGGCCATACTCCGGCACGGCTATGGTGGCAAAATTGGTGACCAGCTGGTGCAAGCCCTCTTCTAAGGCTGCGCCGTGCATGACCTGCCCGTGCCCCGGCACAATAATTTGCGGCTGTAACGCGTGCAGCTTCTTCACAGATTCATAAGCGGCATTCCAGTCAGTGGTGAGGTAGCGGGGCGGGCCTTGCACCTCCTCTTTTTGCACCAGTACCTTGTATAGGGAATCCTGCTTCACGGTGATCACCGCATCCCCTGAAATCAATACCCGGTCTGCTTCCCTGAACAGGGACACATGCCCGGGCGAATGGCCGGGGGTGAACACCCAGTGCCACCCGGGCATGGCCGGTACGGTGCCGTCTGCAGGCAAAGGCAGCAGACGGGCCTGGCTGATGTCTATGGGCTCATGCGGGAAATAAGAGGAAATCTTGGCGTTCAAGCCTCCTTCTACGGTGGTGTCTGGTTCCGGATAGGCCTGTTGCCCGGTCAGGAACGGAAACTCCAGCGGGTGGGCGTACACAGGAACGTGCCACGCCTCCAGCAGTCCCACCAGGCCGCCCACATGGTCAAAGTGGCCGTGCGTCAGGACAATGGCGGCCGGACGGGCCAGGGTCCCAAACACACCCTTTGCCACATCCATGATTTCCTGCGACGACTTGGGCATACCCGCGTCTACCAGCACCCAATGGTCAGCAGTGCCCACCAGCGCAAAGTTCACAATCTGGTTTGTGTAGTAGTACACATCCGGACAGACCTGTTTGATCATTCCTGAAGAAACCGAGGTCATGGGAATAAATTTATTGTCTTCGCTCTGGCGCATGTTCATATCCATACTAGCAAGGAATTACAGGTGGAAATGCTATGCTTAACGCGGATTAACGCCAAGTGTTACAGGCGGTAACAGGCAGTGGCCGACGGTGGGGAATGCCCCAAATAGCCTCTCTGTTTTTGACCTGTTTTCAGGAAAACAGCGCTAAAACAGCTTGCACTGACAGAGCAAGTTTGTGTGGCTTGCGCCGGTGCGCAGAACAAGGTGCTGTTTCACACAGGCGTTGTGTTTTTCAGTTCAACACTCCTTTAAGGAGCATGAAAGCTTCCTTTTATTCTAGGCCAGTTCAAAGCTCTCCACTTCCCGCACTTCCCCAGATGCCAGATTGCCTAGATGCAGGTTCCCAATGCGCACCCTGACCAGTCTGAGGGTGGGAAACCCCACGGCCGCGGTCATTTTCCGGACTTGCCGGTTTTTGCCTTCGGTGAGGGTGATGGAGACCCAGCTGGTGGGGCCGTGGCGGTCATCGCGCACCCGGCGGCTCCGTTCCGGAAACGCCGGGGCGGGGGTAAGCGCCCTTGCCTGGCAAGGCAGCGTTTGGTACGGCTGCTTCTCATGGGTAATCAAAAGTCCCCCCTGTTGCAGTTGCTCAATGGCCTCTGGGGTGATGCGGCCGTCTACCTGCGCGTAGTACTCTTTCTCTACTTTCCGGCTGCGCACGTACTCGCTCATTTTGCCGTCTGTGGTGAGCAGCAGCAGCCCTTCGCTGTCTTGGTCCAGTCGGCCAATGGCCATGGTGCCCGCCGGGAAGGCATGCAGATCTCCCAGCAGCTTCTTGTTTTTGGGGTTGCCTATGAACTGGCTGAGGTAGCCGAATGGCTTGTGCACAATGAAGTGACGGTGGGGTAAGGATGCTTCAGCCAAAGGATTAATGCGTGTTTTGGCGCTAATTTCCGGAAAACAGGTTAAAAACAGAAATTTGCGGTTCTGCCTTTTCTACTATGAGGAAGGCAAGGCACAGGGCCGGTCTTGCAGAAGCCTGTTCTTACCCTGGAGTCTCATGTTTTCTTTGCTGTTGCAGGAATGCGTGGTTTGATGGTTCCGTTGGCTGTTGGATGCTGTGTCTCAATGGAGCAACTGTTTCATTTTGCCGCTTCTGCCTGTAGCAATGCATAATCTGCTGTTCCCTTGGCTGGGCTGCTTGCTGCAATGCCGTTGTTTTAGGAATGCGTAGTCCGCTGCTCCCTTGGCTGGTCTGCTGTTAACAGCGCCTCACTCAATGAGTTGTTTCATCTTTTCCGGTAAGCGCTCACGGCCGCGGGGCCCCGTCCTGGCGGTGAGCACTGCTGTTAAAACTAGGCCCTCCGGCCTTGCCGCTGAAGCGGCACCGTATTAACAGAGGCGCTCACCCCCAGGACTGGTTTAGGTTCCTCTCCTGCTACTTCCTTACTTGCTCATTCTGCCTCTGCAGGTAACCGTTGCTGATCCGCTAGCCTGAGACGAGCCCGTGCTGCGCACATCAGCCAGAGGCAGAAGTGCTAATTAACAGAGGTGCCACCAGCAGAAGTGTTGGTTGTTCATTGTTCATTGTTCATTGTTGTTTGTTTGCTTACTTATTGCTGCTTGTTTGTCACAATCTCTGGTTCAAGTTTCCAACTTGGACCTGTAATGGAGGAAGCTTTCAGCTTCCATGAGGCGGCCGCCTCACATTACTTCTGCCCTCTATAGCTCCCTCTTCTGCCCCCCTATGGCGCGGAAGTTACTTCCGTGCCTTCTAACTCCAGCTGATACTCCCGCGCTGGCACGGGTCTCCAGACGCGTGCCTACAGATGATGGGTATTCTCCGGCTGCCGGCGCAGCTGCGAGGGCAGCCATTGCTGCTTCATTCGTACTGAATTGCCTAAGGAAAAAAGGAAGGACTCAGAACTCAAGACTCATAACTCAGAACTCACTCTGATACTCCCCCTTTGAAGGGGGCGAAGGGGGATGTTTACACAGGAGGGAACGCATTCCAGACTAATTCCCATGGCGGCACATATCGTTGAGCCCTGACAAGCATTGCGCTCTTCCGGATTTGCAATCCGGAAGCTGGTACACGGGGATGTTCAATCCGCGGCGGCACGTTTGATCTGCAGGCGCCGCGGATGGCACATCCGCAGGTAGCAGGTCCGGGTGTTGACACGTTCAGATCCACGCATGCGCCAGATGTACGGTCACACGCCACTTGCCCCCACGCATTCCTGATACTCCCCTCTTGGGGGGGAAGGGGTGGGTCGCACGCATGGCTTACTCTTTACAGCTCCCGGCGAAACGTAAGCTAGTGCCAGTTCCTCTAACAATCCGCCACTGCCAATCAGCAATGGATGAAAGCGACTGGAGGACCTGCGGGTGTTTGCGGTTGTACCTGTTTCCGGGCTGTTTTCCCAAAAACAGCCCAGAAACAGGAATCACCCTGTTACGTCCCTCCCAACCCGAACGTCTCCATGATGGTGTACACCGGGTGCGGCGAGGCGAGCTGTGATTGCCACAGCGCCAGAGTGTTCACCGGGAAAACCATTTTCTGGTCTGGGGTCACCAAAGGCAGATGGGCAGGAACTGGCAAGTCTTTCCGGAACCGGCACAGGGTGATGTGCGGGATGAACTTTTCCTGTTTGGGCGGCGTGGCCGAAAGCAATTGCGTGAGTTCCCTGCTTAACTGAGTAAAACCCGGGTGAGGTTCAAAGCGGGCCCAGATGAGGCGCGGAACTGTTCGCTTCGGGCCTGGCTCTACCTGCTCTAAGGTCAGGACAAACGGTTCATAGCGTTGCGCCACTTGCGTCAAGGTCTGGCGGATGTCTGCCAAGGCACTCCCTGCTACATTTCCCAGGAAGAAAAGCGTGAGGTGCAGGTTCTCTGTGGGCACCGCCCGTATGCCCGGCTCGTCATACGCCTGCCGCGCCTGCACCAGGTATTCTTTTAAATCTTGGGGCAAAGCCGCCGCTACAAAGAGCCGAAGGGTTTCTTGCATCATGGCCAAAAGGTTAATCGTCCCTTTCCATACGAAAGTTACCCGCTTAGGCAGTGCTGCCTGTTGTCTCTTTGGGGAAGTCAGCTCCTGTTTTCGGGCTAATTTTGGAAAAACAGGCCAAAAACGCCCACCGGTATCTCAGGAAAACTCCCCAATGCGCGCCCAGCCTCCTGCCTTTTGAAACGTAAACTCCAGCGGCCGGCATCCCCTCTCGTAAAAAGGCAGATCTATACATGCATCTTACTTTACAACAGCATTTTAGTATGGGTAGCTAATTAGAGTTTTTAGGTTCAGGTGATGGCGTAAACGTTTGCTTATGCTTTCAGCTATTTGCACTTCTGTTTCCGGGCTGTTTTTGGGAAAGTAGCCCCAAAACGCAAACACACGCCCTTGGTTGCGTCCTGCCCAAGTCAGACAGGGGCCGTCACCATAGAAACCGGAAAAAGCTCAACAGCCTCATTCGCTAACGATCATTTACTTAGCAAAAGCATCCTTCCACTTTCTGCCTTCAGCAGCCTACATGGTTTTCCTGCACCCTGCCCTGAAGCCGGAAGAACTGTCGAGGCCCGGCGGCTGGGCTTTTTTTGCAGGGGAAGTGGCAAGGGCAGCGCCGCACCTGCAGTAGCATCAGGTGGCGTGGCCCAGCGAGATCTGGTTTACGTTCTTGAGTTCGTTCAGGTCTTTGTAGAAGTCTTTCAGGTTGAGGTTGTCTGGCACGAAGACGTAGAGCTGGAGCTTGGCGTTCTGCTTGTTCTGCGACTGCACCAGGCTGATGTTCTTGGTAGTAATCTTGTACTTCTCCAGAATTGAGAACACTTTGCCCGTCTCAATCTTAGCCGACTGGAAACTGATCTTGAGGGTTTTGAGGGAGCCGCTGAGAAAAAACCGCTTCCCAACCTTGTCCAGGATAGCCAGCACAAAGAGCAGCAGCAGCGTTACCAGGGCAGCGGCCTCATACATGCCCACCCCTACACTCAGCCCCACCGCCGCCACCGCCCAGATAGTGGCCGCCGTGGTAAGGCCGTGGGTGTTGGTGCCTAACCGGAAGATGGCCCCCGCCCCCAGAAAACCAATGCCGGAGACTACCTGCGCGGCAATTCGGCCGGGGTCAACGTTGGTGTAGTTAGAGAAGGTCTGCGGAATATAGACCGAGATGAGCATGAGCAAACAGGCCCCCACTGAAATGATGATGTGCGTGCGCAGGCCGGCGTGTTGCCGCCGCGACTCCCGCTCCCAGCCCAACAACCCGCCCAGCACGGTGCTGATCAACAGGCGTGACAGAATGGTCTGAAGGTTGATTTCAGTGGTGGTGAGTAACAGAAAATCCATAGGCGCGTCTTGTGGTTGGGGTGAGTACCTTCCCCTTACTGAAACTTGTGCGAAAAGTTGGCCTTGCGGTAACCAACAGATCAAGCAATTTCCGAACTTTGGGTTTCGGTTTTCACGTCCATGTTTGATATCATTCTTTATACCTTTCTGCTGAGTATTTCCCCCATTGGGGAGGCGAGGGCGGGCATTCCGTATGCCGTTCTGAACGACCTGCACGTGGGCTGGGCGTTTCTGGTGGGGCTGACAGGCAACCTGCTAGTGTTCCCGCTGCTCATGTGGCTCATTGACACCTTCAGCGCCAAGCTGTGGCCTAACCGCCGCTACCGCAAAGGCGTGGTGCATTTCTCGCGCCGGGCCAAGAAAGGCGTGGGGGCCGAAGTGGAGAAATACGGCTTCTGGGGGCTGATGGTCTTTGTGATGATCCCCTTGCCCGGCACCGGCGCGTACATGGGCACCATTGCCGCCTACGTGCTTAAGATTGAGCGCAGAAAAGCATTTCTGGCCACCAGCCTGGGCGTGATTGTTTCCTGCATCATCATGGCGGTGGGCTCCTATTACGGCAACCTGGGCTGGAAGAGTCTCTAGTTTGGCTGCGTCTCTGAAGCTGGTGCCTTTGGCCGCCTAAGCAGTTCACTCTGAATGGGGCCAGAGGAAAGTCATTAGCTGTTGAACCCACCCCTACCCCCTAGAGGGGAAATTCTCTGTATGGAGGGGAAATGGGATGATGATAAAGGAGGTTCTTCACATTTTATCTCATGGCTCCCTTTTAGATTTGTATTCCAGGGGCAGTTGTAGGGGTCAATTCACTCCCCTCCTTACCACATAGAAATAGGGGCAGGGATTCTAAAGGTACGGCGTAGCGATGGCTAAGACGTGCAGTGGTGCCCGCGTTTTGGGGCTACTTTTCAAAAACAGGCCGAAAACAGGAGGCGCGCAAAGGCACAAGCAGACGCTTTCACCATAGGTTTTGGCGCGCTTCAGGAATTGTGATCAGCAGCGGGTACTGAGGTAGTTGCCGTTTCCTGTGCACTGCGCCGCCTCCCTTTGCAGCCATGTACCAATCCGGGTTTTCGGCCAGCGGCCGAAAGGAATTTTCCACCACAACTCTCCAGGGTCTACCGCTTCACTTCAAAAAGCGCTTGGAGGCTGCTTTTTTTAGGGTAAGTTTGCCTAGATTCAGACACGTACGCAGGAAACACATCTTCTGTCCCTCCTGAAACCACCCTAATGGTGTAGCCATGATTAACATTCTTTTGCTGCTGGCTGGCTTTCTAGCCCTCATCTTTGGTGCCGACAAACTGGTGGACTCCGCGTCTAGCCTGGCGGCGAAACTGGGTATCCCGAACATTGTCATTGGCCTGACCATTGTGGCGTTTGGCACCTCAGCCCCTGAACTGGTGGTGAACCTTTTTGCCGCCCTCAACAACAATACCGAGATGGTGCTGGGCAACGTGCTGGGGAGTAACATCTTTAACGTGCTGGCCATTCTGGGGGTGAGCTCCATAATTTATCCGCTGACCGTGAAAACTAATACCACGTGGCTGGAGATCCCGTTGAGTTTGCTGGCGGCGGTGGCGGTGCTCATTATTGCCAATGATGTGTACCTGGACGGCAGCGCCGACAACGTGATCACCCGCGGCGAGGGATTACTACTGCTGCTGTTCTTCGGGATTTTTCTGGTGTACAACCTCAAGCTCGCCCAGAACAACCCCGGTGATGAACAGACCGAGACGCTGAATTACTCTTACCTCAAGGCTATTCTGTTCATGGCGCTGGGTTTGGCCGGGCTCATCATTGGCGGCCGGTTGATTGTGACCAGCGCCACCAGCATGGCTCAGGCCTTTGGGTTGTCTGAGCGGATCATAGGTTTGACGGTGGTGTCAGTGGGTACCTCCCTGCCGGAATTGGCCACGTCTATTGTGGCGGTCCGGAAACGGAACGTAGACATTGCCATTGGGAACGTGGTAGGCTCCAATATCTTCAACATCTTCCTGATTCTGGGCATTTCTACGGTGGTCACTCCCCTTCCGGTCAATGCCAACTCGTTTACAGATATAGCAGTGAACATAGTGGCGGGGCTCCTGCTGTTCCTCTTCATCTTTATTGGCCGCGGGCGGCAGCTGGCCCGGTGGGAAGGCTTGGTTCTGCTGATTTTCTACCTGGCGTATCTGGGGGTATTGATCAATCAGGAGTAAGGCTGCTCCCGCCCTGGCCAAGGCAATTGGAAGGAAAGTACCGTTGAGGCCATGTACTTCAGAGGTTTCTGCCTGTTGTTAAGGCCCTTCCGGATCTTAAAATTTGACATAGAAAGAGCGTCTGTTTTTGGGCTGTTTTATGTAAAACAAGCCGAAAACAGACGCTCTCTTTTTTTACCGGATTAGTGGGGTGGTTACTTAATGGCCACCGGCACTTCCAGGTTTTCCCACTTTAATGAGAAGCCTTTGTTGGTGATGTCATAGGTCAGGCGCTCATTCATCTGGGCAGACTTTTTAGGCTTCACGTTCACAGTGAGCACATTATTGGCCGGGTCAAAGTTGGCTACTCCGCCTGCTTTGATGCCCCCTTGGCCCGTCTCAGAGTTGAAGATGATTTGCCATTCTTTCTCACCCGGCACCATGAACACGCTGTACGTTCCGGCTTTCAAGGCTTTGCCTTCTACTTTAATGTCTTTGTCGGTGGTGAAGAGGGTGGCCTTATTGGCGCCCGCTCTCCAGGCTTTGCCGTACGGCACCAGCTCACCCCAAATGGTACGCCCTTTCACCGCAGGGCTGCTGTACGCGATGGTGATGTTGGCGGCCCCTACTTTTCCGGTAGCCGTCTGCGCCGGACTGGCCTTCGGCTTCGGTGCGTCCTGGGCAAAAACCGAGGCGGTCATGGTGAACAGGAACAGGACGGTGAGGAGGAAGATGTTTTTGGTTGGTGTGTTCATAGTTCTAACAATCATATTGTAGGGTTAAATGTAAAGGATTTTCGGGTTCAAAGAAATGTTTCTGCAACAACGCTAAACTGCAGTTAAAATTTTAAATAATGGATTTTTAATCAATATATTTATAACTCCCTCCATTTATAAATACTTCACTATTGAAATTACTACTTACGGACCAACGTATTACTTTTATGGCTTTTTCAGGAAAAACAAAATTATTTTCTCTAGTTTAAAACATAAGTTAAAACATTAGTAAATTGTACTTTACATGAATACTATAGATCTTGATTGGGGTAAAAAACACATTCTTAAAACTAACAGCTATAAAATCTTCTGTACAGATGAGGATTTATCTGAAGAAGAAGCATTTAATAAAAGAAAAGAAATTGAACCATGGCTTGCTGCAATTTTTCAAAGTGAACATCTTTCTTTATTAGCTGGCTCTGGTTTAACTACAGCTGTATGTGCTTTAGCAGGTTTATATTCTCAAGGAATGGGAAGACTAGATCTAAAAACAAAATATGCTGAACTTATAAAAAAACGAGCTGAAGAGACAGCATTAAAGATGGAAAGAGGGGAAGCTAATATTGAAGATGATATAAGAGTTACTAATGAACTTATTTCTGGTCTCCAAATAATTGATCCATTAGAAGCAAATTTATTAAAAGAGGAACTCGATGAAAAGTTATATAATTTTATATCAACTGTGCTAAAAACAGAAGAAACCTATATCAAACAATTAAGAAATAAAGTAGAAAACGGAAAATATAGTAAATCATTAAGAAGCTTTAATGTATTAAAGACTTTTCTGTTAAGTTTCTCAAGTAGGGCAGCATCAAGAGAAAGATTAAATATATTTACAACAAATTATGATAGATTTATTGAACTAGGTTGTGACGAATCTGGAATAATACTGCTTGATAGATTCAAGGGGAAAATAACTCCAATATTTCGGAATACAAGATTAGAACTTGACTTTCATTACAACCCTCCCGGCATTAGGGGTGAACCACGATATGTTGAGGGAGTAGTGAGAATATGTAAATTACATGGATCTATTGACTGGCGTTACGAAAGTGACAGGATATTAAGATGCTTATTACCTTTTGGAGCGAACAATAATCACCCAGAAGTTCCACAGTATAATAAAACAGAAGGGCAAGGCAGTGAATTATGTTTATCTCCAGATTCAGTTTCTGATCAAGTAGTTATTTATCCAAATTCTTCAAAAGATATTGAAACAGCTTTATATCCTTATTCAGAATTATTTAGAGACTTTTCTTCTTCAATATGTCGGCCTAATTCTATTCTTGTAACCTTTGGTTATGGATTTGGAGATTCACATATAAATAGGATTATTGAAGATATGCTTACTATCCCATCTACACATTTAGTCATAATAGCCTGGGATAAAAAGAATGAAGAAGGAACCTTTGGAGGTGCAAGAGATAGAATTAGACGTTTTTATGAAAAAATTGGGAACCCTGCTCAGTTTACTCTTTTGATTGGCGGGCACTTTGGTGATATTTCGAATCTAGTGGATTACTATTTACCTAAATCTGCAATAGATAAAATCACAAAAGCCAAACATAAGATACAAAATGATAGAGGCGAACCAGATAATTCCAACAAGTTAGACAACAAAGAAGATTAAAATATATTAAAATGGATTCATTTGGATTTGATTACTTAAGACATTTATCAATTGGAACGGTAGAGTATGTTACACCTACAGAAATAAGAGTGATTTTAGACTTAGATGCACCTCAAAATACTGCATTAAATACTGGAATTCCTAGTCTATTCCCTAGATTGAATGGTTTTGTAATTATACCGAATGAAATAGGAGCACTAGTGGGTATGATAAGTTGGGTAGGTGTTGAACATTCTCAATATCCTGTGAGAAAAGGATTCAAAGATTACGATCTCATAGATCTTCCCTTTCCTATAAGGAAGATGTCCATAAACCCAATAGGAACACTAAAACAAAGAGGGAAAGTTGAAAACAAATCTTATGTTCTAGAAAGAGGTGTTTATACCTTTCCTTCTGTCGGGGACAATGTAATCTTACCTTCAGAATATCAGCTTCAGGCAATTGTAGAGAATAATGATGACAATGCAACAGTAGTTATAGGAAAAGCAGCCCTGGCTGGAAACTTTACCGTAAAAATCAATCCTGATAAGCTCTTTGGACGACATTTGGCCATTCTTGGTAATACAGGTAGCGGTAAATCTTGTTCTGTATCTGGTTTAATAAGGTGGTCCTTAGAAGCAGCAAAAGAGAAAGCTGACAAAAACTGTAAAGCTTTAAACGCAAGGTTTTTGATACTTGATCCCAATGGGGAATATTCTAAATCCTTTGATGGAATTGATAAACCAGTAAGAAAATTCAAAATTAAAATTGAAGACTCTGCTCAAGACGAAGATACAAGTCAGCTCAAGGTGCCAGCCTGGATGTGGAACAGCCATGAATGGATAAACTTTTCACAAGCAGCACCGGGTGCACAACGCCCTCTACTTTTACAGGCTCTAGTTGATCTTAAAAGAGGCAATACTATAGACAGTTCAATAAAAATAAGAATCCAATCATTCTTAACTTCTAGAAAAGTATTATTACAGACTTTCCTTCAAGACTTACCCAATGCATCTATTAATTATGGAAGGTTTTTAGGTTTTACTGATTCATTACAAAAATTCGCAAAAGATGTCACTTATTACAAAAGCCTAATTAAGCCTACTGATTATTACTTTAACGAATTAGAAAATTTATATTTAATTATTTCAAAAATATTAAAAGAGAGAATTTCAAAAGATGCTGAAGGTAAATATAGAAAAGACCCAAAAACAGGAAATTATTTTTATAGCGCTTTTATGAATCAAGATTTAGAAACCATAATAAATTCTTTGAATGCTATTATTGTTTCATTTAAATCAATTGATAATTTAACAAAGTACAATAAAATAAACCCAGATACACCAATTAAATTCAATTTAGATGACCTAATTCCTTTTTTGCAACAGTTAGCAGAAGCTGAAGGGGGAAATGTGGTACAATTTAGCCACATGCTCTCACTAAGAATGAAATTTTTAGTATCTGATTCTAGATTAAACGGAACGGTAAACCCAGAAACTGAAATTTCTCTAGTTGAATGGTTAAATGAATATATAGGAACAAACAACTCAGAAAACGGACAAATATCAATTATTGATTTATCCTTAGTTCCATCAGATGTAACTCATACTATTGTTGCTGTTCTATCTAGATTAACTTTTGAAGCAATTCAACGCTATAGAAGATTTTATCAAAGAGAGTTGCCTACAGTAATTGTATTAGAAGAAGCACATACTTTTATTAGGGATAGTAAAAATGATGATTCAAAATATTCTCAATTGTGTGTTGAGGTGTTTGAGAAAATTGCAAGAGAGGGCAGAAAGTTTGGTTTAAGTATGGTTTTATCCTCACAGAGACCGTCTGAATTATCTCCTACTGTTTTGTCTCAATGTAATACATTCTTACTGCATAGAATTGTTAACGACCGAGATCAAGACCTTGTTAAAAAACTAGTTCCTGATAATATAGGTGGACTGTTAAAAGAATTACCAATTCTGCCAACTAGAAAAGCAATATTACTTGGGTGGGCATCGCCTATTCCTATCTTAGTAGATTTAAGAGAACTTAAAGAAGAGCATAGACCACAATCTAACGATCCAAAATTCTGGGATGTTTGGGTAGGTAATGAACAAAGAGAAATTGATTGGCAACTAATTGCTAATGAATGGCAAAATAATATTGAAGTTGAAGAATTTTTACCTGAAGGTGAGTCTAATCCAAAGACCGACGAAGGCGGAGAAGTGGACCTGCCATTTTAGGCCTTAAAAAAGGCCATAGAATCTTCTATGGCCTTTTTCCTCTCTCCTCTTCCTTCTAATCTCTATTATACAACCAAGTCCACTCCTTCAACTGGTTCTCGGTTTCTTTGGTAATCTGCCCTGGCACCAAGCGCCAGCCCCAGTTGCCTTGGCCTTGGCCAGGGGTGTTCATGCGGCCTTGTTCGTCAATGCCCAGCACGTCTTGCATGGGCAGGATGGCGGTTTTAGCTACTGAGGCGTAGGCCAGGCGCGCCATCACCCACCAGATGTCGTGCTCGCTCAGTTCACGGCCCACGTAGTGCTCAATCTGCTGGTGGTGCGGTTTGCCTTCCTGGCGGTACCAGCCCAGCGTGGTGTTGTTGTCATGGGTGCCCGTGTAGGCAATGAAGTTACGGGCGTAGTTGTGGGGCATGTAGTCGTTCTGCGGCATTTCATCGCCCCACGCGAACTGCAGAATCTTCATGCCCGGCAGATTGAAATCATCGCGCAGCTTGAGCACCAGGTCGTTGATTTCGCCCAGGTCCTCGGCAATGAACGGAAGGCTGCCCAGTTCCTTCTCCACATAGGTGAAGAAATCGGCCCGGGCCTAGTTTCCAATCGCCGTTCTTGGCGGTTTCCTCGCCCGCGGGCACTTCCCAGTAATCGGCGAAGGCCCTAAAGTGGTCTAGCCGCACCAGGTCATAGAGCTCCATGTTCTTGCGCAGACGACCCATCCACCAGTCGTAGCCCTGCTCCTTTAGCACGTCCCACTTGAACACGGGCATGCCCCAGAGCTGACCGTCCTCCGAGAAAGAATCGGGTGGTACTCCCGCCACGCCGGTCATGTTGCCTTCCTCGTCCACGGCGAAAATCTCGCGGTTGCCCCACACATCTACGCTGTCATAGCTGATGTAGAACGGCATATCTCCGAACATCTGGATGCCGCGGTTGTTGCAGTAGGTGCGCAGGCGCTTCCATTGCTTGTTGAAGATGAACTGCACCCATTTGGTTTTCTCAATGGCTTCGGCGTGGTCCTGCACCAATTGTTCCAGCGCTTCGGGGTCACGCTGTTTGTATTGGTCTTCCCACTGGAACCACGCGCTGCCGCCGTTCTGGTCTTTGAGCAACACGTACAGCGCGAAGTCATGGAGCCAGCCCGCCTCGGTGCCGCAATAGTCCACAAACTGCTGTTGCAGCGCCGTAAAATCACCGTTCTTAAACGTCTGCCACGCCTTCTCCAGCAGCTCGTCTTTCACCCGCTTGGCCTGCTCATAGTCCACGCTGCCCGTCTGCGGAAGGTGGTATTGGCTTAGTTCCTCCGCGTTCAGCAGACCTTCCTTGGCCAGCAACTCCGGCGAGATGAGCAGCGGATTACCCGCGCGGCTGGAGATGGAGCTGTACGGCGAGTACCCCTGTCCCGCCTCAATGGGGTTGAGCGGCAACAGCTGCCAATATTTCTGATTGCTGGCCTGTAAGAAGTTGGCAAAATTACGCGCCTCCGGACCCATATCCCCAATCCCGAACGGCGAGGTCAACGAACTGATGTGCAACAGAATACCCGCCCCGCGCTCATTCTTAGCTCTAAGCTTGAGCAAGGCCAGCGGGAATATCCCGAACAGGTCGCCCACGCTCAACTCATGCGCATAGCTGCCGTTGCTGCGCACCAGTGTGTCTTGCCAATCTTTAGGCGCGTCTTTGGGCAGAATGACTTTGGTGTCTTTCCAGTCAATTTCTTCCAGCGTTTCTACGCCCTGTTCCTTGGCCAGCGCTGCCAGATGCAGCGGCACCGCCACAATGTACCAGGTGTGCAGATGCTTGCGGGCAAAGGCCAGCACGTGGTCTTTGCCCTCGCCTTCTACCTCCAGCGGCAGGTATTCGCCTTTGGCGAAGAGGTCGGCGTTGTTCTTGCGTTCGGTGAACAGGGTGCGGGTGAGCCAGAGTTTGATGCGGGCGTCATAGCGGTTCTCCCAGAGGTCTTCCCACAGGTTTTCCAACTTGCGCAAATCGGTGCTGTCCAGTTCCTCCAGCCAGGCCTGTCGCTTCTCATAGTTCACGGCACGGCGGTTGTCAGGGTCCACCAGGCTGAAATCCCAAAGTTCGGTGCCCTGGTACACATCGGGCACGCCCGGCGCGGTAAACTTCAAGAGCACCTGGCTCAGCGAGTTCACAATCCCGAAGTCAGTCGTTTTTGACCTGAATTTCTCAAAAATGCCCCAAAACGGACGGCTCTTGTCCAGCAACTTTACCGCGAAGGCTTTGGCTGCGGCCTCGTATTCTTCGTTGGGCGTAGTCCAGTTGGAATTGACTTTCGCTTCGCGGAGGGCTTTCTGGATATATTCCTGCACCCGGTTCTCAAAGTCGTCCTCGTCCTGCCCCGGCATGGGGTATGCGCCCAGCAAGGTCTGGTAGATGAGGTACTCATCGTTGGTGTCAGGCATGTTGTTCTGCTTCAGGTCAGCGTTCAGTTCGCGCCATTCCTGCACAGCGGCGGTCCAGTCCTCCCCTAGTTCGGTGAGCACGTTCAGGCGCGCCCGCACGTCTTCGCCGCGTTTGGTGTCATGGGTAGAGGTGCCGTTGAGCGACAGCGGCCAGTTCTGCTGGCGGTCCTGCATAATCTGGTGGAACTCCTGCGGGCTCACCCCGAACGCCTCCGGCGCATCGCCTACTTCATTGTGCCCGATGAAGCGGTTGTACGTGTACATGATGGTGTCTTCCACCCCTTTGGCCATAATGGGGCCGCTGAACTGCATAAGGCGCTGGTAAAACCGTTGCGACCGCTGCAGGTACGTATCATCTTCCCCTTCAGGCGCAGCACCCAGAATGGCTCTCTCCAGAATCTCCACTGCCCCGTTAAGTTCCGGCTTACTCTCTCTGATAGCGTTGAAGATGTTCTGCAACGCCTCGGCTTCCTCGCCTTCCAGCGGCATCTGGTTACCATAATATCTGTACACTGGGCACTGCACCAGAAACTCGCCAATGGCCGCTTTCAGTTGCTCCCCCGGTACGCTGCTCAACACTTCTTCATCCACCAGGCGCTGCTCTAAAAATAACTGGTACAGGTTCTCCAGCTCGCCGCCCATATGCTCGTTCAGAATATAGGCTTTCTTCTCGTGAATCTGGTCATGCACGGCCGCGCCTTCGCCCACCAACTGGTGGTAGAGTTTATCAAACGCTTCCTGCCCAGGTTTATAGGTGAACAGGTTGTTCACGTATGACAGGAAATCATAGCCGGTGTTGCCCTGGATGGGCCACTGCTTCGGCATGGGTTCGCCCGGCTCCAGAATCTTCTCCACGCCAATGTAGGTACCCTCGCCTACCAATTCCCGCAGCTGTTGCAAATATCCGGTGGGGTCATAGAGGCCGTCTACGTGGTCAATGCGCAGGCCCTGGAACACACCTTCGTCTAAGAGCTGCTTAATGTACTGGTGGTAAATCTGGAAGACCTCGGGGTCCTGAATGTTCAGGCAGATGAGCCCGTTCACGGTGAAAAACCGCCGGAAGTTAATTTGGGAATCTGTCTCCTGCCAGTGGCACAGCTGGTACACCTGTTGCTCGGCCAGTTGCTGCAGCTTCTCCGGGTTGTCATTGAACGCCTGCAAACTTGCCTCAATGGAGGAGGCCACCGTGTCATTCTTCATCAAAGACACCAGCTGTTGCCGAAACTCCTCCCACTTCAGGAAGAAGCCTTTGGGATCCTCGTCTTTGTGGGCTTCGTCCAGTTTTTCCAGCAACTGGTCAATGGCTTGGTTCGGCTCGCCTTCGCCCCGAAGAAGGGTTTCGTAAGACTTAGGGTTCAAAGGATAGGCGCTGTCATAGTACTTCAACACCAGCCGCTGTTGCCCCGCATCAAAAGCCACTTGCAGCTCTTTGTTCTGAATGACTTCCTCCAGCTTAGAGCCCAAAAACGGCACCATCACCCGCCCCTGGTACAGCGAACTGGTCCAGTTAATGTCAAAGAAGTGGTGGTACAGACTCAGTGGCCCCTTCTCCAAAACGTCCATCAAAAACGGGTTGTTGGGATGGAACGCCATGTGGTTGGGCACGATGTCCTGCAGCCAACTGATGCCCTGCTCCTTCAAAGAACCGGCCAGCGTTTTCAGCTGCTCCTCGGTGCCAATCTCCGGGTTCACCCGGTGCGGATTGGTGCCGTCATAGCCGTGCGTGCTGCCCGGGGTGGCCGCAAAAATGGGCGAGACATAGATGGTACTCACCCCCAGTTTCTGTAAATATGGTATGATGCGCTCAAAGGCTTCAAAGGTAAATTCTTTGTGAAACTGCAAGCGGTATGTGGCAACAGGATTGTGCATAGTTCTATTTTGTGTGGTATTTGGATGGAGTGAATCTCAGGTTGGTGTCACCCGCTGTACCCCTCACGTAAAGAGGGGCTTATGTGTTTCTGTTTTCGGCCTGTTTTTCAAAAAAGAGCTGGAAAACAGGATTTTAGGTTTATGTGGTGTTGGTACTGAGATGGAAACTCTTCTTTAATTCCTTACACGAGCTACTCTTTTCTTACTCGTGCAGAAACTCCCCACTTGGGAGGGGAAGGGGTGGGTTCAATCAGGTTGCTACCGCTTCGGCCTGTGCAATTACCCGTAAGCTGAGAGTTTCCTTCTGGCAACCTGCTGTTGGCACAGACACTCGCAGGTCTGGAAGACGCTGCGAGGTCTTTTGAGTAAGAGGCGATGCGGCGGCAGGCGCATTGAACCCACCCCTACCCCTCCGAGGAGGGGAATTATCTGCAATGCGTGCTCTCCTGTGTAAACATCCCCCTGCCCCCTTCAAAGGGGGAGTATCAGCACGATTATTTCAATGTTTGTTTTATTTTAACAGTGTGTTTTTAAGCTGTCAGTGTGTTTTTAAGCTGTTTTTCTAAAAACAGGCCGAAAACGCGTCAGTGGGACTCCCCCTCTCAGTTGGAGAGGGGGCTGGGGGGTGAGGTGCTGTACACCACCAAACTCTCTGGCTGTAGGGTTACTTCTGCCCCACCGGCCACAGTGGCTTCGGCGGCTTTGGGGCCTTTCCATTCGGGCGCAGCCGAATCTAGCACCAACTGTAGCTGCTTGGCGCCTAAGGGCACCGTCACTGGCTGCGGCTCCTGGGAGAAGTTCATGAGGACCACTACCTGCTGGTCTCCGTGGGTGCGGCGCAGAACCAACGTCTTTGTAGCCTCATCTGCTTCGGCCTCTACAGCTTTGCGGTCAAGGTTCTTCAGGGCTGGCAGTTCCCGGCGAAGGCGCAGCAGGGTCTGGTAGTACTTAAACAGCGTTTGGTGCGGTTCTTTCTCCACCAGTTCCCATTGCAGTTTGGAGTTGTAGAACGTCTCCTCGGCCATGGGATCTGGGGCTTCGCCTTCGGCGTGGAAGTCGGCAAACTCGGCTTTGCGGCCTTTGCGCACGGCCTCTGCTAAATCCGGGTCGGTGTGGCTCACGAAGTACTGGAACGGGTGCGGCTCAGCGTATTCCTCTCCCATCCAGAGCATGGGCAGGTACGGACTTAGAATGACGGCCCCGGCGGCTAGTTTCTGCATTTCAAAGCTTACCAGTTCGCCCAGGCGCTCGCCCAGCATGCGGTTGCCCACGTGGTCATGGTTCTGGGTAAACACCACAAACTGCTTTCCGGGGTTGTTTTCGGCTTTAATACCGAAGGTCTTTTTGCGGTGCTCTGAGAATTGCCCATCGAACACGTAGGCGTCCCGGTAGGCTTTGGCCAGGTGACTGATGCCACTGAAGTCTGAGTAGTAGCCGGTTTGCTCGCCGGTCATGGTCACGCGCAGGGCGTGGTGGAACTCGTCTATCCATTGGCCGTCCATGCCATAGCCCTGTTCTTCCAAGGGGTTGATGAAGCGGGTGTCGTTCAGGTCCAGCTCTACGATCATGTAGTGCGGGCGGCCGGTCTCCTGTAGGAGCTGGTTCACGTGCTGCTTCATCTCCCGCAGAATGTGGTTCGGGCTGAAGTCTTTGATGGCGTGCACGGCGTCCATGCGCACCGCGTCAATGTGGAAGTCACGGAACCACATCAGGAGGTTCTCAGTGAAATAGCGGCGCACGCCGTCGCACCAGGCGTCATCAAAGTTGAGGGCCGGGCCCCAGGGGGTGTTGTATTTGTCAGTGAAGTAGTGGCCGTACACACCCAGGTAATTGCCTTCGGGGCCCAGGTGGTTGTACACCACGTCCAGCACCACCGCCAGCCCTTTGGCGTGGCAGGCGTCTACCAGCTTCTGCAAACCTTTGGGTCCGCCGTAAGAGTTCTGCGTGGCGAAGGGAAATACCCCGTCATAGCCCCAGTTGCGGTCACCGGGGAACTGCGCCACGGGCATAATCTCAATGGCATTGACGCCCAGCTCCTTCAGGTAATCCAGTTTCTCCTCCAAGCCGGCAAACGTACCGTCTTCTGTGAACGTACCCACGTGCAGTTCATACAGCACATAGTCTTCCAGCGGCAGGTTTTGCCAATTGTCATCCGTCCACTTGAACCTGGCCACGTCTACGGCCTGTGAGGGACCGTGCACACTCTCGGGCTGGGACAACGAAGCCGGGTCTGGGTATTCCTGTTCTTCGTTTATTCTAAACTTATAGGTGTCGCCAGGTTTAATTTCACCCGTCACCAAATGCCAGTACCCCAAGTCCTGTTTCTTGAGTGGGATAATGGTGTTGCCCTCATTCAGGGTCAGTTCCACCAGCTCGGCTTTGGGTGCCCAGACCAAGACTTCGGCCTGGCCGCCGGAAGGAAAGCTTACCCCCAGCGTGCGTCTGCCTGTGTTGATGCTATTCATGGGCTGGTGCCTCCTCTGTTTCAGTTTCATGCACATGGTTTTTCAAGACCAGCACTGACCGGCCCTCTACTAAAAACGTATCTCCGGCGTTGTAGACGGTGGGGTTTTCCGGCTCCACCAAATCCCGGAAAGTGTCAATGGTTACCTCCCACTGGCTCCCGTACTTCTCAGTGGGCAGGGTAAACTCCAGTGAATCATGGTACGCATTGAAGATGACGTAGAAAGAGTCATCTATCAAAATTTCGCCTTTGGGGCCGCGGGTGTGCACGCCCCGCCCGTTCAGGTAAATGGCCAGCGACTTGGCGTGGTCCTGATCCCAGTGCTCCATAGACATGGTGTCACCGGTGGGTAAAAACCAGGCAATGTCCTCTACCCCAAGCCCTTCAATCTCATGGCCCTTGAACCAGCGCCTGCGGCGGAAAACCGGGTGGTTCTTCCGGAAGTGGATCATTTTTCTGGTGAACTCCATCAAAGAGGAGTCTGCCTGCTGCCAGTTAATCCAGGAGATCTCATTGTCCTGGCAGTAGGCGTTGTTGTTGCCCCCCTGGGTACGGCTCATCTCATCACCGGCCACCAGCATGGGCACGCCCTGTGATAAAAACAGAGTGGCTAAAAAATTGCGTTTCTGGCGGTTCCGGAGGTCAATGATCCATTGGTCATCTGTAGGGCCTTCCACGCCGCAGTTCCAGGAGCGGTTGTGGTCATCACCGTCTTTGCTGTCTTCGCCGTTCGCCTCGTTGTGCTTCTCGTTGTAAGACACCAGGTCATGCAGGGTGAACCCGTCATGGGCGGTAATGAAGTTGATGCTGGCGGTTGGCCTCCTGAAGTCATCATAATACAGATCTGAAGAACCGGTGAAGCGGTTGGCAAACTCGGCCAGCATGCTTTCCTCGCCGCGCCAGAAGTCGCGCATGCAGTCGCGGTACATGCCGTTCCACTCGGTCCAGCCGGGTGGGAAGTTGCCTACCTGGTAGCCGCCCTCACCCACGTCCCACGGCTCGGCAATGAGCTTCACCTGAGAGATCACCGGGTCCTGGTGAATAATGTCAAAGAAGGAGCTCAGCTTGTCTACCCCGTGCAGCTCACGGGCCAGCGCTGAGGCCAGGTCAAACCGGAAACCGTCTACGTGCATCTCCAGAATCCAGTAGCGCAGGCTGTCCATGATGAG
The DNA here is from genome assembly GCF_001647275.1 of Rufibacter ruber. Lineage (GTDB taxonomy): Bacteria > Bacteroidota > Bacteroidia > Cytophagales > Hymenobacteraceae > Nibribacter > Nibribacter ruber_C. Next base: position 179,375 of record NZ_LRMM01000001.1, on the reverse strand, counting down.
GCGCAGCACGCTGGGCAGGTTGGCGTTAAGCGTGTTGCCGGTGCCGGTGTAGTCCATGTAGTACCGTTTGTCTTCTTCCACCAGCCGGTAGTAGGAGGCGTTGTCTACGCCTTTAAAGGAGAGGGTTGGCCCTTTCTCGTTGCCTTCACCGGTATGGTTGTACACCACGTCCAGAATCACCTCAATGCCGGCTTTGTGCAGGGCCTTTACCATGTTCTTGAACTCGGTGACCTGCTGGCCCAGCACACCGCTGCTGGAGTACCGCACATCTGGGGCAAAAAAACCTATGGAGTTATAGCCCCAATAATTGGTGAGCCCTTTGTCCTGCAGGTACCAGTCAGTGATAAAATGGTGCACCGGGAGCAATTCCAGCGACGTGACGCCCAGTTCCTTCAGGTAGTTGATGGTAGCCGGATGGGCAATACCCGCATAGGTCCCCCTGATTTCCTCCGGAATCTCCGGGTGCATCTGGGTGAACCCCTTTACATGCGCCTCATAAATCACCGACTGGTAGTAGCCATACTTGGGGGGGGTGTCTCCCTCCCAGTCAAAGCTGGGGTCAATAACAACCGACTTTGGCACATAAGGCGCGCTGTCCATCTCTGAGAAGCTGAGGTCTTCGTCTTCATGGCCAAACTGGTAGCCAAACAAGGATTCATGCCAGTTCACAGTGCCCGCCACCGCCTTGGCGTAAGGGTCAATCAGGAGTTTGTTCGCGTTAAAGCGGTGTCCGTTTTCCGGCTCATACGGCCCGTGCACCCGGTAGCCGTACAGCTGCCCCGGCTCCAGTTCAGGGATATACAGGTGGTACACCTGGTAGGTGCGTTCCAGCATTTCAATTCTGGCCGTTTCAGTGCCATCTTCAATATTGGAGAAGAGGCATAACTCCACACCAGTGGCATTAGGGGCGTACAGTGCAAAGTTCACTCCCTGGCCATCCCAGGTGGCACCTAAAGGGAAAGGATTGCCTGGATAGGTAATAAGACTCATATAGTTACTTGGTTCAGGTAGACGTTTTTCAAGGGGAGGTAGATTTTCAATTCCCGGGTTTCGTGTACGGATAAATAGTCTCTGCGTCTATATCTGAATGTCTATATGTTGAATTTTTATTCCTGTTTTGGGGCTGTTTTTGGAAAAACAGCCAACAAACAGAACCGGGAAAACAAAAAAGCCGCTGAGGGCTCCCCCGGCGGCTTTTTCCTGCAGTCATTTGTAGGCTTTAGAAGATGAATTTCGTGCTCAGGAAGTTGGAGTTCCCGTCACTTACAATCTGGTTCAGCAGCTGCTTATTGTTTTCATTGAGTTTGGTAGCCACCAGTGACCGGATAGAGAAAGACCTTAGCGCATCTACCACTGACAGCGTTCCTTCGGCGCTGTCTTTGCGGCCGGTGAACGGGAACACGTCTGGTCCGCGCTGGCACTGGCAATTGATGTTCACCCGGCTCACCTGGTTCACCAAAGGATCTACCAAAAGTGACAGCTCCTCATGGTTCTGGCTGAAGATACTCACCTGCTGGCCGTGGGTAGATTCTATCAGGTACTGGATAGGCTCCTCAATATCATCAAACGGCACCACGGGCACCAACGGACCAAACTGTTCCTCGCGGTACAGCTTCATCTTCTCATTCACCGGGTACAGAATGGCCGGGTACACAAATGACTCAAAGGAAGTACCGCCGCCCTCATTGACCACGCGGGCCCCGTGGGCCAGCGCATCTTCTATGCACTCCTGTAAATAAGCCGGCTTATGCGGCTCAGGCAGCGGTGTCAAGGCCACCCCTTTTTCCCACGGCATGCCATATTTCAGCTTGCCAACCGCGGCGGTGAGCTGCTCCAGGAAAGCGTCTACCTTGCTGCGGTGCACAAATATGATTTTAAGGGCGGTACAGCGCTGGCCGTTAAAGGAGAGCGCACCTAGCACTGTCTCTTCTACAGAGAGTTTGAGGTCAGCGTTCTGCGTGATGATGGCGGCATTCTTGGCATCAAGCCCCAGGATGGCACGCAGGCGGTTTACTTTAGGGTGCAGCTTCTTCAACTCATCGGCCACTTTGCTGGAGCCAATCAAAGTCAGTACGTTCACCTTGCCAGACTGCATGAGGGCCGGCACAATGGCATGCCCCCGGCCATAGATGGTATTCACCACTCCCTCAGGGAAGCTTTCCTGAAACGCCTTCAGCAGTGGGTAAAACAGAAGCGTGCCGTGCTTGGGTGGCTTGAAGAGAATAGTGTTGCCCATGATGAGGGCCGGGATCAGCGTGGTAAAGGTCTCATTTAACGGATAGTTGAACGGCCCCATACAAAGCACCACCCCCAGCGGTGAACGCCTGACCTGTGCCACAATGCCCTGCTCAATTTCAAAGCGGGAAGACTGGCGGTCAATATTCTTTAGAGCGTCAATGGTGGCATAGATATATTCAACGGTACGGTCAAACTCTTTGACAGAGTCAGCATATGATTTGCCAATCTCCCACATGATGAGCTTCACCACGCTGTCTTTCTGCCCAATCATTTTCTGGGTGAAATTCTCAACGCACGTGATGCGGTCATCTACGCTGAGGGTAGGCCACTGGCCCCGCCCATTGTCATAGGCTGCCACCGCCGCGTCTAAGGCTTCTAACGCCTCTGTCTCTGTACAGATAGGATACGTACCTATGAGTTTGCGCTGATAAGACCCGTCTGGCTGGGCAACCGCCACCGGTGAATAAACCAAATGGCTGGGGCCGTTCCAGATTTTCATGAACCCGTTGGAAAGATATTCTTTCTGGTGTAATTCTGCGCTCAGGGAATATTCCTCAGGAATTTGTTCTTCTGTCACAAAGATCGCCTTCAGGTCTTCTTTGGTGACTGGTAAAGTTTTGTTTGTTATTTCCATGCGTAAGGCAAATCAGTGACACTAAGTATCTAATTGATAGCACAATGGTAAACACTATTATGAAAATAACAAAACATTTTGTAAAACTTTAAAAATATAGCACCATCCATCCTTTTTTACAAAAATATGGTTTTAAAAAAAGGCTGTTAATGAAAATTTACGAATTAACTAACAATTGTTTCCCAGAGGTTTCAGCAGAGAGGACAAAACTTATGTACCCCTATTTCTGTTTTCACCCGTAGTTTGCCTCCTGGTTCAAATAGGCGGGATTATAAGCTGCTGGCAGCCCTTTTCTCAGAGGCTGCAACCATTTCTCAGCGCGGTAAAATGAATTATTCTAATTTAACCGGTGGTCCCGCATGTGTTCCTACTCTTTTACCCCATTACCGTAAATGAAATAGAAGATGCCATAGGGCGAATTGGTTTGACAGTTTTTAAAAAAAGTATGTTCCGCATAACATTTTTCTTTTTAAACCTCATTGTCTAACTTCGCTCCCAAGGCACACAAACCTATCCTAACACTTATAAATAAGTACTATGTCTGATTTTGCTGAACTGATTCTGGAAGGCAAATCGTATAAGTATCCGGTAGTAACGGGTACCGAAAACGAGAAAGCTATTGATATTGGGGCTTTACGCGCGCAAACTGGTTATATTACCCTGGACTCCGGCTACAAGAACACGGGCGCCACAGAAAGTGCCATCACGTTTCTTGACGGCGAAGAAGGAATTCTGCGGTACCGCGGGTATCCCATTGAGCAGCTGGCCGAGAAGTCTAACTTTATTGAAGTTGCCTACCTGCTGATTTACGGCAAACTGCCTTCGCAGCAGGAGCTGGACCAGTTCTCCAATCAGATCAAGGTACACACCCTGGTAAATGAAGACATGCGCAAGATTTTAGATGGCTTCCCGTCTAATGCGCACCCAATGGGGATATTGTCTGCGCTGGTAAGCTCCTTGACGGCCTTCTACCCGGAGTCTTTGAACCCGAACCAGACCAAAGAGGAAGTAGACCTCTCCATCATCCGGTTAATGGCCAAGCTGTCTACCATTGCCGCCTGGTCTTACAAGAACTCAGTGGGTCACCCGGTGAACTACCCCAAGAACAAGCTGGACTACTGCTCCAACTTCCTGCACATGATGTTTGCGTACCCTACAGAGGACTACGAAATCAATCCTGTGGTGGTAGATGCGTTGAACAAGCTGCTGATTCTGCACGCAGACCATGAGCAGAACTGCTCAACCTCTACCGTTCGCCTGGTAGGTTCTGCCAATGCCTCTCTTTACTCCTCTGTTTCTGCCGGTATCAGCGCCCTTTGGGGTCCGTTGCACGGCGGTGCGAACCAGGCGGTGATTGAGATGCTGGAAGCCATCAAAGCAGATGGTGGGGACTCAAAAAAATACATCGCCAAGGCGAAAGACAAAGATGATCCGTTCCGTTTGATGGGCTTTGGGCACCGGGTGTACAAAAACTTTGACCCACGCGCCACTATCATCAAGAAAACCGCAGATGAGGTGTTGACGGCTCTGGGGGTGAATGACCCCATCCTGAACATTGCGAAGGAACTGGAGCAAGCCGCCTTGTCTGATCCTTATTTTGTTGAGCGCAAGCTGTACCCTAACGTAGATTTTTATTCAGGTATCATTTACCGCGCCATTGGCATCCCAACTGAGATGTTCACGGTAATGTTTGCCCTGGGCCGTCTGCCCGGCTGGATTGCCCAGTGGAAAGAAATGCGTGAAGCAAAAGAGCCAATCGGGCGTCCGCGCCAGGTGTACACCGGCGCTACTGAACGTGACTACGTGACAGTGAGCGAGCGCTAATCTGAGCGTGTATACAAAAACAGGAGAGCCCCAGCACAATGCTGGGGCTCTCCTGTTTTTGGTATTTACGTTATTGATAGATTCCCGTTTTCAGCCTAGTTTCTGAAAAGTAGGCTGAAAACGGAACGTCAGTTCTCTTTTCCTGCCTGCACTTCCGGATTTGTCATCCGGAGAGAAGTACTCAGGGGGGTTGTAATCCCCGTGATAGGAAACCAAGATAAAGCCGTTGCCCCTACATAAAGAACTTTTGAATACACTGATTCTCCCCTTGAGGATTGCCCGAATGAGAGTTTGAGGCAGCGAGCGAAGCTCTAATGGGGTGTTTACATCTGCCGGTCATGGCGTTCCCAACAATGGCACGGAAGTTATGTCCGTGACTAAAGAGGTAAGTCATGGAAGTAAATTCCGCACCATAGAAAAAGAATTCTTAGCAATGGGTGCTCTCCTGTGTAAACACCCCTCTTTATCTTTCCGAAAGGGGAGAACCTGCTTTGGGCAAGCGTTTTATGCAAAGAATTTCTGCTTAGATATTTCCGGCAATTCTGGGCTTGCAATGAACCTACAAGAACAGCCAGTCACTACAAAAGAACATTCCGTTTCCAGCCTACTTTTCAGAAAACAGGCCGAAAACGGAAAACCAAACCTAAAAAACCTCTACAATATCCGCAATTCGATTCTCCGGTTCAACTGCCTGTTTTCATCAGAGGTATTGGGGGCGGCGGGTTGCGCCTCGCCATAGCCTTTGGCCTGGTAATTTGCCGCAGGGGCTCCTTTTGAGACTAAATAACTGACCACGGCTTTGGCCCTGGCTTCAGAGAGTTTTAAGTTGGCAGCGGGCTGGCCTACGTTATCAGTGTGTCCGGCAATTTCTACCCGCATCTTTGGGTTAGACTTCAGGAACTGGAACAGCTTGTCTAATTCAGTTCTGGACTCTGGGCGCAAGGAGGCTTTGCCGGTATCAAAGAATAAATTGCTCAGTACGGCCGTAGCGCCTTTGCCCAGGGGTTGAAGGTAAAAGTCCAGCGCCAGAGGTTTAGCCGTGGAGGACGGAGAAATATGCCTGCTCTCCAGCACATGTTGGGGAGCAGTCACATACAGCGCGTACCGCTGCCCCTGGTTCACTACAATGGTGTATTCACCGGTGGTCTCATCTGAAGACACCTGCTGCGCCACCACCCTCGCCGAGTCTAAATCATAGACCTGGATCTGTGCCTGAAGGGGTTGTTTGGTTTTGGCATCAAAGACCCGGCCCTGGGCAAAGTTGCTTACAGTCTTGCCTTTCCAGGCACTGGGGACCTCAAACTGCAGCAAGGCCACCTCTACTTTTCCGCCACCCGTGGTCTGCCCAGAGTAATACCCGGTAGTGTTATCCGGGGAAATAAAGATAGAGGATTCATCACGGTGGGTGTTCAGAGGATAGCCCAGGTTGGAAGGGGTCCCCCAGCCACTGCCTTCGCGGTTCACCATAAAGAGGTCCAGCCCGCCCATTCCCTGCAGGCCGTCGGTGGCAAAATAGAGGGTGTTGCCGCTGGCATGCAAAAAAGGGGAAGCCTCGCGGCCCGGGGTGTTGATAGATTTGCCCACATTCACCGGAATGGACCAGGAGCCATCTTCCTGCTGCTGGGTCACCCAGATGTCTTCGGCGCCAAAGCCGCCCTTTCTGTTTGACGCGAAATACAGGGTGCGGCCGTCGGCCGAGAGGCTGGGTTGCGAATCCCAGGCGCTGGTGTTCACATTGCGGCCCATGTTCTGGGGCTTGCTCCATTTATTTCCCTGCCGGTAACTAATGTAGAGGTCACAGCTCCCGTAAGAATCTTTCCGGTTGCAGGTGGTAAAAACCAACACCCTGCCGTCTCCTGACATAGACGCCGCCCCTTCATTCAGCTCTGAGTTGATAGCCTCAGACACTGACACCGGCTCCTGCCACTGCCCGTCTTTCCGGTACGCCAGGTACAGGTCCTCATCGTCTAAGGGGCCATTCCCTTCCCGGGCGGTGAAAAGCAGCGCCCGCTGGTCGGCGGTGAGTACCGGAGAGTATTGGAGCCCAAACTTGTTTACCACCGCCCCCAGGGCCTGCGGTTTAAAGTCAACGGGATTGGCCATGGCCTTCTGCGCAAACTGCACATTGCTGAGCTGCTGCTGGGCATGCTTGAGGTGTCTGGGGTTCTTGCCGGCGCTAATGAGTTTCTCATAATAAGTGGTCGCCTCCTGGTACTGCCCCCGCTCAAAGGCCAGGTCAGCATACGTGAGGTAATCATTGGCTAACGCCGGGCTGGGAGTCACCAAGGTAAGCCCTTTGGCATAATACTGATACGCCTCTTCGGGTTGTTGCAGAACACGGTAGAGCGCAGCCGCCTGCAGATAGGCCTGCCCAAAAGACGGGTCTCGTTTAATGGCTTCAGAATAGGCTTCAATAGCCTTGGGGAAGTTCCGGCTCTGGGTATGCCTGATTCCCTCCTGAAACGCCTTCTGGGCTTTGGCATTGGCAGAAACGCCGGAAGCCGGTTGGGCAGCACTTCTGGCCGCCCCTCCTACTATAAAGATACTTATGAGAAAAAGACGCCAGAAACGCTGCATGTGCTTAGGGGATGTTCAGGTATTTATGGGTTTGTAACGAAATGCGCCATTTGGGGTTTTCCTTCACGTACTCCACCAGCAGCGGCATGATCTGGGCCGCTTTGCTCCACTCAGGTTGCAGGTACAGGCGCGTCTCGGGGTTCACGTTGGCGGCGTGCTCCTCTGCCCAGGCAAAATCACTCTTATTGAAGACAATCACCTTCAACTCCCCGGCGTGGGCCAGTACGCCCGGTGAGGGGGCCTTGAACTTCTTGGGGGAAAGGCACACCCAGTCCCAGATGCCGCTTAACGGGTACGCCCCTGAGGTTTCAATAAAGGTTTGAATGCCCCGCTTCTGAAGTTCTGAGGTGAGGTAATCCAGATTATAAAGCAACGGCTCGCCGCCGGTGACCACCACCGCCTTTCCCGGGTATTGGATCGCCTGCTGAACAATCCAGTCTGTGTCTGTCAAGGGGTGCAGGCTGGCATCCCAGGACTCTTTCACATCACACCAGTGGCACCCCACATCACAGCCCCCCAACCTTATAAAATAGGCGGCTTTGCCCGTGTGGTAGCCTTCTCCCTGTATGGTATAAAAATGCTCCATCAAAGGCAGCTTGGTGCCATCTGCCGGAACCGTATGCACTGAGGCAATTTTAACGTCTGCTATTTCTTCCAAAACCAACTCACTTTTTTCATTTCTGTTTTAGACCTATTTTTAGAAAAACAGCCTGAAAACGAATTTATTGTACTCATTTAAACAGTGCTTTCCCTGCTTTAGTTGCGGCAGATGGTATTAAGTAGTGCCTACCGCAAAATTGTATTCTTTCTATTGCGGGAAAGCCGCTGCTGCAAAGGTAAAGAGAACCTGTTGATATACCGCTTCAGCTGCAGAAATAACAATAACAACCGTTAGTCTATAAAATTTTCACATATTTTATTCTTTTTCATTCAAAACTTTTCAGATATTGCTCCCGCAGATGAAAAACAGCCGCCAAATAGCACTTCCTTTTTCTTCCGTTCAGACGGGCTCATCTGCCGTGCCTTCTACTTTTATCTCTACCACCACCGGCACCATTATTATTACCACCCCTGGAGGGGGTTTACTGTACATATCGTCCATTCACTTTTGCCATTCCGGCTACCTGAGCCTTTTGTAGAGGTTCACCCGTATCTGATTTACCATCAAAAGCCAAACAACATGCTGGTTTTAAAATTTGGAGGAACGTCTGTTGCCAACGCAGATGCCATCCGTCAGTTAATTTCTATTATCCAGGCCAAAGACCGTTCTGAGAAAAAAGTGGTGGTGGTTTCTGCCATGTCTAAGGTAACAGACCTGCTGATCAGCCTTTACCAGAGAGCCGCCGCCCATGACGCCTCTTACCAGGAAATCCTTGAGCAGCTGGAAGCCAAACACATGGCGGCCATTGAGGAGCTGATCCCCATGAGCCACCAGATTGACATCAAAGGCAAAATCAAAATGATCTTTAGGGAGATGGAAGACGTGTGCAAGGGCATCTTTCTCCTGGATGAGCTGAGTGACAGCACCAAGGCGCGTATGATGGCCTACGGGGAACGCCTCTCCTCTGCCATTGTCTCAGTGGCGTTCCAGCATCATGGCCTGTCTAACACGCTGTTAGACAGCCGCGACTACCTTCAAACAGACAGCAACTACCTCAACGCCAAGGTCAACCTGAAAGTCACCTACACCAATATTCAGCAGAGCCTGCCAGAAGACCTCCTCTACGTTGCCCCTGGGTTTATTGCCCGCTCCGCGGAAGGCAAAACCACCGTCTTAGGCCGCGGCGGCTCTGACTACACCGCCTCCCTGTACGCTGCCGCCCTCCAGGCAGACCTGCTGGAAATATGGTCAGACGTTGACGGCATGTACACCACTGACCCGCGTAAGGCAAGCGCCGCTTTCTCAATTGAAGAGCTCAGTTATGAGGAGGCTATGGAGCTGGCCTATTTTGGCGCCAAGGTTCTGTACCCGCCCACCATTGCCCCGCTCATTGCCGCCAAGATCCCGCTGGTTCTGAAAAACACCTTCAACCCAGGCCACAAAGGCACGTTGATCACCGCGTCTCCGGCACCCAGCAGGCAGAATGTGAAAGGGATTTCCTGCATTGACCACATGGCCGTTCTCACCCTCAGCGGAAGCGGCATGGTGGGGGTGCCCGGCGTGGCCATGCGGTTGTTCAAGGCGGTGGCCCAAGAAAGCATCAATGTGTACTTCATCACGCAGTCTTCTTCTGAGCAAAGCATCACCATTGGCCTGGCAGAGACAGAGGGCGCAAAAGCCGTACATGCTTTGACCGCAGAATTTGCCGAGGATATTGCCCAGGAACTCATCAACCCGGTAAGCCTGGAAACCCCCATGAGCATTGTGGCCATGGTAGGCAACGGCATGATTCAGCAGCCGGGCATTGCCGGCAAGGCCTTCTCACTGCTGGGGGACCACGGGATCAACATACGGGCCATCGCCCAAGGGGCGACAGAGCGCATCATCTCAGTTGTTGTACGCTCTGAAGATGCGCACCAGGCGGTGAACCTGCTCCATGACCGCTTCTTTTTGACCAAGCCAGCGCAAGCCGAGGCGGTGCTGGCGTAACAAAACAGACATGAACCAGAATGAATTTATAAAGGCGTATGCCCCGGCCACCGTGGCCAATGTGTGCTGTGGTTTTGATGTATTGGGCTTCGCCTTAGACCAACCCGGTGATGAAGTATGGGCGCGTTTAGCAGATAAACCCGGCATCACCATTACCGCCGTCACCGGCGTAGACGGGCTTACCGCTGACCCCAAAGAAAACGTAATTGGTGTTGTAGCCCAGAAAATGCTGGATGACCTGCAGCTGGAGCAAGGGCTTGAGCTGCAGCTGCACAAGGGCATGCCCGTTGGGAGTGGCCTGGGCAGCAGCGCCGCCAGCTCTGCCGCCGCCGCTTTTGCCGTCAATGAGCTGTTAGGGAAACCTTTCACCACCCAGGAGCTGGTTTTATACGCTATGGAAGGGGAGCGCAAAGCCTCCGGTTCTGCCCACGCAGACAATGTAGCCCCTGCCCTCTTAGGCGGGTTTGTGCTGGTACGCGACTACGCCCCCTTAGATGTCGTGCCGCTGGGGGTACCGGTAGACATGTTCTGCTCGGTCCTGTATCCGCAGATAGAATTGAAAACCTCCCTTTCCCGCAGCATTCTCAAGCAGGAGATTCCTTTAAAGAAGGGAATACGGCAGTGGGGAAACCTGGCCGGGCTGATGGTGGGGCTCCTGAAAAAAGACTACGGCCTCATTGGCCGAAGCCTGCATGATGAAATCTTTGAGCCGGAGCGCTCCATCCTGATCCCGCTGTTTAAGCAGGTGAAGGAGGCGGCGCTGGCCGCTGGTGCCCTGGGCTGCGGCATCTCCGGGTCCGGCCCGTCCATTTTTGCCCTTTCGGCCACCCGTGAAACGGCGCAGGCCGTAAGCGCGGCCATGGAAAAAGTGTACGCCCACAGTGGCATTGAAACCAAATCTTACCTTTCACCAGTACCTAAAGAAGGGGTGCGTCTTATTGCCCAAACTACCTTAGCCTCTGCCTGACTATGAACTACTACAGCACCAACGGCCATGTACAGGAACTGAGCTTCAAAGAAGCCGTTCTGAAAGGATTACCCCAGGACAAAGGCCTTTTTTTTCCGAAGGAGATCCCCCAGCTGCCCGACTCCTTTTTTGAGGCGCTGCCAGACCTGCTCCTGCCCCAGGTGGCGTTTCAGGTTCTCAAGCCCTTTGTGCAACCAGACCTCACAGAAGCACAGCTCCAGCAGATTTGTGAAGACGTCTTTACTTTTCCAATTCCGCTGGTAGAAGTGGAGCAAGGTCTGTACGCCCTTGAATTGTTTCACGGCCCCACCTGCGCGTTCAAAGACGTGGGGGCCCGCTTCATGTCGCGCTGCCTGCAGGCGTTTGCTGACCGGGACAAGCCGGTAACGGTGCTGGTGGCCACCTCTGGTGATACCGGCAGTGCCGTGGCCAACGGGTTTCTGGGGCTGGAGAACATTGACGTGGTGGTGCTGTACCCGCAGGGCGGGGTGAGCGAAATCCAGGAGGTGCAGTTCACCACATTGGGGCAGAACATTAGCGCCGTGGCCGTAGAAGGCACTTTTGATGATTGCCAGGCGTTGGTGAAACAGGCGTTTTCTGACGGGGAGCTGAACCAGGTGAAAAACCTTTCCTCGGCCAACTCCATCAACGTGGCGCGGTGGCTGCCCCAGATGGTGTACTACTTCTACGCCTGGGGCCAATGGAAACTGCGTCACCCTGACCAGACCGGCCTCACGGTTTCAGTGCCCAGCGGCAACTTCGGGAATCTGGCGGCCGGGCTGGTGGCCCGGCAAATGGGACTGCCTATCTCCTATTTCATTGCCGCCACCAACCGTAACAAGATTGTGCCTGACTACCTGGAAACCGGCGACTATCAACCGGCTCCCTCTGTGGCCACCATTGCCAACGCCATGGACGTGGGCGCGCCCAACAACTTCCCCCGTATTCAGCATTTGTTCGGGAACAAACTGGACGCCCTGCAGCAGGTGGTGAAAGGTTTCTGGGCCGACGATGACCAAATCAAAGAAATTATTCAGCGGGTGTATGAAGCGCGTGACTACCTGTTAGACCCCCATGGGGCCATTGGCTTCCTCAGCCTGAAAAAGCTTATGTCTGGTTTAAGAACGCAAGGCATCTTTCTGGAAACCGCCCATCCGGCCAAATTCAAGAACAGCATTGAAGCCGTGCTGGGGCACGAGATTGCGGTACCGGAGCAGCTGCAGGCGTTTCTGGGTAGGCAGAAGCAAGTGACCATTCTGCCTAATGATTACAAAGAACTGGCGCTGCTTCTGAAGCAGACACACAAAGAAGGAACGTTATAAGTTTCTGTTTTCGGCCTGTTTTTAGGAAAACAGCGAAAACAGAAATGTAGCAGGAGCCCTCACAGGTTTTGAAAACTGGTGAGGGCTTTCTGTTTGCCGTTGGCGTAGACGCTCGCAGGTCCTCCGGACGCTACGAGGTCTTGGGAACAGGCGTAGTTGCGATGGCTGATGATTAAGCCCTGGAATGCGTGGCCCACCCCTACCCTCTGAGGAGGGGAATTCACTGCTGGAGATGAAGGCCGTTTTTGGCTTACTTTCCAGAAAACAGGCCAGAAACACAAACAACTGAGTTCCTTCTCCCCCTGGGAAAAGGTTAGGATGAGGGTATATTCGTTTTAAAAAAAGTAAAGACTAAGCAGGAGAAAGGTGCGGAAGTAAAGTACGCGCCATAGAAAATCTCGTATTGGGTGATACCTAATCTTTTCTGGCGCGAGCCTCCAGACTCGTGCCGATGAGTGGCGGGAGCCTCCAGACTCCATTTTCACAAATCCCAGCTTTTGGGTCCCGGCGAGTCTGGAGACTCGCCGCACTGTTAGTCACGGATTGAAACTCCTGCCACCGCTTTCTAAGCAATCAAGCAAAGAGCAATCAGCAATGCTCCAAAGACCTCGTAGCGTCCGGAGGACCTGCGAGCGTCTGCGCCAACGGCTATCCCAATCCTTTAAATTAACCTATACCTGACAATCGTGCTTCTGACAGCCGCCGCTGCCCCCTCACCCTTTCCCTCCAGGGAGAGGAGACGCCGCTCATCTGTTTACGGGCTGTTTTTCTGAAAACAGACCAAAAACAGAAAGCGCCACCCCGTCATTGATACAGGGTGGCGCTTTCAGGCTATTGCAAAATCTTAATCGTGCACTTCTTTTTTGGCGGCACGCAGCGTGTTTTTCAGGAGCATGGCAATGGTTAAGGGGCCTACTCCGCCGGGCACGGGGGTGATGTAGCTGCATTTGGGCGCTACGTGGTCAAAGTCCACATCGCCGCGCAGGCGCCAGCCGCGGGCACGGGTGGCATCTTCAACGCGGGTGGTACCCACGTCAATCACCACGGCCCCCTCTTTCACCATGTCTGCGGTAATCAGGCCGGGCTTGCCCACGGCTACAATCAGGATATCGGCCTGGCGGGTGTGGTGCGCCAAATCAACGGTGTTGCGGTGGCAAATGGTCACGGTGCTTTCACCGGGATAGGTGCACTTGCTCATGAGAATGCTGATGGGCGTGCCTACAATGTTGCTTCGGCCTACCACCACGCAGTGCTTGCCTTTGGTTTCAATGTTGTAGCGCTCCAGCAGTTGCAGGATTCCATAGGGCGTGGCGGGAAGATAGGCGGGCAGGCCGGCTACCATGTGCCCCACGTTGAGCGGGTGGAAACCGTCTACGTCTTTCTTATAGTCCAGCACCTCCAGCACCCGGGTTGAGCTGATGTGCCTGGGCAACGGCAGCTGCACAATGAGACCGTCAATGGTATCGTCCTGGTTGATTTCCCTGATCTTGTTCAGCAGTTCCTCTTCGGTGATGTCGTCTTCATAGTGCAGCAGGGTAGATTCAAAGCCTACATTTTCGCAGGCCAGCACCTTGTTGTTCACATAGGTCATGGAGCCGCCGTCATGGCCCACCAGAATAGCCGCCAGGTGCGGTACTTTCCCTCCTTTGGCTTTGATGTCGGCTACCTCGGCCGCAATCTCACGTTGAATGGCTTCAGAGGTTTTCTTACCGTCTAAGAGAATCATGGGTAGTAAAGAAATGAAGAGATGAACGAAAGCCAAAAGTACAAGCCTCCGGCCAAACGTCCGTCATTTATTTGCAGATATTTCACCTTCGGCTACGCCGAAACAGTTCTCCGGCTGTTAAAACGAAAGGAACTTAAACCCAACTTTTCTTTTTTTTCAGCCCTGGCTCATCATTCTGTTAGCCTATCCCGTATTTTTACCGCAGTACCTCCAACTAACTCCCGCTATGACCAGCTACGAAGACATCTTTGAGAATAACCGCCAATGGATTGCCCAGAAAACCAGCACCAACGCAGATTTTTTCAAGCACCTGGCCCAGGACCAGAACCCCGATTACCTGTACATTGGCTGCTCAGACAGCCGCGTGACCGCTGAGGAATTGATGGGCCTGGGGCCCGGCGAGGTGTTTGTACACCGCAACGTGGCTAACCTGGTAAACAACGTGGACCTGAACGTGATGGCCGTGCTGAACTACGCCATCCGGCACCTCAAGGTGAAGCACATCATTGTCTGCGGCCATTACAACTGCGGCGGCGTGAAAGCGGCCATGCAACCCAAGGATCTGGGAATTCTCAACCCCTGGCTGCGCAACATACGTGACGTGTACCGCCACCACAAAGCCGAGCTGGACGCCATTGCCGGGGAAACCGAGCGGTTCAACCGGTTGGTGGAGCTGAACGTGCTGGAACAGTGCACCAACATCATCAAAACCGCCGCCCTGCAGCTGAGTTACCAGGAAACCGGATTCCCCCAGGTACACGGCTGGGTCTTTGACATCCATACCGGCAACATTATTGACCTCAACATCAACTTTGAGCAGATTCTGCAGGAGATTAAAGCCATTTATGATTTGACCAGCTGATAGGATTGTTGATTGCTAGTTGTTGATTAATACTTGTTGTTCAATTATCTGCTAGTCTTCCTTCTTTGTCCTTCTGAAAGAAACTTTTGGGTGAACGGTAACCACGCTTATGCAATGTACTCTCCCGCCAGTTTGAGCGCCGCGGAAACTTGTGGGTAGCCTTCAAGCAAGTTTACCAACCTGAGATGCTCATTTACCCGGCCACGTACGTTGGTAAACTTTCGCCACGTTTCGTGTCAAGCCGAAGAATTGAAGCAGGAGATTGCGTTTTTGAGCTGTTTTCTGGAAAGCAGGCCAAAAACGGAGGGCTGTGTTTAATAAGTCACGGAAGGAATTTCCGCGCCATAGTTGAGCCATAGGGGGTTAATTGTGGTTTAGCAATTAAGAATTGACATTTAGTAATTACTCCTGAGCCTCACAACCCTACCTCATTCTTGTCATCTTAGAAAGACCTTGTGGGCGAACGGCAAAGGCGGTTATGTATATGCTTTTCTAGTTCGCCCACAAGATCCTTTCAGGATGACAAACTATTATGAAAGTGTATTTAGACAAACTCCGTTTTCGGCCTGTTTCTGGAAACAGCAAAATGGAGTTTCAAGTTATAGCAATTAATTATCCTTAATCCGTTTCAACTGCAGGCACGTCCCTCGGCTGGTCAGAAATGTAATCAAACAGGGAATCTAATTCAGCCCTGGAAAAGGCGAAGGCTGGCATTTGCGTTTTGGCATACTCCTCGAAAATAGCTACTGCTGCAGAGTCTTTTTCTTCTATCATTTTAGAAGAATTCAGAACGAAGGAATACACCCATTCTTTAGAATGCCGTTTCATAACGCCAGCTAATGCCGGGCCTACTACAACTTCAGTAAAACCGTGGCATTGAATACAGTTATTTAGAAATAACGCCTTCCCGGTTTCGTTCTTCAAATCTTCTCCTGTTAATAAAGCCAAGTCTTCATCTATAGTTCCACAATAGAAGACCTCTTCCTCCTGCCCTAGCAACGCATCTTTGTTTGTCACCAACTGATACGCCAACGCCCCCACCACCACCATAAGCAGAAACACTGCGGTATTCAGCAGCCAGGCAGCAACTTTAAGTTTTTCTGGAACATAGGCAAAGCAGGTTGAAACTCCATTAAATATAAGGAGAACGGATTAATAGTGATCAAACCTCATTACTATTGTCATCTTGGAAAGATCTTGTGGGCGCACGGTAGTAGCTTTAATTAAAAGCCGTTCTAGCTTGCCCACAAGATCCTTTCAGGATGACAAAATGGGGAGGAAAATCGAGGGCACGCACTCGTTCTGTTTTTGGCCTGATTTCTGGAAAATAGGCCGAAAACGGAATAAATCATTTTCGTTCTGATATTCATTGTAAGGGCAATCCTTGATGGTTACCCTTATACATTCATAATTGCATTTGGGCAACCACCAGAGATTGCCCCTACTAAAGAAAAAACCCGATGCTTTCACATCGGATTTTGTAAATCAATCTAGTTTCAAAACGGCTAAGAAGGCTTCCTGCGGAATTTCCACGTTGCCTACCTGGCGCATGCGTTTCTTTCCTTTCTTCTGCTTCTCCAGGAGCTTCCGTTTACGGGAAATGTCACCGCCGTAGCATTTGGCCAATACGTTCTTGCGGAGGGCTTTCACCGTTTCACGAGCGATGATCTTCTGCCCGATGGCGGCCTGAATGGCAATCTCAAACATCTGGCGCGGCAGCAGCTCCCGCAATTTCTCGCAGAGGCGCTTGCCCCAGTCATAGGCTTTGTCACGGTGCACAATGGCGGAGAGCGCATCTACTTTTTCGCCGTTGAGCATGATGTCCAGCTTGACCATGTGTGATTCCCGGAACCCAATCAGTTCATAGTCCAGAGACGCGTAGCCGCGGCTGATGGTTTTGAGTTTATCAAAGAAGTCAAACACGATTTCGGCCAGCGGCATCTCAAAAATCAGCTCCACGCGGTCTGAGGTCAGGAAGTTCTGCGCCTTCAGAATGCCGCGCTTGTCCATACAGAGCGAGATGATGGGGCCAATAAATTCGGCTTTGGAGATAATCTGCGCTTTGATAAACGGCTCTTCAATGTGGTCAATGAAGTTAGGTTCCGGCATTTCTGACGGGGCGCTTACCGCTACCTCGCCGTCTTTGGTGGTGAAGGCCTTGAACTGCACGCTGGGTACGGTGGTGATCACGGTCATGTCAAACTCGCGCTCCAGGCGCTCCTGCACAATTTCCATGTGCAGCATGCCCAGGAACCCGCAACGGAACCCGAACCCAAGGGCCGCCGACGTCTCCGGCTCCCACACCAGCGACGCGTCATTGAGCTGCAGTTTCTCCATGGAAGAGCGCAGTTCCTCGTACTCAGTGGTTTCAACGGGGTAAATACCGGCGAATACCATGGGCTTCACTTCCTCGAAGCCTTGAATCTGGATGGTATCTGGGTTAGCGGCGTGGGTGATGGTATCCCCTACTTTTACTTCTTTGGCGTTTTTGATGCCCGAAATCAGGTAGCCCACGTTGCCCGCGGCCATGACCTGCTTGGGTTCCTGGTTCAGCTTGAGTACCCCAATCTCATCGGCCTCGTACTGTTTGCCCGTGGCGATGAATTTTACTTTGTCGCCTTTGCGCAGGGTGCCGTTCATGATCCGGAAGTACACCTCAATGCCGCGGTACGAGTTGAACACCGAGTCAAAAATGAGGGCCTGCAACGGAGCCTCGGGGTCGCCTTTGGGGGCCGGAATACGCTCGCAGATGGCGGCTAGAATCTCTTCAATGCCAATACCGGCTTTGCCCGAGGCATGGATAATGTCTTCCTTGTCGCAGCCAATAAGGTCAATAATCTGGTCGCTCACCTCTTCGGGCATGGCGTGCGGCAGGTCAATCTTGTTCAGCACCGGCACAATCTCCAGGTCATTGCCAATGGCCAGGTACAGGTTGGAAATGGTCTGCGCCTCAATGCCCTGGCTGGAATCTACAATGAGCAACGCGCCCTCACAGGCGGCAATGGACCGCGACACCTCATAGCTGAAGTCCACGTGGCCGGGGGTGTCAATGAGGTTGAGCACGTAGTCTTCGCCCTTATAATGATAGTTCATCTGGATGGCGTGGCTCTTGATGGTGATGCCCCGCTCCCGCTCCAGGTCCATGTTATCTAGCAACTGGTTCTGCATTTCCCGCTCGGCAACGGTCTGGGTAAACTCCAACAGACGGTCGGCCAGGGTACTTTTGCCGTGGTCAATATGCGCAATGATGCAAAAATTGCGGATGTTCTTCATAGGAATCGGTTACAATCTCCAAAGATACAAAGAAAAGTGCGCCGGTGGAACGGGTTGGGCGCCCGCAGCGAGACTTTTTCTGGCGGGATTTGCGTTTCCGGGCTGTTTTTGGGAAAAGAGGCGGAAAACGGGTGAGGGTTTTATTATGTGTGGGGTGTTTAGTATATTCAGTAGAGTAGTTTTCTATTAGCTGAATATAGAATGCAAAGCGTAAGTTTTGCTATATTTATAGGGCAAATAAACTTAGGTCATACGTTTATTTGGCAATTGTGCTCTTCATGCTAAGAAAAGGAAAAATACTAATCTATGGTAACTTATACATCATATGGACAATTTCCAGGAGAAAAATTAAAAGGTGCGGAACAATATAAAAAGTTATATCATTATACCTCCTTTAATACTTTTGTAAAAATATGGTGTACTAAAAAGCTTAAGTTTGGGACACTTACAGAGGTAAATGATATTTTAGAAATGAATTGAGGGATTCAAGCGGCAAACCTTAAACAAACTCCACTAATTTTTGCCTATAGAGACATTAGGACTTCATATAAACAGATAAGTTTTACGATGGACTACGACTCTTACATAAAAGGATGTATGTCACCTTTAATGTGGGGAATTTATGGCGATAAAAGAAAAGGCGTATGCATAGAATTTGATTACAATAAGTTAAACATACCTGATGACTGTTTCAAAGATATTGTAAATTATTATCCTGCTGTAAATGGTAGTGTTTCTATTCCTTCTAATATTAAGACTATAAAAGATATTAAGGATTTTATAAAAGAAAAATCTAAAGAGATGTTTTTTACAAAACAGGAAAGTTGGCAAGGTGAAAACGAATTTCGTTTGATAAGTGACAAGAATGATTATTTAGATATTACATCGGCCATTTCCGCTGTGTATCTTACATCTTGTGATAGTATAGAATGTTTGTGCGTAGAAGAAATAGTAAAAGACACATGTGAAGTAAAATGCATTGATTATATAAAAAATCCGAGGGGAAAAGAATCTATTCCAATTGCAATAAACTGTAGAGAAATAAGGGAAATTAAAGAAAAAGCAAAAACATCACCTTCAAATGCAATCAATCAAATTTGTAAGCAGGCTTTGGAATTATATAATTCTAAAAAAGAAAATGAAAATGCTTCAATGATATTAGAAACATACTTTTTTCCTGAGATTAAAATGATTAGTAATTGGTTATTATAGCACAAATCAAAATGCCAAATATAGCCAATAGCTAGTAGATTTATAATTTGAAGCTTTCTGACACTCATTTAGGTTTGTGACATTGAAGCTGTTTAGAGTTTAGACAGAAAGATGTTTTGCAGAGAATTTAATTTCTGTTTTCGGGCTGTTTTTCAGAAAACAGCCCGAAAACAGAAACCACTGGAATATGAAATACCTTATCCGGTAGCCTTTGCCTGGCAGTTACCAAAACTCTAAACAGCTTCTTTGTTTTCTCACCAGAAGACTTCTACCGCATGGTCTGCGGTTGGGGCTTGTTTTTTACATACTTCTCCAGCCACTGGTCCATCTCCCAGAGCATGTGCATGATTGATTCTTTGGCTCCGTAGCCGTGGCTCTCAGCGGGCAGTACTACATAGCGGGTGGTGGCGCCATGGCCTTTTAAGGCATTGTAGAAGCGCTCACTTTGGATGGGGAAAGTGCCGGAGTTGTTGTCGGCTTCCCCGTGAATGAGCAGGAGCGGGGTTTTGATCTTGTCAGCATAATTAAACGGCGACATTTTCGCATACACCTCAGGCGCCTGCCAGAACGTGCGTTCCTCAGCCTGGAATCCGAAGGGCGTTAAGGTGCGGTTATAGGCACCGCTTCTGGCAATACCGGCGGCAAACAAGTTAGAGTGGGCCAGTAAGTTTGCGGTCATGAAGGCCCCGTATGAATGACCTCCCACGCCTACGCGGACAGGGTCAGCAATTCCCATTTTGGTGACTTCATCAATTGCCGCTTTGGCACTGGCCACCAACTGCTCAACGTAGGTGTCATTCGGTTCGGCATTGCCTTCGCCCACAATAGGAATGTCTGTACGGTCTAAAACGGCATAGCCTCTGGTAACCCAGAACAAGGGGGAGCCATAGCTGATGCGGGTAAACTCATACGGTGAACTTTTCACCTGTCCGGCCGCCGCGGCGTCTTTGAATTCCCGTGGGTACGCCCAAAGGAGCATAGGCAGACGGCCCTGTTCTTTTTTGTAGCCTTTGGGGGTGTACAGGGTGGCCGTGAGGGTAACCCCGTCATTGCGTTTGTAGGTGAGCAGTTGTTTCTCTACCCCAATCAATTCTGGGGCCGGATGCGGGAATTTGGTTACCGCTGTCAGTTTCTTAGCGCCAACGGTGCGAAGGAAATAATTGGGCGGGTCATTTTCAGATTCGCGGCGGGTAATAAACAGCCCTTTCTCTGGGTCCAGCACATCAACCGGACGCTCATAGTACGGGGCCTCTGACCGCCATAGAATGTCATTCTTACGGGTATTCAGGTTGAACTTGCTCAGGAAAGGGCGGTTTCCCTGCGGGGAGCCACCCTCACTGATCATGAACAGGTTGCCAGACTTGTCTGTGAGAAGAACGTTGCGGCCGTACTGGTTCTTTACCATGACAGGTGAACCCGGGTCTGTGTAAAGGTCTTCATAGGAGCGTTCCAGAAGCAGGGAGGGCTGGGCATTGGGTTGGCTGGGCTTTATACGGGTGCGGCGCTCCTGGCGGGTGCGCCACCAACGCTCGGTGACAATAGCCAAATCATTGTTGCCCCAGGTAATTCCGCTGTAACGGAGTTTAGTACCCGCAATGGCCACCGGTGCGGCGGTAAACGGAGCGGGCTGGGTGTACACCAGGTCCCTTACAGGCACCTCTTTTTTATCATCACCGCCATCCTGGGCTTCTACCCAGTACAAGGAAGCAGGTTGGTCAGGGCGCCAGGCCACATTTCTGGGGCCGGCCGCCACCGCATTAAAACCTACCGGAATGTTTTCCCCCAACGGAATATCAGCGATCTGTTTCACCAGTTTCCCCTGGCGGTCCAGCACCTGAACCGAGTAGGGGAACAGGTAGGAAGGCACCAGGTAAGAGTAGGGCCGGTGGGTGGTAGACACCAGCAGGTACTGCCCGTCTGGCGACACATCAAAGGACCGGATCACCCCCTGCACGCCCACCGGTGTCTGCTTTCCGTCTAAACTCACCTGCACCAATTGGCTGTTGAGGTAATAGTCAAAGAGGGCTTCATCCTGTCTATTCTTGAGCAGGTCCTGATAGGTGCGGGAAGGGGCAGTCTTGCCCAGGTTTTCCTGGATCACGGGACCTGCCGGGGTGGTGTTTGACTTGGGAGCCTCGCCGCGGGTGGGGTTTACAAGTTTCACCAACAAGGCTTTGCTGTCTGGGGTCCAGGTAAAAGCGTTCCCATAGGCATCATTCACCTGCGCTGCGGTCAGCTTCTTCACGGCTCTGTCCTGCACATTCAACACCCAGAGCTCAATGCCGTTGTGTGCGGTGTTGAGAAACGCCACCTGCTTCTCATCTGGTGACCAGGTGACATCAGAAATCTTGGGGTTGGACGGAAGCCCCTGTACCGGGAACTCCTGCCCCCCCTTTACTTTCTTCAGTAGAAGGCTGTTGAACGAAGATCCCCGGCTGGCACCGTTTACCGCCGGATTGATCCGGAGTCCGCCAATGCGGGCTTCAGGGGCAGCAACCTCTTCTATGGAAGGATAGCCCGGCCGCTCCATGACCAGCATCCATTCGCCTTTGGCGTCAAAGGATACGGACGGGGTGGCGGGGGCTTCAATCAGTTTGGCAATTGCCTCAGCGGGACGCTGGTACGTCACGTTTAAATCTTTGGGGCCTTGGGCTACCACGGGGCTGGACAAGGAGAGCGCCAGCAGCCAAAGAGCCACCTTAGGCCGTTTAGATAAGACTAAGTTTTTCATAAAAGTTTGTTTGTGTTGTAAGTAATAAGGCAGCGTACAGTAAGCGGTAATGTAACTCTCTCGCATTTGCTGAAAACAAGGGTTTCATGTTCAGAGTAAGAAATTCCTTTACTTTACTGAGGTACTAATATAGGTATTGGTCCTGAAAGAATTGCAGCCTTCAAATGAAACAGCAGCTGTTGGGAAGTGGCTTCTGCAGGTTCAGAAAGATATAGGGGGGCAACCATGAACGATCCTGTTCGTAACACACCCATCTTCTAAGAGTGGTATAAAGACATAGTAACTTCATTTCTGGCTTTATTCTTGTGTCAGCTACTCTAAAGTAACCGTTTCACCCTATTGGCTTCCATTTATGAAAAAGCAGTTTTACGTGCAGGCAGTGGTTTTAATCCTGTTTCTGGTAAGTACGGTTGGCTGTTCCAGCTCCAGAAATACCAGCAGCTCCCGCACTCCCTCCTCAACCAGAACATCTAAGAGCCAGCACCCCGGAGTACGCACAACAGGAATCTATTTGCCTGGTTCAGAACCATCAACCGCCGGAATGCCCCCTGGGCAGGCAAAAAAAGTAGTAGGTGCGCAGTCTGCTAAGGAGTTTGCCCCGGGGCAGCAGAAAAAGGCTTTGAAAGAAGGGAAGTATAAAGGCAAAAAGGGCAAGAAGGGAAAGAAAAAGTAAGTCTATGATTTACCGGTTCGGCTCCAGCTACGGTTTCCCCTTTTCATTCTTCCGGTAGACCAGCGTGGTGTCTCTACCTCTGATTTAGAACCAGCCTTTCTGCTCTGCGTACATAAACCAGAAACTAACCACTAGAACTATGGCCACCAGAGACGAAGATAGGCAAAACCCAGATAGCCCCGGCAACATCCATGATGAGAGCCATCAGCGCAATGCACCCGGCAACCATCCAGACCCTACCGCTAAACGCAACATTGGGCCCGGGGGAGACACCGAACGCAATGACCAGAAAGATAAGCTGGAGAACCTGCACATTGGCGGTAATGAGATCACCGGCTACGGCGCGAATGACCGTACAGACACTGAGTCTTTTGCCCAAGGCCCCGGTTTTGAATTTGAGGGGAGCTATGAGGAGATGGACGGCAGCGTTAACGGCGTGCGAAGCTCAGACCAGCCTTTTGGCAGTGATGAGACAGAACCCTCTGAAAACGATCCCACCCGTATTTAACAATGCTGCCTAACAAGAAAGCCGGACTTGCCCAAAGGCAGGTCCGGCTTTCTTGTTTTGTAACTCCTGTTTTCGCTGTTTTCAGAAAAACAGCCCGAAAACAGGAGTCTGCTCCAGTACTGCTGGCGCGGTGGTACGTGTGTGTGGGTACGAAAGAGACTTTATTTCTCAGGATACCACTGTAAAAGCTTCACCTCTATTTTTTTCTTCCCGTCTGCCACCAGCTGCTTGAAAGCTGCTACGTCACTTAACCCGTTTTGCCCGCGGTAGTGATAGGGAATGACTACGTTGGGTTTAAAAGCCAGCACGGCCGCGGCGGCCTGGTTGATATCCATGGTGTAGGGGAGGTTCATGCACACAAACGCCACGTCAATGTCTTTGAGGGAACGCATTTCTGGGATGTCTTCGGTGTCACCGGACAGATAGATGCGCTTGCCGCCCATCTCCAGAAGGTAGCCGTTCCCGCGCCCTTTGGGGTGGCGGGAGTCGGCGGTTTCCGGGAGGTTGTACATGGGCACCGCCGTGATGGGGATGGAGAGCTGAGTGGTTTTTTCGACGTTGGCCAGTACCACCGCCTTGGCTTTCATGCTTTCAGGAAGCTGGTTCACAACTGCCTGAGGGGCTATGATTCTGGCTTTGCTGGTATTCAGGGCTTCCAGGGTTTTCAGGTCCAGGTGGTCCCCGTGAATGTCTGTGATCAGGATGAGGTCCGGGTCGGTCATCCCGGCAAAAGCTTTGGCACCGCCGGTAGGGTCTACATAAATGGTTTTGTTATCCCATTGCAGCGCCAGGGTGGCGTGCAGGATAGGCTGAATGGTAAGGGTGCCTTTTTTGGTTTCTATTTTTTCAGCCGGTGCCAGTTGCTGGGCCTGGGCCGTTCCTGCCAGCAGCAGGAGCAGGCAGACAAAGTGTTTTTGAATAGTCATAGGTAGTACATCTGGTTCTGTTATAAAGACAACTTGTAAGGCATAAGGTTTTTGTGGCTGCTCTGTCTCCTTTAAAAGGGCTCAAACCGCACGTCTGTAAATTTGCCTCCCGTGATGGTTTTGGTGGAGGTCTGGCTGTCATTTTCGCCTACAAATTCAAAGGTGCCGGAAATGGTTCTGCTGGATTTATCAAATTTGGTGACATTGATGAGACAGTCTCCGTTCAGGAAAGAGCTCCACTGCTCATTGGAGTTGCCGCTCAGGTAGGTGCCTACCACAATCCCGCTGGAGTTGCCGGTAAAGGTGCCCGTGCCGGTCACATTGTCAATGGCAAGGGAAATTCCTTCGCCGCTGGCGCTTTCGCCCCCTATGAGCAAGTCCTGGTACGCTTCATTGTAAGCCGCCGACACCCGGACGGCTTTCCAGTCCTGGCCGTTGATCTGGGCCGTGATGGTGCCAGCGGGGCCATTCTCCTCATGGTCATCTTCACTGCAGGCATTCAACAGAAGGCAGCACAGAAGGAGGGAGTGGAGCAGTAGTAGTTTAACTTTCATACGGTGGAAGGGAAGAGATGGAAAAAAGCTTGGGTGATCTTTTTTTGCAGAAAGATCACCCAAACCGGGACTATTTTCTGGAATTCAAAAGACCAGCCGGTACAGAGAGTTCGCCGGTGTGGGGGTCTATCAAACCATTTCGCTCGTCTTCAATGTTGGTGGCCTGGGTATACACATCACCGGCTATAGGGCGTTTGCGCATCTCCTCCTTGAAGACCCTGATTCGGTCAGCGCGTTCCTCCAGGTCATTGGGCCCGCCGTAGTCAGAGAACCCGAAACCTCCCCATTCGCTAATGATCACGGGGGTCTGGCCCCGGTAGAAATACTGGTCCCCCACCACCAGTGGGAAAGCGGCAACCCCTTCCATCTGGCCTTCGGTGATCTGGTCAAGCACTTCACACCAGCGGTCCACCTCTGGGGTGTACACGTGGGCGGTCAGCATGTCTGACTTCAGCTTGCCTTCATACGAGATGTGCTGCCACCCGTCATTGTCTACCACCAGAAACTGCGGATACCTGATCTTCATGTAATGGAAGGTGTCCATGATGTACTGGCGGGTTTCTGGGTTGGTGGCAATGTCCTGGGCACCCCAGTCTTCATTGTAAAGGGACCAGATGATCACAGACGGGTTGGTCTCAATCAGGGCCAGCATTCTGAGGAGCTCTGCGTAATGGTTTTCCCGGCTCTTCTGGGTGGAGCTGTGCGGACTGGGGACTTCCACCCAAAGCAGGAGGCCAATTTCATCTGCCAGGTTGTAGATGCGCGGGTCCACCCCGGCTATGTGCACCCGCACCAGGTTGCAACCCAGTTCTTTCATGGCGTACATGTGGCGGCGCATTTCCTCATAGGTGGCGGTGCCGGGCTGGTACAGAATTCCGTCAATGTAAATCTCCTGGTTGTTCAGGTAGATATGACGGCCCCGCGCCTCAATTTTACGCATGCCAAAATGGCCCTGAATTTCGGCGGTGTAGCCGTTGGCGTCTATGAGCTGGGCCACCAGCCGGTACAGCTTTGGGTGCTCAGGGCTCCAGAGCTGGGCGTTAGGAATCTGCATGACCACGTTCTGGAGCTTTTGCCCTTCACTGAGCTTTAACAGGTAATCTGAGGTGGCAAACGGTTCAGGGCTGTCACTGTCCTGTTCAAACACCTGCAGCCGGAGCGTGTACATGCCGGGGTCATGAATGCGGGAAGTGAAGGTAAAGCGCACCAAGGAGTCTTCAATAATGCTCTGCACTCCAATGCGTGACCGCAGACGGTTGCGCTCAACGGTTTCCATCCAGACGCTGCGTACGGCACCGGTATAGGTCTGATACCAGATACCGCCCCGCTTGTACACGTGTGACTCCTGCTTTCCGCGCGGTATCTCAGCGTCCATGGTGTCTGCTATGCGTACGGTGAGCCAGTTCACGGGGAGCAGGTGTTCTTCGTTCAGCTCATACGAAAAGGAGGTGTACTCACCGTAGTGCACATCTTCGCCCTCAACTGAGGTCAGGAGCCGGCCGTTGAGCCAGACCCTGGTTTCATAGCCGCACGCACCAAAAGTGATCTGGAACATGGTGTTCTCATTCTTTTCACCGCGCTGGGGCCTGGGGAATTCCCGCTCATACCACACCACCACTTTGTCATGCCACGCCGGCCCTTCTTGTATCTGGCCTTTGGCCTGAGCCAGGTGCTCTTCCACAGATCCTGGCCAGTTGGCGGTATGGGCATAGTTGTGGCCCAGAAACCAGGACTCGCGCAGGCCTCTGTCGTCGGTATCCAGCTCAAACTTCCATTCCCCGTCTAGCAGGAAATAGTTGTTGGGCCTGAGGATTGCCCGGGGCAAAGGATTTTGGTCTGGTTTGGCAATAGCGGCTTCTTCAAAGCTTTTGGTGGTGCTTAAATTGGGTTGCTGCGAACTCATAGGTCAAAGGTTTGAAAACAGTTTCAAAACAGGTTTCCTGTCTTTAACGGGAATCTTTGATCTCAGGTCATCAGAAGTGCCGAATAGTGCGGAGGAACAGAAAAGCTCTGGGCCGGGGAGGTTTCTGTACGTTCTGTTTTTGGCCTGTTTTTTCAAAATCAGGCTAAAAACAGAATGTACGGGAAGGGCGGCTGGCTTTTATTTCATATCTGTTTTCAGCCTGTTTTTCTGAAAACAGCCTGAAAACAGAAAACCCTTTTGGACGCATTCCAAAAGGGTTTTCTTGGGGTGACTAGTTGAGAAACTGAGGTCTACTTCAGCTTTAGATCAGAAATGATCTGCTGTATTTTCTGGTCCAGTTTCTGGCCCACCTGCTCAAACTCACCCGCAGTGGCCAACGGCTCCCGCACGCTGAAGTAGAATTTGATCTTTGGCTCAGTGCCAGACGGCCTGGCCGAAACCTTGGTGCCGTCTTCGGTGAGGAACTGGAGCACGTTGGAGCTCTCCAGGCCGGTAGCGGTTTCCTGGCCAGTCTTCAGGTTCTTTCTGAAGCCGGTCTTGTAGTCAATCACCTCCACCACGTCTGAACCTGCAATGGTCTGGGGCGGATTCTCGCGCAGCTCCTGCATCATCTCCTGAATTTCCTGGGCACCGCGGTGGCCTTTCTTGGTCAGGGAGATCAGGTCTTCTTTGTAGAAGCCAAACTCCTGGTACATCTGGATCATGAGCTCAAACAGGCTCTTGCCCTGGTCTTTGGCAGACGCCACCATTTCAGCAATCATGGCGCAGGAAGAAACGGCATCTTTGTCCCGCACAAAGTCTCCCACCAAGAAGCCGTAGCTCTCTTCACCGCCGCAGATATACTGGGCCTCGCCTTCCTTGTCACGCATGATGGTGGCAATGTACTTGAAGCCGGTGAGGGTCTCATAGCAGTCTACGCCAAAGCCCTCAGCTACGCGGTTGATGAGGTCTGTGGTCACAATGGTGTTCACCACGTATTCTCTGCCCGTGAGTTTGCCTGCTTTTTTCCAGGCCTGCAAGATGTAGTAGGTGAGCAGGGCGGCGGTTTGGTTCCCGTTGAGCAGCACCCATTCTCCTTTCTGGTCTTTCACGGCAATGCCCACGCGGTCTGCGTCTGGGTCAGTGGCCAGCACTAAATCAGCATCCAGTTCCCTTGCTTTTTGCATGGCCAGGTTCATGGCGTCTTTTTCCTCGGGGTTGGGGTACACTACCGTCGGGAAATTCCCATCGGGCGTAGCCTGCGCCTCCAGCACGTGTACATTGGTAAACCCAAAACGCTCCAGCGCGCGCGGTACCAGTGTAATACCGGTGCCGTGAATAGGGGTGAAGACAATTTTGAGGTCTTTCTGGCGCTGAATCATGGCCGGGTCTACTGACAGCGTGGCCACTTTGTCCAGGTACGCCTGGTCTACTTCGTCCAGAATGAACTCTATGTTCGCCTCATTGCGCTTAAACTTCACCTGCTCAACGCTCTGGATCTTGTTCACCTCGGCAATGATGTTCTTGTCATGCGGGGCGGTTACCTGCCCGCCGTCATTCCAGTAGGCCTTGTAGCCGTTGTATTCTTTGGGGTTGTGTGAAGCTGTCAAGACAACGCCGCTCTGGCAACCTAAATGCCTGATGGCGAAAGACAGCTCGGGCGTGGGCCTAAGCTCTTTGAAGAAGTACACTTTAATGCCGTTGGCGCTGAACACATCTGCCACCACGTTGGCAAACACATCTGAGTTGTTGCGGCTGTCATGAGCAATGGCCACGCTGATCTGCTGCTCCGGGAACGACTTGAGCAGGTAGTTGCTCAGCCCCTGCGTGGCCATGCCCACGGTGTAGCGGTTCATGCGGTTGCTGCCCACGCCCATGATGCCGCGCAGACCGCCGGTGCCAAACTCCAGGTCTTTGTAGAAGGAATCGGTGAGGGTGTCGGCGTCACCGGCGTCAATGATCTTCTGTAATTTAGCTTTGGTGTCGGCGTCATAGCCGCCTTCCAGCCACGCGTTGATTTTGGTCTGTACCGCCGGTTCCAGTGAAAGATGGTTTTCCATAGTGATAGTAGAGAAAAGGAAAAGCGTTTTTGGGCTGTTTTTACGAAACCAGCCCCAAAACAGCTTCGTGTTTTTTGTATTTAATGGTTCAATAATAGTAAATTCTTTTTTCCCATCCGCACAGCGGAATGGAATGCCTGCTTTTAAGGTTTGCCACCCGTCTTCTGCCTGGATTGGCCGGGAGGAGGGTTGCCCGCCAATTACCGGCCGCAGGTAAACGAAAGTGCGTTTTTGGCCTGTTTTCTGAAAACGAGGCCAAAAACGCACCTACTGGTACTACTCAAAAAAGCGGGTACGGGTTTTATAAATTTCCGCGCAGCGCCTGTTCGCGCTCAATAGACTCAAACAGGGCCTTGAAATTGCCTTTCCCGAAGGATTTGGCCCCTTTGCGCTGAATGATCTCATAGAACACCGTGGGTCTGTCTTCTACGGGTTTGGTAAAGATCTGGAGCAGGTACCCCTCATTGTCACGGTCTACCAGAATGTTCAGGTCCTGGAGCGGTTTGAGGTCTTCATCAATGTTGCCCACGCGCTCCAGCAGGTCTTCATAATAGGAGCCGGGCACACTCAGGAATTCTACGCCGCGCCGCCGCAGTTCCCCCACGGTGTGCACAATGTCATCTGTGGCAATGGCAATGTGCTGCACGCCGGGGCCGTGGTAGAAATCAAGGTACTCCTCAATCTGCGATTTCTTCTTGCCCTCAGCGGGCTCGTTGATGGGGAATTTCACGTAGCCGTTGCCGTTGCTCATCACCTTGCTCATGAGCGCCGAATACTCGGTGGAGATATCTTCGTCATCAAAGGTGAGCAGCAGCTGGAAGCCCATTACCTGCGCGTAGAAATCTACCCACTGGTTCATCTCGCCCCAGCCCACGTTGCCCACGCAGTGGTCTACGTGTTTGAAGCCCACCGGCGTGATGGGCATGTTGCTTTTGCGGGCCACATAGCCGGGCATGAAGGCGCCGGTATAGTTCTTGCGCTCCACAAACGTGTGCACGGTTTCGCCATAGGTGTAGATAGAGGCGATTTTTACCTCGCCAAACTCATCTGTGAGGGTCTGTGGCTCCCCCGCCGATTTGGCCCCGCGCAGGGTGGTTTCCTCGTAGGCCTTGTACGCGTCATCTACCCACAGCGCCATGACCTTTACGCCGTCACCGTGCAGGCGCACGTGCTCAGAAATAGCAGAATCTGGTTGCAAAGACGTGGTGAGCACCAGCCGCACCTTGCCTTGCTGCAACACATAAGAAGCCCGGTCGCGCACGCCTGTCTCTGGCCCGGCATAGGCCACCAGCTCATACCCAAACGCGCTTTGGTAGTAGTAGGCGCTCTGCTTGGCGTTGCCTACGTAGAACTCCAGGTAATCTGTGCCGTTGAGCGGCAGAAAGTCTACGGGGGTGTCTTTTTTTAAATCAGTGGCTGTCTCCATATGGTTGGTTATTTTTGGATGTTTCTGGAATAGAATACGGTAATTCCTGTAAAAATAGAAGAATAGTTAGCAAAAGCAAACAAGTGTTAGGCGGCTGATTTGCCGCGGCTACTTGTAAATTGTGTAAGTTGTTCCCAACTTTGGGAAAAATAAGATAGGCATGAATACCCAAGACTTGAATACTTCCCTTGTGGCCCTTATCCGGAAAAAGCAGGAATTAGGCCAGCTCTCGTACAATGATGACCGCTATGATGATGTAGAAGAGGAGCTGCATGACCAGGAAGACGACTTCAACGACAATTTCGGGGAGTATCTGGAGGAGGTGCTGGGTGATGTGCACCAGAAGCATTGTCCAGACACTGATGTGCTGCTGCCCACGGCTTATCTGCCAGAGGCGCTGAACCCAGAGGGGCAGGTAGACATTACCGGCAAAGAAGGGGTTTG
Organism: Rufibacter ruber; assembly: GCF_001647275.1. Classification (GTDB taxonomy): domain Bacteria; phylum Bacteroidota; class Bacteroidia; order Cytophagales; family Hymenobacteraceae; genus Nibribacter; species Nibribacter ruber_C. The sequence goes on along the minus strand of NZ_LRMM01000001.1, from coordinate 148,925 downwards.
GGTGGAGGCTGATGCCTACCCGAACAAAGAAGCCCGCCTTTTGCTGGTGCCTAACCCCGCCCGGTTGATTCTGAGCGTGGGCAAGAACGTGCGGGAAGAAGTTTGGAGAGCGGAGTAAATCGTATCAAGTAGCACGTAGCACGTAGCAAGACTTTCATGAAACGGCTCCCGTGCGGGTTTTCCCCGCGCCGGAGCCGTTTCCGTTTTTGGCCTGTTTTGGCGAAAGTAGGCTTAGAACAGGGTCTTCCTGTAGTTTATTTGGTGCTTGCTGATGAATGAAACGCCAGTTTTAGAGCTGTAGTGCTTAGTTTGTTCTTGCTTTGGCTGTGCGGCCTTTGCCGTTTGCAATGCGTTGTCTGCTGTTTTCTTGGCTGGTTGAGGCTGCCTTGGCTGTTGGATGAGGTGCCTTATAGTCATGCTGCTGCCACTGCCACGGCAATGCGTAGTTTGGTGTTCCCCTGGCTGGGATGTTTGCTCCGGTGCGAAATCCCATTGCTGTTTCATCTTTTTCGGTAAGCGCTCACGGCCGCGGGGCCCGTCCTGGGGGTGAGCACTGCTGTTAAAACTAGGCCCTCCGGCCTTGCCGCTGAAGCGGCACCGTATTAACAGAGGCGCTCACCCCCAGGACTGATTTGGGTTCCTTTGCTGCTACTTCCTATACTTGCTCTGTCTGTTCCAGTAGGTAACCGTTGCTGATCCGCTAGCCTATGGCGAGCCCGTGCTGCGCACATCAGCCAGGGGCAGAAGTGCTAATTAACCCAGGTGCCACCAGCAGAAGTGTTGATTGTTCATTGTTGTTTGTTTGTTTACTTCTTGCTGCTTGCCTGCCGCTTTCTCTGGTTCAAGTTTCCAACTTGGACCTGTAATGGTGGAAGCTTTCAGCTTCCATGGGGCGGCAGCCTCACATTACCTCTGCCCTCTATAGCCACCTATGGCGCGGAAGTTACTTCCGTGCCTTCTAACGCTGCCTGATACACCCCTTTGAAGGGGGCGAAGGGGGATGTTTACACAGGAGGACGCGCATTGCTGTAGGGGCGCGTAGTATACGCCCCCACGCATTCCCGAACACCCCCCCCTTGGAGGCAGAGGGCTTTTACTTTCTCCGCTTTTCGCGATTTGCAATCCCGAATCAAAACTCCCCGCGGATTTGCAATCCGCAGTAACAGTTGTTCAAAGGCGGCGTAACGGGGATTACAAATTCCCTCAGTACCTGCTTCCGGATAAAAATCCGGAAGAGCGGCGTGATGGGCGGTCTCTGTCTGCCCTCGCGGCACGGCTGCGAAACCAGGCAAGGCATTGCTGCCTCATTCATGCTGAACTGCCTAAGATGAAAAGAAAGGACTCAAGACTCAGAAATCAAGACTCAGGACTCAAGACTCAGGACTCACTTCTATTCTCCCCCTTTGAAGGGGGCGAAGGGGGATGTTGACACCTGCCGGTCCACGTATGCCAGATACTCCTCTCCCGGGAGGGGTAGGGGTGGGTTCCACGCATGGCTGATCTTATCTCGGTTACCGGCCAGTCTGGAGCCTCGTCCCATCCTTTGGCGCGAGACTGGAGCCTCGCGCCAGTTCCTTCTTCCAATAAACAGCCACGTACCGTCAGCAATTTTTGGGAGCGTCTGAAGGACCTGGATCGTCTGAAACATCTTCTTGGCTACCTCCATCCAAAAATCAATGGAATCTACTAAGAGCAGACAGTTATGTGTCTTCACCAAAACCGATAAAAACAGAAAAGCTCCTGTTCTTAGCAAACAGGAGCTTTTTGTCTTGATACGTGATACACGCTACGTGATACGCTTCTAAAACCCCAGCTTCTCCCGGACCTTCTTCAATACAGGGGCACCAATGGCGCGCGCTTTGGCGGCACCTTCGGCCAGTTTGGCGTCTAGTTCGGGGAGGTTGTTCATGTAGTAGTTGAAGCGCTCCCGGGGGGCTGCGTATTTCTCCAGAATCAGATCAAAGAGGGCTTGTTTTGCGTGACCGTACCCAAAGCCGCCCGCCAAATACTTCTGGCGCAGGTCCTCCACCTGCTCAGGCGAGCCTAGCAGCGAGTACAGCTTAAAGGTATTGTCCGTTTCAGGGTCTTTGGGCTCTTCCAGGGTTTTGCTGTCAGAAACAACGCTCATGACGCGCTTGCGCAGCTCCTTGTCTGGCAGGAAAATATCAAGGGTGTTGCCGTATGACTTGCTCATTTTGTCACCGTTAATGCCCGGTACCGTCATCACGTTCTCGTCTACCTTCGCCTCTGGCAGCACAAACACCTCGCCGTAGAGATGGTTAAACGTGCTGGCAATGTCACGGGTGATCTCCAGGTGCTGCACCTGGTCTTTGCCCACGGGTACAAACTCAGCGTCATAGAGCAGAATATCAGCGGCCATGAGCACAGGATAGGTGAACAGGCCGGCATTGACATCTGCCAGGCCGCGCGCGCCGATTTGTCTTTGAACGAGTGAGCGTTGGCCAGCATGGGGTAAGGGGCGAAGCAGCTCAGATACCACGTCAGCTCGGTCACCTCCGGCACGTCACTCTGGCGGTAGAAAATATGCTTGTCTGTGTCCAGGCCAAATGCCAGCCAGGCCGCGGCTACCGCGTAGGTGTTCATTCTGCGTTCCTGCGCATCTCTGATAGAGGTGAGGGAGTGCAGGTCGGCAATGAAGTACAACGATTCGTTCTCAGCCTTCTTAGAAAGCTCAATCGCGGGGAGAATGGCACCCAGCAGGTTGCCCAGGTGCGGGCGGCCGCTGCTTTGGATGCCGGTAAGGATTCTAGCCATGGGTTCAGTACTGTTAATTTGTACAAAGTAAGCAATTGCCGCCCAAACCCCGAAAACCGATGCTGTTTTTGGCCTGTTTTTCAGAAAATAGGCAAAAACAGCTTACCGCAGGTGCTGGTTGAGCAGGGCGCTTATTTCCGCCGCGCGGCTCATCACCATCAGGTGCTCCCCGCCCTCCACCAGGTGCACCCGGGGGGCTAGCGGCACCGGCAAGATCTTGTCGCGGGTGCCGTGTATGATCACCAGCTGCTCAGACGCTTCTGCCCGGTGCTGCCAACCAAGAATGGCGGTGAGGGACCAGCGCAGAAAGTCTAGGTCGGTGTCCTGGATGATAGAGCGGAAGACCTGCTTCTCCAGCGGCGACTTCGCCCCAAAAAGCCATTCGCCGGGTGCCGGGAAGGATTTGGCCCATTGAAAAGGGAGCCACTTCTGCAGGCGCAGCAAGCCGCCCGCGCGGTAGTACCAGGGCAGCTGCGGGGTATGGGCCAGGCTGGAGAGCAGAATAACTTTTTGGGTGGGGATCAGCTTGGCCAGCTCCTGGGCCACCATGCCGCCAAAGCTCAGGCCAATGAGCACCGCCGGCGCTGAACGGTCCTGAATCTGGGGCAAAACCTGCTGGGCGTACTGCGCCAGCGTGGCATGCGGCGCCGGCGTAACCCATTTCACCACCACCGGGTTTGGGTGCTGCAACCGTAAAAACTGGAACAGCCGTTCATCTGCGCCCAGGCCGCTGAGCAGGTACAAAGGAGGGAAAGCCATGCACAAAGATAGCCACCCTTTGTTGATACCCCACTGCGGTTGCCTTGAGCGGTACCTTAGTTTTCTGTTTTGGGGCTGTTTTGAGAAAAACGGCTCCAAAACAGAAACCCCGGAGGGGGGAGAAAGCCCACCGCGGCCACCAAACACAGCGCCTCAGGTGCAGCAGCCGTAGGGTTGGGTTGTGTTTCGGCCCAGGGCCGAAAAAAAATGCCGCCGCGCATCTGCCGGGCCTACGCCAGCATCACTGCCGCGTCACCCACAGCCTTTGGTAGAACCTCACATCTGCCGCCGCAAAGGTTCCTTTTTCTGCTGCGCCGTATCTGCGTTTTTAGCCTGTTTTCAGAAAAATACGCCGGAAACAGAAATTAGTCTTTGGAGATGAAGGTGTCAAAAGGAACGTCTTGGTCGTTGGCCAGGTACCGGTCAATAACCCCGTGCGCCAGGTACAGCAGGGGCGTGAGCAGCACCGCCACCGTAAACTTGTACAGGTAGTTGATCACCGAGACAGACAGCACCAGCGTAAGGCTCCAGTCCCCGAAAAGATAGAACGCAATAAACAGCACCACCACCGTGTCTACCAGCTGGGAGACCAGGGTGGAGCCGGTGGCCCTGAGCCAGATCTTGCGGCTTCCGGTCAGGTGTTTGAGCCAATGGAAAACGTGCGCGTCCAGCAGCTGCCCCACCAAAAAAGCGACCAGCGAACCCACTATGATTCCAAGGCCCTGCCGGAAAACCCTGTTGTACGCATAGTCCATGTCAAACGGCGCGCCGTTGGGGCCCTGGCTGTTCACCTCCTGCCAGAATGGTGCGGGTGGCAGCCAGGTGGCGGCTACAATCACTACAAAGGCGTAGGCAATTAAACCCGCCGTCAGGAAACTGATCCGTTTCACCCCGTCTTTCCCGAAGTACTCATTGATGATGTCGGTGGTGATGAACACAACCGGCCAGATGATGACCCCGGCGGTCAGGTTAAAGTCGAACTTGGTGCCGAGCACGGGGATCTGGGCGCCTGCCAGGCCAAACACCCCTTCGCCCGAGAAGATCTTTACCCCAATCAGTTCTGCCAGCAAGGCATTGGTTAAAAAAATGCCGCTCAGCACCATGAACAACTGCCGTTTCCTGTAACCCATTGAAGACTTGAATGTGCCGGAGTTTTGCATAAAGTTTAAATTGTGAAACGGTTGCGTGGTTCCTGTTGCCCTGGTGCCTCTGGCGCAAGCGCCCAGCCCTGCCAGCGTTTTAGGGCTACTTTTTAGAAAACAGCCCCAAAACAGGAGCTTAACATGATGCGCAGAGTTCTGCACCCATTACAAAAGGGAGCTCTCCACTGCTTCTGGCTCTAATCCAGTGCTAAAGTAAACAGGAGCACCGAAAGCAGAAAATTTCTAACTAGGCGACAACTTTGTTTTCCTTCCCATGAGGGGGAACAGAAGTACCGCCTCTTGTGAGAAGTGGGCGAATGAAAAAGGAGTGGGGGCACGTTAAACCAGAAGGCTATTCCAGTACGCTCACCGTCTTGCCCTCAGTGGCCAGGTTGGTATTGGGGAAAATTGCCTGCGCTTCCTCCAGCAGGGGAGTGAGGTCTTTGTAGCGGGTGGAGAAATGGCCAAGCAGCAGCCGTTTCACCTGGGCTTTTGCGGCCAGGGTAGCGGCCTGGGCGGCGGTGCTGTGAAAGGTGTACTCGGCCCGGGCGGCCATCTCCTGGAGGAACGTAGACTCATGGTAGAGCAGGTCAACCCCAGAGATGTAAGGGAGAATATCTTCTTTGTACCTGGTGTCTGCGCAGTAGGCGTAACTGCGGCTGCGTTTGGGATCTGTGGTCACGTCTGCATTCCGCACCAGTACCTCGCCATTCTCATCAAAGATGTCTTCTCCCCACTTGAGCCGCACCAGTTGCGGGGGCGTGAGAAAATCAGGCAGTTTGGACTTTAGTAAGTGGCGGGGCTTTTGTTTTTCCCTGAACAGATAGCCGCAGCAAGGCACCCGGTGCTGCATGGGCAGCGAGTGCACCGTCATGAACTTATCTTCAAAGATCTTGGAGAAGGCCGTGGTGTCTACCTCATTGAAATGGATGGGGTAGGTGAGTTGGGTGCCGCCGTACTTGAACTGAAGGGTAAGTATTTCAGCCAGGCCCCTGGGGCCGAAGAGGTGGAGGGGGGCTGTGCGCTGCTGCAGGTGCATGGTGGAAAGCAAACCTGCCAGCCCAAAGTAGTGGTCACCGTGCAGGTGACTGATGAAGATGTTACAAATGCGCTGATGCTTTACTTTGTATCGCATCAGCTGCATTTGTGTACCTTCGCCGCAATCAATCAGATTGATTTGGTTCCCAACCGTGAGCAGTTGGGCAGTATTGAAACGGTCTGGAGAGGGTAGGGCCGAAGCGGAACCAAGAATTTTCAGTTCAAAATCCAAGCTGTCTCCCCCTTAAACCTGAACTATTCTTCCTTGTTGGTAAGATCACTCTCAATCTCGTGCAGGAACACGCGGTCAATGCCTTCTTCAACGGTAGGCAGAATATTCAACACAGACTCCAGCTTAGAGATGGTGATCAGCTTGGTCACGTGCTCCTGCAGGCCGGTCAGGATCAGAACCCCGCCAGAAGAGTTGCAAAGACGGTTGGCAATCAGGATTGAAGAAAGCCCTGATGAATCTGTATATTTTACGTTGGTAAGATCTAAGATCAAGTTAGTGATACCTTCTGCATTCAACTTCACAAACTCAGACTTCAAATCAGGGGCGATTGTGGTGTCGAGTTTCTTTTCATCTATGGTGATGATAGTGTAATTCTCTTTTTTATCAATTGTGTACTTCATAAGTAACAGCAAAAAGGTTTAGAATGCGAATTTACCAAAAATTGGTGGAATATCTCTAACAAAGTATGTTAAAAAATGTTTACGGCAATGCTCTGCTGCAGCGTATCTGGCTGGCTGGCATAATCTTGGGGAATGAACTTCTCCCCCAGCACCTGCTCGTACAATTCAATGTAACGCTGCGAGATCTCCGTTATTTTGTCATCAGTCATTTCAGGGACCTGCTGCCCCTCTTTTCCCTGAAAACCATTTTCAATCAACCATTGACGTACAAACTCCTTTGAAAGTTGCCGTTGCGACTGCCCTGCATTTTGCCGGTCTTCATAACCTTCTGAATAAAAGAACCTTGAGGAGTCTGGGGTATGAATTTCATCAATCACCATAATCGTGCCATCGGCTTTGCCGAATTCATATTTTGTGTCCACCAGAATGAGCCCGCGCTCTGCGGCCAACTCAGAACCCCGCTTGAAGAGTGCCCGGGTGTAAGCTTCTAGCTGCAGGTAGTCTTCTTCTGACACAATACCCTGTCTCAGGATTTCCTCCCGGGAGATGTCTTCATCATGGCCTTCGGCAGCCTTGGTGGTGGGGGTGATGATGGGCTCCGGGAACGGATCGTTTTCGCGCAGGCCGTCTGGCATGGCCACCCCGCAGAGCAAGCGTTTCCCTGCGCTGTACTCCCGCCACGCATGGCCGGCTAAATAGCCCCTGATCACCATCTCTACTTTAAAGGTTTCGCACTGGCGGCCAATGGTTACGTTGGGCGCCGGCTGGCTTATGACCCAGTTGGGGACCACATTGGCGGTTGCCGCCAAGAACTTGGCCGCTATCTGGTTGAGCACCTGTCCTTTGTAGGGGATGGCCCGCGGCAATACCACATCAAACGCTGAGATGCGGTCTGTGGCCACCATGGCTAACTTGTCTTTGAAGTAATAAACATCCCGTACCTTGCCTCTGTAAAAGCCGGTCTGCTCAGGAAAGTGGAAGTTGGTTTCTTTTAACGCTTGCATACAAATGGGCTAACCCCGGCAAAGTTAGGAAAGGAACGGCACGGGGCAAGTGCCCTCCCGTCCTGTTTTCAGTGGCTGGGTGCATCTTCTATTTTCCGTTTTAGAGCTGTTTTTGAGAAAACAGCCCGGAAACAGAAAAGGGTGGTAGCTACTTGGCCGTGGAACGTCAGTGGCGGCCGTTAACCCTGATGCTCTCAGGTGCTCCTGACGTTATTTGATTTTTACAAGAATGGCTGCTGGTTTATTGCTGATAGTTGGAACATATACCTGGCGCGCGACTCTTTCACGCACCATGGAATGAGACATCTCTCCAGACTCGCCGGAAACCGCAACGAGATCAGCCATGCGTGAAACCCACCCCAACCCCTCCCAGGAGGGGAGCTATCCGGAATGTGTGAGGCCTATGCCCCGTACCTCTGGCATGCGTGCCCTCCTGTGTCAACATCCCCCTTCGCCCCCTTCAAAGGGGGAATAACGAAAGGAGTCTTGAGTCTAAAGTTCTGAGTCATTTATTCCGCTCTGGCATTCCAGCACGAGTAAACCAGCACTGCGCATGGTCGCTGCCCGGCAGCGAGGGTAGTCAGAGACTACCCATCATCACTAGGCACGAGTCTGGAGACTCGCGCCAGCAGCAGCAGCAGCAGCAGCTATGAATCTGCCACTCAATCTGCCATAGCCAATCCACCACCACCCATGCCCCTGGCTGATGTGCGCAGCACGGACTCGCCACAGGCTAGCGGATCAGCAACGGTTACCTACTGGAACAGACAGAGCAAGTACAGGAAGTAGCAGGAGAGGAACCCAAACCAGTCCTGGGGGTGAGCGCCTCTGTTAATACGGTGCCGCACCGGCGGCAAGGCCGGAGGGCCTAGTTTTAACAGCAGTGCTCACCGCCAGGACGGGGCCCCGCGGCCGTGAGCGCTTACCGGAAAAGATGAAACAATGCAGTGAGTGAGGCACCGGAGCAAACGCCACCGCCAAGGGGACAACTAACTTCGCATTTTAGCAGCAATGAAAGGAAACAACAGTACCAGCACCAGCTTTGGAACAGACAAAACGCTATCCCATTCCCTCCCCTCAGATCAAAACAAATAACAACATGCTAATGAATGTTAGTTTCTGCTGTCAATATTGCAACCTGAACAACCCTTGGTTAAAGCCTTCGTAAAATTAATTCGTAAAATTTTTTATAAATTGTTTGCAGATGAACTTTCGGGCTTTACATTTGCAGTATCAAGTCAATTATTCCGGTAGTTGATTTATAAAGAAGAGCGGAGAGACAGGCTCAATGAAGCTCTAGCAACCTACTAAGAGGTAAGGTGCTAATTCCTGATCCCAGCGGACATATTGCCCTGGGGAATATAAATTGATACGAAGATGGAAATTACTATCCAACCCACTTCTAGCAATGCTTTGGCGCACCCGTTGGTGACGCTCCATGGTTACACCCCTTCTTTCTGCCCAACAGAAATGCGAATGTCCATTCAGGACTGTTGTTGCTGTTGTCGCTAATCTGAACCTTCTGGTTTTCTAGGGCTTACCGCGCTGCCGCGGGGAGACGCGCCTACGCGTAAGTTTTCCTAGTATCCTGTTTTTGTTCAATTTTTCAAGTGTAACCTAGAAGTACTATGTCTAATTCATATCGTTTTGAAACCCTTCAACTGCATGCCGGCCAGGAAATAGACCCTACCACCCGTTCCCGCGCCGTTCCTATCTACCAAACCACCTCATATGTGTTTGAGAACGCCGAGCATGGCGCCAACCTGTTTGCCCTGAAGCAGTTCGGGAACATCTACACCCGCATCATGAACCCCACCACCGATGTGTTTGAGAAACGCATTGCGGCTTTAGAAGGCGGAGTGGCGGCCCTGGCCGTGGGCTCTGGGCAGGCGGCACAGTTCATTGCCCTGAACAATATTCTGCAGGCGGGTGACAATTTTGTGACCACCAGCAACCTGTACGGCGGTTCTTACAACCAATTTAAAGTAGCGTTCAAACGCCTTGGAATAGAGGTCAGGTTCACCAAAGATGATGAGCCAGATACGTTTCAGGCGCTGATAGATGAAAATACCAAGGCTTTTTACCTGGAGACCATTGGTAACCCCCGCTTCAATATTCCTGACTTTGAGGCCATTGCCCAGGTAGCCAAGAAAAATGATATTCCGCTGATAGTAGACAATACCTTTGGCGCGGGCGGTTACCTGTTCCGGCCGCTGGAGCACGGTGCCAACGTGGTGACGGCTTCTGCCACCAAATGGATTGGCGGCCACGGCACCAGTGTGGGCGGGGTGATTGTTGACGGCGGTAACTTCAACTGGGGCAATGGCAAGTTTCCGCAGTTCAGTGAGCCGTCTGAAGGTTACCACGGACTGGTGTTCTGGGATGTTTTCGGCTCTGAAGGTCCTTTTGGGAACATTGCCTTCGCCATTAGGGCAAGGGTGGAGGGACTGCGGGATTTTGGCCCCGCCCTGAGCCCGTTCAACTCTTTTCAACTGATTCAAGGGCTGGAGACGCTTTCCTTTCGCGTTGACCGTACGGTGCAGAATGCCCAAGCCATAGCCGAATGGCTGGAGCAGCACCCGCTGGTAGAAAGTGTGAATTATCCGGGATTGCCTTCTAACAAATACCATGCGCTGGCGAAAAAATACCTCAAGCGTGGGTTTGGCGGTGTATTAAGTTTTAACCTGAAAGGTGGAAAGGACGAGGCAGAAGTATTTGTCAACAGCCTGGAACTGGTGAGCCATCTGGCCAACGTGGGCGATGCCAAGACCCTGATCATTCACCCCGCCTCTACCACGCACCAGCAGTTGAATGAAGAGGAGCAGCGCGCGGCTGGGGTAGACCCTACCTTGCTTCGGGTTTCGCTGGGAATTGAGCACCTGGAGGATATCAAAGCAGATTTTGAGCAAGCCTTTGCCAAAGTGAAAGTTCGTGAACCGAAGCTGGAGGCTTCCCTAAACTAGTAGCTTGCCATGCTGAAAGGACGCGTCTTTACCTTTTATGATGAATTCCAACTGGAGTCTGGGCAATCTTTGCCCGGCTTCCAGCTTTTTTACACCACCTGGGGCACCCTGAATGCTGATAAAAGCAATGTAGTTTGGGTATGCCATGCTTTAACTGCCAATGCCTTTGTCAATGACTGGTGGGGCGGCCTGTTTGGCGAGGGCAAGATTTTTGACCCGGCCAGGCACTTTATTGTCTGCGCCAACACCCTGGGCAGTTGCTATGGTTCTACCGGTCCGCTCTCCCTGAACCCAGATACAGGGAGGCCATATTACCACACTTTCCCCACCTTGACCAACCGTGATGTGGTACGGGCCTTCAACTACCTGCGGGAACACCTGGAGATTGAGGAGATTGACGTGCTGGTAGGTGGCTCGGTGGGGGGTCAGCAGGCGCTGGAGTGGGCAGTGAGTAACCCAGAACTGGTAAACAAGCTGGTGCACGTGGCTTCTAACGCCCGCCAGACCCCATGGGGGGTGGCGTTTAACGAGAGCCAGCGTATGGCCATTGAGCAGGATGTGACCTGGCAGTTGAACACAGATGATGCCGGTTTGAACGGAATGAAAACTGCCCGGGCGGTTGCCCTGCTCTCTTACCGCAATTACCAGGCATATAACCGTTCTCAGCGGGAGACCCATAATAATAGGCTGGACAATTTCAGGGCGGCTTCTTATCAGCAGTACCAGGGCGAGAAACTGGCCAGACGCTTCAATGCTTTCTCGTATTGGCACCTTACCAAAATGATGGATTCCCACAACGTGGGCAGGGAAAGAGGGTCAGTTGAAGAAGCGCTGGCGCAGGTGCAGGCAGAGACCTTGGTCATTGGCGTAGATTCAGATGTGCTGTTCCCGCTCACTGAGCAGCGGCTGGTGGCCCGGCACATCCCAAACTCTACCTTTGAGGTGGTGCGCTCAGAATACGGACATGATGGATTCTTGCTGGAGTTTGCCCAGCTACAGGAAATATTAGAGACATTTTTACAGAAAAAACCAAAGAGAAAGACATGGATTCCAACCGTATTCTAAAGATAGGCTTGTTTGGGTTTGGGTGCGTAGGGCAGGGGCTGTATGATATTCTGGCGCGGGAGAAGAACTTGCCGTTTCAGATTGAGAAGATCTGCGTGAAAGATCCCGCTAAAGTCCGTCCGTTACCGGCAGAAGAGTTCTCATTCAATCCGGAGGAAGTGTTGGCAGATGATCAGCTTGACCTGTTGGTGGAGGCCATCAGTGATGCCACAGAAGCCTATGGCATAGTGACCGCCGCCTTGCGAAAGGGCAGGCGGGTGGTGACCGCAAACAAAAAACTAGTAGCCTACCATCTGCCTGAATTGCTGGAACTGCAGGAGCAGTTTGGAGGTGTCTTGCTGTATGAAGCGGCTGTGGCCGGCGGTATCCCCATCATAAGAACCGTTGAGGAATATTTTTCAAATGAACCGCTGGAGCGCGTGCATGGCATTCTCAACGGCTCCTCAAATTATATATTAAGCCAGATTTTCCAGAAACAGAAGCCGTACGCAGATGCCCTCAAAGAGGCGCAGGACAAAGGCTTTGCCGAACTGGACCCCTGGTTAGACGTGGCTGGGGCTGACTCCCGCCACAAGCTGTGCATTCTCACTGCGCACGCTTTTGGCAGAACTTTGGCACCGCAGGAGGTGGCTTTCTTCGGGATTGACTCTCTAGGCAACCGTGATCTGGAGTTTGCCCGGCAGAATGGCAGTACCATCAAGTTAGTGGCATCTGTGCACCTAACACCAGAAGGGGAGATTGTGCCCCTGGTCTTGCCAAGCTTAGTAGGGGACGCCGACGACCTGAAGATGGTGGAACAGGAGTTTAATGGGGTGGTGGTGCAGGGTGGCTACTCCGGCCCGCAGCTTTTCAAAGGCAAAGGCGCGGGAGGGCACCCTACCGGGGCGGCTGTGCTGTCTGATGTTATCTCCATCAGCAACGGGTACCGCTACGGCTATAAGAAATTGCAGCAGCGTCAGGCAGAGCCTGCTTTGGCGCTTGATTTTCAGATTGAGGTGTACCTGCGTACCTCTGACCCCAACTTACTGGAGTCGCTGGACTTCTACCGCCAGCGCATTATTGAAAGCGCCGCCGACTCTGACTCTGTGGTAGGCATGGTCACCTTAGAGAGCCTGCTGCGCAACCAGGATAAAATAAGAGAGGCGGGTGCCTTCATCTTAGCTTTGTCTTCTGACTTTGCCTCGCCTAAGAATGTAAAAAAGTATGAGGCCGTGGAGCTTTCCTAGCTGAGAGGCGGCCAACTCTAAAGATAGTAGCTTGTTTAAATTAGTTTGTTTTAATCGCGCAAGACGCCTGGCTTTTAAAGCCGGGCGTTTTCGTTTTTGGGCTACTTTTTGAAAAACAGGCCATAAACAGGAGTGGGGCTCATTGGTTAATGAAGGGGGCAGTTTTAGAGATTGACTAGAACGGGATAGCTTTTTGACGGCGGCTCCGGGTGGCTGGAGTACTCAGCTGTACCCTGCTATCTGCTGCTGGATTGCACGGTTCGCTGTTTCTTTTGGTAATGGATAGTTTGCTGCTGCTGATCAGGTTTTCTTTGTCTGCAGTTCCCTTGGTTGGGTGAAGTTTGCTGTTTCCCTTGGCGGTGTTGCTGCAGTGGGAATGCGCGGTCTGCTGCTCCCGTGGCTGTGGTAGGAATGTGTAATCTGCTGTTCCCCTGGCTTTGGTGGTTGACGCGGTGCCTCACTCATTGCATTGTTTCATGTTTTCCGGTAAGCGCTCACGGCCGCGGGGCCCCGTCCTGGCGGTGAGCACTGCTGTTAAAACTAGGCCCTCCGGCCTTGCCGCTGGAGCGGCACCGTATTAACAGAGGCGCTCCCCGCCAGGACTGGTTTGGGTTCCCCTCCTGATCAGCTTCTCTGGTTGTTAATTGGTTTGCAGGTAACCGTTGCTGATCCGCTAGCCTGAGACGAGCCCGTGCTGCGCACATCAGCCAGGGGCAGAAGTGTTGATTAACCCAGGTGCCACTGGCAGAAGTGTTGATTGTTTATTGTTGTTTGTTTACTTATTGCTGCTTGCCTGCCGATTTCTCTGGTTCAAGTTTCCAACTTGGACCTATAATGGCGGAAGCTTTCAGCTTCCATGGGGCGGCAGCCTCACATTACTTCTGCTTCTTCTGCCCCCTATGGCGCGGAAGTTTCTTCCGTGCCTTCTAACGCTACCTGATACTCACGCGCTGGCGCGAGTCTCCATACTCGTGCCTACTGATGACGGGCCGTCTCTGCCTGCCCTCGCGGCGCGGCGGCGAAACAAGGCATTGCTACTTCATTCGTGCTGATTTGTCTGGGGGGAAAAGAAAGGACTTTGAACTCAGGACTCAGAACTCACTCCAATACTCCCCCTTTTGAAGGGTGCGAAGAGGGATGTTGACACCTGCCGTTCCACGCATTGCTGAGGTACGGTCACCCGCCATTTGCCCCACGCATTCCTGATACACCCCTCCCTGGAAGGGGCAGGTTCATTACGCCTGACTCAGTTTTTTGCCGCAGCTCAGCAAACTTGAGTTCTCCTGCCCTTCACTAAGGACCCGATTGAAAAACAGCACGTCTTCACTAAACCTTGTACTGGCGGGAAACATCAATCAGTACACAGAGTACCTGTTTTGGAGCTGTTCTCAGAAAAACGGCTCCAAAACAGGTAATGATTTTTCTAAAAGACTATGGCCTACCTGGCCGAATCAGTTTGGGTGGTCATGTCTTGCTGAGACGTGTCCAGAGAGTCTGGTTCAGAGGTGTTCAGGGAGTCTAAGCCGCCGTCGGCGCCGTCTACCATGTCTTCGGTTACGGTGTTGCCGGTGGTTTCTGTGGGTTTGGAATCACCGCAGGAGGTGAACAGGAAGGCGGCGGTAAAAGCAGTAGCCAGTAAATTTGCTGTCTTTTTCATAGTTCTCTTGGTTTAGGTGGCAGGGTGTCACCTTTTTAGGTGTGAAACGCCTGCTTCCGTTTACGGGAGAATGGCAGAAGTAGATAAGGCAGGTGTGCCAGGTGACAGGGGGCTCAATGCTGTGCCGCCCTGGTCTCTGTTGCCCTTACTTTTGGCCAAGTGCTGACAGGGACGCAACCAGGTCTGGGAGAAAGGAGGCCAGGGTGGGGTATTGTATCCGGTTGCGCTCATACCTGGAAAGCTGTTGCAGGAAGTGGGGCAGGTACATCCAGTCTCGGTAGGAGGTCTGTAGGGCCTGGGCGCCCTGGGCAGTACCCATTTGCAGTGCAATGCGTATTTCACCGGCCCGTACCAGATGCTCATTAAAACTGGTTAGCCAATCTGTGTACTGGGGCTGATGGGGGATGGGCTTGAACAGGTGCGCATACTGGTTGATCTGTGCTTCAAGCGGTGGTTGGGTGGTGAGAGGGTTCACAAACGAATGGCCAAACTCATGGACAGACAGATTCCTGATTTCAGTTGGGTTGTCATACCCGGCGGCTAACGTTCTTTTGTTCCTGTCAAGAACCTGTTCCTGCATGGGGGCCGCAATGTTGTAGAGGTGCGTTTTCCCGTGATCCTCCACCTGCCAGGAGAGGCCCCAGCCTGACTTGAAGAAGGGCATCACCACTAAGTGATAGCTTCCTTTGGAGGCACCATAATAGTTTTCCAGGGTGGGGAGAAAGGCACGGCCAGGGAGGCTTTTCCGGACTTCCTGTATGGCCAGCTGGTAGGTGGGTTGGTTCTGCCGAAGGTAACGGTCAAACCGGGTATCCTGGTAGAATTGCGCCACCAGTTGCATGTAGGCCTGCACCACCTGGGCGGCAGTGTCTGGGTGGGGGTGAATCTCCCGCAGAATAACCTCAGAGACCGGCTGCTTTTGCTTTACCCTGGGCAGCTCTTCATAAAACAGCCCTAACAGGTACACACCCGTGCCAATTTTATCTGACAGGTGCTGGGTAGCCTCCACGGCTGGGTGCTTCTGGTACGGCAAAAAATGTTCATAATTCAACCGCATAAGCCGTGTTGAGGTGTACAGGAAAGGATCTGCCACTGAGTCCCGGAGAAAGGCCGCAGAGAGCTGGTTGTTCAAGGCGCACAAGACCTCTATATTCTTATTGACTTCTACTATTATCTCTTTCTGTTGGGCAACCGCTGGCAGGTGGGGGAGCAGGAGCAGGCAAGCGGCCAGTACCGCTTTGGTGAGAAAGTGCAGCATGGGAGTTACCAAGTATATGAACAAACAGACTGATACGAGATAAACGGTTGAGGTTCTCTTTCTGGAAGTCAACAGCTGATATAAAGTAATATAAATTATGGTCGAAAAGAAAGCCGTTTTATTTCCTTCCGGAGGAAAAATGTTTTTTATTCTAGGGTTCCTGCAGAGGGCAATCCTGCTGTTTTGGCGCTGATTTTGAGAAAACAGGCCTAAAACAGAAACTTTCCTGGCAACTTTGACAAACGCAATGGCTGGAGTTGAATCTTCAGCCATTGCTTGTCAGGAGCGTTGGGCCACCGGTGAGTGGGCGCTTACTCCGCAACAGCCGTAAACCGGTGAAAGATACTACTCACACCTACTGGAGAAATGCGAAGTTCTGGTGCCGAAAAAAAACAAAACCAGCCCCAAAACGGCTGTTTCTGGGCTGGTTTTTGGAAAACAGGCGAAAACCGGCGGTTTACTTTTTGCCGGTGTACGCCACCCGGTAGATGACCCCGTTCTCATCATCTGAAATGAGCAGGGAGCCGTCTGGGTGCTGCGCTATGCCGCAGGGCCTGCCAAACTGGGCTTTGTTGCCGTTCAGGAGAAAACCCGTCAGGAAATCATCTATCTGGGTAGGCTGGCCGTTCTGGAATTTTACCCGCACCACATTATAGCCTACTGCTTCTTTCCGGTTCCAGGAGCCGTGCATGGTCACAAATGCGTCGCCGTTGTACTCCTTCGGAAACTGGGAGCCGGTGTAAAACGCCAGCCCCAGCGGCGCCGCGTGGGCCCGGTACAGGAGCACCGGGTTCTTGGCTTTTTTGGCGTACTCTTCCCAGCTCATGCCTTTGGGCTCATCGGCTTTGTTGGCTTTGCCGTTCTCGTAGACGTACGGCCAACCGTAGTCGGCGCCGTCTTCCAGGCGGTTGAACTCTTCTTTGGCCTCTTCGTCTCCCAGCCAGTCTATGCCGTGGTCAAAGCCGTACATGGCCTTGGTTTGCGGGTGCCAGCCAAACCCGATGGTGTTGCGCAACCCTTTGGCAAAGATGCGGCGGTTCTTGCCGTCGGCATCGGCCTGGAGCATGGTGCCGTTCAGGTCAGTGGTTTCTTCGCAGGCGTTGCAGGTGCTGCCCACGCTGATGTAGAGTTTGCCGTCAGGTCCAAAGGCCAGGGTTCGGTTGTTGTGCTGGCCGCCTTCGGGCAGGCCCGTCATGATTTCTTTGAGGGAGCCCAGCGTGCCGTCTTTGTTCAGGTCTGCGGTGTAGACGTCATTTACGGTGATGAGGTAGGCTTTGCCGTCTTTGAGGGCAATGCCGTGCATGTTTTCCTTCTGGGCCACCACTTTGGTCTCATCGGCTTTGCCGTCTTTGTTTTTGTCTTTGAGCATGGTCACGGTGCCGGCCTCACGGCTGGTCACATAGACCGTGCCGTCTGGTGCCACCGCCAGCATACGGGGTTTGCCCAGATTCTCGGCAAACTTGGTCACGGTGAACCCGGCGGGCACCTTGAGCTGGCGCACATGTGCCTCTGTGGGTTCCAGTACGGCAGGTTTAAAGATATGGCCCTGCATGCTTTCAGAGACGGCGGGTTTCTTGGTTTGGGCATGCCCCGGAGAGGCGGCAAATAAAAGGGACAAGAGCCCGGCGGTTACAGCGGAGGAGGTTTTTTTCATAGTTTCATGGCTTTCGCAGGGGCGGGTTCCGTAAGGAGACCAGCCGGAAGCTGCGGTTTGGTTACTTATTTCTAACCGAATTGCGGTAGGTTTGTTACAAGTACTTATCTGAATTGTCCGTAGAAATATCATTCTTGCCGCTGGTGCCGTCTCCATGAAATACCTGTTTCTTTTCTGTCTGTTTTGCCTTTCTGCTGCAGTTGCTGCCCAAACCAAAATCTCTGGCCGTGTGCTGAACGCACAGACGCGGCAGCCGCTGGCCGGTGCCAGCGTTGGGGCGGTAGGGACTGCGGTAGGTTCCGTAAGTGACGCCCAGGGGCGTTTTTCACTAGAGATTCCGGCTACCGCCGATTCCCTTTCCATTGCCCTTCTGGGCTACCGCACCCGCACCTACGCGGTACAGGGCCTTCCCGCCAGCCTTACAGTACCGCTCACTGCCCACACTACCCAGCTGCGCGAGGTGGTGGTGACCGGCTATGAGAGCAGACGGCCTCTGCAGGAGACGGCCGGCTCTGTTGCCCTGCTGGAAAAGCGCGAGCTGGAGCGTTTCAGTGAGACTACGCTGGTACCGGCGCTCAATACCATTCCGGGGGTGCGCATGGAGGAACGGGCCACCGGCAGCTACCGTCTCTCCATTAGGGGCAGCAGTCTGCGGGCACCCTTTGGCGTGCGTAACGTGAAGGTCTACCTGAATGAGGTGCCTCTGGTAGAGGCGAACAGTACGCTGCCGCTCAACCTGCTAGATGCCGCCACCATTGGCAGTGTAGAGGTGATCAAAGGGCCTGCGGGCAGCGTGTACGGGGCCGGTACCGGCGGGGCGGTGCTGCTGGAGACTGTGCGCCCGGCCGCCGGCGAAACCAGTGCCGCGGTAGGTGGGTTGGTAGGCTCTTTCGGCTTGCGCCGAGGGTTTGCCTCTGCGGCCGTAGGCGGGGAGAAATCAAACCTGCTGGTGCGGTATGACGCGCAGAAATTAGACGCTTATAGGGAGCAGAGCGCCCTGGACCGGAAGACGCTGCTCGTCTCAGGCCAGCTGTATCCGTCAGAGAAGCAGACTTTTTCCTTTCACGCCTACTATTCTGACCTGTACTATGAGCTGCCCGGGGCCCTCACCCGCGAACAGTTTAGCCAGAATCCCCGTGCCGCCCGCCAAATGAACAAAGACCAGAAGGCTTCCATTGACTTGGAAGGCATCAATCTGGGACTGGTGCATACCTACCATTTCAATGACCAGTGGAGCAACACCACCTCCCTGTTTGGGGTTTTCAGCTTCTTTGACAACCCGTTCCCCACAGACTATGAGCGGAACACGAACCAGGCCTTCGGCGGAAGAACCCGCACCACCTACCGCACACAGCTGGCCACTCTGCCCGCCCGCTTCACGCTGGGCGCTGAGGCGTTCAGGAGCTTCATGAATTCCCGCCACTATCATAACCAAGCCGGCGAAACAGGGGATTTGAAATATGATGATGAGATTTGGCAGCAGCAAAGCTTTGTTTTCGGCCAGGCCGAACTTGACCTGCCCGCCCGGTTCATCTTTACCGTAGGAGCGAGCCTGAACAGCGTGCGGTATGAATTGACCAGGGTGTTTGATGCGGCTATTGCTTCGTCTGTACCCGTACGCGCCAGAAACCTGGAGCCACAGTTTTCGCCGCGCGTGGGGCTGGTGAAAGTGTTTTCGCCGGAGCTTTCGGCCCACGCCAGCATCAGCACCGGTTTCTCTCCGCCCACAGACGCCGAGTTGCGGCCCAGCAGCGGCCAATTCAATACCACCCTGCAACCAGAGCAGGGAGTGAACTATGAAGTAGGGTTGCGGGGATATTACTTGAACCGGCGGTTGAGTTTTGATGTGGCGGGCTACTTCTTTAACCTGGATGAAACGATTGTTCGCCGTACCGATTCGGTTTTGGCATATGGTGAAAAGGTAGCAATAGAATATTTTATAAATGCAGGTGCCACCAGGCAACAAGGCATAGAGGCTTCTTTGGGCTACGCGTTGGTGCAAGCCCCCACCCAGGGTCTACAGATGCTTCGGGTTTGGAGCACGTATGCGTTTAACCGTTTCAGGTTTCAGCAATACCAATCTGGGGAGAATGACTATTCTGGCAACCAACTCACAGGTACACCCCAGCACGTGCTTACGCTAGGTTTAGACGCTGACACCAGGCCGGGTTTTTACCTCAACGCCACCGCCAATTACACCGCAGAGATTCCGCTGAATGATGCCAATACCGTTTATGCCCCAGAGTTTTACATTTTTGGCGCCCGCACCGGCTTTAGACGCACCTGGCAGGATAAATGGGGACTGGATCTGTACGCAGGTATAGACAACGCCACCAACCGCGCCTACAGCCTGGGCAATGATCTGAATGGTTTTGGAGGCCGGTATTTTCAGGCTGCACCCGGGAGGAATTTCTATGGGGGCATACAGGTGAAGAAGAGTTTTTAGCCTGTGCGTTTTAGCGATGATTTACGAAAAACAGGCCGGAAACGGCTTTTGGCACAGACGCCCGCAGGCCCTTGGACCGCGTTAAGGGTCTTAGGGCAGGCGGTACAGCGGTGGCAGGCGTATGGAACCTGCCCCTGCCTCTCCCGGGAGGGGAGTATCAGGCATGCGTGTCCTCCTGAGTAAACATCCCCCTTCGCCCCCTTCAAAGGGGGAGTAGGGGAGAGAGTTCTGGGTCCTGAGTCTTGAGTCCTTTCTTTTCTCTTTAGGCAATTCAACACGAAAGAAGCAGCAATGTCTGGTTTCGCTGCCGCGCCGCGAGGGCAGCCAGAGACCGCCCGTCAGCTGTAGGCACGCGTCTGGGGACTCGCGCCAGCGCGTGAGTATCAGCTGGCGTTAGAAGGCACGGAAGTAACTTCCGAGCCATAGAGGGGCAGAAGAGGGAGCTATAGAGGGCAGAGGTCATGTGAGGCGGCCGCCCCATGGAAGCTGAAAGCTTCCGCCATTATAGGTCCAAGTTGGAAACTTGAACCAGAGATTGTGACAAACAAGCAGCAATAAGTAAGCAAAGAAACAACAATGAACAATCAACACTTCTACTGGTGGCACCTCTGATAATTAGCACTTCTGCCCCTGGCAGATGTGCGCAGCACGGGCTCGCCATAGGCTAGCGGGACTGCAATAGTTACCTGCAAACAATCTACATCAAGAAAAGCAATAGCTGCAATGGAACCCAAACCAGTCTTGGGGGTGAGCGCCTCTGTTAATACGGTGCCGCTCCGGCGGCAAGGCCGGAGGGCCTAGTTTTAACAGCAGTGCTCACCCCCAGGACGGGGCCCCGCGGCCGTGAGCGCTTAGCAGAAGAGGTGAAACAACGCAGCTACTAAACCAACGCATCAAACGCCAAAGCCAGGGGAACAGCGAACTTCACATTCCTGCCGCAGCTAGGGGAACAGCAGACTAAGCATTGCCCCTGCAGCAGCTAGCCAACAGCAACTACAGACTACGCACTCCGTCGTTAACCGTCACCGCCAGGGGAACAGCAAACCAGACCTCGCCACAGCCAGGGCAGCAGCAGACAGAAGAATCTGCGGAGCACTTCCCCTGACCACAAGCTGACCTGAGGCATAAAGGCACTTGGAAGACCTGGGGAGCACGAAAAAAAGAGGCGTTTCCGGGCTCTTTTCCCGGAAACGCCTCCAAAGCAGGTCACTGCCGGAGCAGTGTCTGGTATTGCAGAAGAACTAGAAGATGCGTCCCTCTTTCTTGGCCTTCTTGCCTTTCTTAGGATCCTCCTTCTTCGGCTCTGCGGTGATGGCCGGGGCCTCCACCTTGGCTACGATTGGGGCACCGTCCGGATCAAGCTCCACCACCTCGTAGCCCAGTTTCTCCAGGCCCGGCTTGATAGCCGCTTTGTCTCCTACCAGCATGATGCTCATATTGTCAACAGGGAGGTACTTTTTGGCCAGCGCGTTGATCTCCTCCTTGGTGATGTTCTGGAGGATTTCGTTCTGCTTGGCTACGTAGTCAGGCGTGAGGTTGTAGCGCAGCATGTTGTTCAGGAAGGCCGCCTTCTGGAACGAGGTCTCATAGCGGCGGGCGTCTGACTGGCCGATGGCGCTCTTCATGAAGGCCAGTTCCTCGTCGGTGATTCCCTCTTCCCGGAAGCGCTTGATCTCCTTCATGAACTCTACCACAGAGGCATCTGAGGCATTGGAGCGAACCCCGGCAGAGGCCGTGAACGGACCAGCTTCCTCGGTGCCGGAGAAGCCCGAGCGGGCGCCGTAGGTGTAGCCTTTGTCTTCGCGCAGGTTCAGGTTGATGCGGCTGTTGAAGGCCCCACCCAGCACATAGTTCATCAAAGAAGCTTTGTAGTACTCGCCGGTGGCGTCATACGGCAGCGCCATATAACCAATCCGGATCTCAGACTGGGCGGCTTTCTCCTTGTCTACAATAAAGATCTTGGTCTTGTCAATACCGGCGGTTTTAAAATCTGACGGCATGGTCACCTGTTTCGGCTGCCACTTGTTCAGGAACGCCAGCTTGGGCATGATCTGGTTCTGCTCCACATCGCCCACAATCACCAGGTTGGTCACGCTTGGCGAGAAGTAATTCTGGTAGAATTTCTTCACGTCTTCCAGCGAAATATTTTCGACCGTTTGCACCGTTCCCACTACTGGTACAGCTCTGATGTTGCCTTCACCGTACAGCATTTTGTTGTACACGTTGTCTGCCACCACGGTAGGCTGGGTGCTCTGGTTTTTGATGGCCTCTAGGCGCTGCTTCTTCAGGCGGTCAAATTCTATTTGGTCAAACTTAGGGCTGAACATGCGCTCTTCCAGCAGGGCCAGGGTGGCGTCCAGGTTTTTCACCGGCGACTGCACCTGCACGGTCATGCTTTCAGAACCACTGCCGAAGGAAATGGAGGAGCCCAGTTTCTCCATCTCGGTGCTGATGTCCTCGGCAGAACGCTTCACAGAAGACTCGTTCAGCATGGAGGCCGTCAAAGAGGCAATACCGGCTTTAGACGGATCATGCGCCTCCAGCTTGTGCCCGCCCTGCAGGGTGAACAGCAACGTTACGGTAGGTACTTCATCGTTTTTAGAGCCAATCACCTTGATGCCGTTGGCCAGATTCTGCTTCCAGAACGGCGGAACGGTGATGGTGGGGTTGGCGCCGGCGGCAGGTTTCTTGCTGCGGTCAAAGGTGTCTTTGGCTTTCACATACTTCAGGCCGGCGTACTGATCTGCCGGGGCTTTGTAGCCAGATTTGTCAACAGTGTAGTTATCGGCCTTGGCCACCATTTCTGGTTTGCCTTTTGGCACCACGCTCAGGATGACGGCCTTCTTGCCCTTCACATATTTGTTGTACACCCGCATCACGTCTTCTCTGGTCACAGACTGGATTGCCTGCATCTCCTGCTTGAGGTAATTAGGGTTGCCGTTGAAGGTCTGGTAGGCAGCCAGCGTAGAGGTCTTGCCAGATACGCTGGACAGGCGGTTGATAAAACTGGCTTCCGCCGAGGCTTTGAATTTCTCCAGATCATCATCAGACACGCCTTTCTTCTCAAACTCGGCAATGGCGTTGCGCAGCTCCTTCTCCATGTCTGCCAGAGACTTGTCTGGGAACGTGCGGGCGGTCAAGGTGAACTCACCGGCCAGTTCTGAGGTGGAATGATACGCACCTGCCTGATTGGCCTTCTGCGTTTTTACCAGGTTCTGGTAGATGATAGACGTTCTGCCGCCGCCAATCACGCGTGATAACACATCTAAGGCCGCTTCATCTGGGTGACTGGCCGGTACCGTGGGCAAGGTCATCTGCACCATAGGGAACCGGATGTTGTCTTCATACGAAATGTAACGGTCCTGGGTGAGCACCGGCGCCGGTAGCTTCATGTTCTTTACCTCCGGCCCCTTCGGGATGGGGCCGAAGTACTTCTCAGCCAGCTTCACCACCTGGGCCGGGGTCACGTCGCCGCCCACGGTGAGGGTGGCGTTGTTGGGCCCGTACCAGCGCAGGAAGAAGTTCTTCAGGTCGTTCACGTCTACGCGGTTCAGGTCTTCAATGTAGCCAATGGTGGTCCAGGAGTATGGGTGGCCATACGGGTACAGCGCCGCGCTTACTTTTTCATACACCAAACCGTAAGGCGAGTTGTCGTACCGCTGCCCGCGCTCGTTTTTCACGGTCTCGCGCTGCACCTCAAACTTCTTCTGGGTGACGGCGTCGAGCAGGAAGCCCATTCTGTCGGCCTCCAGCCAGAGGGCGGTCTCCAGCTGGTTGCTGGGCACGGTCTCGAAGTAGTTGGTGCGGTCGCGGTTGGTGGTGCCGTTGAGCGTGCCGCCAGACTGGGAGACGATCTTGAAGTGCTCCTCGTCGGCCACGTTGTCGGAGCCTTGGAACATCATGTGCTCGAAGAAGTGGGCGAAGCCCGACTTGCCCACCTCCTCGCGGGCGCTGCCCACGTGGTAGGTGACGTCCACGTGCACCACGGGGTCAGAGTGGTCCTCGTGCACGATCACGGTCAGGCCGTTGGGCAGCACGTACTTCTCGTAGGGGATCACCAGCTCGCCGCCCTTCCTGGTGACCTTCTCCACCAGCCGCGTGCCCTGCTGGGCCTTGGCCGCGGAGGCGGTCTTCTTCACCGGGGTGGCCGGCTTCCTGTTGGTCTGCGCCTGGGCCTGCGTCAGCAGCGCCGCCGCCAGCAGCACCGCCAGTGTACTCTTCTTTGACATAAGTAGTTTGTTTAAAGGAATGTTAGTGTTGGGTGATTAGTAGTATAATACTAATGAATAATCCTGAGAAAATAAACAACTGGTAGTTTGTTCCCTGAAAAACAACCTGACAGGCGCTAGTAGTCTGTTTATGAATCAATTGGTCTGAAATTGCGCCTAAGTTTCAGAAGAACCCTTACCCCTGCGGTCTGGTTCCTAACGTTGGGATAATTCCAATAAAATTATAGGATGCGAAAGTGGTGTAACTGCGTTTTTCGCCTGTTTTTCAAAAAATAGGCCGAAAACGCAGCGGAGGTTCTACTTTACCCGCTTAAACTCCAGCTCAGAAAAATGGAAGTCTGGGTTGTTGGCATCTAGCCGCATCTCGCCCACAGCACCGTCTTTCCCCGGCAGAAACCGCACCCGCGTAGGCGTCAACAGCGCGAAGTCATTTTTCCAGTCCAAATCAAAGATATCGCCTTTCCAGAGAGACAATTCACCGCCTAGTGCTGGGGCCGGCACCAAATCCAGTACCAGTTTACCGTTCTGCAGGCGAATCATGGCGTCGCCGTACAAGGGGCTGCGGTAGGTGCCCACGTAGTCATTCAGGTCGCGCAGCAGTTTCGCTTTAGCGGCTTTCTCCTTCGGCTTTTTAGCCGCGGTAGCTTCCTGTTGCTTTTTGAACTTGGCGGCCATGTCCAGGTTGAACTGGCTCCAGTCGCGGCCGTTTTTGATGCCCAGGAATTGGTCAACGGTGTAGGTGGCTACGGGTGCCATGATGCTGCTCATGCTGTTGGTGAGAATCACAATGCCCAGTTTTTCTTCGGGCACCAGCACGGTGCGGCTGTTCATGCCTTCGTGGCCGCCGCCGTGGGCAATGATTTTACGGCCTTCGTAGTCATTGAGCATCCAGCCCAGCCCGGCCCCGGAGAAATGGGTGGTGGGGTTGATTTCTTCGGCCTGGGGCGGAATAGGGAAGGGGTTGTGCATGGTCCACATCTGGTGGCTGGCGGCCTCAGAGAAGATGCGTTTGCCTTTGTAGGTGCCGCGGTTCAGTTGCAGGCGTACCCATTGCGCGTGCTGGAGGGCGCTGGTGAAAATACCGGCGGCGGGGTTCCAATTGTCCCAGGCGGTGAGCACGGTGGGCACGGGTTTTTCGCCTTCCTTCACCGGATTGGCGTGCGGTGTGGCTACGTTGGTTACGCCTTTTAATTGGTTTACGCTGGTGTACGAACGGGTCATGCCCAGCGGCCCGAAGAAGCGTTCTTGAATAAACTGCTCCCAGGTTTTGCCAGACACGGCCTCAATGACTTCGCCGGCGGCGATGAACATAAGGTTAGAATAGCCGTAGCCGCTCCTGAAACTGTAGGTGGGCTCCAGGTACTTGGCACGCTGCAGAATCTCTTTGCGGGTGTAGGTGGTGTTGTACCAGAGCAAATCACCGGAGTAAGTCTGGAAACCGGCGCGGTGGCTCAAAAGGTCTTTGATGTTGAGCTGCTGGGTCACGTACGGGCTGTAGAGCTGCAGATACGGCAGGTATTTGGTCACCGGGTCATCCCAATTGAGTTTGCCTTCGTCTACCAGAATGCCCAGCGCGGCGGCGGTGTAGGCTTTGGAGTTGGAGGCAATCCCGAAGACGGTGTTCGCGTCAACCGCGCCGCCTTTCTGCGCATCCAGCACGCCGTAGCCCTTGGCGAAAATCACCGAGTCATTTTTCACAATGGCAATGGCCATGCCGGGAACATTCCAGTCTTTGAGCGCTTTCTGGTAATAGGCGTCCAGTTTCTGCAGATCGGCCTGGGCCGAAACGTGGAAAGAACAAATCCAGAGCAGGGAAACGAAGAAGGAAAACCGGCGGAAAGACGGGCAAACGTTCATACGGCAGCGTAAGTGAGCATCAAATTTCATGGGAAGGTACAAAAAAGTCTTCGGCGGTGAAACGCCGTAGCCTCTAAAAAGAGCGGTTTCCCGAATAATGCGCTAACTTTGTGCCGCTTCCGGAGCAGATTAGCTGGAAGTAAGGGCAATAGAGGTACAATATCTTTTGTCATCCTGAAAGGAACTTGTGGGCAAACTAGAAAGGCCGTACATTTCTGTTGCTGCCGTTCGCTACCAAGACCTTTTCCCGGTGACGGAAAGTTGTCGACTTATTTAGCTTGCTGTTTTCGGGCTATTTTCCGGAAAACAGGTCAAAAACAGAAACGCATGGGTAGAATTATGGCCATTGATTACGGCGTGAAACGGGTGGGGCTGGCCGTGACCGACCCGCTGCAGCTCATCGCCAGCGCCCTGGACACTGTGCACGCGCAAGACGTGCTGGCGTTTTTGCAGAGCTACACCCAGAAAGAGGAGGTAGACGAATTTGTGGTGGGCATGCCCAAGCACCTGGACGGGAACGACACCAACAACACCCAGCACGTGGTGGGGTTCGTGCGGAAGCTGCAGAAACAGTTCCCCGGCAAAAAAGTTGTGACCCATGATGAACGCTTCACCTCCAGAATGGCGTTTCAGACAATGATAGACGTGGGGCTGGGCAAGAAAGCCCGCGCCAACAAAGAAACCGTGGACAAGATTAGCGCCACCATTATTTTACAGAGTTATTTAGAGAGCAGACAATACCTATGATTTACCCTATTGTTGCCTACGGCGATGCGGTGCTGCGCACCAAAGCCACAGACATTCCGCAGGATTATCCGGAGCTGGGCAAGCTCATTGAAGACATGTTTGAGACCATGTACCACGCCCACGGCGTGGGGCTGGCCGCGCCCCAGATTGGCAAGAGCATCCGGCTGTTCGTGATTGACTCCAAGCCGTTCATGGAAGAGGGCGAAGAAGAAAAAGGTGTGAAGAAAGCGTTCATCAACCCTACCATTCTGGAAGAGTCCGGAGAGGAGTGGGGCTTTGACGAAGGCTGCCTGAGCATACCCGGCGTGCGCGAGGAAGTGTGGCGCCAGGAGCGCATCAAAATCAAGTACTATGACCTGGACGGCAAAGAGTACATTGAGGAATACGACGACCTTACCGCCCGCGTCATTCAGCACGAGTATGACCACATTGAAGGCATTCTCTTCACCGACCACCTCTCTGCCCTAAAGAAACGCTTGATTAAAGGCAAACTCACCAAAATTTCCAAAGGCGACGTAGACGCTGATTACCGCATGAAGTTCGCCGGGGTTACTGGCAGAAGGTAAGGTTGCCTGCGATTGTGAAGAAGTTGAAACCTCACAGGTCTCCAAGACCTGTGAGGTTTTTGCGTTTTGAGCCTGTTTTGGCGAAAAGAGGTCCAAAACGCAACTACTCTAATTCCATGATATAAGAACTTGGGAACGATTTTATATACAATCCTTACACCTCCGCCTCAAACAAACTCACCGTGGCATGGTGGTAATGGGCAGGCAACCCATCTGTGTTTTGCAGTTTGAAAAGCCCCAGAAACGTGAACCCGCAGGCGGTGTAATGGTGAATAAGACCTTTGTTTTTGCCCACGGTGTCTAGCCTGATGTACTTTTTCCCTTGCTCTTTAGCGTATTCTTTCGCCCAGGCCACTATTTCTTTCACCAGGTTCTGGCCTTTGAAAGCAGGGTTGGTGGCAATGCGGTGAATGTACACGGCCGGGTCCTGGTCACGTTCTTCCCAGATGAGCGGGTCTGTGAACGTGGTGGCCCAAACGCAGGCAATCTGGCCGTCCAGGAGCAGTTTCCATTGGTGGTTTTCTTTGATTTCAGTTTCAATCATCTCCTTTGGGAAATCAGGCCACGTGACCACATTCTTTGTTTTCTGGAAGTCTCTGGCGTGTTGGTACAGCCGCAAAATCTTAGGCAAATCTTCTGGTGTACTATTTTCAATTTTCATAGTGAAGGATGTGAAAAATATCTGTCTTAGATTAGAATTAAAGTAGGATGATGAAAGTGAGAAATGCCGGAGTGGTACTACTGCTAAACCATGACATCCATTTTGGCCGCTTCCCAGCCAATAATGGCTGTTTTACGGGTTGGTCCCCACATATAGCCGCCAAACACGCCGCTGGCCTGAATCACGCGGTGGCAGGGAATGAGAAACGCCACCGGGTTGCTGCCAATGGCCGTGCCCACCGCCCTAGAGGCTTTGGCATGGTTGATTTGCTGAGCGATGCTGCCGTAGGTGCACAGGTTACCCATAGGGATTTTCAGCAGCGCTTCCCATACTTTCAACTGGAACTCGGTGCCTTTGAGGTGCAGCTTTACCTGGGGCAGCTGGCGCCAGTCATGGCTGAAAATCTGCAGGGCGTTCTGCTGGAAAACATCGGCCGCGGCGAAAACCGGGCTCTGGGGAACTGCTGCTGCAAGGCCGCAAAGGCAACTTGTTCGTCTTCGGCGAACGCCATGTAGCAAACCCCTTTGGGCGTGGCGGCCACCAATATCTGGCCAAACGGGCTATGCCCGAAGCTGTAGTTGATGCGCAGGTGCTCGCCGCCGTTTTTGAATTCGCCGGGTGTCATGCCCTCTATTTTCACAAACAGGTCATGGAGTCGGCTGGTGCCGGAAAGGCCGGTCTCGGTTACGGCGTCAAACAGCGTGGCTTCTTTGGCTTTCAACACCTGCTTGGCGTGGGCCAGGCTCACGTACTGGAGAAATTTCTTGGGGCTCACGCCCGCCCACTCAGTGAACATGCGCTGGAAATGAAACGGGCTCATGTGCACCTTCTCCGCGAGCTCCTCCAGACTGGGTTGCTGCCTGAAATTCTGCCTGATATGCCCAATGGCCTCGGCAATTCTGTGGTAGTTGCGTTGCGCTTGCTCTGTCATGGCACTTCAAGTTAAGTCCTGCAAAGGTAGAACGCCACCCCGCCACCCAAAACCCGAAACTTGCGGAGTTCCGTTTCCGGCCTGTTTTCCGGAAAACAGGCCGGAAACGGAAAAATCTGCTAGTTGTCCTCTGCTTATAAAAATCAGTTGAAAGAAGCTTAGGAGAACCTCATTCTGTTCGCGAAAGCGCTTTTTCTGTTTTCGGGCTGTTTTGGCCAAAACAGCGAAAACAGAAACTCCTCCACTGCAGGTTCAGGCTTAAATTGAATCTTGTTATTAAGTATGCTGATTTTCAAATATTTGAGGTTTTTGTTGCTGTGGGGCTTAAGGTGAGACTTCTGATTATTTAAAATAATTCTAAATAAACGCTTGCCTGATAAAAGTTCAGCTCCTTTCTTTGCTTCGTTATTTTTAATTAATCTAAATAAAGATGAAGCATACGTTACATACTTTACTTTTATTGTTCCTTTTCAGCCTGCCTGGGGTGGCGCAACGGGGAGTGACGCTGAAAGGGCGGGTGACCACCTCAGACGGCCAACCCGCCGAATTGGTGTCGGTGGGATTGAAGGGCACCAGTGTGGGCACGTCTACCAACGCCAGCGGCAATTTCCAATTGGTTCGGGTGAAACCCGGGAGTTATGTTTTGGTGGTGAACGCCATCGGGCTGAAAAGCCAGGAAATGAGCATTGAAGTAGGGAGCCAAGACCTCAACAAACTTGACTTTGTGTTGCAGGAAGACGCCGCCCAACTGCAGGAAGTATTGGTGGCCGCCAACCGGAACACCTATAAAGTAGAAGCCCCGTCCAGCACGCTGCGCTCAACTACGCCCTTGATTGAAACGCCGCAGAACATACAGGTGATCACCAGCGAGTTGGTGCAGGACCAGCAGGTGTTTGACATGCTGGAGGGTGTTTCAAGAAACGTGAGCGGCGTCACCAAACTGGAGCACTGGGACAATTACGCCCGCCTGAACATGCGCGGTGCCCGCATTGCCCCGTTCCGGAACGGCATGAACGTGCAGTCTACCTGGGGGCCGCTGGCCGAAGACATGTCAATGGTGGAGCGCATTGAGTTTGTGAAAGGCCCGGCCGGTTTCATGATGTCGAACGGCGAGCCCAGCGGGTTCTACAACGTGGTCACCAAGAAACCGACGGGCATTACCAAAGGCGCTGCCTCTTTCACCGTGGGCAGCTATGACACTTACCGCGCCACCACTGACCTGGACGGCAAGCTGACCCAAGACGGAAAACTGCTCTACCGCCTCAACCTCATGGCGCAGAACAAAGGCTCGCACCGGCCGCATGAGTACAACAACCGCTACACCATCGCCCCTGTGCTCAAGTACCAGCTAGACGACCGCACGTCGCTGACCCTGGAATACACCTACCAGTATGCACAGATGTCTGTGCTGGGGGCCAATTACGTGTTCTCGCCCAACCGTTACGCAGATTTGCCGGTAGATTACAGCACCACCAACGCCAGCCTGGACCCTACCGTGGTGCATGACCACAGCACCTTCGCGGTACTGGAGCACCAACTCAACCCTAACTGGAAAATTACCGGGCAGCTGGCGTACTTCAATTCGCAGCAGGAGGGAAGCTCCCTGTGGCCGGCCTCGGTGTACAACCCGGATTGGACCATCAAAACCCCAGCATTAGACGCAGCGGGCAATCTGCAGCGCGGTGTCAGCATCTGGGACGCGGCCAACGTGGGCAAGTTCGGGCAGTTCTTCGTGAACGGCGAAGTCACCACCGGTTTCATCACCCACCGCCTGCTGGGCGGTCTGGACCTGGGCACCAAAGAATACCTGGCCGATTGGGGGCAGAGCTTTATGCTGGGCGGCGTGTACAACATTTACACAGACCCCGTTCCGGCCACGGCAGAACTGCCTACATTTAACCGCAGCAAAAGCCTTCGGCAGCGGGCCGGGTCTAATATTCTGGACCAGACCTTTACCGGTATCTACGTGCAAGACGAGCTGGGCTTTTTTGAGAACCGCGTGCGCCTTACCCTGGCGGGCCGTTACACCAGCGTAGAGGAATCAAGCTACGGCACGGTGGCCAAGGCCGATAAATTCTCGCCCCGCATTGGCTTGAGCGGCTCTATCACGGACCAAACCTCAGTGTACGCGTTGTATGACCAGGCCTTTGTTCCGCAGAGCGCCAATACCATTGACAACAAGAACGTAGGGCCCATTACCGGCAATAACCTGGAGGTAGGGTTCAAGCGCGACTGGAACAATGGCCGCTGGAATACCACCCTTTCGGCGTACCGCATCACCAAGAACAACCAGGCGCAGGCCGCCGGTACCACTGCGCAGGGCGTCACCTATTACGCGGCGCTGGGGCAAACCCGTACGCAGGGCGTGGAACTGGACGTACGCGGCGAACTGCTGCCCAACCTCAACCTCACCGTGAACTATGCTTACACCAATTCAGAAATCACCAAAGACGCCGTGGCCGAAAACGTGGGCGATGCTGTGCCCGGTGCTACCAAGCACATACAGAATGCGTGGCTGGCGTACCGTATGCCGGAGAACTTGCTGAAAGGATTGGGGCTCTCCCTGGGCTACCAATGGCAGGTGGACCGTTCTTCGTGGTTTGTGTTTGACGGCACAGAAAGCTCTCTGCCAGATTATTTCAGGCTAGACGGGGCTCTTTCCTGGCAGAGCGACAAATTCAGCGTGGGCTTGAACGTGAACAACCTGCTGGACAAATATCTCTACTCCGGAGGCCCCATGGATTTAGGCGCACCCGCACGCAGCTACTACTGGCAGTCTGAAGCGCCCAGAAACTATCGTTTCACCGTTGGATACCGCTTTTAGCCTATGACATTCAAGAAACTCATAGGAAAACTTCACCTCTGGCTCGGATTCATATCCGGGCTATTGGTGCTTTTTCTGGGCCTTACCGGCTGCATCTTGGCCTACCAGCGCGAAATTGAGGATGCCACCCAGGGCTACCGCTACGTAGAACCGCGCCCGCAGGCATACCTGCCGCCCACCCAACTGCGCCAATTCGCTGACCAGGCTTTGCCCGGCAAGCACATACACAGCCTTAGCTACGCCCACGGCAAGGCCAGCCAGGCGGTGTACTTCAGCTTTGACCCGGAGTACTATTATATTGTGTATCTAGACCCGTACACGGGGCAGGTGCTCAAAAACAAAGACATGAGCCAGGATTTCTTCCGGTTCATCATCAACGGGCATTATTACCTGTGGCTTCCGCCCAATGTGGGGCAACCTATTTTGGCCAGTGCTACCCTCATTTTCGTGTTCATGCTTATTTCTGGTATTGTGCTGTGGTGGCCCAGGAACAAAGCGGCCCGCAAACAGCGCTTTACCATTAAATGGAATGCCAAATGGCGGCGCGTAAACTATGATGCGCACAACGTAGTGGGCTTCTATGTGTCTTGGGTGGCCATTTTTCTGGCCTTGACGGGGTTGGTGATGGGGTTCAAGTGGTTTGCCGGCTCGGTTTACTGGGCCGCTCCGGCGGAAAACAGCTGGTGGAGTTTTACGAACCGCCTTCCCAGGTTCCGGCCGGAGTGAAAACGGCCAACATGCCGGCGGTGGATAAACTCTGGCTCCAGAAAATACAGACCGTAGATTTAGCCACCGGGCAACTGGAAATGCACTTCCCAGAAACGCCCGCCTCGTCCATTGAAACCGCTTACAACCCAGACCCCAGCACCTACTGGAAGACAGATTACCAGTATTATGACCAGCACAGCCTTCAGGAGCTGTCTGTGACGCACCAGTACGGTCGGTTCAAAGGCGCCAGCGTGGCTGACAAAATCATGCGCATGAACTATGACATTCACGTGGGGGCCATTGGCGGCCTGGCCGGGAAAACCATTGCCTTCTTTGCCAGCCTCTTTGCCGCCAGCCTGCCCGTGACCGGTTTCCTGATTTGGTGGGGCCGCCGGAAGAAAAGCAAAAAGAATGGTCAACCGGCTCCAGCCGAAAGAACACGCACAAAAGCGAAAGAACTGGTCAGGCCGTAACGATAGAAATAGATAAAAGAATCGCCTTGGCTGGTACCGGCCAAGGCGATTTCCGTTTTCGCCTGTTTTCCGGAAAACAGGCCGAAAACGGAAGAACTTCGCTTATAAGAATTTCGTATACAGGTATATGCGAAGAATTCTCCTCCTCCTCCCTTGGTTATTCCTCCTCTTAGCCCAGACCAAGGTGTTGGCGTGGGGGTTCTACGCGCACCAGCGTATAAACCGGCAGGCCGTGTTCACGCTCCCGCCGGAGATGATTGGCTTTTACAAGCAGCACCTGCCCTACATCACTGAACAGGCCGTGGCCCCAGACAAACGCCGTTACGCCGTACCCGAAGAAGGCCCGCGCCACTTCATTGACCTGGACGTGTACGGTGACAGCGCCCTCTACAAACTGCCCCGCCGGTGGGAAGACGCCGTCAAGCAATTTACCTTAGACTCGTTACAGCGGCACGGCATTGTACCGTGGCACATCGGGCTGGTGCAGTACCAACTCACCGAGGCGTTCAAGAAACATGAGGTGCAAAGAATTCTTCGGCTTTCTGCCGAACTGGGGCACTATGTAGCCGATGCCTGCGTTCCCTTGCATACCACCCGCAACTACAACGGGCAGTTCACGGGGCAACGCGGCATTCACGGGCTCTGGGAAAGCCGCCTGCCGGAACTTTGGAGCCAGGAATATGATTTCTTTCTAGGTCAGCCCCAGTATCTGGAAAGCCCCAGCCGCACCGCCTGGGAGATTGTGGCCCGGTCGCATGCCGCGCTGGATTCTGTCTTTACCGTGGAAAGACAACTCACCCAAACCTTCCCGGAGGACAAGAAATACAGCCTGGAGGAGCGCGGCACCAGCACCGTGAACGTGTACTCCCGGGAGTTCAGCCAAGCCTACCACCGGGGGCTGCACGGGCAGGTGGAGCGGCAGATGCGGTACGCCACCCACCTGGTGGCCAGTTACTGGTACACCGCCTGGGTAGACGCCGGCCAGCCTGATCTGCGCAACCTGGCCCCGCTCACGCCGCAGCAGAAACAGCAGCTGGAGGCAGAAAAGCCCTCTTTTGAAGTGGGTGAACATGATGAACGGGGGCACGGGTAAAAACTGTTTTGGCGCTGGTTTGTGAAAATCAGGCGAAAAACGCATCTTGTAAGAAAGCAAGTATTTGGTAGTGTCTCTGGTATACCTAAACAAAAGGCCTATGCGACTGAAAGAGATCTTTGACTTTGATACGTGTATGATCACGCTGGGCCTGGCTACGCTGGTGGTGCAGTGGCGCTGGCAAGAGACAGACGCCTCAGAAAAGAGTCTGGTACCAGAGAACCTGAAAATTGCCGGGCAGGTGATAGAGCAGCCGGTAGCGCCTGAGTGGGAGATTACCTTCCCGGAGGACTCCCCTTATCAACGCCTGCAGACACCCGCCGGCCTCAGGTACAACCCGTTTCTGGAGGTCCGTAATATTTCCATCGGCTTTGCCGGAAACTATAACTGGGCAGACAAGGAGCGGGCACTGGATGCACTGTTGGCGCAGCACGCGGGCAAAGACTACCTGTTTGTGTTGCAGCAGCAGGTGGCGAATGAAATGCTGCGGCGTGAGCTGTTCTTCCACTACTACCAGGACCCCACTGATGAGAATATGTTGGAGGGCATTGCCTTTTACACTGAACTGCTGATAGAAGCCAGGTCTGAAGACACCAAACTGCTGTATATGTGCCTGAGGGCATTGCAGAACCACTGGCCCAAAGAGAAGAAAGCCAGGGTGGCCGGCCTCACGCTGGAGCGGGTGGCAGAGAGAAATAAAGCTTCGGCCCCAGATACCACTACTGCCCCAGGGTATTACCGGCAGGTGTACGCCCGGGAGTTGGCCCGGGTGGGAGGGGTGAACGCCCTGCTGGCGAATCATTCCCAAAGTTTGGCCGTTTCCAGATAGATAGTTAACTAGTAGTCTTGTTTAAGCAGAAGCCCCAAAGGCGGCTTCCTTTGATTATTTCTGAAGGGATACATGAAATTAAAATTAGGTAAAAGCGCCACGTACTCCATCTTGTTCTGCAGCCTGCTGGGGCTGAGTTCCTGTGAGAAAATACTACGGGATATGGCCACCAAAGAAACCCCTGGCCAGGTGGCCCAGGCTGATACGGCGCAAACGGCCACAGCTCCCGCTGAACCAGCCAGGCCCAAAGAGCCGGAGTTTGAGCTTACGTTTCCTGAAAACTCCCCGTACAAAGATCTGGCCGCCCCCAAAGGGGCCAAAACCAATCCTTTTACTGAGGTGCAGCGCATTGCTGAGCAGTATGAGGGAAACCCCAACTGGGCTGACAAGCACGCTGACCTGAACGGGTTGCTGCTGCAGAGCAAAGGCAAAGACTATTACCCCATACTGCAGCAGCAGGCGGCCAATGAGATGCTGCGGCATGAGCTGTTCCCCCATTATTACCAGGACCAGAACAACGTTAGAATGCTGAATGCCATTGGTCTGTATACAGAGCATCTGCTGGAGGCTAAGACAGAAGACTCAGAACTGGTGTACAAGTGCCTGCGGGCGCTGCAGGGCCACTGGCCAGAAGACAGGCTGGCAGCCGCGGCGCGGGTAACAGCAGAGCGGGCCCTGGCGCGGCCCATTACCTCGGCGGCAGACACCACCACCCGCAACGGGAGCTACCGCCAAATCTATGCCCGCGAGCTGAAAAAGATGGCCAAAAAACTCAATGGAGAGTCTTAGGGAGAAAGCAACTTTTCTGCGGGTAGATTTGTATTATAGATAGGAAAACCTTTGCAGATGTTTGCCTGTTTGAAATGGTAATTGCACTGGAAGAGGTGTTGAATAAAATAGCACGAAAGTATAAAATGGCAGGACAGACAGAGAATCAAAAAATAAAGAATTCACCCAACCAGGTGCGGCTGCCTTTCTTTTTAGGGTTGGCAGTGGCGCTGGGCGTGTTGTTGGGCGCTACGTTGTTCCAACCCAGCAGTAATAATCCGCAGGGCACGGCTCGCGGCTACCTTAAGTTCAGGGAGATTTTGAGCTACATTGACCGTGAGTATGTAGACACCGTGAACACTGAGGAGCTTTCTGAGTACGCCATCAACAAAATGCTGGAGAAGCTGGACCCGCACTCGTCTTACATTCCGGCCAAAGACCTGGCACTGGCCAAGTCTTACCTGGAGAGCGACTTTGACGGCATTGGCGTGGAGTTCAATATCTTCAGGGATACGCTTTACGTGATTGCGCCTATACATGACGGGCCGTCTGAGCAGGTGGGCATACAGGCCGGTGACAAGATCATCAAGGTGAACGGAGAGAACATGGCGGGCGTGAAGCTGACCAATGAAATGGTGTTCAAAAAGCTGCGCGGGCCAAGAAACTCAAAAGTGAACTTAACCGTGCTTCGCCGGAACGAGAGCAAGCCGCTCCAGTTCTCAGTGACCCGTAAGAAAATACCGTCTGTGTCTGTAGACGCGGGCTACATGGTAGATGACCACACCGGTTACATCAAAGTGAGCCGCTTCTCTAACGGCACCTATGACGAGTTTAAAAACAAGCTTTCCGCCCTGCGCAAGCAAGGGCTGCAGCGCCTGATCCTGGATTTGCGCGACAACCCGGGCGGGTATCTGGACCACGCCACCCGCATGGCAGATGAGTTCCTGGCGGGCAACAAGAAACTGGTGTACACAGACGGCAAAGGCACCAAGTATGACGCAGATTATTACGCCCGCCAGAAAGGCGACTTTGAGAGTGGTGAGCTGATCGTGCTCATCAACGAAGGCAGCGCGTCTGCCTCTGAGATTCTGGCGGGAGCCCTGCAAGACCATGACCGGGCCTTGATTGTGGGCCGCCGCTCGTTTGGCAAAGGGCTGGTGCAGGTGCCCATCTCGCTGAGTGACGGGTCTGAGCTTAGGTTGACCATTTCACGGTACTATACCCCCAGCGGGCGTTCCATTCAGAAACCGTATGACCCAGACTCGTCTAACCAGTATGAGAATGACATTCTGAACCGCTACAAACACGGTGAGTTCTTTAGCCAGGACAGCATCAAGTTTGACGAGAACCTGAAGTACAAGACCGCCAAAGGGCGTACCGTGTACGGTGGCGGCGGCATCATGCCAGACGTGTTTGTACCCCAGGACACCCTGGACAACACTGAGTTGTTAACTGAGCTGTACCGCAGCAACCTCTTGCGCGAGTATGCCATGAACTACTCCCGTGACCATAAGAAACAGCTGGACAACATGTCTCTGGCAGAGTTCAAAGCCAACTTCAAAATCACAGATGCCATGTTCCAGGGCCTGCTTTCAGAGGCGAAACGGTCAGGGATCAAGGTGAAGGAGGCAGACCTGAAGCGCTCAGAGAAAACCATCAGGAACAACCTGAAAGCCTTCATTGCCCGTAACCGGTACCAAGCCGAAGGTTTTTATCCGGTGCTGAACGAGAATGACCCTGATTTCCAGCGGGCCCTTGGGCTGTTTGGGCAGGCCCGGCAGTTGAGCCTGGGAAAATAACCGTAAAAAGCGTGGCAGGAGACAAACCTGCCACGCTTTTTTGTTTCTATCCTTCGGCCGCGCCGAACGCTGTTTTTTGGCCTGTTTTTGGGAAAATAGGCCAAAAACACGAAAAAGGTGTTCCTTCTCCACCAGGGGAGAAGGTTAGGATGAGGGGGCGAGACAGATGAAGTGATAATGGTTGAAGTTTTGGCAAAGACGCTCGCAGGTGCTGCGCACGCTACGAGGTCTTTTGAAATGGCTGCTGGTTTATTGTTGATGGTTTATGTGATCGCTGGCGCGAGTTTGCAGCTCGTGCCACTTATGCTGTGTCCAAACTCGTTGGGAACTGTGAGAAGATTGGCAATGCGTAAAACCCACCCCGACCTCTCAGAGGAGGGAATTATCTGCTTGAGTTATAAGTCACGGAAGTAACTTCCGCGCCATTGCAAAGAATGATAAAGAAGGAGTTGGCTCACAAGTAAAGCTCTTCCATCCGCTGTGCGTTTCCGGGCTACTTTCATGAAAACAGGCCGGAAACGCAGAATCTACTTAGCCTATCCTGCGGGAGCGGGCAACGCAGTGGCGCCAGGCACGCAGGCGCTTAGCGGGAGCAAGCAGGAACGGTCCAAGCCCGTAATGGCTACTATAGCGATGGAACAGATAGCATCAGCCAGAGGCGAAGTTTAATGAAGCCTCACAGTCTGAGCGGCAGCGAGTTCTTCCCTTCTTGATTCTTTTGGTTAGGTTGAGCATCAAGGATCAACGTGACAAACAGGAATAGAAAGTAATTCAGCTAGAGGTTTGTTAAATAAAGCAGCGGGAGCAAAGGCAGTTTAGGTGGTTGGTGAGAACACGCAACAACGGTGGGGGGAAAGGCGGAAAGAACATTTACCCGCAATGCGTAAGAGACCAGGCACTGCCTGGTCTCTAGGTATGGTATTACTGAATCGCGGTGACCTATTTCTTACATGAGGAATTTTCCACCTTAAGAGATTTGGCGTATTTTAGTCTAAAAGAGAAAAATCTTCTGCAAAGCATAAGCAAAGGCTTCTGTTTTCGGGTTAATTTCTGAAAAACAGGCCAGAAACGGCTTTAAAAGAAACAGCACATTATCCTTATTCACTCATTCACTCCATCACGCATTTACGCATTGAAAAAATGGCATACTATCATAGACTAGGCAACATTCCCAAGAAGCGGCACACGCAGTTCAGGAAACCAGACGGCAGCCTGTACCATGAGCAGCTGGTGGGCACGCTGGGCTTTTCAGGCGTCTCCTCTTTGCTGTACCACAACCACCCGCCCACCCGTATCACCCGCATTGGTGAGCCCGTACCGTACGGGCCGGTAAAGTCAGATGTGCCCCTGGCGCCCTACCACCTGCGGCCTTTCAAAGACGAGAGTACCGGCCAGGATTACCTGAGCGCCCGCAAGACGGTTTTGATGAACAAAGACTGCACCATCTCCATCTGCCTTCCGCGCCAGCGCGAAATGGACTATTTCTACAAAAATGCCCTGGCAGATGAGATTGTGTTCATTCATGAAGGCTCAGGTGAGCTGCTGTCGCAGATGGGCCGCCTGGAGGTAGAGGCCGGAGATTACGTGGTGATCCCGCGCACCATTATTCACCAGTGGAAGTGGAATGATGGCCCCGTGCGCCTGCTCATCACCGAGAGTTTTAGCCCGGTAGAGACGGTGCGCCGTTACCGCAACCACTTTGGGCAACTGCTGGAGCACAGCCCGTACTGTGAGCGGGACATCAGGCCGCCGCATGAGATTCTGGTAGATAACGCCCCCGGCGAGTATCTGGTACAGATTAAGAAAGAAGGTTTCCTGCACCAGTATTATTATGATTTCTCCCCGCTGGACGTGATAGGTTGGGACGGCTATTTTTACCCGTACGCCTTCTCTATTCATGACTTTGAGCCCATTACCGGCCGCATTCACCAGCCACCGCCCGTGCACCAGACCTTTGAGACGCAGGGCTTTGTGGTGTGCTCGTTCGTGCCCAGGCTGTTTGATTACCACCCGCAGGCCATTCCGGCGCCGTACAACCACTCCAATGTAGACTCAGATGAGATTCTGTACTACGTGGCGGGCAACTTCATGAGCAGGAAAGGCATTGACATTGGGTCGTTCACCATTCACCCCAGTGGCCTGCCGCACGGTCCGCACCCCGGCACCGTAGAGGCCAGCATCGGCAAGAAAGAAACCCACGAGCTGGCCGTGATGATTGACACGTTCAAGCCGCTGTACCTGACCGTAGAGGCCCTGGAGTTCCTGGACCAGAACTACCCCATGAGCTGGAACCCAGACGTGGCTCCGGCTGCGCCCAGGCCCGCAGATATGATGGATTAGCGTTTTCGGCCTGTTTTTGGAAAAACAGGCCGAAAACGGAAGTCTCTCGGGAAGAAGGACTTTTATGTATTATGGGAGACGGGAGTTTATAAACTTCCACTATGATTATCACCAGTTACGCTGGCGCTAAACTTGCGATAGTTCTTTTTCTCCCGCAAGTTTAGCGCCAGCGTAACGTGTGGTTTTCAATAGTGTAAATTTATAAACGTACCCTTTTCAACTTTCCGTTTCCCGCCTCCTTTTTCCAAAACTGCTCCAAACCAACATTCCCCACCATCTTTCCCCAAACCTCCTCCCTTTCTTATCTTTGCGGCAGAAGTATCAAAGAACAAATACCGCCATGCCCAAAGAGAGCCACCAAAGCAAGTTGCAGAAGCTGATAGTTGTAGGAGACCGCCTGCTCATTAAACCCAAGTCACAGCGGGAGCAGACCAAGAGCGGCTTGTTTCTGCCGCCGGGCGTGCAGGAGAAAGAGAAAGTACAGGAGGGCTACGTGATGAAGGCGGGCCCCGGCTATCCCATTCCCGCCGATTACGGACTGGATGATGAGATCTGGAACCAAGACGAAAAGGAGGCCGTGCGGTACATTCCGCTGCAGGCGAAGGAGGGGGATCTGGCTATTTACCTGCAGCGTGATGCGGTGGAGATCAACTACCACGGCGAGAAGTATTTCATTGTACCCCAGAGCGCGGTGCTGCTGCTGGAGCGCGAAGAGGATTAAGCCCGCTACGCCCCGTTTAGAGCAGGTGCGGTTGGTGTACCCCTAGCAGTACCTGTGCGTTTTTGGCCTGTTTTTCAAAAAACTGGCCAAAAACAGAACTGTCCGGTTCTGTACAAAATTTGTGCAGAACCGGACAGTTTTGTTTTTACAGGTCTTGCTAACATGTTGTAAATGAGCGTGCGTAGGTCTTGGCATGGCGCTTGTACAGGGGGAGGAATTAAAGTTCAGCCACCAAGCGACCCTCAGGAGCGATTATTCATCTATAGGGCAGATGCAGGCTGATTGGTTTGGGTAATACTGTAGTTCCACCTTATTTCTGTTGTGATGCGGTCTTTTTTGCTTTCCTCAATGCTGACGTACGGGTGTAGCGTGCTGTGCTTCCCGGTAGAGAACCTGGGTG
Organism: Rufibacter ruber; assembly: GCF_001647275.1. Lineage (GTDB taxonomy): Bacteria > Bacteroidota > Bacteroidia > Cytophagales > Hymenobacteraceae > Nibribacter > Nibribacter ruber_C. The sequence goes on along the minus strand of NZ_LRMM01000001.1, from coordinate 108,359 downwards.
AGGAAAAGGCCAGCCATCACCCGGCCAATGTTGCCCAGGTCACCTGGGCGTGCCGCCACTTAAAGGACCAGACCTGCCGCCGCAAGACACAGGGGAACAGCCTCCTGCTGCAGTTGCCAACAAAGGGAGCCGGTTTTATTGCCCATGAGCTGCACTCCCTCTCCGGCAGGAGCCTGACCCACTAATTTGATCACGATGACGGTGTCTTCTATATAAAAGTATAAAAAGGGAACAGCGGCTTTTGAGCAGTGAATACCTGTAAGATTTTGTTTAATGGTTGTTTGAGGTGGCCCTTCTGGGGTCATTTCTTTTTTAGCTCCGCTCGAACAAATCGCCACCTGGGGAACGCCTGTTTTCGGCCTGTTTTCAGAAAAACAGCGCCAAAACGCATTAAAGGCTTCCGCCATACATACGGGGAGCAACAATCTGCAAAACTGATGAAGATCATGCCCCTCCATGACGCGGCCTATCAATTTGGGCGGCCGCCTTGCCCCATCTTTGCACCATGGAAACGACTTTTGCCCCCAGCACCCCGTCTGTTGACTTAGTGAAGAAGTACAACGTGCCGGTGCCCAGATATACCAGCTACCCCACCGTACCCTTCTGGGGAAATGAACTTCCTAAAGAGGCAGACTGGCAACGGGTGCTTTTAAATACGTTTGAGGCCACCAACCAGCAGGAAGGCATCAGCCTGTACGTGCACCTCCCGTTCTGCGAGAGCCTTTGCACTTACTGCGGCTGCAACAAGCGCATCACTAAAAACCACGGTGTAGAGCCCATCTACCTGAAAGCAGTGCTGCAGGAATGGGACAAATACAAAGCCCTGCTGCCAGAGAGACCCGTGATCAGGGAAATTCACCTGGGCGGCGGCACCCCCACGTTCTTCAGCCCGGAAAACCTCCGGTACCTGATCAACGGTCTGTTGGCTGGCGCCGAAGTGCACCCCCACCACGAGTTCAGCTTTGAGGGGCACCCCAACAACACCACGTATGAGCACCTGCAGGCACTGTATGAGGTGGGGTTCAGACGTGTGAGCTACGGCGTACAGGATCTTTCAGAGAAGGTGCAGAAAGCGATTAACCGCCTGCAGCCGCTGGAGAACCTGGTGAGGGCCACTGAAGATGCCCGGCGCATTGGTTACACCTCTGTGAACTATGACCTCATTTACGGGCTGCCTTTCCAGACCACCCAAAGCATTGAAGATACGTTCCGGCAGGTAATCACCCTCAAGCCAGACCGCATTGCCTACTACAGCTATGCCCACGTTCCGTGGAAAGAAAAATCACAGCGGGCGTATTCTGAGGCTGATCTGCCCACTGATGCCTACAAACTGTCGCTCTACCAGCTGGGGCAGCAGATGCTCTTAGAGGCGGGGTACCAGGACGTGGGCATGGACCATTTTGCGTTTCCGGAGGAAGAGTTGTGTGTGGCCCAGCGCCAAGCCCGGTTGCACCGCAATTTCATGGGGTACACCACCACGCAGAGCCAACTCATGATTGGCCTGGGCGTCTCTGCCATCAGTGACCTGTACCGCGGCTACATCCAGAACGTGAAAACCGTAGAAGAATATTATGCCCTGCTGGCCATGGGCGAATGGCCACTCCTGAAAGGTACCTTGCTTTCAGAAACCGATGTGTGCATGCGCCGCCATATTCTGGACATTGCCTGCCAGGGCCGCACCGGCTGGAGCCAAAGCCCTGAACTGTCACTGCTGCAGGAGAAGGTATGGCCTGCGTTGGAAGAGCTGGCCGCAGACGGCCTCATTGACCTGCAGCCGGAGAGCCTGCAACTGACAGCTGTGGGCCACCGCTTCCTGCGCTCTGTCTGCGCCGCTTTTGACCTGTACCTGGTGGGTGCCCAGAAAGAGCCATCGGCGAAGCCGATGTTCAGCAAGGCGGTGTAGTCTGCTGTTTTCGGCCTGTTTTCCCAAAAACAGCGAAAAACGCCTCACCCCCTGCCAAAGAGTAAGATATATTTTAATACCAGATGATATGAAATATTTGAATAACATGGCTCCGGTGGGGGCCACCTGACCGGGGCGTCTTGTAGAAACCTTTTGGTGTACAGAAGGCCAGGCTATGTGGGGGGCGGAGTTGGGGCGGAGAGTTTTTCCTCCCGCGGGGCTCTTAAGCTTTCCTCAGCTTTTTATACAACATGATGGCAAGCATGAGGAGCACAGAGAGGCCTATAAAACCCAGTACGCCCCACGTAGCGTCTAGCGCATTCTTCACCACCACCAAAAAGACAATGCTCACCAGAAACAGAGTGGCTACCTCGTTCCAGATGCGCAGCTGGGTAGAGCTTTGCCTGATAAGTCCTTTCTGGTGCTGCTTGAAAATGCGGTGGCAGTAGAGATGGTAGGCCAACAGGCCCGCCACAAAACCAAGTTTAATCCAGAGCCAGGTAGGAATGGGGGTGTAGTAGTGCAGCAGGCTCAACCCCATGATGACGGTGAGTATTGCGCTGGGCCACGTAATGCCGTACCAGAGCCGCTTCTGCATAAGGGCAAACTGGGTCTGCAGTATTGACTTCTCCGGTTCTGGCTTCTGCTCTGTTTCAGCGTAATACACAAACAGCCTGACAATGTAGAAAAGGCCGGCAAACCAGGTCACCACAAAGATGATGTGCAGGGATTTCAGGTGCAGAAAGCTCATAGGTGCAGAAATAGTGAAGGGGGAGCCTGTTCAGGTTCCCGCCGCAAAAATGGCTGATTGTGGGTAAGAAACCTAGCGGCCCCTTTGTGGCAGGCGTTTTGGGGCTGTTTTCAGAAAAACAGCCCCAAAACAGGCTAGAGTTTCAGCCTAAGCCCCACGGCCAGGTTGAGAATGTCTGTCACGGCAATTCCCTCATTGCGGTACTTGTCAATGATCATGACGTCACTGGTGCCCAGCTCGCCGTAGAACTCCCCGTACAGGGGGCGCTTGTTGCCTTTGAACTCCCTGCCAATGGCCGAACCAATGAACGGAAGCAGCCTGGTGGCGGTGGGCCAGAGGTAGTAGCCGTTAGGGTATTTCTTAGGGAAGAAGGTCTCAAACTGCTCCCCAATGGTCATGCTGATGCCCGCCCCAACCTTGATCCAGCTGATTTTGTAGTCCCTGAACAGCGGCTTGGGGTGTGACTGGTAGTAGATTTTAGTGGTGAAGGTGTGGTTGGTGTGCTTAATGTCATACCCCGGGGTGAAGCCGTACAGCAGCTCTACGTTGGTTCTGTCATGGCGCCCAAAGTCATAGCCCAGCCCTGCAGAAAGCAAGCCTATGAGACCCGCGTGCTGGAGTACCACATAGTCTGGGGCAAACCGGCTGTTCTTGGGCCGGTCAGCTTTGGCCGGTTGTTCAGGGGTTGGCTGGCCCTGCGCCTGCGCCAGGGGGGATACCACCAGGCAGACCAGAAGGCAAAAGGTATGGAGAGAACGCATAGCGGCTAAAAATCTATTTTTTCATAAGTTACCTGATCCCCCAGGACCGTTACCAGCACGTAGCTTCTCTTGTCAGCTGAGGCCGTGGTCACGTACAGGATGCCGTCATCATACAACTGGTCTGCCCGGTAATTGTGGGTGTGGCCGTGCAGAGATAGTTTCACGTCATACTGCCGCATTAAAAGGGAATAAGCGCGTTCTTTGTGCGGGTTGGCCTCGCCGTTGTCTGGCGAAATATGGGAAATTACAAATTTGTTAGGTGTGCCGGGGGCATTCTGCAGTTCCTGCTGTAGCCAGTTCACATCAGGCACTGACTCATTGAATTCCAGGAAATTGGTGTTCAGGAAAATGAATTTGTTCTTCCCGTAGGTGAAGCTGTGGTTGAGCGGCCCGTACATGCGCTGGTACAGCTTGGTGCCTTCGCCCAGGCAGTCATGGTTGCCAATCACCGTCACGTACGGTACCTTTAGTTTGGCCAGTTCCCGGTGCATGCGCTCAAATTCATCTGTAAAGGCATAATTGGTCAGGTCTCCGCCGTGCAGGACAAAGGCCACGTCTCGCCGGTTGATGTCATTCACCATGTCTTTGGTCTCAGCAAAGAAACCCTGGGTGTCTGAGATAAAGGCGAAGCGCAGGGGCGTGAGAGGAGAGAGGGAAGATTCAGTGGCTTTGATTCTTGCCACATGTTCGGCTGTCAGGTTTTTGAACTCAATGTTCCCCTCATAGGGGTGGTATTCAAAAAGATCACAACTGGAGAATGAAAGCAGAGAAACGCTGAGAAGCCACCCACACAACAGGCGCAGGTATGTATGTTTCATGTGAATATAGGTAAAACAGAATAATTACTCCCTATACCAATTCTAGCTGATAGGGTTGTGGTTTTGTCTAAAGATGCCGCGCCGGTACGGGCAACCATTTCTGCAGGTTTAAACTATTTTGCCTTCTGCCTGTACTTACTCAGGAACTTCGTCTATCTTGCTACTATGGTAAAAGGTGCTTCTGTATGGTTTTGGGTATCAATGCTGTTAACAACCGGGTTGGCGTGTAAACGAATGGAAGAGTCAGGGAATTCTAAAGAGCAAAATGCTGTTCACCAGGTCACTAAGAGTGCGGCCTTGCAGAAACCCTTGCCAGTGGCTTCTCAAGAACCTGTAGCGCCTGGGCAGGTGAGGGCCGTGCTTTCAGTGCAGAAGGTGCTTCCTGAACTGGACACCGCTGGCAGTGGCCCCTGCCGGCAGGCTCCCTGTAAAGTAGAGGCGCAGGTAGGGCAAGTGGTGGGCTATGGCTCTGGCGTGCATGTACCCTTGGCGGGAGGGGGCAGCATCCTTTTGTATTTCCCTTTAACGGTCAGGGCCGGCGAAGGCACCCCTGAGGTAAAAGCAGGCACAAAGCTGGAGGCAGACCTGCAAGTACCGCTTACGGAGGGTGTCCCCTACACTGTTAGAAAGTATAAAATCTTACATTAACCTGAATGTAAGTGACGAAAACATTCATAAAAAGAGCATGTTTAGTTTTAGACATATATGCGAAGAAGGGCAACGTGAGGTACTTGTATAGCGGTTTTAGAGCCCTGTAGCAGCGCTACCAAGGCAATAAAAGCGTGACTATCTCTTCCCCCTTTGCCGCACAATAGACAAAATGTAAGTAGGCTCTAACGCACACTTTACCAATAGCTCCATGAAACCTATTCACCAGCAGCGCCAGAACTGGATGTCTTGCCTCTTGCTCCTTGTTTTTGGGGCGCTCCTTTATTTTTCTGCCTCTGGTCCCGCCGGTGAAGACCGCCAGGGGCGTATCTCAGCAGATGAGATGAAGAAGGCCGGCTACAGGTCCAGGGTGGAGCGGTTGCATAAGAAGGGCGCCATTGGGTCTAAAGACAAGCCGCAGGCACGGCTTGAGTATGAGGTTGAACGGCTTAAAGATCCGGCTACAGGAAAGGTTCCGGAGGGAATACGGGAGCTGGAGCTGGCTTTTTCTGAGACAATCCCTACCAAAGAGCAGGTGCTGCGCCAGTTAGACCCCCATGCCAAGTTTGCAACAGAGAACTGGAATAGCCGCGGGCCTTATAATGTGGGTGGGCGTACCCGCGCCATGGCGCTGGACATAGCCAATGAAAACGTTCTTTTGGCCGGTGGCGTGTCTGGGGGCATGTGGCGCAGCAGCAACGGCGGTGCCTCCTGGGCCAAAGTGACCGGGTTAGACCAGTTGCAGAGTGTGACAACCATCAGCCAGGACAAGAGAGTGGGCAAGCAGAATGTCTGGTACTATGGCACCGGTGAAATGTTTGGGAACTCTGCCTCTGCTCCGGGGGCTACCTACTATGGGAATGGTATCTACAAGTCAATTGACAACGGCGTCACCTGGAGCCCGCTGGTCTCTACCCAGACGGCCAATTTCACAGCCTTCACCAATGTCTTCCAGTTTATCTACCGGGTGGCTACCAATCCGGCCAATGCGGCGCAGGATGAAGTTTTTGCGGCTACCGTAGGCTCTGTCAGAAGGTCTACTGACGGGGGGGGTACCTGGCAGAGTGTGCTGGGGTATGAGGCCGGGGTAAATGACTTCAACGCCAGCCCCTACTTTACAGATATTGCCATTGGGAATAGCGGCAACATGTACGCAGCTTTAAGCCAGTATGCCAGCGGAGGAAGATCTGCCACTAAACGAGGCATTCACCGCTCTACAGACGGCGTCACCTGGACAGACATCACACCGGGTACCTTTCCGGCTTCCTATGAGCGCATTGTCATGGATATTGCGCCTTCTAATGAGAACATAGTATATTTCTTTGTGTACACAGCCACCAATGCTGCCGCTGAGGCCAATCTCTGGAAGTACGAGTACCTCTCTGGGAGTGGGGCCGGGGCAGGTGGCCGGTGGACGAACCTCAGCGCCAATCTGCCCATGCTGGGTGGGAAATCTGGTGATTTAGACCTGCAGGGTGGGTACAACATGGTGGTCAAAGTCAAACCAGATGATCCTAACTTTGTGGTGCTGGGCGGCACCAACCTTTACCGGTCCCTCAGTGGCTTTACCAATACCACCTCTACGCGTAAAATAGGCGGCTACGTGCCTGATAACTCCAGCTTTGCCTTATACAACAACCATCACCCTGACCAGCATGAGGTCATCTTCTACCGTTCTAACCCCAACAGAATGCTGTCTGCGCATGACGGGGGCGTGAGCCGGACCAACAATAACGCAGCTGCCTCTGTGGTATGGGAGTCTCTGAACAGGGGGTATCAGACCACTCAGTTCTATACAGTGGCCATGGACCTGAACACCACAGATGACTTTGTGGTGGGCGGTATGCAGGACAATGGCAGCTGGGCGGTAGACAACATCAACGCCACCACAGAGTGGAACGAGGTTGTAGGGGGAGACGGGGCTTTTGCCGCTGTGACCACCCACTCCCTGTTGGTGTCTGTGCAGAACGGTACAGTATATAGAATCGCGTTCAATGATAAGGGTGAAGATATTGGGTATGCCAGAATTGACCCGCCCAAAACCACGGGCTACCTGTTTGTGAACCCGTACACCATTGATCCTAACAATGAGTACACCATGTTTCTACCGGCCGGTGACACGCTATGGCGCAATAAAAACATTGCCCAGATCCCCCTGGGCGGGGAACAATCAAACCTGGGCTGGGAGGTGGTGGCCAATCTGGGTATTTCTGAAACCATTTCTGCTGTCTCAGTCAGTAAAGTGCCGGCCAATGTGGTCTATTTTGGAACCAGCGGAGGCCGGTTGTACAAGCTCCAGAACGGCAACGCAGCTTCGCCCACCAGAACTGAGATCACAGGGGCTAATTTCCCCAAGAGTGCATCTGGGGCTCCCACCGGCTATATCAACTGTATTGCCATTGACCCCAAAGACGCCAACAAAGCCGTAGTGGTATTTTCTAACTATAAAGTGCAGAGTCTGTTCTACACCACAGATGGCGGGGCTACCTGGACCGCCGTTGCCGGAAACCTGGAGGAGAACCCTGATGGTAGCGGTAACGGCCCTTCTGCCAGGTGGGTGACTATTCTCCCCAACCCAGACGGCACCAATAAGTACTTTGTAGGTACCAGTACCGGCTTGTACTCTACCGGCGTTTTAGAAGGGGCCGGTACCACCTGGCTGCGCGAAGGCAATAGCTCTATTGGGCAGGTGCCGGTTGACATGGTGCTCAGCAGAACCACAGATGATCTGGTTGTAGTGGGCACCCACGGGAACGGGGTGTTCAGCCTTAGGTACTCAGGGCCGTTGATCCCCAACGTTGAGGACCCCAACCCTTTGCAGACAGGGCTTGGCCTGAGCTATCCTAACCCATACGTTCAAGGGACAACGGTTACCATTCCTTTCCAATTAGAGAGTGCGGCCCAGGTGCAGTTGCAGGTGTTTGATATGACGGGCAGAAAGGTGGCTTCCCTGGTAAATGGCAGCCTGCAAGCCGGTAAACACCTGGTGACCTGGCGGGGCAGCGGCCTGGCGAGTGGCACCTACCTCTACCAGCTCATGGTTGACGGGAAGCGCTTTACCAAACGCATGGTTCAGCTAAAGTAAAGCTGGAGCTGTACAGAAACAGGAAAGGGAGCCCGTGGGCTCCCTTTCCTGTTTCTGTTTTTGACCTGTTTTTCAGAAAACAGGTCAAAAACAGGCCTACTTTTTCATGTACTGCGCAAATTCTTTGGCAAAGTACGTGAGAATAATATCAGCACCGGCGCGTTTCATGCTCAATAGCACTTCCAGCATGATCTTCTCACCGTCTAGCCAGCCGTTCTGCGCGGCGGCTTTTACCATGGCGTACTCGCCGCTGATGTTGTAGGCAGCCACGGGCAGGTTAGTGTTGTCTTTCAGAAGTTTAATCACGTCCAGGTACGCCAGGGCGGGTTTTACCATCAGGAAGTCAGCGCCCTCGGCGATGTCCAGTTCTGCCTCAATCAAGGCTTCGCGGCTGTTGGCGGGGTTCATCTGGTAGGTTTTCTTGTCGCCGTGCTTGGGCGCTGAGCCCAGGGCGTCTCTGAACGGACCGTAGAAACCGCTGGCGTACTTGGCGGTGTAACTCATGATGGAGACGTTGGTGAACGCGTGGCTGTCCAGGACCTGACGGATGTGGGCCACCCGGCCGTCCATCATGTCTGAGGGGCCAATGATATCGGCACCGGCCTGGGCCTGGGCCAACGCCATCTGGCCTAGCACTTCCAGCGTAGCGTCATTGAGAATCTCACCGTTGTCTACAATGCCGTCATGGCCATCTGAGCTGTACGGGTCCATGGCCACATCAGTCATCAGGACCACGTCTGGGAAATTGCGCTTGATCTCAGCAATGGTGCGCAGGTAAAGCCCCTCTGGGTTCTTGCTTTCAGACGCGAAGCGGTCTTTCTTGCTTTCGTCAATCTGCGGGAACGGCGCAAAGGTTTTAATGCCCAGGTCTACGCATTGGGCAATTTCTTCCAGTAAACGGTCTGGGGAGTAGCGGTAAATGCCCGGCATAGAGGCAATCTCAACGGCCAGGTTGGTGCCTTCCATCATGAAGACTGGGAAAATGAGGTCATGTACGGCCACATGGTTTTCCTGCACCATGTTCCTGATCACTTCAGATTTACGGTTTCGGCGGGGCCGACGGGTTAAATGATCCATAGCTGTTACAAATAAGGCGGGTGAGCCGCTAAGTGGGCAGACCTGCTGTTCTACAACAAAAGAACGCGTAGAATAGTGTACGGGCGCGCCCAAAAACCGATTATGTTTAGGTACTCCCGGCAAAGGTAGGGTTTCTGCCCATTCAGGCGAAGGCTGTTTTGGCCAGTTTTCAGAAAAACAGGCTGGAAACGGAAATCTACCCCACTTGGGGCCGCTTCTTTCTTGCAAAACAGTTTTCTACCGTAAAATTGGGAATTTTCACGCATTCCGTCCCCCTTTGAAGGGGGTAGGGGAGTGATTATTCGTGCTGAATTACTCATGCGGAAGTACGCATTCCCGGGAAGCATCTTTTCATTTCGCTACTCTAAAGCTGGCTGTTCTTCAACGGCCTTGGTCATCCCCCTACCCCCTTCAAAGGGGGACGGAATGCGTGTTTCAGCATTTTAAATTAAAATCATCTGATTCTGAATATTTTAAAACCTAATTCAAATTTTCTGGAAAGTCTGTTGCTAAGCATGCTTCTGCCTTTCTGATGAGAGCTTGGTGGCAAACGGCAGAGGCTTTTCTAGATCGCCCCCAAGATTCTTTCAGAATGATAAGCTAGAAAAGCAACTGGATTTCTGTCTTTCGCTGCGGCGGGTGTCTTCCCTTGCCCTAAGAAAGGGGGAGCTGTCTTCGGCCTTTGGCCAAAGAAGTGAGGTTCAACTGAACGCAACCTGAAGCAAAAGTTATAACCTGTTTTGACCTGTTTTCTGCAAAACAGGCCAAAAACAGGTTATTATGCCATGGCCAAAGGCCGAGAATAGGTTGCAGCAAAAAGTTAAAACTCCTCAAGCGTTTGGGCAATGATATCACAGCAGGTGTGCAACTGCTCCTGGGTAATCACCAGCGGCGGCGCGAACCGGATAATGTCGCCGTGGGTGGGCTTGGCGAGCAGGCCGTTCTCCATCAGTTTCACGCATACATCCCAGGCGGTGCGCCCGTCTGCTGTGGGCTTGATAATCACAGCGTTCAGAAGGCCCCGGCCGCGTACCAGTGACACCAGCTCGGGGTGCTTTTCTTTGAGTTGGTTCATGCGGGCCCGGAAGACTTCTCCCAGGCGGCGGGCATTTTCTACCAGATGCTCCTCTTCTATTACTTCTAACGCGGCCACCGTCACGGCACAGGCCAAGGGGTTGCCGCCAAAGGTAGAGCCGTGCTCACCGGGCTGGATGCAGAGCATGACCTCATCATTGGCCAGTGCCGCAGAAACAGGGAGCACGCCGCCAGACAGGGCCTTGCCCAGGATAAGGATGTCTGGTTTCACGCCTTCATACTCAGAGGCCAGCATTTTACCCGTGCGGCCAATGCCGGTCTGGATCTCGTCAATGATCAGGAGCACGTTGTATTGTTCGCACAGCGCCTTGGCGCCCGCCAGATACCCTTCTGAGGGAACTACTACGCCCGCTTCGCCCTGAATGGGTTCCAGCAGGAAGGCACAGACGTGGGCGTTCTCTTTCAGGGTTTGCTCCAGCGCGGCCAGGTTGTCATACGGGATCACCTTGTAGCCCGGCATGTAAGGCCCAAACCCTCTGGTACTGCTGGGGTCAGTGCTGAAAGAGATAATTCCCGTGGTACGGCCGTGAAAATTGTGCTCCACCACTACCACCTCAGCCTCATGCGGCGGAATCCCTTTCTGGGTGTACCCCCACTTGCGGGCCAGCTTTAGGGCAGTCTCCACGGCTTCAGCGCCCGAGTTCATCAACAGCGCCTTGTCATAGCCAAACAGCTCAGACAGGTACTTTTCGGCGGGGCCGAGTTTGTCATTGTAGAAGGCGCGGGAGGTGAGGGTGAGCTGCTGCGCCTGCTGCGTGAGTGCCCCAATAATGCGCGGGTGGCAGTGCCCCTGGTTCACGGCACTGTAGGCCGAAAGAAAATCATAGTACCGTTTTCCCTCCACATCCCAGAGAAAGACGCCTTCGCCGCGGCTCAAGACCACGGGCAACGGGTGGTAATTGTGGGCACCGTATTTGTCTTCCAGCGCAATGGCTTGTTGGCTTGAGGTAATGGTTGAGGTGTTCATGCAGCGATCAGTTTTGTGTGGGTGTAAGAATCAGGCAAGACTCTCCTTTTCTATTTAGATACGGATGTTCTGCCTTGCAAGATAAAAGTAACGAAAACACTTTATTTCAGAAGCGGCTTTAGAACCCACTGCAGAGGGAAACCCGTTTTGGGGCTGTTTTTAGAAAAACAGGCCGAAAACAGGAAATGGGCACAGACGCCCGCAGGCCTCATCAGGACGGTACGGGGCCTGGTAGAACTCCTGAGTCTTGAGTTCTGAGTCAAGCATGTGATCTTGGCTTCGGTTGTGAAACAACTTGCCATGCGTGAGACCCACCCCAACCCCTCCCGGGAGGGGATTGATCTAGAATGCGTAGGACAAATGGCGGGTGACCGTACCTCAGCAATGTGTGTCCTCCTGTGTCAACCTCCCCCTTCGCCCTCTTCAAAGGGGGAGCATCAGAGTGAGTTCTGAGTCCTGAGTCTTGAGTCCTTCCTTTTTTCTTTAGGCAATTCAATACGAATGAAGCAGCAATGCCTGGTTTCGCAGCCGCGCCGCGAGGGCAGGCTGAGACCGCCCGTCATCAGTAGGCACGCGTCTGGGGACTCGCGCAAGCGGGAGTATCAGCTGGAGTTAGAAGGCACGGAAGTAACTTCCGCGCCATAGAGGGGCAGAAGAGGGAGCTATAGAGGGCAGAGGTAATGTGAGGCTGCCGCCTCATGGAAGCTGAAAGCTTCCGCCATTATAGGTCCAAGTTGGAAACTTGAACCAGAGATTGTGACAAACAAGCAGCAATAAGTAAGTAAAGAAACAACAATGAACAATCAACACTTCTGCTAGTGGCACCTCTGTTAATTAGCACTTCTGCCCCTGGCTGATGTGCGCAGCACGGGCTCGCCCCAGGCTAGCGGATCAGCAGCAGTTACCTACTGGTACAGATATAACCAGAGAAGCTGATCAGGAGGGGAACCCAAACCAGTCTTGGCGGTGAGCGCCTCTGTTAATACGGTGCCGCTCCAGCGGCAAGGCCGGAGGGCCTAGTTTTAACAGCAGTGCGAACCGGCAGGACGGGGCCCCGCGGCCGTGAGCGCTTACCGGAAAAGATGAAACAACACAGCTACTAAAACAACGCATCAAGCGGCAACGCCAAGGGAGCAGCAAACTACGCATGGCCCCTGCAGCAGCATGACCACAAGACACCTAAAATAAAAACCCGTTTCTGACCTGTTTTCTGAAAAACAAGCCAAAAACAGGTTTCCTAAAATGCAAACAACCCTACTTCACCAACGCCATACGCCCCTCAACAGTCTTCCTACTCTTCTTGCTCTGCGCATCTGGCTGACTGCCGCCCACGCTGATCTGCACCGTGCCCGCCTCATATTCGGCGGAGCCGTCTTGGGAAATAACCGCCAAATCCTGCGGTCGAAGTTCAAAGGTGACTACCTGGCTCTCGCCGCGTTTCAGGGAAATACGTTTGAAACCTTTCAAGGCCCTGATAGGCGTTTTATAGCCGGGCACCTGCTTGCTCACGTACAGCTGCACCACTTCCTCGCCGTCTAGTTTGCCCGAGTTGGTGACCCGCACCCGCACAGGGACAGGCGAATTCACGCGGCTGCTCTTTGGCACCTCCAGCTGGTCATATTGAAAGGTGGTGTAGCTCAGACCGTGCCCGAAGCCGTACAGCGGTTGCCCTTTGAAATAGCGGTACGTGCGGTTGTCCATGGTGTAGTCGCCAAACGGCGGAAGGTCGCTGTCGCTCTTGTAGAAGGTCACGGGCAGGCGGCCCGCGGGGTTGTAGTCGCCAAACAGCACATCGGCGATAGCCGTACCCGCTGACTGCCCCGCGTACCACGCGTTCACAATGGCGGGAAGGTTCTGGGCCTCCCACGGAATGGCAATGGCGCTGCCCGTCATCATCACAAACACTACCGGCTTGCCCGTGGCTTTGAGCGCCTTCATCACCTCGGTCTGCACACGGGGCAGCAGAATAGAGGTACGGTCGCCGCCGTTGAAGCCAGGTTCGTTCACCTGCATTTCCTCGCCCTCCAGTTGCGGGGAGATACCGCCTACGTAGATGAGGACGTCTGCATCTTTCACCCGGTTGGCCAGGGCTTTGAAGTCGGTTTTGGCGAAGTTGCCCGCGCGCAGCTGCACAGAAGCCTTGCCTTCGCGCTGCACATACTCCAGCACCAGCCGGTATTTCTGGCCTTGTTTGGTAGGCAGTTTAAAATTCTTGGCCCCCCAGCGGTTGCGCTCCCAGGCGTTGAGCGTTTCCTTGCCGTCTACCAGTAAACGGTAGCCGTCGTCGCCTTCCAGTTCCAGGGTGATGGAGCCGGTGGCGCTGGCGGTATAGTCTGTGGTATAGCGGGCCGAGAAGTTGTAAGCTTTCATGCTGCCCACCACGGTTTCGCCCTCCTGCCACGCATTGTTGATGGCAGGCTCCTGACGGGTGGCCACGGGCTCGCCTTTCAGGTCTCTGTTGTTAAAATATTCGGCGCGCACACCTGCTTTGCCGTCAAAGCTCAGCTGGGAGCTGATGTTGGTGTACACCAGCAGCGTGTCTTTGGTGAAGGTAGTGGCCTGCTCGTAGACCACTTCGGTGCCCGACCCCACTTTGTTTTTGATGCCCTGCAACGCCGTGACAATGGTAGACGGCGTACCGTTGTAGTTGCCCAGCACCGCAATGGGGTTGTTGGCGTTAGGGCCAATCACGGCAATTTTCTTCAGGTTTTTCTTGAGTGGGAGCGTGTTTTTGTCATTCTTCAACAGCACCATAGACTGCTGCGCCATCTTGAGCGAGTGAGCTTTGTGCGGCGCACTTTCTAAAACCTCAGGCGAGGTCTGGGCATATTTCACCAGCGCCACGGGATCAAACATACCCAACCGGAACCGGATGGTGAACAACCGCTTCACAGACACATCAATCATGCGCTCGGTGATTTTACCGTCTTTCACGGCCTGCACCAGCGCTTTGTAAGCATCAGTGCCGCAGTCAATATCAGTGCCGTGCATCACGGCATCGGCTGAGGCCGAGGCCGCGTCTGGGTGGGTTTTATGGTTTTTGAAGAAGTCGTCAACGGCCCAGCAGTCTGAGGTCACATAGCCCGTGAACTGCCACTGGTTGCGCAGAATGTCATTCATGAGTACGTCTGAGCCGCAGCAGGGCTGGCCCCTGAACGCGTTGTAGGCGCACATCACGCCCGCCACCTTGGCGTTCACCACCAGCTCCTCAAAGGCGGGCAGATACGTATCCCAAAGGTCATAGTTGGTGGCTTGGGCGTTGAACACGTGGCGCTCAGGCTCAGGCCCGCTGTGCACGGCGTAGTGTTTGGCGCAGGCCGCCGCTTTCAGGTATTTGGGGTCATCGCCCTGCAGGCCGCGCACAAACGCCCGGCCCAGCATGGCGGTGAGGAACGGGTCTTCGCCGTAGGTTTCCTGCCCCCGTCCCCAGCGCGGGTCCCGGAAGATGTTGATGTTGGGTGTCCAGTAGGTTAAGCCCACGTAGCGCTGGCCAGATTTGCCTTCGGCGATAGCCTTGTTATAAATTGCCCGCCCCTCTAAGGCCGAGTAATCTGCCATGACCTGCAGCGAGGTGGTATCAAACGTAGCCGCCATGCCTATGGCCTGCGGATAAACGGTTACTTTATACGGCGTACGGGCCACGCCGTGCAGCACCTCGTTCCACCAGTCATAGCTGGGAATGCCCAGGCGGTCAATGGCGGGGGCCGCGTTCAGCATCTGCGCCACCTTCTCCTCTAAGGTCAGGCGCGACACCAGATCATTCACCCGCGCTTCAATAGTCAGGTTGGGGTTCTGGAACGGATATTGAAAGGCATCTTCCTGGGCGGGGGTAAATGAGACGGCCCCCAGCGCCACAGCTAAAAGGAGAAACGTTAAGACTCTTTTCATAGGCTCTGCTGAACGGTTGCGCCTCCTAAGTTGGGGAATGTTTCTGGATATATGAAATCGGTTGCAAAAATATAAACCCAGCTCTCTGCGGGTTCTGCCTGAACCCCGGGCAAGCCGTTGACCGCGCGGGTAAACCCGGCGCCTGAGCAGAGAAACCCTGGCATCAGGCAGCTTCGCCGCTTTCCTGTTTTCGGCTTGTTTTCAGGAAAATAGGCCAAAAACAGGAACCTGGCCCTCCCGGGCTTTCGGCTGGTTAAAGCCCCTGAACCCCAAGACCTGTTTTGGGGCTGTTTTCAGAAAAACAGCTCCAAAACAGCTTTCCCACTCTCCTTACTACCTGCCCTGCCGCCTTTCCCTACCAAACATTAGCTTATACTAATATTTAAGAACTTCCTTGACTTTGTGGCATTTATGGGGTAATTCTGCCCCTTACTTTGCTATCTCACGTTAACCCAAGAACCTTGAAAGTAGCAGTACTCAAAGAAACCAAAGTACCTGAACGGCGGGTGGCGCTGAGCCCAGACGTGGTGAAGTCGCTGACCAAAGCGGGCTTCAGCTGTGGCATAGAGAGCGGCGCGGGCGAAGCCACCGGCTTCTATGACAGCGCCTATGAGCAGGCCGGGGGCCTCATTTTCCCAGACAGGACCGCCCTGCTGGCTGACGCTGATGTGCTCCTGAAAGTCAACGCGCCTACCGTTGAAGAGGTGCACCTGCTGCGCGAAGGCAGCGCCGTGCTCTCTTTCCTGTACGCCTACACCATTCCAGACATAGTAGAGGCGCTGGTGCAGAAACGCATCTCCGCGTTCGCCATGGACGCCGTGCCCCGTATCTCCCGGGCGCAGAAGATGGACGCGCTGAGCTCGCAGGCCAACCTGGCGGGGTATAAATCAGTGCTGCTGGGTGCCAACGCGCTGGGCAAGATTTTCCCGCTCATGATGACGGCGGCGGGCACCATCACCCCGGCGCGCGTGCTCATTTTTGGCGCGGGCGTGGCCGGTTTGCAGGCCATTGCCACCGCCAAACGCCTGGGCGCCGTGGTAGAGGTCACAGATGTGAGGCCAGAAACCAAAGAACAGGTAGAGTCTCTGGGCGGCCGGTTCCTGGAAGTGCAGGCCGAGGGCGTACAAACCGAAGGCGGTTACGCCAAAGAAGTTTCTGCCGAGTACCTGCAGAAGCAGAAAGAACTTATCTCCAAACATATTGCCGAGGCCGATATTGTGATCACGACCGCCCTGGTCATTGGCAAGAAAGCGCCCCTGCTGGTCACTGCGGAGATGGTGCAGAGCATGAAACCGGGCTCGGTGATTGTAGACATGGCCGTGGAGTCAGGCGGGAACTGCGCCCTCAGCGAATTTAACCAGACGGTGGTACGGCACGGTGTCACCATTATTGGGGAAGCCAATTTGCCCGCCATGGTTTCTACCAACGCCAGCGAACTCTACGCCAAGAACATCAGCACGCTGCTGTTGCACCTGGCCACCAAAGACGGTTTTAAATGGGAGCTGGACGAGGAAGTCACCAAGGGGTCGCTCATCACGCACCAAGGTGCGCTGGTGCACCAATTCACCAAAGATATTCTGGCAAAGACGGTGTAAGGGGGGATTTGACCATGTAGAGACCAGGCACCGCCTTGTCTCCCCCGCACTGCTGGTTATTCCCTTCTTTGGAGGGAGGTATAGTGGAAGACTGTTTGTCAGCAGGTATGTTCTGTAACGGCCATCGCAGAGCAGAGAGACAGCGTGCTGGTCTCTACCTCAGCAGAAATGCGTGGACCGGCAGGTGTAAACATCCCCCTCCCCCCTGCAAAGGGGGGAGTATCAAAAACAATCAACTATTGAACGATCAACAATTAAAAATATGAACGCAGAAGCTTTAATTGTGCTCCTCTACGTGCTGGTGTTGGCCAGCTTTGTGGGGTTTGAGCTGATTTCTAAGGTGCCGCCCACGCTGCACACCCCCCTCATGTCTGGGTCTAACGCTATCTCTGGGATTACCATTGTGGGGGCCATTGTGGCGGCGGGTCCGCTGGACCACAGTGTGAGCAAATGGCTGGGGGTGGCGGCCTTGTTCCTGGCCACGCTCAACGTGGTGGGCGGCTACGTGGTCACTGACCGCATGCTTAAAATGTTTAAGAAGAAGAAATAACGCGGCGCAGACATGACTACTGACTTATTGATTCAAATCGCCTATCTGGTGGCGTCGGTGCTGTTTATCATGGGCATAAAGATGCTGGGCAAAACCAGTTCGGCCCGAAAAGGGAACACACTTTCGGCGGTAGCCATGTTTATTGCGGTGGTGGCTACGCTGCTGAACAGCCAGGTATTGAGCTTCACAGAGATTTTTGTGACGATTCTGATCGCCTCGGCGGTGGGCTGGTTTGCGGCGCAGCGCGTGGAGATGACCAATATGCCCGAGATGGTGGCTATTTTCAACGGGTTCGGGGGGGCGTCAAGCGTTTTGGTGGCGGCTTCTGAATACTGGCGGCAGGCGCACGAGGCCAGCCTGACCATGCCGGTGGTGGTAGCGGTGACAGTGGTGATCAGTATCCTTATTGGGGCGGTCACGTTCACGGGCTCGTTGGTGGCGTTTGGGAAGCTGAAGGGCCTCATCAACGGCCGCGCCATTACGTTCACGGGGCAGCACGCGCTGAATGCGTTGCTGTTTCTGGCGGTACTGGCGTTCAGCGTGCTGGTGGTGCTGGACCCTAACTTTGAGCTCTGGATGATTGCCGTGCTGGCCATTGCGCTGCTGCTGGGCGTACTCACGGTGATTCCTATTGGCGGCGCCGATATGCCGGTGGTGATTTCGCTCCTGAACTCGTATTCTGGCATTGCGGCCTGTGCCACGGGCTTTGTGCTGAACAACCAGGTACTCATTATCACGGGCGCGCTGGTGGGCGCCTCAGGCATTATTCTCACGCAGATTATGTGCAAAGCCATGAACCGGTCGCTGGTGAACGTGCTACTGGGCGGCTTCGGGCAGACGGGCGGCGCGGCAGCTAGCGGGGGCGGCGAAGAAATTGTGGTGAAAGAGGTGGGCGTGGAAGAAAGCGCCATGCTCTTTGACTCCGCCAGCAGCGTGATCATTGTGCCGGGGTACGGCATGGCGGTGGCGCAGGCCCAGCACGTAGTGCGTGAGCTTACTGACCTGCTGGAGAAACGCGGCACCAGCGTGAAATTTGCCATTCACCCGGTGGCGGGCCGTATGCCGGGCCACATGAACGTGCTCCTGGCCGAGGCCAATATTCCCTATGACAAGCTCATTGAGATGGACCACATCAACGACGAGTTCGCCAACACTGACATCTGCCTCATCATTGGCGCGAATGACGTGGTGAACCCTGCCGCCCGCACCAACCCCGGCAGCCCCATCTACGGCATGCCCGTGCTCAACGCAGACAAGGCCCGCACCGTCATTGTCTGCAAGCGCGGCATGGCCGCCGGGTACGCCGGTATTGAGAACGAGCTTTTCGGGTACCCCAACTGCCTCATGCTGTTTGGCGATGCCAAAGCCTCAATGACCAAGGTGGTGAGCGAACTGAAGGAGATGGCCACCGCGTGAGTTCATGGGGAAGTAGGAATGGGTCTTGCCGTGCAACACAAGGCGTGGCAGACCAAAGCTGTTTTTGACCTGTTTTTGGAAAAGGAGCCCGGAAATAGAAATTTCCGGGCTCCTTTTGGTTTAGGTTTAAATAACCAAGTAAATGAAGTAGCAGCCTTAAGCGTCTACTTCATTTACTTGTGCAACCCAAGGCTCTTCTGGCTCTGTTTCCTAATAAAAATCTTCTTACTTTCAGCATCTACCATACATGTAATCCATTAACTTTGATTAAGTTAAGCACCACCGTATTTTTATTTAAAGTTATATATGCAGAAATCTATACTCACCTTCCTCTTGTGCTGTGTTTCTTTAATAGGAAGCGCTCAGATCACTGCCCCTGGCCAGAGCAACATACTTAAATTCAACAACAGCGGTGTCTTTGCGCCAGTAGATGACCGTCTTAAATTGGGAGGCGAGTTTACTTTTTCGGCTTGGGTAAACCCCACCGCCCGCACCCCCCACAGCCTTATAGTGGGCAAACCAGCTACCGACCGTGACACCGATCCCTGGATGACGTACGTGCTGGGCTGGAACAACACCGGCAACCGGGTGGAGTTTGTCCAAACCACCGGGGCGGCGGGTACTTACAGAAGCATTGCCTCACCAAATGACATACCGCTAAACACCTGGACCCACATGGCCGCTACCTTGTCTGGTGGCACCATGCAGCTGTACATCAACGGGCAGCTGGCAGGTTCTATCCAAAGCCCCGGCCTTCCCCAGAGCAACAACGTGCCCTTCGGCATTGGCGGCGGCATTAACAAAGGCAATTACTGCTGCGGCTCCAATGCCTACATTAAGCAGGTGGGGGTGTGGAGCAGAGCGCTCTCAGCGGCAGAGGTGCAGGCGGTGGCGCAAGCCGTTCCCGCCGCTAATGCCAATGGCTTGGTGGCTTTCTGGATGCTGGACGAGGGTTCTGGCCAAATGGCGCAAGACAGATCAGGAAACAACCTACATGCCACGCTGGGCATGACCGCAACTGCTGATCCACAGGATCCTATCTGGCACAGCACGTTTTATACTGAGAAAGAACCTTTTTTTGCCTCAAGGGCCACCACCATCTCGCCGGCGTTGCCGCATGGCCTGGAAGACATCTACCCAATGGATATTAACCAAGACGGCCGCCTGGAGTTTCTGGGTGTTTCCATAGCCTGGCCGCCTACCCCGTTTCCGGGCACGTTCAGACCTATTCAGGTATTGGCCACGCACCAGAACCTGACGGTTACCAATCAAACCGCCACTTTCATTCCGGCTGGGTTGGAAATGGTGCACCCCCGCCACATTGCCGTAGCCGACTTCAACAAAGACGGTTTTAAAGATTTGGTGATGATTGGCCACGGTACCGATACCCATCCATTTCCGGGTGAGCAGAGCCAGCTCTTGTTTGGCCAGGCCGATGGCACGCTCCGCAACGTCACCTCCACGCACTTTCCGCAGTCTATTGACTTTACCCACCACGTATCTGCCGCCGACATTGACGGCGACAACGATGTAGACCTGTACATGGCCAACATTGGCGGGGGCACTAATGGACCGCTCATTTACCTGAACAACGGCAGCGGCGTGTTCTCTGTGGGCACTAACAATTTGCCGGTGGCTGTGGCGGCAAGCACCTGGGGGCGTTTACCTCCAGCGCTTTCGCAGATTTTGACGGCGACGGTGACCAAGACCTATTCCTGGGCGGCGACGAAAACACTGCTGGTAACCTGGTGCTGCTGAACAACGGCAGCGGCGTGTTCACCATCAAGGAAAACGCCATTGACCGGAAAGTGCCGGGCAATAACTGGATTACCGTGGCTTTTGCCGTCGCTGATTTCGATAAAGACGGCGACTTGGATGTTATCTCCTCCAACACCCCAGGGCAGCCGTTTTACAAAGGAGCGTTCCTGCAACTCTTGCTGAACAACGGTAACGCTAGCTTCACAGACGCCTCTAGCCGCATCACCCAAGAGTTTTCCTCAGAGGGCTGGATTAAGTGGGTAGACACTGTAGATTTCAACAAAGACGGAATTCTTGACCTGCTTTTGAGCAGCAACGGCGCAGTCAACAACAATCTTTTCATTGGGGTGGGCAATGCCCGGTTCAAGCAGGCGCCAGTGAGTTTGCCACCCTCAGATGGCCCCATGCGCGCCGCCGATGTGGACGGCGACGGTGACCAGGACATTGTGTCTGTGAAAGGGAATGTCGCTTACGTGGGAGAAAACGTACAGCTTCTGGCGTATTCCACCGCTCCGCTTAACCTTATTGGGGAGCAGGCCCTTTGCCAAGACGCTGCCAACGGGCTGCAGTTGAACACCCCTGCTAAGCCCAATAACACCTACCTCTGGCTTAAAGACGGAGAGGCAATTAGCAATGCCACAAACCCCAGTTACACGGTCACCATTCCTGGCAGATACCGCGTTGTAGTGAAGAACGGTGAGTACCCCGCCGATACCAGCTTAGTGGCCAATGTAGTGGTAGCCCCCCTTCCACAAGCCAGTATTACCCAGAACGGAAACCAACTTATTTCTACAGAAGGGGCTTCTTACAAGTGGTTTAGAAATGATGTACCCTTAACCGAAACCACTCGGTCTATCACCCCAACTGCTTCTGGCCAGTACAAAGTAGAAGTCAGCAACGCGGCTGGTTGCAAAGCCACTTCGGCTGCTTTTGCCTTTACCCTTACGGCGGCGCAAGATGAGGTTATTGTAAAACACACGCGGGTATTCCCTAACCCTACCTCTGGCAAAGTGCAGGTGCAGGTAGACGGGCCATACACGGGCAAACTTACCGCCACCGTAGTTACCACTAGCGGCAAAGTAGTGCAGAAAAAGACCTTCCGGAAAGCAGGCACCCTGACCTTTACCTTTGACTTAGGTAAACAGGCCAACCAGCTGTTCCTGCTGAAAATAGAAACCGAGAGCGGCACTAGTACCTTCAAGCTAATAAAGAGCGGTGAGTAACATCTGCTCCGTTTTAAGGAGTTGAGGCGCACCAGCTCCTTGAATTCTTTTTGAATAATTGCTCAGCCCAAGAACACTTACCTCTCCCTGTTTCCTTTGATAAGGAGATGGCGTTAGGGTAGCTATGCTCCAATTAGGAATTAAGAATGACAAAGCACTGTGAGGCATTGGCGTTTTTGACCTGTTTTTGAAAAAGGAGCCCGGAAATGGAAATTTCAGGGCTCCTTTTGTTTTGGGGCGGTGAGGTAGTTTCGGTATCTTGTGAAAGAAAGCCAAGCCTGGCTTCTAATACTTGGGAAAGGAACTGCATGAAAGAAGTACCACCATACAATGGGCTGGTGCAGCAAATTGGCTCCCTGCTGGACGCCGGGCGGGCGCAGGCGGGGCGCGCCATCAATACCATTCTGGTGCAAACCTACTGGCAGATAGGCCGGCACATAGTAGAATTTGAGCAAGGCGGAAACGCAAAAGCCGAATATGGCGCTAATTTGCTTGACCGCCTTTCAAAAGAACTTACCTTGGCCTACGGGAAGGGATTTAGCCGATCTAACTTGTTCCAAATAAGACAATTCTACACCCGGTTTCCAAAAATCCAGACACAGTCTGGACAATTAAGCTGGAGCCATTACAATGAAATACTAAAAGCTGATACTGACTTAGAAGTCAGCTTCTACACCAGACAGTGCGAAAAGGAAGACTGGAGTGTTCGGGAGCTGAAGCGCCAGATGAAAAGTCTGTTGTTCCAGCGGTTAGCGCTGAGCAAAGACAAGGCCGGCATTTTGCAGATAGCCGAACAAGGGGCGGATGTTCAAAAGCCCGCTGATATTCTCAAAGACCCGTACGTGTTTGAATTTTTAGGTATTCCGCAGCAATACCACTACAAAGAAGGCGAACTGGAAGAAAAACTGATCCAGAACTTAGAGCAGTTTCTGCTGGAACTGGGCAAGGGCTTCGCGTTTATTGGCCGGCAATATAAAATCAGCCTGGCCAATAGGCACTTCTTTGTGGACCTGGTTTTCTACCACCGCATTCTGAAGTGCTTTGTGTTGATAGACCTGAAGCGCGGCGAAATTGAACACCAGGACATTGGCCAGATGAACCTGTACCTGAACTACTTCGCCAAAGAAGAAAACGTGGAAGGCGACAATCCGCCCATTGGCATTGTGCTGGGTGCGTACAAAGACCAGGTTCTGGTGGAGTACGCCACTGAAAACATCAGCAACCAGCTTTTCGTGAGTAAATACCAGCTCTACCTCCCAGACAAGGCGGCACTTTCTGCTGAACTGGAAAAACTGCTGTAAGCTATGAGCGGGTGAAAGAAAAATAACTGGCAGCGGCAACTACGGCAGACGGTGCCTCTCCTGTACCGCCCGCGCCCGGTTGAGCTGCAGGCATTGCACACCCAGACACTGACACCCGTTTTCTATGCAGGTAGCACCCCATTAAGACGCGGCTATTCCGGCAAAACCAGTACCTTCGTGTTTACGGCCCCTTCTTTCGGCCGGGACCCATGAGGAAAAAAAGCCAGCACCACAGAACATGACCTTAGCCCAGAAGATTGTTGGGGAACGGAAGCGCAAAGGCTTGTCACAGGAAGAACTCGCAGACCTCTCCCAGATCAGCCTCCGGACTATTCAGCGCATTGAGCGGGAAGAGAGCCTACCCCGGGGCTATACCTTGAAAGCTTTGGCTCAGGCGTTAGCCATTCCGCTGGAAGAACTGACGCCGAGCACAGCTCCAGATGTGGCGCAGGCAGAACCGCCCGCCGCCGTAGCGCCCGTGCCTCCCCCCACCGCCCCAGAAGCCGTTCCTGCCGCCAACCTGCAGCAAATCAATTTGGCGGCCTTTGCATTTCTGCTGCTGCCGTACCTGGGGTTTCTGCTGCCGCTGTGGCTCTGGAAAAAGCAGAAAGGGTTACCCGGCCACGCGGCGGCGCCCGTATCATCAACTTCCAGATCATGTGGTGCATTGGCATGCACCTGGCGTTGCTCCTGGCATTTCTGGTGCAGATGGTGAGCGCCTATTACTTTAAGGCCAGGCCTTCTTTCCTCCTTGTGGGCACCTTCTTCTTCCTATATTTCCTCAATATTGCGGCAATTCTAAGGGCGGCTATTCAGTTGCGCAGCGGCCACCGGCAGGTCTTTGCCAAGTGGGGAAATCTGTTTATTTCTTAGCGCGCCCCCCTTTCCTAGCAGCGGTAAAAACCAGCCATTCTTACGTCACAACTGCCTTGGCAGGCAATTGGCGGCCTTTTGGCGGGCAAATGGCGTAAGCCGCAGCCGGTTTGGTGCCTAATCTTGCAGTGTCATTTAACAAACACCGCAATGAAATCAGCAAAACGCATTGGCCTCTCTTTTTTGTTCCTTTTGGTGCTTAGCTCTGTGGGCGGCGGCTTCTATTTTAAAGCAAAATTTAAACCTGCCGCCAACCAGTTAAAAGTAGCAGCGCAACCAGTTACCATTCCGTTTACGTGGTTTACATCTGGCAATGACCCGTACGCTGGCCTTCTCCTTCCGGTGACTTTGGCTGGCTGCCCCAAAACGTTCTACCTCCAGTTTGACACGGGCACCCCCTCTACGGTATTCTATAAAGGCAAGCTGGAGGCGATTCAGCAGAAAGGCTATGCCCTCACATTGAAGCAAGCCGGCAACCAGATGAATCTGGTAAATACAACCTTTCAAGTAGGGGGGCTGCCCGTGACTGCGCCAGAGGTAAAAGTGCTGGCCTACGGTGATTCTGTCATCAGCTGGAATGACGCTTCATCTGTTCATATTATCGGTTCACTGGGTACTGATTTCCTGGAAGGCAGAATCATCACGCTAGATTATCAGCGCATGGGGCTCACCGTCTCTGACCTATTGCCGGCTAGTATTCCCGCCACCGCTTTTCAGGACTTTACCTTTGACAGCCGCCGCATTCTGTTGCCCTCGCGCATAAACGGGGAAGAAACCGACCTGCTGTTTGACACGGGTTCCAGCACCTATGAACTGCTCACAAACAAAAGCACCTGGGAAGAGTTTGCGCAGCCGGGCCAGACCATTGACACCGCAAGGGTGAATTCTTGGGGCAAAACCTTAACGGCCTACACCACCACCACAAAGGCTACGGCCCGCTTTGGGGCGGTTCAGCTGCCGCTCAAAAAAGCCACCTACATGGAAGGAATGGGTTTCATGAACAGCATGCTCATGCGTTTCTCAGGCTTGGGCGGCATGACGGGCAATAAACTGTTCCTGGGCCACACCTTGCTGCTAGACATGAAACAACAGAAGTTTGCGGTACTGAAGTAGCTCTACTTCATGCTACTCCTGTTTTGGGGCTGTTTTTGTGAAAACAGCCCCAAAACAGCTTTTCTAAGTTGACACTTGGCATAAATTCTTGCAACTTACAAGCCGTACCCAAGGAAGATGTTCAACCGGGAGATTCAGTTAGTCACCTTGAAAGTATCCCTTCAACCAGAAAACCATGATCCTAGACTCCCTCCAGCACGCGGAACGCTACTATTCTTTGCACCCGTTGTTTAAGCAGGCTTTCCAGTTTCTGCAGGAGGCAGACGTTCAGAACCTGCCCACGGGTAAACACGAGTTGGCGGGGGAAGTCCTGTTTGCCATTCTCTCAGAAGGCCCGGGCGTGGCCAAGGCCGATGCCAAAATGGAGGCGCACCAGCGCTACATTGACATTCAGTACATTGTCTCGGGCGTAGACCACATGGGCTGGCAGGACCTTTCGGCCTGCGGAGCTTCTATTGACCCTTATTCCGCGGAGCGCGATGTGTCTTTCTTTGCCGTGAAGCCCACCAGCTGGTTTGACGTGCCCGCCGGCTTCTTCACCGTCTTCTTCCCCAATGACGTGCACGCCCCCCTGGCCACGCAGGAGGTGGTGCGCAAGGTGGTTTTGAAGATTGCGGTGCAACCGTAGCAGCCACGGCAGCCAACCTTTTCCTGAACGTTTACTACTGGCTGCGTTTCTGGCCTGTTTTCTGAAAAACAGGCCAGAAACGCAATTTCCCCCAGCTCGCCCTCTGACCTGGCCCCAGTTGCTGATACGCCCCGTATTGTTTGAATTTTGCAAGCAATGGTTTGGAAGACGCAAACGGCACCGCCTCCCCTGCCCCTACATTTGCCCTGTTCATTCTAACTAATGAAAACGGCGAAGACCAGACAACCTTCGCCCATCACAGACAGCACAGATGCAGGCAAAAACAAACCCTTACGTGGGCCTTTGGGTCACCGCCGATGGCTACATCAGGCACGAACTCCTGCCCAACGGCCGCTATGACGAGGCCCGCGGCTCCCGCCAGAGCGCCTACCAAGGCTCCTACACCCTCACCGGCGACCATATAGACTACCAAGACGACACCGGCTTCACCGCCGACGGCGACTTCAGAGACGGCATTCTCTACCACGCCGGTATGGTGTTGTACCAACAAGAGCGGTAGTTTTGTGTTTTAGGGCTGTTTTCTTGAAAACAGGCCCAAAACGGAAACACGGGCAGTTTGTTCGGCAGTTCGTATCCCGGCTGTTCAGGATTTGCAGTTCACCGGCTGTACGGGATTTATAAGCCCGGGCTAGAATACCCCCGGCTTTGCAATCCGCCGCGGCACTTTCAGATCAAAAGGGCGGCTCTCTAGGGCGCGTAAATTACGCCCATGACTGGCTTATCTTAAAACGGTGAGTCACAGACGTACCTTTCGCGCCAGAGAGAGAACCCTAGCGGGCCGCAACGGGGATTACAAATCCCCGGGTTACCTGCTTCCGGATTGCAAATCCGGAAGAGCGCAGCTTATGATCAACAGAAGAGAAACCACGGAAGTAACTTCCGCGCAACAGGAAAACACGCTATCTGATCGTCCTCCTTTGAAGGGGGTAGGGGAATGACAAAAGGCAGCAGTAGAACCAATAAAAAACACTAAAAGAGTAAGAAAACGATTCTCAGGAATACCTAATCTGCACGAGTCATCATCCCCCTACCCCCTTCAAAGGAGGACGGAATGCGTAAAATATCTCAGTGATACGCGCAGTTATAAAACAGAATTTCCTGTTTTCGGGCTGTTTTTCAGAAAACAGCCCGAAAAACGCAACATGAAATTCCCCCGGAAATCACCTATCTTCCATTATGGCACCCACTGAAACCTTAGAAGAGTTTTACCAGCACAAATTCAACGGGCTTCCTGAGAACCTGAAAAAAGACGTTGGCCACTTCAACGTGTTCCGGCTGGAAGACTGCGCCCTCACCCCTGCCAACTACAGCCGCCGCGACTTCTACAAAATCTCCCTGATCAGGGGCCATCTGCGCTACCATTACGCTGACAGAAGCGTGGAGGTCACGGGCACCACGCTCATGTTTTTCAACCCCAAGGTGCCCTACACCTGGGAGGCGGTCACAGGCGAACCCAGCGGGTACTTCTGCATTTTCAAAGAGGCTTTTTTTACTGAGAAGATCAGGGGCGGCCTGCAGGATCTGCCTATGTTCGCCACGGGCGGAAAGCCGTTTTACGCCTTGACCCCAGCGCAGGAGCAGCAGGTGAGTGCCATTTTTGAGAAAATGCTGGCTGAGATCACCTCAGACTACCTCTACAAGTACGACCTGCTGCGCAACTACGTGACCGAGATGACGCACTTCGCGCTGAAAACCCAGCCCGCCGAGGCGCTGTACGAGCACCCAGACGCCAATGCCCGTATCACCGCCGTGTTCAGTGAGCTGCTGGAGCGCCAGTTCCCCATTGAATCACCCAGCCAGCGGTGCCAGCTGCGGTCAGCAAAGGACTTTGCCGAGCAGCTGGCCGTGCACGTGAACCACCTGAACCGCGCCATCAAGAAAACCACCGGCAAAACCACCACCGAACTTATTTCCTCCCGACTGGTGAGCGAGGCCATGGCCCTGCTCAAGCACACGAACTGGAACATCTCAGAGATTGGCTACAGCCTGGGCTTTGAAGAACCCGCGCATTTCAACAACTTCTTCAAGAAACACACCTCCTTGCCGCCCTCGCAGTTCCGGCATGTTTGATTTTCGCAAGTGATGGTTTGAACGGCGCTAACCCCGCCGCCCGCCCCTGCCCTACCTTTGTTTTAAGAGCTTGTTTACATTTTGATTTTGCTAGCGAAAAATGGCAGAGAAAGGTTCTGCCGATGTGGTTTTTGAGCAGCATAGCAGCGCTATGGTGAGAAAAAAGCACGAAGGCAGGTTCTTTATATGCCGTTTTGCAGCGCAAAAGACAAATGCAAACATGCTCGAAACTTAAAACCTTGGAAACCATGGAAAATCAAACCAAAAAAGTGTGGTTCATTACCGGAGCCTCTAAAGGCATTGGCCTTACTCTCACCCGCCAGCTGTTGCAGCAGGGGCATGCGGTAGCGGCCACCTCCAGAAACGTAGCCCAGTTGCAGGAAGCCGTGGGGGTTTCTTCAGAACAGTTCCTGGCCCTGCCCATGAACTTGACCCATGAGGAAAGCGTGGCGCAGGCCCTGGCCAAAACCATAGCCACCTTCGGGCGGGTAGATGTGGTGGTGAACAATGCCGGGTACGGCCTCATTGGCAGCCTGGAAGAACTCTCTGACCAGGAGGCGCGGCAGAACTTTGAGGTGAACGTATTCGGGTCTTTGAACGTGATCAGGAAAGCGCTGCCGTACCTGCGCCAACAAGGCAGTGGGCATATTTTCAACATCTCGTCTATTGCCGGCCTGAGCGGGAGCTTCCCGGGCTTCGGGGTGTACTGCGCCACCAAGTTTGCCGTGAACGGCTTCACCGAGGCCCTGGCTACGGAGGTAGCACCCTTCGGGATTAAGGTGACGCTGGTGATGCCCGGCTACATACGCACCAACTTCTTAACCGACAGCTCCCTGGTCACGCCGCAAGCCCCTATGGCCGAGTACGCCAACGCCCGCGAAATGCAGACCCTGCACCAGGAGCAGATCAACGGCAACCAACCCGGCGACCCCGAGAAAGTAGCCGCCGCCCTCATCCAAACCGCCGCTTCTGAAAACCCACCCGTGCATTTGCTCTTAGGCTCCGATGCCTATGACATTGCCAACGCTAAACTGGACAACTTAGGACAAGAGTTTGCGCAGTGGGCGGAGGTGAGTCAGTCGGTGGGGTTTGAGGTGGAGGTGTAAAGGAAGAAATTTAGCGTTTCCTGCTTTGTAGGATTGGGAAAGGTGTTTACCTGTCTGGAGAGGCGGGTGAGCACTTTTTTTAAGAAAGACTGTATAGATAATATTTAATATATTTAGGCTACACAAGAATGATAATTGTTATAAAATGAAAATTTTCGATAAAATTACAGATAATAAATATGCTTCACTCCCACATTTCATATTGATGAATATTTAAAAAGCACAAATTTATATAACAAAAAAATCAATAACTATATCCTGCCAAATGAATCCAAGAAAAGAATCAGAAATATTTTCAGACTTAGCTAAAATATGTACTTCACCAGGGTATATACATGCAATAGCATACTTTTGCTTTCGTGATAACACAATTAAGTATAGAGAAAGAATTACAACTAATGAGGTATTACAACAATTCACTCCTAACAGACTGATACGAACAGAAATATCGACCATCATAGGCTTAGCATGTACAAAAAAATTAAATACAGAGTTACCTGCTATTAAAACATTTGAAAATTATTTACAAAGAACTGAAGAGCTTTTAGAAGAGCTTCACCATTCTATGATGCCAGCAATGGCAGATATTCTCAAACAAGGAGTTATTAAAGATGAAGATTTCAATCCGTTTCGGCATGGCACATTCTTAAGAGAACCCATCTTTTATAGCGGTGAAGGAGCATATCATTTTCAGTATAGAGAATTCTCTAAATTAAAATACATAAAGGATGATTCTTGGTTTATAAATAATAAGGGATATTCCATAGAACAGGCCATAGAAGTCATCCACGCTATACATAAACTTCAAAATAATAAATTAAATAATGTTCTATCCAACATCAAAGTATTAAAACCGCAGAAAAGAACCTTTTTACCTGGATTCATATTTTCAATAGAGGAAATTAAGAATGTATTAGAATGCAAAGTTGAGATTATTACGAATGTGATTAAGTCATTTACATTGAGAAAAGAAATAACGAACTTTCTCAATCTTGATGATTACAATCCCATTAATGCTTATCCTATAATAAAGCTATCAAATGATAATTATCTATTATTTCAGAATTATTCATTAATGCAAGCATTATATGAAACTCCTTTCTTTTGGTTACATAGTGACGAAAAATATCGCCAAACAGCGATGCAGCATAGAGGTGAGTTTACTGAAGGATTTTCTACAGAGCGCTTGAAATTGGTATTCGGCGAAAAAAAACGTTTTTACCAATATAGAAATCTATTCTTCAATAAAGGATCCAGCTGGTGAGATAGATGTTCTTGTAATATTTGCAAATAGAGCAATTGTGATACAGGCTAAATCTAAAAAGCTTACAATAGCAGCACGTAAAGGAAATGACAATAGCCTTAGATCTGACTTTAAGAAGGCTGTTCAGGAAGCTTATGATCAAGCATATTTATGCTCAACATTTTTAAATGATATAAACTATAAATTCATAGACAAAAGTGGCTTAGAACTAAAAGTAAATAGAAATTTTAAAGAGATTTATCCAATCTGTATAGTATCAGAACAATATCCTGCACTTTCATTTCAAGCAAGGCAATTTCTAGATTTTAAAGAAACTAATACTATTATGCCTCCATTTGTCATGAACGTTTTTCTTCTTGATGTTATGACAGAATTGCTACAGTCTCCTTTATACTTCTTAAGCTATATCAACAGACGAACATCGTATGGAAACAAAATTCATTCAACCCATGAACTAACAATTTTAGCTTATCACTTGAAAAAAAATCTATGGATGGATGATGAATATTCTATGATGTATTTTGAAGATGATATAGGAGCAGGTCTTGACTTAGCAATGTTATCTAGAAGAGATGGAGTACCAGGATTAGATACTCCAGATGGTATACTAACTCTTTATAAAGGTAGCTATTTTGACAATATTATTACAGATATCAACAAACTAGAGCACCCTACAATTGTTGACTTAGGATTCTTGCTTCTTTCTTTGAGTGGAGAAACCATTGATTCGATAAACAAAGGAATAAACTATATTAAAAAGCAAACAAGAGAAGATGGTCTAAACCATGATATTACACTTGCATTTGGATCTATGCAATCAGGATTAACAATTCATTGCAATAATGATAATCTATCTAAATCCACAGCCCGCTTAGATAATCACTGCAGACAAAGGAAGTACAAACAAAAAGCAAAATCTTGGTTTGGCATTTGCATTGGTACTTTATTTCCGAATATAAGATTTGGAACAAAGCTAGAATATAAATGGGAGCAATCAGCAGAACTTGATAATTTAGTAAAATATCTACCTAATTACCACGCTAGTAATAGCAAACCAAATTTCATTAAACATAAAAAAATCAAGAGAAACGAAAAGTGTCTTTGTGGCAGTGGAAAAAAATACAAAAATTGTTGCTTAGAGTAAATTACTTTTTTTGAATACTACCAACCTAGATTAGTTCAAAAAACCTAATTTAGAATATTATATAAATGCTTATTAGACACATTTATTTCTACCCAGCTCAATTCACCTCACAAAAAAGACTGGGTCTAGTACAACCAGCCAACACATGACCAACAACGACACCACCCGGCTTTCCCGCCTGACGGCCATTCTGACGCAGCTGCAAACCAAGCGGCTCACCACGGCGCCTGATCTGGCAGAGAAGTTCAGGGTAAGCGTCCGGACTATATACCGCGACATGCGGGCCTTGGAGCAGGCGGGCGTGCCTATAGTCACCGAAGACGGCAAAGGCTATACCTTGCTGGAAGGGTACCGGATTCCGCCGGTCATGTTTTCTGAAAGCCAGGCCAACGCCTTGATTCTGGCCGAGCAACTGGTACTGAAGAACAAAGACACCTCTTTTATCAAAGATTACACCGAGGCCATTGACAAAATAAAAGCCGTGCTCCGGCCCGCCGAAAAAGACAAAGCCAACCTGCTGTCCGACCGGACCCGCTTTGAGCAGAACCTGACCCGAGACCGGAACAACCACCATCTCTCGCAGCTGCAGAACGCCCTTACTAACTTTTACCTGGCCCACCTGGAGTACACGAACGAGCAAGGCACCGCCACCAGCCGCACCATTGAGCCCTTCGCGTTGGTAAGCACTACTGAGAATTGGCTGCTCATTGCCTGGTGCCGGTTACGCACCCAGTACAGGTATTTCCGGTTAGACAGAATCACGCACCTGAAAGTGCTTCCTGAGAAGTTCACTCCCCACCACATGACCCTGCAGGAATATTTCGATCAATATCATTAAGCGCTTATTGTACCCCTGACATACCGCTGTCACCAGGCCACTCCACCTTTGCAGGGTAAACCTAAAACCACAAAGAAATGGAAAAGCACACAGTAGACCCCTGGGCCTGGGGCAAGAACACCAACTCGGTACAAGCGGTGGAAGTAAAAAACGTAACCGGTACGCTGTACTGTTCGGGGCAGGTAGCCCTGGACGCCAACGGCATCCCGAGCGAGGCCGACATGCGGTCGCAGCTCCTGCAGACCATTGCCAACCTGGAGCACCTGATCAGCGAATCGGGTTATGACTGTAAGAACATAGTCCGGCTGAACGTGTACACCACCTCTACCCAGGAATTTTTCATGACCTGCCTAGATGTGTACGTGCCGTTCCTGCAGAAGCACAGTATTCAGCAGGCCACTACCCTGCTGGAGGTGAAAGGACTTTTCGCTACCTTGACCGTAGAACTGGAAGCCACCGTAGTGAAATAAATGCAGCAAAAGGAAGTAGAAATCTTTTACCCGGCAACCCGTGCCGCCTGGCGGAAGTGGTTAGAAACCAACCATCTTTCCCGCCAGGCGGTGTGGCTTGTTTTCTATACCAAGAAATCAGGCAAAAGCACCCTCACCTGGGCCGAAGCCGTGGCGGAAGCACTCTGCTTTGGCTGGATAGACAGCAAGAAAGTTAAGATAGACGAAGAAAAAGCGCACCAGTTCTTCAGCAAACGGAAACCCTACAGCACCTGGTCTAAAATCAACAAAACGCATGTGCAACGCCTTATAGCAGAAGGCCTCATGACCGCCGCTGGCTACCAAAGCATTGAAATTGCGAAACAAAATGGCTCCTGGACTATTTTAGATAGCGTGGAAGAATTGATCATTCCGGATGATCTGGAGGCGGCCTTTGCCACGCACCCCACGGCGAGAGATTTTTTCCTGCGCCTGAGCAAATCCGCCAGAAAAGTACTGTTGCAGGGGCTGGTGCTGGCCAAACGCCCCGAGACCCGGCAAAAACGGATTACGGAACTATTGGCCCTCGCTGACCAGAAACAGAAGCCTCGGCCTTAGGCGCTTCTTTACATTTATCTTTTGCGCTGCCAAACGCCCTTGCCAGAACCTGCGGTCACGCTTTCTTGTCCCGTAGCTCCACTACGCATCTCAAAAAACCGCTTCTGCAGAACCCTACTCTAGCATTTTCGCTTGCAAAATCAAAAGGTAAACAAGCTCTAAGAAAGGCGCTCAACTTTACCCAACGCACGCTCCCCTTTCAGGAATATGAGTGGGGTAGCACACATTCTGCCATGTCTTAGCAGCAATAAGAGAAAAACGCACTGTGGCAGCTTTCCCGTACAACCTATATTTAACTATTAAACCCATTCTGTATGAAATCAAAACTGGCAGCGTATCTCTTGTGGTTCTTTTTGGGCTGGTTGTCTATGCACCGGTTTTACCTGGGCAAAATAGGGTCTGGCATCCTGTACCTGCTCACGGGGCAGTTGCTGGGCATTGGCTGGCTGGTAGATCTGTTCCTGACCAGCAGCATGGTAGATAACTACAACAACAAGGTGGAGATACAGGACCTGCGCCGTGAGGTGCGCGGTCACCAGCCCCGGCGGTAACAGCAAGCGCCCGGCTTTACATCAATTCCTGTTTTCGGCCTGTTTTCAGGAAAACAGCAAAACAGCATTCGTATTCATACCAAAAATTAAGAAGAAGAGCGCCCCACCGGCCAAACCGAGGGAGCGCTTTTCTTTTCCCGCTTCTCAGGATAGGCTAACTGCCTTCTCACCCATTATCTACGAAGCCGGGGTATAGGGTCATGCCGCCGTCTACGTAGATGGTGGTGCCGGTCACGTAGTCGCTGTCTTCAGAGGCCAGCCAGGTAGCCACCTTGGCCACGTCCTCGGGCTGCCCTATGCGCTGGTACGGGATCAGCTTCAGCAGCTCCTTCATCTTCTCCTCGTCCTTCCAGACATCGTCATTAATATCAGTGGCAATGGCGCCCGGCGAAATCGCATTCACCCTTATTTTCTTAGGGGCCACCTCCAGCGCCAAAGATTTCATGAGCATGAGAATACCCCCTTTAGACGAGGCATAATTCACGTGCCCCGCCCACGGAATAATATCATGCACCGAGCTCATGAAGATGATGTTGCCCTTGGCTTTGTCCCCGGGCCCCGCTTCGCCTTTCTGGCTGAAGATTTTGATGGCTTCGCGGGCGCAGAGAAAATAGCCGGTGAGGTTGGTAGTCATCACCTTGTTCCACTGGTCAAGGGTCATGTCTGAGAAGGCGCTGTCTTTCTGGATGCCGGCGTTGCTCACCACCACATCTATGGTGCCGTAGGTGTCTACGGCTGCCTGAAACAGGCGGGTCACGTCTTCCTCTTTCCCTACATCTGCCTGGCAGACAAAACCTTTGCCCCCACCCTTTTCTACTTCGCTCAACGTATGCCGGGCACCCTCTTCATCACTGTGGTAGTTGATGATGACGTTGGCGCCCTGCTGGCCAAACGCAATGGCAATGCCCTGCCCAATGCCAGAGCTGGCCCCGGTGACCAGTACCGTTTGATTTGCTATCTGTGTTGACATATTTGTATGGTTAGTTGGTTCTTATTAGTGGTTGACGTCTTTGTTGCGGCTGTCATTGAGCTGCTTGTTCAGGTTATACGCGGCACTGATCAGGCCCAGGTGCGTGAACGCCTGCGGAAAATTGCCCAAATGCTCGCCCTGAAACCCCAGCTGCTCGGCGTACAAACCCAGGTGGTTGGCGTACCCCAGCATTTTCTCAAAGTAAAACCGCGCCTTTTCCAGCTGCCCCGCCCGTGACAGGCACTCTACGTACCAGAAAGAGCACATAGAGAAGGTGCCTTCATGGCTCACAAACCCATCTGGGGCGGCCAGGTCCTGGCGGTAGCGGTACACCAGCGAGTCTGAGACCAGTTCCTCTTCAATTCTGCTGAGGGTAGACAGCCACCGTGGGTCTTTGGGGCTGATAAACCGCACCAGCGGCATGAGCAGCGTACTGGCGTCTACGGTCTGGGCGCCGGGGTACTGCATGAACGCCTGCTTTTCGGCATCCCAGTAATCAGTGAAGATGCTGTTGAAGATCTTGTCCCGCTCTTCGCGCCAGCGGCTGCTCAATGGGAAAGAACGGGTCTCACTGATTTTGATGGCACGGTCAAACGCCACCCAGCACAGCAGCCGCGAATAGAGGAAATCCTTCCGGCCGCCGCGCACCTCCCAGATGCCTTCGTCTGGCTGGTTCCAGTGGTCGGCGAGCCAGTCTATGTGGTTCTCCAGGTCTTTCCAGAAGTCATACGAGATGGGCTCGCCGTACTTGTCATAGAGGTACACAGAGTCCAGCAGCTCGCCGTAGATGTCCAGCTGCAGCTGCCCGTAGGCGTCATTCCCAATCCGGACCGGAGAAGATTCTTTATAGCCTTCAAAATGCGGCAGCACCTTCTCCTCCAGCTGCCGGTGCCCGTTGATGGAGTACATGATCCCCAGCCGGTCTTCGTTTTTAATGCCGTGGCACAGCCGTTCCACCCAGTGCATGAACGCGCCCGCCTCTTTGGTATACCCCAGCCTGATCAACGCGTACATAGAGAACGAGGCGTCTCTGATCCAGGTGAAGCGGTAGTCAAAATTGCGGCCGGCACCAATGCTCTCAGGCAGGCTGAACGTGGGGGCGGCAATAATAGAGCCGTATTGGTGCGAGGTGAGCAGTTTCAGCACCAACGCTGAGCGGTTCACCATGTCCAGCCAGCGGCCGGTGTAGGTAGACTGGCCTATCCAGTTCTTCCAGTAATTAACGGTTTCAAACAGGCTCTGCGTCACAAAGGCGGCAAAATCCCGGTCCCGGTCATGCTCCTTCTCTACGTGCTCCAGCAGGAAATCTGCGGTTTGGGTGGGCCCCAGGCTGAAGGCTGCCACCACATCTGGCCCCTCTATGTGCAGCGGCACCGAACTCACAAAACGCAACACCGTTCTGGCAGCGTCACTGCAGGCAAAAAGCACCTCGTTCTCTGACACCCGCTGCACCACGTGCGCGCTTTGGCCATAGTTGAAGCGGGGGCTGCACCGCATCTGGTACTGCACCTCGCCCCTGATGGTGGTGACCCGCCTGATCAGCTCTTTGCCGCTGTACAGCTCCTCTACGGGCATGAAATCAGTGATCTCGCCCACGCCTTCCGGCGAAAGGAACCGCGTGAGCAGCACATTGGTGTCTGGCAAGTACAGCTGCTTTGTTTTCTGCTCCTCAAACACCGGGCTTAGCTGAAAACTGCCGCCTTTTTCCTTATCCAGCAGGGCCGCAAAGATGCTGGGCGAGTCAAAGTTGGGGAAACACATAAAATCAATGCCCCCGTCTAAGCCAATCAAGGCCACGGTGTTTAAATCTCCAACAATTCCGTAATTCTCAATGGGCTGATACCGCATGCCTGCTCGTTTAGAAGTCACCTCAGAAAAGCAGGCGGCGGGCAGCTGAACGGGCAGCCGTTGCTATCCTCTCCTGTTCCCCGCGCCGTCTTTTCCTGTTCAATAGTACTGCCAAACCGCAGGAAGTGTTCTGCCGCCCACGTGATAAGCCCCCTGCGCCAGCCTGTAAGCTCCGGCTTTACACCGGGGCAGAGGAGACCTTCTACAAAAGCTGTTTTCGGCCTGTTTTTCTGAAAACAGCCCAAAAACAGAGGCAGGTGATGACGTCTGCCGCTTTTGCCGCCCCCTGCTGTTGGCCCGTAAAAAGTCTGTACAGAGAGATGTACCACTGATAAACCCGGAACAGCAGGAAAAATAAGCTTCTTCTTGTGTAAAACTTCTCCCCCCCACTACGGCTCCGTGGAAACCTTTCACTGAAAATTTTACCGTCATTCTGCTGAGGGTTGTTTACATTTATAGCAGTTCTCCTGCTTTGCTGGATCAGTTCTACCCACTGTGCCCTCTCCAAGATGAAACCTACCGGTACCCAACAAGTTGAAGATTTCTTACGGCAACTGAACCACCCGTTCAAGCCTGAGATAGAAGAAGTACGCCGCCTGGTTCTGCAGGCGGCACCTTCTCTCACTGAGCACATCAAATGGAACGCCCCCAGTTTTTGCCAACACCACCAGGACCGGATCACCTTCCAGCTGGCAGGGGAAAAAGGCTTCCGGCTCATCTTCCATTGCGGCGCCAAAGGCAATCCAATCCCTCCGCAGGCACCTCTACTGCATGACCCCAGCGGTTGGCTTTCCTGGCCGGCCAATGACAGGGCAGTAGCCACGTTTGGGGAGATGGCAGATGTACGGGCCAGGGAAGCCGTGCTTACGGCACTGGTGCAACAGTGGCTGGCGGTCACCCAGCCCGCTCCGTAACAGTTCAAGCAGACAGGCTGGTCCATTAAAAGTTGCCCGCGCCGCAACGGGAGAGAGCACCGTCGCAAATCCCCCCGTTATTGTCGGAGCGGCACCGCCTGGGTTTGCGCTGGCTCCGGTACCTTTGGGCACGTCAATGTTCAGTTTCAACCTATGGAAATCACGCCAAACGCCCAGCCCAAAATCACGCCCTTTCTCTGGTTCAATGGCACCGCCGAAGAGGCCATGCTCTTCTACACATCCATCTTTAAGCACTCCCGCATAGGCAGCGTGCAGCGCTACCCCGCCAACGGCACTATGCCCGCGGGAACCGTCCTGTCCTGCACCTTTGAGCTGGAAGGGCAGAAATTTATGGCCCTGAACGGTAGCCCCGCCCCTTCTTTCACGCCAGCCGTCTCCTTTTTTGTGCACTGTGAAGACCAGGCCGAGGTAGATGAGCTGTGGGATAAACTTTCGGCCGGCGGCCGCGAAGACCAGTGCGGCTGGTTGCAGGACCGATACGGCCTTTCCTGGCAGATTATTCCCAGACAGCTGGCCCAGCTCCTGCACACCCCAGACCCAGATAAAGCAGGCCGCGTGCTGCATGCCATGCTCCAGATGACAAAGATTGACATTGCCACCCTGGAGCGGGCGCATGCGGGATAGCCCCGGTTGCACTGGAGTAGCACCAATAGATTTTCAGCGCCTGCCGTTTTTGACCTGTTTTTCTAAAAGCAGGCCGAAACCAGACATTGCTCTTGCGGAGGGGGAGGGATGAAACGTCTCTCCTTCCGGCATTTCCCGCTGAGGCACAAAGCATCTGCACCAGAACGGGGAAGGACCGCAAGCCAAGCAGAACAGATTACGGTTGCAAACTGCCGCTGTGCTCTCACAGGTTTGGCCCCTTGCCACCATGGCTCCCCGGCCTCGCCCCTTGACCAAACAAGGGGGACAGCAGCCCCTGCCGGGTGTCTCTTTGGCCCCGCCCCCGGTTCAAAATGCAGGCCTCCAAGGGAGATTAATGCGAAAACAGCTACCACCTACTGCGTTTTTTTCAATATTTTGCCTCATCAACCACCAGCTTTTACCTTTAAAACCATGCGTTCGCAACGTAAACTGCTCCGCCTGATCTGGGCTGCTGTGAAAGGACAGGAGCAGGACTATACCCGCCTGAGCCTGAAGAGATCTATTGTGCTGCTGGCCACGCCTATGATTCTGGAGATGCTCATGGAGTCGCTCTTTGCGGTGGTAGACATTTTCTTTGTGGGCAGGCTGGGCCCGGCGGCGCTGGCTACCGTGGGTTTGACTGAATCTGTGCTCATGATTGTGTACTCAGTGGGCATGGGCATTAGCATGGCCGGTACCGCCATGGTGGCGCGGCGGGTGGGCGAAAAGAAGTTTAAACAGGCCGGGAGCACCACCTTTCAGCTGCTGGCCACAGGCACGGTTCTGGCCCTGCTCATGGGGCTGGTGACGTTCCTGTTTGCAGAGGAAATCCTGCGCCTCATGGGGGCCACGCCAGAGATTATCCAGACAGGGGTTGGGTACGCGCGCATCATCTTTGCGGGCAACCTGGTGATTATTCTGCTGTTCCTGATCAACGGCGCCTTTAGGGGGGCCGGTCAGCCGCACCTGGCCATGCGGGCGCTCTGGATCTCCAACGCGGCCAATTTAGTACTGGACCCGCTCCTGATCTTCGGGGTGGGGAATTTTACCGGCCTGGGGCTGGAGGGGGCTGCCTGGGCCACCACCACCGGCAGAAGCATTGGCGTTCTCTACCAGCTCTACCACTTGTTCAACGGCAGGCACCTGCTCAAAATCACGCAGGAAAACCTGGTGTTACGCCTCAAGACGGTGGCAAAGATTCTGAAGGTTTCTGCGGGCGGCATGGGCCAGTTCATGATTGAGTCTGCCAGCTGGATCTTCCTGACCCGGATTGTGGCAGAGTCTGGAAGCAGTGCCCTGGCCGGTTACACCATTGCCTTCCGGGTGATCATGTTCACCCTCCTGCCGGCATGGGGCTTGTCTTCGGCGGCAGCCACCCTGGTGGGCCAGAATCTGGGGGCGGGCAAACCGCGCCGCGCTGAACTCTCTGTCTTGATCACCGCGCGTTACAACATGATTTTCCTGGGTGTGGTCACCGTGGCCTTCTTTCTGTTTGGCAAGCATCTGGCCGCCTTTTTCTCCCAGGAGCAACAGGTGGTTGCCATTGCCTCTGAAGGGCTGAAGATCATAACCCTGGGCTATGTGTTCTTTGGCCTGGGCATGGTGATGGTACAGGCTTTTAACGGGGCCGGTGACACCAGAACCCCTACCCTGATCAACATTCTGGTGCTCTGGATCATTGAAATCCCGCTGGCGTACCTGTTGGCGCTGCACCTGGGTTATGGCATCACGGGCATCTTTGCCACCATTGCCTGCAGCCATTCCCTGCACGCCCTCATCAGCTGGTGGCTGTTCAGGAAAGGGAGATGGAAAACGGTGCAGGTGTAAGGCCTTCTTCTGGGTTTTTCTGTTTTGGGCCTGTTTTTGGGAAAACAGCCCCAAAACAGCTGTTGGGAACACACCAGCCAGACCCTAAGACAGGCGGCGGCATTGCCTCTGCGGTTTGCCGTATCCCAGAAAGCGCCTGCTTACTTCACCAGTAGCCGTTGCCTGTTCTTGCCCGCCGGAGATGTTAGCTCCACAATATACAGACTGGGCGGCATAGCATCTGTGGTGATGAGCGCCTCCATCTGGCCGTCTACCTGGTAATTTACTTCATAGACCACCCGCATACTAAAGTAGTCATACACCCGCAGCACAGCATCTCCTTTGCCTAACTGGTTGGCTTTTACCGTAAAGTTGACCGTTGCCGGGTTAGGGTACAGCAGCACAAAAGGCTTGTCTGGCCCCTCTGTTTTGGCAATGCTCCCAGAGGTTTTACCCGCCACTGCGGCAGAGGCTTTCTCTTCGGCGGCCAGCACCTCTGCCGGCTTTTCTGTCACGGGCACCTCTACCAGTTCATACGAGTAGACTTTGGTGCGCTTGTCATTGATGGTGCACTTTACCGGATACCCCAGCTCATTGTAGTCATAGACCCGGTCTTCTATGATCTGGCCATTGACCCTTTTCCGGTTGACGTTGGTAAGACCGCCGTTTTCCAGATCAAACTGGTACCACCGCTCCACAAACATGTTCTGGAACGGGTTGGGTTTAGCATCATGGTAGAACTCAGTCCAGTAAGGTTGCTCCAGAGTTTTGTAATTGGTCACCAGCGTCTTGGCCCGCTGAATATTGTTGCTTTTGTCAAGCACGTACTCCTTCTGCAGGTAGAGTTCAAGGGCACTCATCTTGCCGCTGTTCCCGGGCAAGGGGGTGCTTTTGAGCAGCGTAAACAGCACCATTTTCCCGTTACCAGAGGGGTGCGCCTTCTCCTGCAGGAGCGTTTCTTCACACAGCACCCACTTGTCTTTGAACAGGACTTCCTGCGTAATTTTCTCTAACGCCCCCTGGCTGTTGTAGAAACAGAGATATTTGGTTTTATCACTGGTTTTGGAGAGTAGTTTCCCTGTGGCAGGGTCATAGGCATAGTTCAGGATTCCGGTAGAGACTAATTTCCCGTCTTTAGAATAGTCCAGTTGGTGGGTCGCTGGCCGGCCCTGGCGGTCATAGGTGAAGAGGTGCCGGTACTGTATTTTATCAAAAGAGTCTACCAGCTGGGCCAGCCGGTGGACTGCGTTCGTTTTCTGCGGAGAACCGGGCTGCGCCTGCACCTTGGGGGCAACGGCCACCAACAGACACAGACAAAAAAGAAGGGTGGATTTCATGCGAAGGCGGGTTTGGTATAATAGAATCTGGTATTCCTTGTGAGGATGATGTAATCAGTATACAGCTAAATATGGGGGCAGAATTACTTTGCTCTGCTTTGGTATTGTCACCCTGAAGGACCCTGGTTGCGAACGGCAGGAGCGGGAAAACAGGCGCTGTACCGGTTTGGCCAAAAGACCTTGCCAGGATGACAAAACTGGTGAAGGGATTTCTGCCCTGGTACTTCTTCACTATTGGTTTCAAATACATGAAAATCTGGCACCTAATCAAGTAGCCCCCGGCGAAGCAGGTGATATCTTTTCTGTTTTGGGCCTGTTTTTGGGAAAACAGGCCCAAAACAGGAGGCCGTGCCGTTTCTGGCGGGGCAGATCAGGCGGCGGTTTTCTTGGGGAGGCAGCAGTGCTTGTACTTTTGCCCGCTGCCGCAGGGGCAGGGCTCGTTGCGGCCCAGGTGCTTGCCAAACGGGTTGAGCAGTTCCTGAAAATTAAGCCCGAAGCGGCGTTTGGGGTTCTGCTTGAAAATCTGGGTGAGCATCTGGTACAGCCCGGGGTGCTTTTCGGCCAACTGGCCGGGCTTCTCAAAGAAATATTCAGTAGCTACCGCGAAGAACTCAGCCTCATTGGTGGCGCCGTAGGGGTTGATGTCACTTTCGCCGCGCCTGATCTGCTTTATTTTGCGGTACATGAGTTCCTCCCAGGGCTTATACAACTCTTCGGGCAGATACGCATGCGGCTTGCCGTCAATCTCGCCGTCGGCCTGGTCCAGTAGGTGCGCGAACTCGTGTATGCCCACGTTCTGGCGGTCGGCCATGTTGTTGAAGCCGCGTTCCAGCGCTGGTTTGGAGAGGGTCACGTAGTGGTCGTTCTGGAACGGATTCACGCGGCCCAGCACCTCAGACACGGCCTCAGAGTCTTCATGCTGGAACCGCTCCAGGCTGCCGGGGAACACCAGCACCTCGCCCAGGTGCGGGTACTCCCAGTCGGCGAAGCCGAAGATGGGGATAATGGCGCTGGCCGCCACCAGCACTTTCACGGTGTCATCAATTTCCACCTCAATGCCCGTGATGCGTTTCTCAGACAAGAACAGCTGCAGCATTTTCTCAAAGCGCTGTTTCTCAGATGGCGTTTGCAGCGTGTGGTAAAAGCCTACCCGGTCCTCTAATATTTTCCGCCAGACGGCGGGAAACTCCTGCGCCAGCACCTGTTTGCGCCGCCTGCCCTTGCGGGTGGCCCAGCGGTAGAAAGAAAAGGCAATGACTGCCACAAATACAAGAAACGCTGCAACTCCCATGGGGCTTTCTTAACGTGTGCGCTGGCCAAAAGATGTGCCGGCTGTATGGGTAAAGATACTGCGCAATCACCAACCGCTGCGTTTTTGGCCTGTTTTTCAGAAAATACCGCCAAAACAGCTATCTAACGGGTACCTGGTAGCCAGGGCGGTTCTGTCTTTTTGGCTAGGTGGTGCAACTTTTTACCTTTGCCCGGTATCTGTCCCCTACACATAATCCCCAAACCAATGAGCAGAAAAGTAGTACTCTACATTGCCATGAGCCTTGACGGCTACATTGCCAAAGAAGACGACAACCTGGATTTCCTTTCTTTGGTAGAACGCCCCGGCGAAGACTTCGGCTACGCCGATTTCCAGCACACCGTTGACACCCTCATCTGGGGCCGCAGAACCTATGAAAAAGTGTTAACCTTTGGCGACACCCAGTACCTGCACAAAGACAAGAACGTGTACGTGCTCTCGCGCAGCAAAACCGGCCGGGAAGGCCACGTGCAGTTCTACGGCGGCAACCTGAAAGAATTGATAGCTACTCTCAAACAGCAGCCCGGCAAAGACATTTACTGTGACGGCGGCGGCGAGATTGTGGCGGCCCTCTTGCAGGAAGACCTCATTGACCGGCTCATTGTCTCCATCATTCCGCATTTGCTGGGCAGCGGCATCCGGCTGTTCCGGGACGGCAGGCCGGAGCAGCATCTCTCCCTGAAAAAGACGTTGACGTTCCCCTCCTCCAGCCTGGTGCAGCTGTGGTATGACCGGGTGCGGTAGCCTTTCTCCCAGACGTTTACAGGCGCTCTTCTTTCTGTTTTAGAGCCGTTTTCAAGAAAGCAGCCCAAAAACACCAGCTGGTTTTGCTGGTGTTTTTTTTAATGCTTGCTGATACTCCCCCTTTGAAGGGGGCGAAGGGGGTTACATATGCCAGTCCACGCATTCCAGATAATTCCCCTCCTGGGAGGGGTTGGGGTGGGTTCTACGCATTGATAGCCATTCTGAGCTTGTCTTAGAATCTAACGAAAATTGATAAAGTTGCTCCCACCGCCGTTCCTGCCTAACCTCCAGCTGCATTACTTTCTATTCATGTATGACACTTTTCTCCTTGATGAGAAAAGTAACCAAAAGAATCAAGAAGCCCCTGACTCGCTGCCGCTCAGACAAAAGGGGCTTCAGTTAATTTAGCACCTGGCAACCGCTGTTTCTTCCATAGCTACCGTGGCCACTGCTAGCCTTAACCGTCTGTCCGTGCTCCCGCTAAGCGCCTTCGTGCCTTGCGGCACTGCGTTGCCCGCTCCCGCAGGTGACGAAAAGGAGGTGTGGTTTGTATTCATATCGCTGCACCATTGGTGAAAAGACGGTGAAGCTTCTGGCAAGAAACTTTAGATGAAAATAAATCCGTTTTCGGTCTGTTTTTCTTAAAACAGGCCAAAAACGGATTGGTAGTTTGGGGTTGATCTAAAGGCTTACTTGCCTTCGTCGCTGGGTTTGGCTTGTTGGTGCATGGCTTCGGCTACCAGGCTGTCTGGCATGACTTTGCTGGCGGCCACCATGGCTTTGTTCTTGAAACCTGAAATGATTTCCAGCTTACCCGCCATGAGGGCGTCATAACCATCTTGGGCTACTTTGGCGGCATCTGCCAAGTCGCCTTCTTTGATCATCTTGGCGTTCTCCATGTCTGCCTTGCGGAAGAAATCTGTCTCAGTAGGGCCGGGCAGCAGCTTGGTGATGGTGATGTTGGTATCTTTCACTTCGTTCTGCAGGGCTTCTGTGAAAGTAGAGACAAAGGCTTTGGTGGCGTGGTACACCGCCTGCAACGGCCCCGGCAGCTCGCCCCCAATAGAAGACACCATCAGGATTTTTCCGCTGTTGCGGGCCACCATTTCTTGGAGGTAGAGTTTGGTGAGGGTGATGTAGGCACCAATGTTCAGCTGCACAATGTCCAGCTCGCGGTTGATGTCAGTGTCTACAAACTCGCCGTACTGGCCTTGCCCGGCGTTGTTCACCAGCACCTCTACCGGCAGACCTTTCGCCTTTACCTCGTCATAGACCTCAAAGGGCGCCTGCCGCTGGAACAGGTCCTTGGCCAGGGTGACCACCTCCACGCCGTGCTTCTGCCGGAACTCTGCCGCGCGCTGGTCCAGTTCGGTTTG
Organism: Rufibacter ruber; assembly: GCF_001647275.1. Taxonomy (GTDB): domain Bacteria; phylum Bacteroidota; class Bacteroidia; order Cytophagales; family Hymenobacteraceae; genus Nibribacter; species Nibribacter ruber_C. Next base: position 63,920 of record NZ_LRMM01000001.1, on the reverse strand, counting down.
GTCTCGGGCCACCAAGATGAGGTGGTACCCGTTCTGGGCGAAGATATTGGCCAACTCATAGCCAATGCCCACGGTTCCGCCCGTGATGAGTGCGTAATTTGAAGTAGCTGCCATTGTGTAAATTATTAACGGTGAGTTCTTTCTAACGGAAAGAGGTGGGCGCGGTTTTCTGTTTTCCCTCTAAAAAACCGGCTTTCACCGCCTAGCGCCGCTTTTTGCTGTTTTCAGAAAAACAGGCAAAAAACAGAGATCCCCCTCCGGGGGAAGGTAGCCCCCGTTGCTTTTGCCTCTGCTGTCTAGCGCGCTCACAAGACTTCGCAGTGTCTCCCAGACCTGCCAGGGTCTGCGCCAGTAGCCGTAGCCCTTACTACTTGAACCGCCTCTCCCTCATCCTACCCTTCTCCCTATGGAGAAGGAACACCGCTTTTGCGTTTTTTTAGGCTGTTTTCCGGAAAACAGCCTAAAAACGCCCGTGCACAAGCATGAGGCCAGGAACGGCTTATAAAATAGTTCCGGAAAAATTCGGCGCAGCCGCAACCTTTTACTTACTGCAAAAGTATATTTCAATAAATTTTGAAAGTTTAAAAACTTCTATACCTTTGGGCCATGGAATTAGCAGAGGCCAAACAGAAATTCATTGAAGCCTGGGGCAAGCTGGGGTCTGAGTGGGGTATTAACCGCACCATGGCCCAGGTGCACGCCCTGCTCCTGATTTCGCCGGAGGCCTTGACCACTGAGCAGGTCATGGAGCAGCTGCAGATTTCGCGCGGCAACGCCAACATGACCCTGCGTGATCTGATAAACTGGGGCCTGGTGGAGAAGCAGCACCGCAGCGGCGAGCGCAAGGAATATTTCTACGCCGAGAAAGACGTGTGGTACATTGCCCGCCAGGTGGCCAAAGAGCGCAAGCGCCGCGAACTGGAACCGGTGCTCAAGCTCCTGAACCAGCTGCAGGCGGTAGAGGGTGACGAGCAGGACCCAGAATACAAAACCTTTAAAACCTCTGTGACCGATATTAACAAACTAGCCACCAACGTGGACAAAACCCTGGAGACCATGCTGAAAGCCGAGGAGAACTGGTTCTTCGGGTCTATTTTCAAGCTGTTCAAGTAGCGCTATTTTTTTGCCTTTTATGTTTCATTGTTTTCTGAAAGTTCAAAACATTACAACACTTAATTCATACCCGTATGGCCAAGATCATAATAGCGGGCGGCAGCGGCTTTATAGGTCAGTTGCTCTCCCAGCATTTCACCGGCAAAGGAGATGAGGTCATCCTTCTCACCAGAAAACCCTCTGCCCGGCAGACCCCGGCGCGGCACGTGCAGTGGGATGCCACCCACCTGGGCCCCTGGGTGCAGCATCTGGAGAAGGCAGATGTCCTGATCAACCTCACCGGCAAGAGCGTGAACTGCCGCTATACCCAGAAGAACAGGCGCGCCATCATCTCTTCCCGGGTAAATGCCACGCAGGTGCTGGGCGAGGCCGTTCGGCAACTGCAAAGCCCGCCCCCGCTCTGGGTCAACGCAGCCTCTGCCACCATTTACCGCCATGCCCTAGACGGTCCGCAGGACGAACTGACCGGGGAAGTGGGCACCGGTTTCTCTGTGGAGGTCTGCACCAAATGGGAAAACGCGTTCTACTCCCAGCATACCCCCGGCACCCGCAAGATTGGGCTGCGCCTGGCCATAGTGCTGGCCCAAGGCGGCGGCGTGATGCCGTACTACCTGAACCTGGCCCGTTTTGGTTTAGGTGGAAGGCAGGGCAACGGCCTGCAGTGCTTCAGCTGGATTCACGCCCAGGACCTGATCAACAGCCTGGAGTTCCTGATTCAGCACGAAGAGCTGGAAGGCGATTTCAACCTCGCCGCCCCGCGGCCGGTGCCCAACCACCTCTTCATGCAGACCGTCCGGAACGCTTTGGGGCGGGGCTTTGGGTTGCGGGCCAGAAAATGGATGCTGGAGGTGGGGGCCTGGCTCCTGCGAACCGAGACGGAACTGCTCCTGAAAAGCCGGTGGGTGGCCCCCGCCCGGCTGTTGCAGGCGGGCTACCGGTTCCAGGTGGACACCATTGAAGAGGCGGTAGCCTTGTGCCTTCCGCCCAAAGCCGCGCCTGTTTTGGAGCCGTTTTCTGAAAAACAGGCCAGAAACGCCCAGTCTGGTTCTTTTCAAGGCCTGGGCCAACGGTTTCAACAGCAAGCGTAGCCCACCCGCCCCATGGAAAGCAAACCCAACCTCCGGAAAACCTATGCCGTTGTGCTTGCCGCGCTGTATGGCATTGTCACGCTCTGCATCATCTCTGAGCACCACACGCTGGTCTCTATTTCCTATGTGTTCATTCTGCCGCTCCTCATTGGCACTATTCCGGTCCTGTTCAGCACCCGGGAGCAAATGCTCTCCTTCAAGTCCCTCATTTTAATTCCGTGGGGCAGTATTTTTTTGTTTGTGCTGCTGGCTTTCGCCCTGAAGCTGGAGGGGATCATCTGCCTGGTGATTATTGTGGCGCCCTTTATCCTGCTGGGCACGCTGGCCGCCTTTGTGGTACAGTTGGTTCGGCAGCACTACAAAGGGCCCAAAACCCCGCTGTATTCCTCCCTGCTGCTTCCCCTGATCATAATGGTGGCGGAGCAGAACATGACGCCCGCAGACGCCTTCCATACCGTTACCACTACACTTGAGGTCAACGCCCCGCAGGCAACTGTCTGGCAGCACGTGAAACATGTGAAAGACGTGCGGCCAGAAGAGATTCAGACACATTTTACCCACCTCATTCACGTGCCCAAACCCCTGCACGGCTATTTAGATAAAGAAGGCGCAGACGCTACCCGCTCCATCTCCTGGGACAAAGGCATCCAGTTCAGGTTTGATATTCAGGAGTGGCATGAAGGGGAAGGCTTCACCTACCGGGTCAACCTGGACGGGCATTCTATTCCGCCCAACACCTTAGATGAGCACGTGATGGTGGGCGGCGCGTTTTTTGACGTGGTGAGCGGCAGCTACCGCATCAAAGCCCTGTCCCCGGCAAAAAGCCTGCTCACCCTCACCTCTACCTACCGGGTCACCACCACCTTCAATTTCTACTGTATCTGGTGGGCAGATTTTCTGATGGATGACCTGCACGAGATGATCTTAGAAATAATCAAAACCCGAAGCGAAAAAGCCCCCCACCTCTCATCTCGCCGCCTATGTGCAGCAGGTTAGCGTTTCCCGCCGTCCCTTTGCCCCGGCCAGCAGACAAGCAACAGGCCCGCTATTACCAGCAGCCATACTTGGTCAGCCTCTTCAACGGAATGGCGAGCTCGTATGAGGGCATGAACTACCTCACCTCGTTTGGCTTTTCGTACGTCTGGCGCAGGCAGTTCCTCCAGCCTCTGCCGTCTTTGCAAGGTGCCGTGAAAGTGGCAGACCTCATGACCGGCATGGGCGAGATGTAGCCCCATCTTTTTGCCAAGTGGCCGCGTGCCCAGGTAGAGGCGCTGGATTTCTCTGAGGGCATGCTGCAGTGCGCGGCCCGCAAGAACAGGCGCACGTTTGCCAACCGGGTCCAGCTGATCAAGGCAGATGCCTTGCGGTCTCCCCTGCCCTCTATGTCTTATGATGTGGTCACCTGCGCGTTCGGGTTGAAAACCCTCTCCAGGGAGCAGCTCCTCTGCCTGGCCAGAGAAACTAAGCGGCTGCTGAAGCCCGGGGGTCATTTTGCGTTTGTTGAAATCTCAGAACCGGCACCAGGGTGGCTACAGGCTTTGTACCTGTTTTACCTAAAACACCTTATTCCCCTCATAGGCTACTGTTTCGCCCAAGACTACCACCACTACCAGATGCTGAGTTACTATACGCACGCCTTCAGGAACGCTGAAGAAGCCGCTGAGATTTTTAAGTCTGAGGGTCTTGCCGTTACGTACCAGCAACTGTTCAAAGGCTGCGCAACGGGCTTCTACGGCACAAAACCATAAGCCACAACCCCGTTTATGAAAAAGACTTTTCTCACTGCTGAATGGCGCAAGCTTCTCATTGCCAACTATGCCGTTTCCCCGGACCTCCTCCTCCCTTACCTCCCGGCGGGTACGGAGCTTGACCTCTGGAACGGCACCTGCTATGTAAGCCTGGTGGGCTTCATGTTTATGAATACCAGACTCAAAGGCATCCCGGTGCCTTTCCACCGGAATTTTGAGGAAGTCAACCTGCGGTTTTATGTGACGTACCTGGAGCAGGGCCAATGTAAACGCGGGGTGGTGTTCCTTAAGGAAATTGTTCCCAAGCCCGCCCTGGCGCAGGTGGCCAATGCCGTGTATAAAGAAGCGTATGAGGCGCTGCCCATGCGGCACTCCTGGCACACCTCTAAAGATGCTCTCACCGTGCGGTACAGCTGGAAAAAGAACATCTGGCACCACCTGCAAGCCACTGCCGCCAATACTCCGGTGCCCATTGCCCCCGGCAGCGAAGAAGAGTTTATCACTGAACATTACTGGGGCTACACCCGGGTTACAGCCGCTAAAACAAACTCATATGAGGTAGTTCACCCCCAGTGGAAAGTGTATCCGGTGCAGGAAGCTGAGGTTCAGGTTGATTTTGCGGAAGTCTACGGCGCACCCTTCTCTTTTTTAACCCAGAGGCCGCCGGAATCCGTCTTTCTGGCCGAAGGCTCTCCTGTGCAAGTCAGGGAGGGCGTTCCGCTTGCCTGGCGCAGCAAGGCGTTTTAGGCCTGGTTTCAGAAAAACAGCTCTAAAACGCCCGGCTGTACCTGGTGCCTGTTTACCCCTCCTGTTTAAAGTAGACTTTGAAGGTAGAGCCTTTGCCGGCTTCGCTTTCCACCACAATACGTCCGCCGGCGTTTTCTACTATGCGTTTTACAATGTAGAGCCCAATGCCGGTACCCTCTACGTGGTCATGCAGCCGCTTGAACATGGTAAAGATCTTGCCCCGCGCCTCTGGCTCAATGCCCAGCCCGTTGTCTGTCACGGAGAAGACCAGGAACCCGGGCACGGCCTGGGTCTGGATGGTGACCACCGGAGCCCGCTCTGGCGAGCGGTACTTGAGCGCGTTGCTGAACAGGTTATAGACAATGCTGCGCACGTTCTTGGCCGAGAATTTCACCGTTGACGCCGGGGTAAACGCGGTGACCACCTTGGCCCCCACGCTTTGAATCATGTTCTCCAGGTCTAGCTGCACATCTGCCACCACGTCATTCAAATCAATGGCGGCCACATCTTCATTGTTCTCCCGCTGAATCTTGGTCACCTCCGTCAGGTCGGCCACGGCCCGCTTGAAACGGGTGATAGACGTTTGAATCATGCTGAGCACCCGCTGTATCACCTCCTGTTGCCGCGTTTCAGGGGGAAGCTGTTCCACCAGGGTATCCACCAGCCCTTCAATGTTAGAGATGGGGGCTTTCAGGTCATGCGAAGCGGAGTAGACAAAGTTATCCAGATCCACATTGATGGCCCGGAGCTCACTGTTCATGGCCTCAATCTCCTGCCGGGCCTCTACCTGCGCGTTGACACTGATGGCCACGGCAATCACCCCCGTGATGGTGCCTTTTGCGTCACGCATGGGCTGGTACACAAAACTGAAGAAAATAGGTTCCAGCTTGCCGTTGTGCTCCAGCAGGACTTCCATCTCACTGTTCACATACGGTACGCCCGTGAGAAACACCCTGTCCAGCAGTTCTTTGATGCCCTGGTCTTTTACCTCAGGGAGAGCCGCCAGCAGGGGCTTCCCCAGCACATCTTCCTGCTTTTTCCCCCACAGGGCACAGATACCAGGGTTTGCCAGCTCCACCACATGCTCCGGCCCCTGCAGAATGCAGATGGCCACGGGGGCCTGCTCAAAGAGGTTCTCCAGCTCCTCCTGCTGCCGCCGGGCTTCCTGCCGGGCCCGCACGCTGGCAATAGAGGTGGCAATCTGGCCAGTTACCAGTTCATGAAAATTCTGGTAATCCCGGTCATATTCCAGCTTCGGGCTCACGCCCGAAACAAAAAAGCCCAACAGCTGCTCCTGCCCCGGGTGGAAGATGGGCAAAATCACCGCCTGCTGCTGCTGCTGCTGCTGCTGCTGCTGCTGCTGCTGCGAACCGGCCACTGTTTCTGGTACACGCTGCGGCTCCCCCGGCTGGTTACCGGTGAGGAGCATGCTTTTAGACTGCAGCACCTGCCAGAGCGGCCATTCAGGGGTTGGCGTTTGCCCCTGCAGTTCAATTTCCTGCGCCAGCGGCCGGGCAACCTGGCCCGAATGGCCGAAGAGCGTGGCCTTGGTATGGTCTGCGTTCAACAGGTAAATCTGGCTGAAGGGCACGTCCTGGGGGTTCTGCGCCAGCACCTCACTGGCCATCTGGCAAGCTTGCTCCAGCGTCTGGATCTGAGACATGGCATCAGAGATGTCTTTCAGGCTTTTCAGGCGGCGCTGGCCCACTATTGTACTGGTCACTTCTGTGCAGGCGCAGAAAACCCCGGCCTCGCGCCCATCATCATCAAAGGCGGGGCTGTAGGAGAAGGTCCAGTACGTTTCTTCTGAGAAGCCTTTCCGCTCCAGGTAGAGCAGCAGCCCCTCTGCGTAGTAAGGCTTGCCCCCGGCCAGAATCCCCTCTGCAATTCCGCCCACATTGCTCCAGATTTCGGCCCACAGCTCCCGGGCAGCCATGCCCAGGGCTTTGGGGTGCTTTTTCCCCAGGGCGGGCAGGTAGGCGTCATTGTGGAAGGCATACAGGTCTTTTGACCACCAGATAAACATGGGGAACTCAGAATTCAGCAGCAGCCTGATGTTGGTTTTCAGGCTCTGGGGCCATTGCGCGGGGTGCCCCAGCGGATGGTTTTCCCAGGGGTAATCCCGCATCAAAGCCCCCATTTCACCGCCCCCCTGAAAGATGGTGAGCGTCTGGGCAGAGGTCTTATGAGGAGTAGGTTCTTGTGGCATATAGGGGAATGATACTGTACTTGCCGTACAGACTTCCAAAGTACGAACTTCCCATGACATAAGGTTTTATTATCCTTTGCCCCACGCTGATCAGGAAAGAGCAAGCAGTAGAAAAAAAATAGCCCCAGGTGTTTTAGGGCTATTTTGGCAAAAACAGGTCATAAACAGGAATGAGCCCGCGCCCGGCAGTACCTGACACGTCTCCCCCTACTCTGCTAAAAGCGGAAGAAGGAATTGCTGGAGCCGCCCACTTTGCCCCCAAAATTCCGGATGTTGTAGGTGAACGTGAGAAGCCCGTAGCGGTTGAGTACGGCCGTCTGGTAATCTTCTACCATGTTCTCCCGCACACTGCGGTAGGCGCTCAGGTTCTGGTCCAGGGCGTCAAAGACAGAGAGTTTGAGCTGGCCGCGGTCATTCTTCATGAACAGATACGTGATGCCGGCGTTGAGGCGGCCATAGCTTCTCTGCAGCCCTGGGGCCGCGTTTGAGTTGTACCAATAGTCATAAGACACCTCCCACACCAGCTTTTTAGGCAGCCGCACAATGACCTCAGACTTGGCGGTCTGGTTGGTGATGGCAATGTTGTTGGCCAGGTTTTTCTCATAACGCCCCCACTGCCGGTTTACAGAATAGGTCTGGATAATCTCCAGCTTGTCATTGAGGTTCATACGCCCTTCCAGCCTGGGAGAAACGTTAATACTGTGCCCAAAGCCTCTCAACTGGTTCTCCAGTACCCCTCTGCGGTACTGGTCCAGCAAGATCAGGGTGCGGCTGTACCAGATGTTGAGGCCGCCTCCTACTGAGAACTGGCGGTTGCCGTCAAACTTGTAGTCTTTCATCACATTGGTGTAGCTGCTGATGTTCCAGTTCCCGCCGGTGTTCAGGGGCGTAGAGGTCTGCTTCCCGTCTTCCAGGTCTACGGTTCTTGCCCGGGTCACCGCATCTTCACTGATGGTCCCGTACAGGTAGGTGCTGTAGTTCAGGGAGCGGTTGGTGTTATTGTACCGGTAGTGCAGGTTCAGGCTGTGGGAGATGGTGGGGGTAAGACCGGGGTTGCCATACTGCACATACAACTGGTTGGTGTTGTCTGGCACCGGCTGCAGGTCAGCGGCGTTGGGTTCCCGCACATTGACATTGTAGCTGAAGTTGAGCTGTTTCCAGGTTATGTTCAAAGACGGGTACACATAGAAATAATGCTGATCAATGGGTGCGTCCCGCTCAAAGCGGTTATAAATATCAAGGCGGGTAGCCCGCACGCCCGGCTGCAGAGACACGTCTTTGATTTTCCAGCGCAGACCCAGGGTGAGGTAGTTGCGCCAGCCGTCGCGGTTCACGCGGTCAGAGAGGCTTTCCTCTAAGATATCATACTGCCCCCGGTCTTCATTGTACCGGTAGGTGTTGATGTCATTCTCATCCTGGAAGTACTCTGTGTTGAACCGCAGCACCGCGCTCAGGTCTTTCCTGAGGGGCTCTGTAAAAGAAAAGTTGCTGTAGGTGGTGAGCCCTTCGCGGTCATTGACCCGCAGCTGGTCTAAGTAAACGGTGTACGGGTTCTCGCGGTAAAACTGATTGATGGAGCGGTTGATCTGGTCCTGGTCAGAGAGGTTGTAGTTATAGTCCCCAAACAGGGTGAAGATTCTGCCTTTCTTCTTGAACAGGCGCTCAAATGAAACCGCAGTGGTAAAGGCCGTACGGCTGCCCTCCCGGCGCAGCGAGTCCTGGCTGTCATTGGCGAGCTCCTGAAAATTGAAGGTGGTGTTGGCCAGTGAATATTGGTTAGCCGTACTGGTAGAAAACGTGACGCTGGGTGTAATGCTGAAACTGGTGAGTGAGTCTATCTTCCAGTCAATCTTTCCGCCAATGCGGTGGCTCTGGTCCCGGCTGTCCTGTTCCCGGAGGCGGCGGGTGTTCAGGGTGTCACTGGGCTGCTGCACCCTGTCTTTCAGGAACTGCTGCGAATTTACAAGCTGGTTCAGGTCTGCGTTAATGCCGCCGTAGAAATACTGCAGGTTGAGCTTGATCCCGTTCTTGAGCAGGGTGTTGAAATTCCCGCCCGCCCCGGCTGAACGCTGGATTCCCTGCCCCGTGGCGCCAAACGAGATCCCGTTCAGGGCAAAGCCGCCGTCGCTCCACATAGACATGGAGTTCCAGCCACTGCGGTTAAAGCCCCCAATACGGTTGATCTCCTCAAACCCAAACCCCGGCCGTTGAGGTTGTTGGCATACCCCAGTACACTCAGCTGGGTAGTATCCCGGAACAGGTTCACAATACCGCCGCCTTCAAACAGGTCCTTGGTTCCCTTGCCGACGTACAGTTTGCCAAAGGCCCCTTGTTTAATCCCTTTTTTCAGCTTGAGGTTGATCACCTGCGGAATCTCACTGACCGGCATGTCTGGGTCCCGCCTCAGCGCATCTGGGTCATTTACCACCTGCACCTTTGAGATCATGTCTGCCGGCAGGTTGCGGGTAGCCACCTTGGGATCATTCCCGAAGAACTCTTTCCCGTCTACCAATATCTTCTGCACAGAGCGCCCGTTCACAGAGATGTTTCCCTCAGCATCTACCTGCACACCCGGCAGCTTGCGCAACAGGTCTTCCACCAGGGCCGTGGGCAGGGTTTTGAAGGAGTTGGCATTGAATTCCAGCGTGTCTTTGCGCACAATAATGGGAGGCGCCTCGGCGGCAATGACCACCTCCCCCAGCATATGGTCAGCCTGCTCCAGGTTAATCTGCCCCAGGTCAAGCTCGGGCTGGCCCGCACTGAGGGTAAATTCCTTCCGGTAGGTTTTCAATCCCGTCATGGTAATGACAATTCGCAGCCGGGTATCTAGCGCCAGGTTAGGCACTCTGAAATTCCCTTTCTCATCACTCACCCTGAACGTGGCCAGCGTAGTGTCCTGGGCGGTGTAGATGGCCACCGTGGCATATGACACTACCTCTTTGTGGGCGGTATCCCAGAGTTTTCCCTTCACCTCTCCCTTCTGCGCCTGAGCCAGAACAACCGTAAGCAGAAAAGAGCAGGAAGTTAAAAAGACAAAGCGTAACACGTGCTTCATAAAGGGGAGATTTTCTTTAGGGGGTCTATTTTCAGGATCTAATATCTAGTATAAGGCAGTTGCACCAAAGGTAAGGAAGCGCCATTAACATATGTTTAACGTTTGCCTGCCCGCCAACACACCAGCAGTAGGTGGCACCAGAGCTTCTTTAACTTTTGGTTTTGCAGGCGAAAACGGGGAGCGAAAAGCACTTCTATCCCAATTTTAGAGCACCATAGCGGCACTCTGGCGCGAGGCAACCGCAAGATCAGGTCCTTAGGTCCGTTTGCAGCGCATTAGGCAAATGCATACACGCTCTTAGCTCCCAGGAAAGTGGCACGTGCACGGCTTGGGCTCCGGCGGAAGGAAGAACCTGACCCTTCAGCTTTGTCATTCCTGTTTTGGGGCTGTTTTTCAGAAAACACAAAACAGGAATGTTCTTTGGAATCCCTCTACCGCCCCTCTATCGTTAATTCTGGCCTGCCCAACTTCTTTCAGAAACTCAATCTGATAGGCTTACCTTACGCCAGCCCAGCAGCAGGCGGGCATACTTCTTCGCCGGGCCCTTTTCTGGCTTTTATCACCATTCTTCAACAATTAATATAATTATCACTATATATACTACTGACTACTTTTTCCTGCGGGTAGTGGTTGGGGGGTAAGCCTCAGCGGCTTAAGCAGATTTTCTGCTTAGATGCCTCTAAGCCCGGGTTTCCATAAGGGATGAAAAATTTTTATAAAAAAATGTAATAAAATGAAGCAAGAAGTAACTAACTTACTTTACTCCTACACACCCTCTAACTAAACCAAAAAAGATATGTCAAAGAAGAGTACACTGGCGGTACTGCTGGCGGCGGCGCTGCTGACGCAGGCCCAGGCGCAGACGGCCAAGAAGGCGGCCACGCCCGTAAGGAAAACCACCGCCGCCGCCGCCAAGTCCCAGCAGGGCCCCCGGCTGGTGGAGAAGGTCACCAGGAAGGGCGGCGAGCTGGTGATCCCCTACGAGAAGTACGTGCTGCCCAACGGCCTGACGGTGATCGTGCACGAGGACCACTCCGACCCCGTGGTGCACGTGGACGTCACCTACCACGTGGGCAGCGCCCGCGAGGAGGTGGGCAAGAGCGGCTTCGCCCACTTCTTCGAGCACATGATGTTCCAGGGCTCAGACAACGTGGCCGACGAGGAGCACTTCAAGATCGTCTCCCAGTCAGGCGGCACGCTCAACGGCACCACCAACCGCGACCGCACCAACTACTTCGAGACCGTGCCCTCAAACCAGCTGGAGACCGCCCTCTGGCTGGAGGCCGACAGAATGGGCTTCCTGCTCGACGCCGTCACCCAGAAGAAGTTTGAGGTGCAGCGCGAGACCGTGAAAAACGAGCGCGGGCAGAGCGTAGACAACCAACCCTACGGCAAAGCCCGCGAAACCATCTACCGCACCCTCTATCCCTATGGCCACCCCTATTCCTGGGATGTGATCGGTTACTTGGAAGACCTGAACCGCGTAGACGTAAACGACCTGAAGAACTTCTTCCTGCGCTGGTACGGCCCCAACAACGCCACCCTCACCGTGGGCGGCGACGTGACGCCGGCCCAGGTGGTGAAGCTGGCCGAGAAGTACTTCGGCCCCATCCCGAAGGGGCCGGAGGTGAAGAACATGAAGCTGCCCGCCCCGGTGCTGACCCAGGACAGATACGTGTCTTATGAAGACAACATCCGGTTCCCGCTGCTGCAGATGGTGTTCCCTACCGTGCCCAATTATCACCCAGATGAAGTGCCGTTAGACCTGCTGTCAGAGATTATTGGCGGCGGCAAAACGTCTATCCTGTACCAGAACCTGACCAAAGCGCAGAAAGCGGTACAAGCCAGCGCCGGTCACCCATGTACAGAACTGGCCGGTGAGTTTACCTTGACGGTGTTGCCATTGCCAGGCCACACGTTGGCAGACATGGAGAAGGAGCTGCGTAACGCATTGCTGGAGTTTGAGAAAAAAGGCGTGTCTGATGATGACCTGGAGAAGTTCAAGTCTTCTTATGAGGCCAGCATCATCAACAGCTTGTCCAGTGTTTCTGGCAAGACATCAACCCTGGCCTCTTACCAGACTTTTACCGGCAACCCCAATTACCTGGCTAAACAGCTGCAGGCGCACCGTGCGGTGTCCAAGCAGGACGTGATGCGGGTCTACAACCAGTACATCAAAGGCAAGAAAGCCGTTATCCTGAGCGTGGTGCCTACCGGAAAACCAGAGATGGTGGCCAAGGCCGACAACTACAAAGTGGACAAGGCAGGCTACAAGGCCCCGGCAGACCAGTACGCTGGCCTGAAGTATGTGAAAGCCAAAGACACCTTTGACCGCAGCAAGAAACCTGCCGCCGGCGCCAACCCCACCATCACCGTTCCGCCGTTCTGGAAGCAGAACCTGGCCAACGGCATCAAGGTGATTGGTACCAAAAACGATGAAGTGCCTACCGTGACCTTGCTGTTTTCTTTACAAGGTGGTCACAAGCTGGAGGCGCACGACCCGTCTAAAGCCGGTATCGCGTCACTCATGGCTTCTATGCTGAATGAAGATTCTGAGAAATTCACCGCAGAAGAAATTAGCACCAAACTGGAGAAACTGGGTTCCTCCATCTCCTTCGGCAGTGGCTCAGACAACATGACCGTGCAGGTGCAGTCACAGGTGAAGAACCTGGATGCTACGCTAGCCCTGCTGGAGGAGCGCATGATGCACCCGCGCTTCTCCCAGGATGACTTTGACCGCCTGAAAAAGCAGCGCCTGGAGGCCATCAAAAACCAGAGCACCCAGCCTACCGTGATTGCCAACAACGTGTACAACAAAATGCTGTACGGCGAAGGCCACATCCAAGCCATTCCGGTCATTGGAACTGCTAAAACCGTTGAAAGCATCACGCTTGATGATGTGAAGCAATTCTACAAAAACTACTTCTCGCCAAGCGTGACCAACCTGGTGATTGTGGGCGACGTGGAGCAGAACCAGATCATGCCCAAGCTGGCGTTCCTGAACAACTGGCAGCCAAAGGCGGTCACCATGCCAACCGAGGCCAAGATGGCTACCATTGACAAGACCAAACTGTTCATTGTAGACAAGGAGAAAGCCGCCCAGTCTGAAATCAGAATAGGGTATATGGCCATGCCGTATGACGCCACCGGCGAATACTACAAGGCCAACCTCATGAACTACGTGCTGGGCGGGGCCTTCAACAGCCGCATCAACCTAAACCTGCGCGAAGAGAAAGGCTACACGTATGGCGCCGGGTCTTACTTCGCCGGCAATGAGAGCGCAGGCCCATACACCGCTTACGCCGGAGTACGCTCTAACGTCTCTGACAGTGCCGTAGTAGAGTTCATGAAGGAGATCAAGCGCTTCCGCGAGGAAGGCATCACCGACGAGGAGCTGGCCTTCATGAAGAGCGCCATTGGCCAGTCAGACGCCCGTAAATATGAGACGTCATTCCAGAAAGCCATGTTCCTGAACAACATGCTGCGTTATAACCTGGAGCCAGACTACGTAGCCAAGCAGAACGAAATCCTCAAAAACATCACCAAGGAGGAGATCAACGCCCTGGCCAAAAAACACCTGCAGGTGGAGAAAATGAGCATCATGCTGGTGGGCGACAAAGCCTCTATCAAGCCGGGCCTGGAGAAACTGGGCTACGAGGTGGTGGAGCTGGACCCGGACGGTGCCCCAATCGTGGCCAAGGTGGAGGCCCCGGCCATCATCGCCGAGCCGAAGAAGGAGGACCCCAAGAAAGGCAAGAAGGCCAAGAAAGAGGGACGCATCTTCTAGTTCTTCTGCAATACCAGACACTGCTCCGGCAGTGACCTGTTTTGGAGGCGTTTCCGGGAAAAGAGCCCGGAAACGCCTCTTTTTTCCTGTTCCCTTAGCTGCGGCAGGAATGCGTAGTCTGCTGTTCCCTTGGCTCTCCCGTTTGCTCCAGTGCTTCACTTATTGAGTTGTTTCATCTTTTCCGCTACGCGCTCACGGCCGCGGGGCCCCGTCCTGGGGGTGAGCACTGCTGTTAAAACTAGGCCCTCCGGCCTTGCCGCCGGAGCGGCACCGTATTAACAGAGGCGCTCACCGCCAGGACTGGTTGCTGTTCCTCTGCTGTAGCTGTTAGTGTTGCTCTGTCTGCCTCTGCAGGTAACTATTGCTAATCCGCTAGCCTGAGGCGAGCCCGTGCTGCGCACATCAGCTAGGGGCAGAAGTGTTGATTGTTCATTGCTGCTTGTCTGTCACAATCTCTGGTTCAAGTTTCCAACCTGGACCTATGGTGGCGGAAGCTTTCAGCTTCCATGAGGCGGCAGCCTCACATTACTTCTGCTTCTTCTGCCCTCTATGGCGCGGAAGTAACTTCCGTGCCTTCTAAACTCCAGCTGATACTCACGCGCTGGCGCGAGTCTCCAAACGCGTGCCTACAGCTGACGGGCGGTCTCTGGCTGCCCTCGCGGCGCGGCAGCGAAACCAGACATTGCTGCTTCTTTCGTGTTGAATTGCCTAAAGAAAAAAGGAAGGACTCAAGACTCAGGACTCAGAACTCACTCCAATACTCCCCCTTTTGAAGGGGGTGAAGGGGGATGTTTACTCAGGAGGACACGCATGCCTGATACTCCCCTCCCGGGAGGGGCAGGGGTGGGTTCCATACGCCTGCCACCGCTGTACCGCCTGCCCCGAGACCCTAAACGCGGTCCAAGGGCCTGCGGGCGTCTGTGCCAAAAGCCGTTTCCGGCCTGTTTTTCGTAAATCAGCGCCAAACCAGCGGCTGGCCTGACAGAGCGTTGAGCAAAAGAATCATGTGTACGAACATAAACCAATCTGATATTCTTTCGTTCTAAGGCATATTAAAACATACCAAAACACCTATATAGTCACCTAACCCCTACTGCTATGAAAGCACTTCCGTTCCTTAAGAAAACGGCCGTGGCCATTACCCTGGCCGCCGCCTTTGCCGCCTGCGACAAAGCCCCCAAGGGAGACCAGGCCACCATTACAGACCAGCAGGACGCAGCCACGGCGGCGGGGCAGTCTTTTATGGTAGACACCGCTGACTCAAAAATCAGGTTCACGGGAAATGGCGTGGGCAAAAACCACCCGGGTACCTTTAAGCTGTCATCAGGCACGGTGGCGGTGGCGAACAACCAGATCACGGGCGGGCAGTTCACCATCAACATTCAATCAATGGACATGGAGGAAGAAGGGGAAATGATTGATACCAAGCTGCGCCCGCACCTGATGAGCGGCGACTTCTTTGACGCTGAAAAGTTTGGGACCGCTAAATTCGAGATCACCAAAGTGGAGCCCTACCAACCCACCAGCGGCGACACCTCTTTGGTGGAAGGCGCCAACTTTAATGTAAGCGGCAACCTTACCCTCAAAGGCGAAACCAAGAACATCACGTTCCCGGCCCGCATTGAGCTCAATGAGAATTCTATGGAGGCCGAAGCCAACTTTGACATTGACCGCCGCCAGTGGAAAATGAACTACGGCAATGATAAAACCCTGGGAGACAAGTTCATCTCTGAGACCGTAAACATTGAACTGGACCTGAAGGCCACCAAACCCAACGGCACCGGAGCAGCCCAGTAACACAACTCCTGCACTAACTACATAGCCCGAAGACACGTGTGTTTTCGGGCTATTTTTCTAAAAACAGGGCAAAAACAGGAACGGCGTCCCTCGCTCTCACTACCGGCTCAGCTAGTTTCTGGCTGCAGCCTGCCCTACCTCCCGTACCGCCTTTTCTACCGTCAGCCACGCAGGCGAAGTGGGGGCCACCAGATCAAAATGACCGGCAAAAGGCAAAAGCACGGTTTGCACCCTATAGTTTTTGTTAGACGAGTAAGCGGCCAATTGCTCTGCCTGCTGTACCGGCACAATAGGGTCTAAAGCGCCTTGCAGTAACCGCACCGGCACCTTCACCGGGATACGCCCCAAAGGTGAGCCGTCTGCGTACCGTTCTGGCACCGCTGATGGCAAACCACCCATCAATTTCTCCACGGCGGCGTTACAGCTGCCTTTCTCCTGGCTATACCCCACTAAATCAGTAATTCCCGCCAAAGAGACAACTCCTGTAATCTTCAAAGGGTTCTGGGCGTACAGCGGGCTGCTCTTGGGTAGTTTCTGCCGGGTGGCTGCCCAGAGCGCCAAGTGCCCGCCGGCAGAATGCCCCAGCACCACCACCTGCTTCTTATTCAAAGGATAGTTTTTTGCCAGCGCAGGTACATAGTCTATGGCTTTGCCCACGTCAAGAAACGTTCCGGGCCAACCGCCGCCCAGATTACCCACCCGCCTGAACTCCACGTTCCAGGTGGCATACCCTGCCTTGGTCAGAGCTGCGCTCAGGTGGTTCATGTACGCGTAGTTGTATTGTGACAGCCAGCACCCGCCATGAATGACCACCACTACCGGAAAAGGTCCTTGGCCCGTAGCAGGCACCCGCAGCTCCCCAAACTGAAGGGAGTCTGGCCCATACTGGATTTTAACCCCTGTTGTTGGTGCAGGCAGTTGCATAAGGTCTTGCCAGGACACCAGGGGCGGTGGGCTCTGGGCATGCACGGGAAGAATCTTTAGGCACAGAACCAGCAGCAGCACGTAAAAACAGTTTTTCATAGAAGACGAAGGTACACATTCTTCCTGGCAAGATGATCTGTCTGGCACCAGGCACCACAATGGTTCGCCTCCCTCCTGCATAGCCAAAATACCAGGATTCCGGTATTTGCCTCACCCCCCATTTGTCTGACCTTTACACCAGCAGGCACCGCCACCTGGTGCTACTTCTCCGGCCCGGGAACCAGAAAATAGCCACAGGTCTTTTTCTTTTTACCCACACTGCTGCCGGCTTTTTTGACCTTAGAGCATGTTTGAATTTTTCTTTTGCGCTGCAAACGGGTATCAAAAGAACCTGACGTTGCTTTTTTCTCGCACCATAGTGGGGCGTATGCTGCTCAAAAAACGCTATAGAAGAACCTTTCGCTCCCCGTTTTCGCTTGCAAAATCAAAATGCAAACAAGCTTTTAAACTGTTTATACAATATACTATTCCACCTTTGATTTCTTCATTCACCTGGGGCCCGGGAAAGACGTTCCCGGGCCTTCTTTTTAGAGATGGCTTTAACAGCATGCTGTATCCTCACGCCCCCACCAGCCCACAGCGAATGCCAGGCCTTCTCACCAAAGCCCTGACCAGAACACTCTTGGTATTCAACCCCTTGCCAACTGCACTCTATTAGAATACTCAGATATAGGTATTTCCCTTTTTACACCATTGCTGTTCCTTTACGGCAAAACTAAACAGAACTGACATGAAAAAATTCAACTCCCTCTTCCTGATGCTGGTGATGGCTTTCTCCAGTGTAACTTTAACGGCTTGCTTTGATGATGATGACGATAAAAAGGACTGTGCTGAAGACCTTAGAGCAGCCTTAGAATTTGCAACAACCAAAGCCCAGGCTATGGCCACAAACCCAAGTAGAGCAACCTGTGATGCCTATAAGAAATCACTAAATGACTATAAAAAGTTAGCCGAGGAATGTGGGAATTCACAACATAAACAAAGTGCTGATGCCCTTATCAACCAGGCTAATGTTACCTGTGATGGCTTGTAGTGAAAATATTCCACCCCAATAATGTAAGTAAGTGAGCAGTAAACTTATCAGTAACTACTAACCCAAAAGAGCCCGGAAACTGCGTTTCCGGGCTCTTTTTCTGAAATCAGGACAAAACCAGGCGCTAGTCCATTAGCTTTTTGTATCTGATTCTTTTCGGCTCCACGTCACCCAGGCGTTTCTTCTTGGCTTCTTCATAGTCTGAGAAGTTCCCTTCAAACCAAACCACTTGGGAGTCGCCTTCAAAGGCCAGGATGTGCGTGGCGATGCGGTCCAGGAACCAGCGATCATGGCTGATGACCACGGCGCAACCGGCAAAGTTTTCCAGCGCGTCTTCCAGGGCTCTGATCGCGTTTACGTCCAGGTCGTTAGTAGGCTCATCCAGCAGCAGCAGGTTGGCGCCTTGCTTAAGGGTCATGGCCAGGTGCACGCGGTTGCGCTCCCCGCCAGACAGCACGCCCACTTTCTTCTCCTGGTCACCGCCCGTGAAGTTGAACTTGCTCACGTACGCGCGGGAGTTTATCTGCCTACCGGCCAACAGCATGGTTTCAGTACCGCCGGAGATGGTTTCAAACACAGACTTGTTGGGGTCCAGGCTTTCATGCTGCTGGTCAACGTAGGCCGTTTCTACGGTTGGGCCCACCGTGATGGTGCCCGTGTCTGGTGTTTCACGGCCGGTGATCAATCTGAACAAGGTAGATTTACCGGCCCCGTTCGGGCCAATGATCCCCACAATACCGGCGGGTGGCAGGTTGAAGCTCAGGTTCTCAAACAACAGCTTATCACCAAAGGCTTTGCTCAGGTTTTCGGCCTCAATGACCACGTTCCCCAACCGCGGACCGTCTGGGATGAAGAGCTCCAGTTTCTGCTCTTTCTCTTTGGCCTCCTCAGAAGCCATTTTCTCGTAATTGCCTAAACGGGCCTTAGACTTGGCCTGGCGTGCTTTGGGGCTCATGCGGGCCCACTCCAACTCACGCTGCAGGGTTTTCTGGCGCTTGCTCTCGGTTTTCTCTTCTTTGGCCAGGCGCTCAGCCTTCTGCTCCAGCCAGCTGGAGTAATTGCCTTTCCAGGGAATGCCTTCGCCGCGGTCCAGCTCCAGAATCCAGCCGGCCACGTTGTCCAGGAAGTAACGGTCGTGGGTGACGGCAATCACGGTGCCTTTGTACTGCTGCAGGTGTTGCTCCAGCCACAAAACAGACTCAGCGTCTAAGTGGTTGGTAGGCTCATCCAGCAGCAGTACGTCTGGCTCCTGCAACAAGAGCCGGCAGAGGGCCACGCGGCGTTTCTCACCGCCAGACAGGTTGCCAATCACGGCATCGGCGGGCGGGGTGCGCAGGGCGTCCATGGCGCGTTCCAGCTTGCTGTCCAGGTCCCAGGCACCCAGGTGGTCCAGTTTCTCCTGCACTTCGCCCTGGCGGGCCATGAGTTTGTCAAAGTCGGCGTTCTCATCTGCGAAGGCCTCGTTGATTTCCTCAAACTCCTTTAAAAGGGCTACGGTTTCGGCGGCGCCCTCCTGCACAATCTCCATTACGGTTTTGGCTGGGTCCAGCTGCGGCTCCTGCTCCAGGTAGCCTACGCTGTAACCCGGTGAGAACGCCACATCGCCCTGGTATTGCTTGTCAACACCGGCAATTACTTTTAACAGAGATGATTTACCGGAGCCGTTGAGCCCCAGCACCCCAATCTTGGCGCCGTAGAAGAAAGAGAGGTAAATATTCTTGAGTACTTGTTTCTGCGGCGGGTAAATCTTGCTTACCCCCGCCATGGAGAAAATGATGGTTTCGTTGCTCATGTAGGTGCAGTATGATTAGTTCAGGTTCAACAGTAGTGGCTTGGGAACGTTTTGGAGCTGTTTTGGGAAAAACAGCCCGGAAACAGGCACATAACTTTGCAATGTAAAATTGAGTAATAAGCACGGGGGGAGTTGTTGCCCGGTGCAGCACCCGTGGGTACTGCACTTGCCTCAGCCGCCCAAAAGGCCGCGCCCCTGCTTCAAAACAAATGTTTGCTTTTGCCGCCTGTTTGCCAAGCTCTGCAAATATCGTAAAATTTGGCGGCCGTGAGTTATGAAAATTGGCGGCAATTCATAAACTTGTACCAAAATAGACTTTAATTTTTTTCAGTAAATATCCAGTAGATGGAAACCAAAGATTTGTCTGAGGAGGCTCATAAGTACGGCTACATTGAGGGGAACCAGGTGTGGTTGAAGCCCTTTATGCACTTTCCTGCACGTCAGGTAGGCGAAGTGAAAGAGGTGCCAGAAGAGAGTTTGCAGTACTTTGCCCACCGTTTTGAGAACTTCCGCCAAAAGGTAAATACCCTACTGGAAAAGATAGAAACCTCAGAAAACAAAGGTTCTTTCCTGATGAAGGTGCTGCACCTCAAGGAGCAGATTGAGAAATATGACGCCATTGGCGATTTTGAGTCGCTGCACCACCGCCTTTCTGCCGCTGAGGCTGACATAAAGGAAGCCATTGCCAAGAACCGTGACAAGAACCTGGCCACCAAGATCACCCTCATTCAGCAGGCCGAGACCCTGAAGGAAAGCATTGACTGGCCAGAGACCACTGAGAAGCTGAAAGAACTGCGCCAGACCTGGATCAAAACCGGCCCCGTTGACAAGTCACTGACAGATGAGCTGGAAGAGCGTTTCAAAACGGCAGTAGAGGAATTCTTCACCCGTAAGAAGGCCTTCTTCCAGGACAAAAAGGACATGCTCACCCGCACCATTGACAAATACCGGGCCCTTATTCAGCAGTCTGAGTCTTTGAAGAACTCTGAGGAGTGGGAAGAGACCAGCAAGAAGCTCAAAGACCTGCAGAACCAGTGGAAGGAAATTGGCGGCACCCTGCCCCGCAAGCTGTCCAATGACCTTTGGAACAGTTTCAGGGCGGCCAACAACCATTTCTTTGAGCGCCTCAAAAAACACATCAACAGCCAGAAAACCGAGTCAAAGGAAAAGTACCTGGAGGAAAACCTGGAGAAGAAACGCTCGCTGGTGGCCCAGGCCAACGCCCTGTTAGATGAACCGGTGCAGCAGGCGGTTACCCAGGCCAAAGAACTGCAGGCCGCCTGGAAGAAAGTGGGTCCGGTGCGCCAGGAGGAATCTGACGCCGTGTGGGAAAGCTTTCTGGTAGCCTGTGACAAGATCTTTGAACTGAGCAGCCTGGAACACTACATGCGCAAACGCCCCCTACCAGAAGGCAAAGACACGGCCAATGACCAGCTGCACGCCCGCATTAACGCCCTGCGTGATTTCATGAAGCATGACAAGCAGGAACTGGAGGTGCTGGAGACCAACATGGGCCGCCTGAACCCCAACCCGGGCAATGAGGCGTTCCGGAGCATGCTGGAAGGCAAAATCAAGAACTTCAACCGTAAACTCAAAACCAAACAGGAGTTGATTGAGCTGCTGCGCAAAAAGTACGGCGTAGAGAGCAACAAAACAGCCTAAGTCATTCGTAAGCCGTTAGTGTCAACGCACTACACTAACGGCTTACGCTATGAAAAAATACTTTCTACCATTTGTTTTCCTCCTTCCCCTCCTGGCGCAGTCCCAGAACGTGAAAGGCCCCTACCTGGGGGTCACCACCCAGTTCCAGAACACCTGGATCATCAATGACGAGCAGTATGATGATGTGAACTACAAACACAAGTTCACCACCAAATGGGCCCCCTTTGGCATTACCGCCGGCTACAAGTTCAATGAAAACCACAACCTGCAGGTAGAGCTCATGAGGTCTAAGCAGGGCGAGAACTTTGATTTGGTAGACAAAGACGGCAACAAGACAGGTGAGAAGGAAATTGACCTGGTGTACTGGAACATCCCGCTGCTGTTCAAATACACCACCGCCGGCAAGCTGCGGTTTAATTTTCAGGTGGGCCCCCAGCTGGGCATTCTCCAGAAGGGAACAGAAACCAACCGCCTGGAGAAAGCCGGCACCTACACCCGTAAAGGCGTAGAGTACACCATTCCGGCCAGCCGGGTGGGCACGCACCTGCTGGCCAGCACCCAGGAGTCTGACCGGCAGAAAAATGCAGAGGTGGGCGAATTCAATAAATATGACGCGGGTATTCTCTTGGGCGCGGGCCTGGAGTATGACCTGACACCCCACCTTTTCCTCACCACCAACCTCAGGTACAGTTACAACTTTGTCAACATCAGAAAAGAAGAGCACCTGGAGAGCAGCTATGACCCAGACACCTACACCCTGCGCCAAAACATGGTGGTAGGCCTACAGGTGGGGCTCAATTTCCTGTTCAACACCGGCGACGGCCGCTCCTCTGCCCGCCACCAATAAAAAATACGCGGTCTGCGCAAACATTTTACCTTTGTCTTCGTTGTGTTGAAACAATGCAAAAGGGCACGCCTGAAATACCCGTTTGATTTGTCAAACAATATTTTATTTTTGCAGACCATTACACCTTTTGCAACCTATTGTAACGCTATATTTTTTTAAGGAGAATTACTATGTATTGGACACTAGAACTTGCCTCTTACCTGGAAGATGCCCCTTGGCCAGCAACCAAGGATGAGCTTATTGACTACTCTATCCGTTCTGGCGCCCCTATGGAGGTAGTAGAAAACCTGCAGGACCTGGAGGATGATGGCCAACCATATGAGAACATTGAAGAAGTTTGGCCGGACTATCCTACCAAAGAAGACTTCATGTTCAATGAAGACGAATACTAGCCTTAAGTAAGAATTGGGAATTAGGAATTAAGAATGGCCTCATTGATAATTCTTAATTTTGAATTCATCATTCTCAATTAAGAACGTTGGCTGTTTTAGAAATAAAAGATTTGGTTGCGGGGTACGGTGAACGCCTACTGCTCCGCAACCTTTCTTTTTTTGTACCAGCGCCCACCTTTATTGCCATCATTGGGCATAACGGCAGCGGCAAGTCTACCTTTCTGAAAGCTTTGACAGGGCAAATCCCCTCACAGGGGCAGGTGCTCGTGCAAGGCCAGCCCCTGCCCCATCGCCCTGGCGCCCTGGCGCGCGCCTTCTCCTACCTTCCGCAGAAGAACACTGTGGCCTTTCCGGTCACAGTGCTGGAACTGGTGGTGATGGGGCTCTTCAGATCAAAACGGCTTCTGGACCACTACACCGCCCAGGACTACAGCCGCGCCGAGGACGTGTTAAGCCGCCTGGGAGTGCACCACCTGCGCCACCGCACGTTCACAGATCTTTCTGGCGGGGAGCAGCAACTGGTGTGGCTGGCCCAGCTCATGCTGCAGGACAGCCCTGTCGCCCTGCTGGATGAACCTACCCAGCAGCTGGATGTGTACCACAAGAAACGGGTATTTGATTTAATGGCCTCCTGGGTGCGGCAAGAGCAGAAGACGGTGCTGTGCATTACGCATGACCTCCTGAACCTGCTGCCGCTGCAAGGCTGCCTGCTCAACCTTTCACAGCCCCACCCCCAACTGGAGGCGCTTTCCCCTGAAACGGTTCTCAGTCACCAGAAATTCCTGGAGGAGAAGCCTCAGCACTAGCAGCCATGCCTGGCTTTGCGTTTCTGGCCTGTTTTTCTGAAAACAGCCTAAAACAACCATAGCCTGGGGGCCGAAATGCTATTTCCCTTTTTCCTGTACCAGAAACGCCTCTGCCAGCACCAGGTCTTCTGGGGTGGTGAGCTTGATGTTTCTGTAGCTGCCTTGTACCAGCTGCACCTTATGCCCAAACCGCTCCACCACTGAGGCGTCATCTGTGAACTGCGCCACCTCAGGCTGGGCATACGCCCGCCTAAGCAACGGCAACCTGAAACACTGCGGCGTCTGCACCAGCCGGTATGCGGTACGGTCTACAGCTTTGGAGCTGCCCCCGCGCACCCTTCTAATAGAGTCTTTCAGCTCAACCGCCACCACAGACGCCCCCTGCCTGGAAGCCGTCTCATACGCCGCCTCCAGCATGGCCTTGTCAACAAAGGGCCTCACACCGTCATGCACGGCCACCACCCCTTCTTCGGCGTGCGCCAGCGCCGCCAACCCGTTCCTCACTGACTGAAATCTGGTCTGCCCCCCTGCCACCACCTGGTGCGGCACCTGAAAACCATGCTGCGCGCACAGCTGTTGCCAGGTACCCATCTCCTGCTCCGGCAGTACCACTACCAGCACCAGGGCGGGGTCATAGTTGAAAAACCGTCTAATGGTATGCAGCAGCACCGGCTCACCGCCCATGGGAAGAAACTGCTTGGGTTGGGAGGTTTGCATTCGGCTCCCGGAGCCCCCGGCAACAATGATGGCGTATTTCTGAAACATGGGCATAGGCGGTACAAGTTGGCAGCCCTAAGTTACGTTTTTGACCTGTTTTTGGAAAAATAAGCCAAAAACACATGTAGAGGGAAATTCATGGGCTCTACACTTCACTAAACCTAGAACCTGTCTTCAACTTTGTTTTTCATACGGCAAAGGCCCCTGGCAACAACGCGTGGTGCCTTTACACTTTTTGTATTCACAGCGCTGCCATTAGGGTCTAAAAGAACCTCGCTCTCCCTGAATGAGCTGACAACCCCTTAACAGGCGGTAACTGGCACAAGAGCAGCATGACGCCAACCGCAGTTCATGGCCCTATTTCTCTTTTGAACTGCCGCAGGATAAGCTGAACCTGCGCGCACCTGAGGCTGCTTGCATTTGTCTTTTACGCGGCTAAAGGCTATAAAACGCACCTGCGTTCACATCTCACCCGCCCTGCTACCGGCTCAAAAAAATGCTTCTACAGAATCTTTCAGAGGCACTTTTTGACAGTAAAACCAAAATGTAAACAGGCTGCCCAGAAGCAAACGAGGTAGTTGTTTAGAGTTTTCTCCTTTTGTTCCTGGCGCAAAGCGCCTGCCATGCCGTTTAATAAGATAGCAAGGTTCTGTTTCTGGGCTGTTTTTGTGAAAGCAGGCCCAAAACCTGGGCACAAACGGTCGCTTGCGCCAGCCAAAAGCCTCTAAATGCTGAAAACTCTAAACAGCAGGGAGGCTTCCTCTCTCAGTGGCTTCCTCTTTACAGGGTTATGTAGGCACCTGCAGGGTAAAAGTGGTTCCCTGCCCCACCTGGCTGGCAACCGACAGGTTTCCGCCCATGGCTTTGGCCTGGGAGTGGGCAATGTACAGCCCCAGCCCTTTGCTGTCTTTGTGCTGGTGAAACCGCTGGTACAGGCCAAAGATGCGGTCACCGTAGCGCTCCAGGTTGATTCCCTGCCCGTTGTCTGAGAAATGCAGCAGAATCTTGTCTGGCCGGGCCTCTGTCTTTACTTCTATCTCTAATCTTCTGCCTGGGGCCCGGTACCGCAAGGCATTGGTAAGCAGGTTAAGCAGAATACTGTGCAGGTAGCCCGGGTTGAAGGAAAGCTCCTGCGCCTGGGAGAAGTCTACGGTAATGTGCGGGTTTGCCTCCTGCAGCTGCCCGTCTACAGAACCCACCACTTCCTGGAACGCCTCTTCCAGCCGCACCACCTCTTTCTTTACCTGCCGGTTCTCTTTCATCATCAGCACCTCCATGAGGTCATTGACAATGGTGTTCATCTGGCGGGTTGACTCCCCTAACTTCTGGATCAGGAGTCTGTTTCTGCCTTCAGGCACAGAGTTCAGGTCAATCAGGTCAGCAATGCCTGTGAGGTTGGCAAGCGGCGCCCGCAGGTTATGGGAGATAATGTAAGAGAACTGCTTTAAACCGGCGTTGCTGCTGGTCAGCTCTGAGATAAGCTGCTCCCGCTCTGCTTCCAGGTTCTTTTGGGCGGTGATGTCCCGCTGAATAGAGATCCAGTGGGTAAGCGTTTGTTTCTTATCAAAGATAGGAATGACTGCCAGGTGGGTCCAGAACTTCTCCCCGCCCTGCCGGTAGTTGATCATCTCCACCTCACCGGCGCACTGCCGCTGCAGAATCTGTTCCAGCTCTGCCAAGGCGGCCGTACTTGTCTCTGGCCCGCTCAGCACCAGGACATCTCTGCCGAGCACCTCCATAGCGCCATAACCGGTCATTTGCAGAAAAGCCTCATTGCAGAAAATAGTCTGCAACTGCTGTGGCTGGCGGGGGGCTACTTCACTGATGGCAATGGCGTCATGGGCGTTGATGATCACAGACTCCAGCAACCGCAACTGCTGCTCTTCCTGCTTTTGCCGGGTGATGTCTGTGAGGAGGGCAAACACATGCTCCACCTTGCCAGTCTCATCTATCTGGGGTTGCACCTGCAGCCGCAGCCAGTATTTCTGCCCGCTTTTGGAGTATTGCACCAGCTCACACTCCAGCGGTTCCAGCCTGGCCAACTGTTCATCTATGTAGGAGATGGTCTCCTGATCAGTTTCTGCGCCGTTCATGAAAGAGCCCGGGGTGCGCCCCTCCACCTCCTGCAGGGTATATCCCATCAGTCTGGTAAACGCATCATTCACCCACTGCACTTGTATGGCCGGGCTCATGATGAGCACACCATTAATGGTTTCTTTAGCAATGACAGATAACTTCTTCAGCTCTTCCTCTGCCTGTTTGCTCACTGTTACATCCTGAATGGCACCTACCATGCGAATGGCCTTTTTCTGCTCATCCCGCACAATGTAACCCCGCTCACTTACGTACAGGCAATTGCCGTCTTCCCTTACCAGCCGGTACTCTGCCTGCCAGGAACTCCTGGATTCGTCCTGCAGCGCCTGGTTCAGGGAAGCGATCAGTTCGGCCTGGTCTTCCTGATGCAGCATCTGCGTCCAGTAGGCCAGGGCAGAATTCTGCCGGTTTCGCGTCACCCCAAACACTTTCTCAAACCCGGTTCCCCAATACAGGGTGTCAGAGGCCAGGTCCCAATCATAAATGGCATCATGGGTGGCTGAGGTGGCCAGCCGGTAGCGTTCATTGACTAGCTTCAGGGCAGATTCGGCCAGCTTGTTTTCTACAATGAGCTGCAGCACGTGTTTGATGCTCTCCAGCGTTTGCTCCTCTTGCGGCGTTGGCTTTTTTGCTTCCTGGTAGAAGACCGCCACGGCACCCAACACTTTCTGGCTGGCCCCCACCAATGGGAAGAACCAGCAGGCGTGCAGGTTGTAAGAAAGCAGCAGAGGGAAGTATTTCTTCCAACGGGGATCTGTTTTTACCTCTGTGCTGACCACTTTCTGCCCCAGATAGGCTATTGAGCCGCATGCCTCGGCATTCAGCTCAATAGAAATACCGTTGATGCGGGCCATAAAGCCCGCGGGCAGGCTGGGGGCGGCCACAGGGTACAGTTTCTGCCCTTCCCGCCGAAGGCAGGCACAGAACATACCTGGGTGCAGGCGTTCAATCCCCGCCAGATAAAAGGAAACGGTAGACTCCAGCGTGCTGCCCGGCAAGGCATTCTGCTCCAGAACCTGCTTTCCCAGCTGTTCCAGTTCTACCTTGTGGCTACAGGGCGCCGCCTGTTTTCTGGCCTCTTGCAAGGCCGTCTGGGCTTTCTGCAGCTCCTCCTGCAATGCCTTCACCTGTTCTTCCAGCTGCCGTATCTTCTGACCGGCCGGCTGGGAGCCTTCCGGCGGAGAAACCATGCCGGCAACCGGGGTTGCTGGGGCGGACAAATTCTCTTTCATGCCTCAGTTGCAATTCAAACCAATGCGTTTTGCCATCATTCTTTCACTACGTCACCTCACGTCTCCAACCAGCTACTGGCACCATTGACAGATGCCTCACATAATTGATTTTTCAGGAGCAGATGAGAGCCTTCCACTTTTCTACGCCCCGGTTTTCAAAAGCTAAATATACTGCAATTCTTTAAACCAACTCCCTCTTAGACAAGCATTTCAACCTGACCCTGTACATTCTGTTACAGCTAGCAGATTTTACTCCCCCTGGCAGTCACCGCCCAACAGGGAACAAAGGTGCGGTTCACGTACCCCTGGCATGGGGCTTCTGTTTTTGGCCTGTTTTGGTGAAAACAGGCCAAAAACAGAAGCCCCTCCGGCATAGACCGGCGGGGCTTCTACAACGGCCTTTTCAGGCTTAGATTAGAGAATCAACATCACGTCACCGTAGCTGAAGAACTTGTACTTCTCTTTGATGGCGGTCTGGTAGGCCTCCATAATCAGGTCATAGCCTCCAAACGCCGCCGCCATCATCAACAAGGTTGACTCCGGCATGTGGAAGTTGGTCAGCAGGCTGTTGGCAATTTTGAAATCATACGGCGGAAATATAAACCGGTCTGTCCAGCCTTCATTGGGCTTTAAGCGGCTGTTGGCAGAAACAGAAGACTCCAGGGCACGCATGGTGGTGGTGCCAATAGAGCAAACCCGCTTCTTGTTGTCCAGGGCCTTGTTCACATACCTGGTGGTTTCTTCAGGCACAAAGAACTGCTCAGAGTCCATTTTGTGCTTGGTCAGGTCTTCTACGTCTACCGGTCTAAACGTACCCAGGCCTACGTGCAGGGTGATAGGCGCCACATCTACGCCTTTCAGCTCCAGACGCTTTAAAACTTCCCTGGTGAAGTGCAGACCCGCGGTGGGTGCCGCTACGGCCCCCGTCACCTCAGCATACACGGTCTGGTACCGTTCCTGGTCATCTGGCTCAGGCTCACGCTTGATGTATTTGGGCAGCGGGGTCTCCCCCAGGTCATGAATGGTCTTGTAGAAATCTTCATCAGACCCGTCAAACAGGAACTTGATGGTACGGCCGCGCGAAGTGGTGTTGTCAATCACCTCTGCCACCAGGTCACTTTCACCAAAGTACAGCTTGTTGCCAACGCGTATCTTCCGGGCCGGGTCTACCAGCACGTCCCACAGGTGAATGCGCTTGTCCAGCTCACGCAGCAGGAACACCTCAATCTTGGCACCGGTTTTCTCTTTGTTGCCGTACAGACGGGCCGGAAAAACTTTGGTGTTGTTGGTCACCATCACATCGCCCTCGTCAAAATAGGTGATGATGTCTTTGAAGACTTTGTGCTCTATCTTGCCGCTGTCACGGTGAATCACCATTAAACGGGCTTCATCACGGTTTGGGGCCGGGTGTGAGGCCACTAACTCAGTAGGCAGGTCAAACTTGAACTCTGATAATTTCATTTTTAATATTACGGTATTAAAATAGTAGCAAAAAAAATAGAGGGCAAAGGTAGGCACTTTGCGCTAAATTCTTTTACATTTAGCCTAAATAAGTCTCCCTTCGCGCCCCGGCTTTACAGAAAACCCGCGGCGCGGCGGGGCTTCTGTGCGCTTACCCGCTCACTACAAACAACTTAGAAGTAACAATTTAATAAACGGGAAATTGCCCCGTTTCACTATAAATAGCTTTATCTTTCTTACATGATCTACCTTCGGCTGGTTTTTGAAAGTTTCCGTTTTGCGTGGCAGGCCCTGCGGTCTAACCTCCTGCGCACGATTCTTTCTTTGCTGGGGGTGACCATTGGCATCTTTGCCATCATCTCGGTGTTTACCATTGTAGACTCTCTGGAGAAGAGCATCAGGCAGAGCATGAGCTTTGTGGGCGAACGCATTGTGTACATCCAGAAGTGGCCCTGGATCTTTGAGGGGGGCAATGATATTCCCTGGTGGAAATACATGCAACGCCCCTCTGCCACGGTGCGGGAATACAACTTCCTGAACCAGAACCTGGAGAATGATGAAGGGGTGGCCCTGGTGGCCCGCCGCGGCAGCAACACCTTCAAGCACGGCAGCAACAGCATGAGTGGCATTATGCTGCAGGGGGTGACCCAGGATTTCAACAAAGTGGCCGAGGTCCCCATTGAAGAAGGCCGTTACTTTACCCAGCAGGAGACAGACGGCTCCCGCAACGTGATCATCATTGGCGCTGAAGTTGCCCAGAACCTTTTCCCCAACGGCAGCGCCCTGGGGGGCGACATCAGAATCCAGGGGCAGAAGTTCACCGTGATTGGGGTTATGGAGAAACAGGGGGCCGGTCTTTTTGAAGGCATGCCCACCAATGACAAGAACGCCTACACCACGTTTGGGGCCTTCGGCAAGATGTTCGCCAGCGGGCAGCGGGGCATTGAGCCTAACATCATGATCAAAGGCCGGGCAGACGATGAGGGGCTCCAGAACCTGGAGTACGAGGTACGCGGCAAGATGCGCACCATTAGGGGCCTCAAACCGTATGAGGAGGACAACTTTGCCGTAAACCGTTCAGAGATGATGGCAGACGCCATTGGCAAAATGTTCTCTATCATTGGGCTGGCCGGCTGGGTGATTGGCGGCTTCTCTATTCTGGTGGGGGGCTTTGGCATTGCCAACATCATGTTCGTCTCTGTGAAGGAACGCACCAATATCATAGGTATTCAGAAATCTTTGGGTGCCAAAAACTTTTTCATCCTGTTCCAGTTCCTCTTTGAGTCTGTGTTCCTGAGCCTGATAGGCGGCGGGGTAGGCATCTTGCTCGTTTCCCTCATCACCCTCATTCCCATGGGTACCCTGGAGATTTTTCTCTCTGCCGGCAACATTCTCCTGGGCTTGGGCGTATCGGTGGTGATTGGCGTGCTCTCAGGGATCATCCCGGCGGTAATTGCTTCCCATTTAGACCCCGTGATTGCCATCAGGTCAAAATAACCAAGCCTGTTCTTATTTACCCTAACTCTTTTCCAGCGCTACCTCTTGAAACGCCCCCTTAGGGGTCTGTTTCCCAGAGGTAGGCTTACTACATGACTGATATATGACGAAGTTGAGAAAAACCAGCAAGACCCAGCTACAAGACGAGTCTAGCAACGCCGGCAGCGGCACCATTATTACACAGCCTGAGGCCAACGAACACAAAGCGCAATCACTGGCCGAGGCCAAGCAAATAGCCAAACAGGAGGCCCCCGTACTCAGTGACGATGACAAACGCATTCGCGAAGCCTTCACAGACAAAGACTGGAATGAAATCAAGATAGCCGACTCCTGGCAGATCTTTAAAGTGATGGCAGAATTTGTGGAGGGCTTTGAGAAAATGGCTAAAATTGGCCCCTGCGTGTCTATCTTCGGGTCTGCCCGCACCAAGGAAGACAACCCTTACTATAAAATGGCCGAGGAGATAGCCGCCAAACTGGTACGCCACGGATACGGAGTGATTACGGGCGGTGGCCCGGGTATCATGGAAGCCGGTAACAAAGGCGCGCACTCAGAAGGCGGGCGCTCTGTGGGCCTGAACATTCACCTGCCGTTTGAGCAGTTCAACAATATTTACATTGACCCAGACAAACTCATCAACTTTGACTACTTCTTTGTGCGCAAAGTGATGTTTGTGAAATACGCCCAGGGCTTTATTGGCATGCCCGGCGGCTTTGGTACGCTTGATGAGCTGTTTGAGGCCATTACGCTTATCCAGACCAAGAAAATTGGCCAGTTCCCCATTGTGCTGGTAGGCAAGTCTTACTGGGGCGGGCTGTTTGAGTGGATCAAAGATGTGATGCTCACGCAGGAAAGCAACATCAGTCCGGAAGACCTGGATCTGGTGCACATTGTTGATAACGCCACAGACGCCGTAAAAATCATTGATGATTTCTACAGCAAGTACATGCTGTCTCCCAACTTCTAAGAGACCCCGCGTTGGCAGTTTTGGCCTGTTTTCAGAAAAAGAGCCCGGAAACGCAATTTCCGGGCTCTTTTGGTTTCTGCGGCCTGCAGCCGAACAGAAGAGAGTTGGCAGATTTGCCTTCTGTCTCCTTTCCTGATTTACGGGTTGCAATTGCCCCACAGCAAGCCCCTTCTGCTACTTCTACCCATGACCAGAAACGGCAGTTCCCTGCGCCCATACTCTGTTTCCGGCCTGTTTTTGGGAAAACAGGCCGCAAACAGGAAATGGCTGGCACTGCTGTTTTTGTATCTTTGGAGACCAGTCACACCACTGCCAATGTCCTTCCTTGCACAAATCTCAGAACCCACCCTCCTGCTCAATGAGCAGATTGCCCGCGCCAACATCCGCCGCATGGCCGAAAAAGCCAAAAGGCAGAATGTGCGCCTGCGCCCTCACTTCAAGACCCACCAAAGCAGACAGGTAGGCGAATGGTTTAAGGAGGAAGGCGTTACGGCTATCACGGTTTCCAGCGTAAAAATGGCCCAGTACTTTGTACGGCACGGCTGGTCAGACATCACCATCGCCTTCCCGCTGAACCGCCGGCAGTTGCTCCAGCTAGCCGAACTGGCGCAGCAGATTAATCTTGGAGTTACGGTTACGTCAGCGGATGATGTGGTATTTCTGCGGGAGCAGCT
Organism: Rufibacter ruber; assembly: GCF_001647275.1. Classification (GTDB taxonomy): domain Bacteria; phylum Bacteroidota; class Bacteroidia; order Cytophagales; family Hymenobacteraceae; genus Nibribacter; species Nibribacter ruber_C. The sequence continues at coordinate 32,218 of NZ_LRMM01000001.1, read as the reverse complement.
TTCTGTACCCGTAAACATCTGGGTGAAAGCAGACACCGGCTATGGCCGCACCGGCATTAAAACCGAAGATACCGCCGTGCTGGATGCCGTTTTGCAAGAGCTGGCGCAAACACCGCAGCATACGTTCTTAGGCTTTCTGGCCCACGCCGGCCACACGTACAAAGCCCGGGGCAAAAATGCTATTGCGGACATACATACGCAAACGCTGGCTAAAATGCAGGCGCTGAAAGAACGTTATGCTGCGGCTTGGCCTGGCCTGCAACTTTCCGTGGGCGACACGCCCAGTTGCAGCGTCATGGAAGATTTCTCGGGCATAGAGGAAATCCGGCCCGGCAACTTTGTCTTCTATGATTTGATGCAATACAAGATTGGTTCCTGCCGTCTGGAAGACATTGCCGTAGCCATGGCCTGCCCCGTGGTAGCCCTACACCCAGACCGACATGAGGTGATTCTCTACGGCGGCGCGGTACATCTCTCCAAAGACGCGCTTCGGGAGCCAGACCGGGTACCTCTTTTCGGATTGGTGGTGCCGCTCACGGAAACTGGTTGGGGAGCGCCTTTGCCAGACACCACTTTGGTTTCGCTTTCACAAGAGCACGGCGTGGTACGGACTTCGCCGGAGTTATTCTCTCAGTTTAAGGTGGGGGATTTGGTAGGCGTGCTTCCGGTGCATTCCTGTCTGACCGCTGATTTAATGAAAGGTTACACCACATTGCAAGGGGAAATGCTGGAGCATTTGAGTGGGGTATAACCTCACCCCCAGCCCCTCTCCCACGGAGAGGGGAGCCTGCTTACTGCGTTTTGGGGCTGTTTTTGGAAAAACAGGCTGGAAACGGAACTGACACAGACACTCGCAGGAGCCACGCACGCTACGAGGTCTTTGGAGCAGCGGCTTTCCCCTTTCTGCACAATCGCTCTATATCTTTCTGTTCTTTCTATATCTTTCTGTTCTTTCTATAGCCAAACAGCAATTTGGAGTAAGTCACGGAAGTAACTTCCGCGCCATGGAAATAAAAAAGACTCAAATCAGCCCCAAAACGCAATATGCAGGCTCCCCTCTCCGTGGGAGAGGGGCTGGGGGTGAGGTTAAACTATTCCGCTCCAAAGACCTCGTAGCGTGCGCAGCTCCTACGAGTGTCTCTGCCAACAGCCTTGCCCACCGCAAAATCCAGCAATCCTGAAAATTCCATAGATCTAGGTGCAGACAATCCCGTTTCCCGCCTGTTTTTCCAAAAACAGCCCCAAAACGCAGTAGCCAAAAATCTCCCCTCTCCGTGGGAGAGGGGCCGGGGGTGAGGATAAACTATTCCGCTGTAAATTCGGTTAAGAAGAGATGGGGTTGGCCGCTGCTTTTCTAGCGGGCAAATGCCTACCTTTGCTCTTTAAACCGAACCAAATCGGATGACGCCAAAAGATTCTGCGGCTACCCCTGTAGCCAAACAAAATAGCTCTACCGTAGACGTGCCCTTCATTGAAGTGTACGGCGCGCGGGAACACAACCTCAAGAACATCAGCCTCAAAATACCGCGCAACCAGCTGGTGGTGTTCACGGGCATCTCGGGCAGCGGGAAATCTTCGCTTGCGTTTGACACCATCTACGCCGAGGGCCAGCGCCGCTACATGGAGACGTTTTCGGCCTACGCCCGCTCGTTCTTGGGCGGACTGGAGCGCCCCAATGTAGACAAGATTGAGGGGCTTTCGCCGGTGATTTCCATTGAGCAGAAAACCACCTCGCGCAACCCGCGCTCCACGGTGGGCACTATTACGGAAATCTACGATTTCCTGCGCCTGCTCTACGCCCGTACTGCCGAGGCCTTCAGCTATGTGACGGGCGAGAAAATGATTAAGCAGTCTGATGACCAGATTGTGCAGCACGTGCTGGAGCATTTCAGTGGCAAGAAAACCATTGTGCTGGCGCCCGTGGTGAAAGGCCGCAAAGGCCATTACCGCGAGCTGTTTGAGCAAATCAGGAAGATGGGCTTCCTGCGCGCGCGCATTGACGGCGAGCTGGTGGAACTCACGCCCAAGATGCAGGTAGACCGCTATAAGATCCATGACATTGAGATTGTGATTGACAAGCTGGTGCCGAGCGTGGAGGACCGTTACCGCCTGTCCACGTCTATCCAGAACGCGCTGCAGCACGGCAAAGGCACCGTGTTGGTGCTGGACGCTGACACCAATGCCACGCAGTTCTACTCCCGCCACCTCATGGACCCCGCCACCGGCATTGCCTATGATGACCCGGCACCTAACACCTTCTCGTTCAACTCGCCGTACGGGGCCTGCCCGGTGTGCAACGGTCTGGGCGAAATTGAGGAACTCACCGAAGATTCCATCGCGCCAGACAAGAGCCTGAGCATCAGCCGTGGGGGCATCGCGCCGCTGGGCGAGTACCGCGATATCTGGATTTTCAGTCAGATCACGGCCCTGCTCAAGCGCCACAAAACCAGCTTAACGGTTCCTATTTCTGAGATTCCCGCCCAGGCCTGGCATGACCTACTGTACGGGTTTGAGGAGGAAGACCCCAAAGGCAAGCGTGAGCCGTTCATCTTTGAGGGGGTGATGAGCTTCCTGAAAAAGCAGCTGGAGTCAGATTCTGAAAATGTGCGCGCGTGGGTGCAGGAATACACCACCCAGAGCACCTGCCCCGAGTGTAACGGCTACCGCCTGAAAAAGGAGTCTTTGCACTTCAAGCTAGATGATAAACACATCGGCAGCTGGCCGAAATGGACATTGCCGAACTGGCCGCCTGGGTGGCCAACCTGGAAGAGCGACTGAACGAACGCCAAAACCTCATCGCCCGTGAACTGCTTAAGGAAATCCGGAAGCGGATTGGCTTCCTGGTAGACGTGGGATTGGAATACCTGCACCTGCACCGCTCCGTGAGAACTTTATCAGGGGGCGAAAGCCAACGCATACGCCTGGCTACGCAGATAGGAACGCAGCTGGTGGGTGTGCTCTACATCATGGATGAACCCAGCATTGGCCTGCACCAGCGCGACAACGAGAAACTCATCAAGGCCCTGCAAGACTTGCGTGATTTGGGCAACTCAGTGGTAGTGGTGGAGCACGACAAAGACATGATTCTGGCCGCCGACTACGTGGTGGACATTGGCCCGGGCGCAGGCGCGCATGGTGGCCAGATAGTGACGGCGGGTACCCCGAAGGAGATGATGGAAAGCAACACCACCACCTCAGATTACCTAAGCTACCGCCGCGGCATTCCGGTGCGCCGCCAAAAGCGTGAAGGCAATGGCAAGAGCCTCATTCTGCGCGGTGCCACGGGTCATAACCTGAAGAACGTGACGCTGGAGCTGCCATTGGGCAAGTTCCTGTGCGTGACTGGGGTTTCGGGTAGCGGTAAATCGTCGCTCATTCATGACACGCTGTTCCCTATCCTGAACAAGTACTTCTTCAACGCCAAGCGCGAGGCGTTGCCTTACCAGGAAATTGAAGGCCTGAACAACATTGACAAGGTGATTGAGGTGGATCAAAGTCCTATTGGGCGTACGCCGCGCTCTAACCCCGCTACCTACACCGGTGTATTCACGGAGATACGCAGTCTGTTCGCGTCACTGCCCGAGGCTAAAATCAGAGGCTATTCGGCGGGACGTTTCTCGTTCAACGTGAAAGGTGGCCGCTGCGAGACCTGCGAGGGCGCGGGTATGCGTACCATTGAGATGAACTTCATGCCAGACGTGTACGTGCCCTGCGAAACCTGCAAAGGCAAACGCTACAACCGCGAGACCCTGGAAGTACGGTTCAAAGGCAAGTCGATTACCGATGTACTGGACATGACCGTGGAGCACGCCGTGGAGTTCTTCGAGAATCAGCCGCGTATTCTGCGTAAAATCCAGACCTTGAACCAGGTTGGCTTGGGTTACATCACTTTGGGTCAGCAGGCTACTACGCTCTCAGGCGGTGAGGCGCAGCGCGTGAAACTGGCCACGGAGCTTTCCAAGAAAGACACGGGCCGCACACTCTACATCCTGGATGAGCCCACCACGGGTCTGCACTTCCAGGACATTCAGCACCTCTCAGACGTGTTGAACCGCCTGGTAGACAAAGGCAACAGCGTACTCATCATTGAGCACAACATGGACCTGATCAAGGTAGCCGACCACATCATTGACATTGGCCCAGAGGGCGGCGCCAAAGGCGGCACCATTGTGGCCCAGGGCACGCCCGAAGAAGTGGCCCAATGCACCGCCGGCCACACCGCCCGCTTCCTGAAAGAGGAACTGGCCACCAGCCACTATGTAGACGCCCCCGTGTTGGCAGAAGACGAGCCCGAAGCCGATGAGGAGGCTGCAGACGCTCCGGCCCCTGAGAAGAAAACCCGCGGCCGCAAGAAGAAAGAAGCCGCTACGGCAGAAACTGCTCCTGCTACAGAGAAGAAGAAACCAGGCAGAAAGAAAAAAACCGACTAGCGTTTTCGGCCTGTTTTTCTGAAAACAGGCGAAAACATAATTAAAAGCAAAGCCCTCTCTGGTACCAGAGAGGGCTTTGCTTTTAAAAAGAAACCATGTTCTTAGTGCGCTCCTGCGGCAGGGGCAGTGGTTGCAGGAGCCGCAGCGCTGTCTTTGGCGGCAGGGGCCGCAGCCGAGTCTTTGGTAGATTGGGTTTCAGGGTGGTCCAGGGTAGCGTTGTTGTTCGCCTCTGCTACCTCGTGGCTGCTGGTATGGCCAGTGGCTGCTTTGTCATCTGTCAAGGCATAGCCGGTGCCTTTATCATCTGGATCAGTACTGGCAGTATACGTATTGCAGGAAGCACCCACTAACAACGCTCCAGCAACAATGAATGGCATCAGTTTTTTCATAACGTATGGATAAACTTTAAATCTTAGTTAGTTCTGCTTTATACCGGTTCTCCCCTAAGAGGTTACCGCCGCAAAAGTAAGCAGACTCTACCACACTGCCACACCCCCTGCTGTTTTTTTACGGGCTGGCAGCTTCCATCCCTCTCACTGCGTTGAATCTCTGGCTATAGTATCTGTGGCCAGGGCATGCGTAGAGGTGGCTCCCCCCATTCCGGCCCCGCCGGCGCTGCTGGTGGCAGAGGTAGGGCGCACCGCTGTTGAATCTCCGGTAGTGCCGGGCCCTTGGTCAGTGGTAGAGGTACCTGTTCCTGCTCCGCCACACGCGGCAACAGCAAAGAGCAGGCCTGTCAGTATCCCGTTGGCCTTGCATGTTCTTCTTCTCATGCAAGTACCTGGTAGATGGAGCAAAAGCAAAGAGCCAGTCAACCTCTGCTGACTGGCTCTTATCCTGCAGTGCAAGAATTACTAGTCTACGGTGTCTTCCAGCTTGGTAGCCATCTCTAAGTGAGAGCGTAGTTGCGGAAGCATTTTAGTGGCCAGTGCCTTCACCTGTGCATTCTGAGCGTTGTTGCTCTTGGCCTCAAACATGGCAATGGTCATTTTGTGGCTGGTTTCCATGATGTCCATGAAATCCTCATCAAAGTCTTTACCGGTTTTGCCTTTCAGTTTGTCTACCATGGCCTGGTGCATAGGCATTAAGGTGGTAGGCAGCTGAATGTTCAATTGCTTGGCCAGCGCCATGGCTTCCTGGTTGGCTTTGGAGTGGTGGTCTACCATCATCTGGCCATATTTTTTCACATCGGCGTTAGCCGCGTTCTGTACCGCCATTCTGCCCAGCTCAATCTCCAGCATGTTGGCGCTGGCGGCGTTCATCATAAAGGCAGGATCATCTAAATCAGTGACTGTGGTGACATCAGCGTCTGTACCCATAGTACCGGTGGTTCCGGCAGAAGACGTGGTTCCGGTGGTACCAGCCGTGGCATCTGCGGTACCGGTGGTACCCATGGCCGCATCTGTGGCAGTGGCCGTTTCAGCGGTAGAGGCTGTGTCTGTACTAGTATCTGTGCTAGTACAAGCAGCGGTGAACATCATGGCACCGGCCGCAATCATAAGCATTGTTTTTTTCATAGTTCCTTTTGTTATTTATTCAGGTTCACCTTACATACGGGAAGGTTTGACTGAGGTTGAGCCGTACAAGAACAATACACTTGCATTGCCCAACCAGAGACAGGCCACGCCCTCAGGCGGTTAGTCAATCTTTGACTCCAGTTTGTCTGCTGAGTCAAGGTGCACGCGCAGAATGGGCAGTGTTCTCACCGCAAATGCTTTGACAGAGACGGTTGGGGCTTTGTTACTGGCTACCTCAAACTTGGCTATGTCATATTCATGCAGGTCTTCCATGAACTCCATATACTCCTCATCCAGCTCTTTGCCGCTGAGTTTTGAGAGTTTGTCAACCGCTTTCTGGTGGGCGGGCATAAGCACCGCCGGCGGAGTCATGTTCATACCGGAGGCAATGGAATGCACTTCTAACGCGGCCTTGGTATGGTGGTCCATCATCATTTCGGCAAACTGCCTCACCTCAGGTTTGGCACTTCTCTGTTGCACCAGTTTTGCCAGCTGTATCTGCATCATGCTGGAACTGGCGGCCTCGTTCAGGAATTCCCCCTCTGTCATGAGCTGGTTCTGGAACATGAAGCCCCCAGAAGCCGCCGCATGGGTGTTGGTGCTGGCATTGGCCTCACGTATGGCCTCATCTGTGCCCCTGGTGGAGCCAGCGGCCATGTTGTTGTCCCTAATGCTGGCCTCATAGGCGTTGGTGGCAGGAATCTGATTAGAGGTAGACGTTTCTATTCTACTACAGGCGGCACCGGCGGCCAGGGCCCCGGCAATGCACATATACATTAGCTTTTTCATAGGTATTTTTTTCAACATCAAACAATCAACTGCACTTACTGGTAGGCGCGGTTACGGCACTACCTTCTTGAGCTGCGTGGCCAACCGTAGGTAGCCTTGCAGAACGGGGGTGTTTTTCAAAGCGAAGCCACGCAGCGCCAGGTTGCTGGAGCTGGAGACGGCATTCTGGTACAGGGCTATGTCTTGTTGCAGCGCCGTCTCCATTTCACGGGCATACGTTTGTTCAAACACAGGCGAAGACAGCTTTGCCGTTCTGTCATAAATCACCTTGTCATTACCAGATAGGGCGCCGGGATATGTGACCCGCATCTGCTGGGCCACCCCCTTCAGCTCTGTGTTGATCCTGGTGTGCTGCTGGGCCATCAGTTTGGCAAACTCCCTAACCTCCAGATTGGCACTTTTCTGCATAGCCAGTTCACTGAGCTGTACCTGCAGCAGACCGTTACTGCCCGCAATGGCGACAAACGAGGCGTCTGCCTTAGAGGCTGAAGGAGTACCCGTACCAGACCCGGTGCCAGCGCCAGCGCCGGTACCTGATCCTACGTCAGCGCCGGCGCAGCCCGTCAGTAAAATCAGAGAAAAAACTACTGCCCACCCGGCTAGAACCCACTGTTTTATCTTCTGCATTTTCATTCTTCTACTTCTGCACCTGGCTTTCCAGCTGCTCAGCCTGTTCTACATGGGCTCTGAGGGTAGGCAGTGCTTTGGCGGCATAACTTTTCAACTCAGGGTCTTTGCCCTCATTGGCCATTTCCTCATACTTTTTAATGATCTCCTCATGGTTCTCCACCACCGCCTCCAGGTAAGCCTGGTCAAAACCCGCTCCCGTTTTGCTCAGAATGTCATTGTACAGATCCTGGTGATCATTGCCTAACTTGGTAGGGGTGATGAGGTTCTTTAAATCTGCAATCTGCTTGAGCTGGGCGTTGGTCTGGGTGTGGTGATCCAGCAAAAGCTGACCAAACTGCTTCAGGCCAGGATTTACGGCTTTGCTGCTCGCCAGCCGCCCCAGCTCTGCTGAAAGCATGTTGTGGCTGGCGGCCTCGGCCACAAACCAGCCGGCGGCTTCATCTTTCCCGGTGCTTTCCAACAGCTCCTCATTGTGCTTAGCGGCCGCGTCTACTGAGGTAGAGTCAGAAGAACCGCCGCAGCCGGAAACCCAGAAGAGCAGCGCGCCCCCGCAGATCAAGTGAAACAGATTTTTTTTCATAGTTAGATTTTGTACGCATGGCTTTACAGGTGGCACCTGTCCGTGTTTTTACGGGCGAAGCGGGCTAGGGTTGAAAATGCGCCCGGCCTTGTTTTGTATATAAAATTTACTATATTTAATTCACCCTTGGTTAAACCCACTCTTCCCTTTGCTGTCAAAGGGAAAAAACAGACAAATGATTACTGGCATGAAACTACTTAAGAAGGGGGCTGCGGCATGGTTGCTGCTGTTTCCGGTCTTGTTTCTGGGCTGCAAGAAAGACCAGGAACAGGAAGACGCCCTGGAGAACATCCAATCTGTAGAAGACAACGCGGTGGCAGAAGCGGAGTTTGCCTCTGTCTTTGACTGGGTAGACACTGAAGCCCCTGAAGATTATCAGTCTGGTGTCAGGGTTACCGGTTTTATCACCCCCTTGCCAGACTCGCCCAGCGCTCCTGGAACGCCGCCACCCAAACCCTGACCCTTGACTTTGGCACCGCCAACTGCCTGTGCCCGGACGGGATCTACCGCCGCGGAAAAATCATAGCCGTCTTCAACGGCCCCAGACGCACCGTGGGGGCTACCGTTACGGTTTCCCTGCAGGAGTACTACGTGAATGACCGCCAGCACACCGGCACCAAGGTCATCACCAACCTGGCAGCTGAGACCGGCAAGCGGAAATACCAGGTGGTGGTCACCGGCGCGGGCATTATCACCCCAGACGGCACCATCTCCTGGGCAGCCAACCGGGTTCTGGAACGAACCGCCGGGGCCGGAACAGTACAGCTAACAGATGATGAATATGTCATTACCGGCTCAGCCACCGGCACAAACCGCAAAGGCGTTGCGTTTACCTGCACCATCACCACGCCCCTCAAAAAGGTGTTCAGGGTGGGCTGTCTCAAGAACTTTGTAGCCGGCCAGGTTAGCGTGACCAACAAGAATGGCGGCACCCTCACCTTGAATTATGACCCCGTGGGCGGCGAACCCTGTGACAAGGTGGCGGCCATCACGGTGAACGGAAGAACCAAACAAATTACCCTGCGCTAAGGCATTTGGTAACGAACATAAGTACTTGGGCAGAAATAACTAGCTATTTCTTTCCTCTCTGGAATTCTGGAAGGATCTTGGTGGCGAACGGCAGTATCGGTCAGTAAGAGCTTATCTCGTTCGCTCACAAGATCCTTTCAGGATGACAAAATGTATAATTTGATTTGTCTTGCTACTGAAAACAGAAAAGGGAGCCTAAAGCAGGCTCCCTTTTCTGTTTTCAGGCTACTTTTTCAAAAACAGGCCTAAACCGTATCTCAACTACAGACTTACGCCCTTCTTTCTTCCGGCTTGCCGAATGGTGTCCCGCACCAGCTCCTCATGCTCCTCGGGCAGGTCGTCAAAGCTTATCTCCCCGGCTTGGCCGCTGGTCAGGCGGTAGAGCATCTTGTCTGGCTGCACCCGCAGCAGACTAATGTTGCTCCACAGCAGGGTGAGAGCAGACTGGTTGGGCAACAGCTTCAGTTCCAGGTATTGGTCTGTCACCTCTACATAGCGGGTGCCAGATGGTTTGCGGCGGCGCCAGGCAATGAACAGGTACGAGATGGCCAGTGCCAGCTGGATCAGGGGTAAAATGTACTCCCCCACCGTGGTGGCGCCTTCTTCTACGTAGCGGTGGTACACCCCGTACCCGCCAATGAGCAGGAACACCACGGCCAGAAAAAAATACACGCGCATAAGCGTAGTGCCGTTCTGAGCAGCGGGGGCTAAATTCAGGAAGAAAGGCTCCATAGGCAGTCTTATTTTGGTGAATTGTTTTTGCGTTGACGCAGCACAAAGAAGATTTTCAGCAGCACAAACATCAGAAAACCCGCAAATGACAGCACGGGCACCAGAATATTGGGGTGCTCCAGATTGCGCCACAGAATAAGAAAGGAAACCACCAGCATTCCGTTTAGCAGCATGTTCCCGTTTCGGGTTTGGTTACTCATAGAAATAGGAAAGAAATAAAGATACAAAAAACCAGCCACTCCCCAACCCGTCTGTTTTTGGCCTGTTTTCTGAAAAACAGGCAAAAACAGAAAAAGAGGTTCTACTGGTTGGCCATGGTCCACTTCTCAAAATCCTTGAAATAGCCGCTTCCCCAGAACTGGTACCTCGGGATCATGTTCTGCTGCAGCCGTTTCTTGAAATCAGTGAGGTTTTTCTGCTTCTCTTCTGTCCAGAGCACCTCGCTCAGAGCAGTCATACGCGGGAACACCATGTACTCCACCTTAGACGGATAGCCCATGTACTCGGTCCAGACGTTGCCTTGGGCGCCCATGATGTAGCGGCCCAGGTTCTGCTGCTTCAGCTCTGCCGGCACGGGCTCAAAGTTATACACGGCATCCAGCGGGTTGTACCCATGAATGGCGAGGCTGTCTTTGGGGTCTTTTGACTGATACGCGTCAAAGTAGAGCGGCTTTCCGGGGCTCATGATCACCGGGTGTTTCAGCTGCGCGGCCGCAATGCCTTCTTTGGCCCCGCCCCAGTTCATGACAATGGCCGTGGTATCCAGTTTCCCCTCCAGAATCTCATGCCAGCCAATGATCTTTTTGTTCTTCTTGGCCAGGTAGCCCGCCACCTGCGTGATGAAATACGTCTGCAGTTCCTTCTCGTCTTTGAGGCCGTAGGCCTTCATAAACGCCTGGGTCTTGGGGTCTGCTTTCCACCACATCTTGCTGCACTCATCGCCGCCAATGTGCACGTACGGCGACGGGAACAGATCAGCCACCTCGCCAAACACGGTCTCCAGAAACTTAAACGTTTGGGGGTTGGGCGCCAGCACGTTGTTCTGCCGGTTGTACATGCCCCAGGTGTTGGCTACCTGCCAGGTGGTATCAGGGCGGGTGCTGAACTCAGGGTAGGCCGCAATAATGGCCCGGCTGTGGCCCGGAATGTCAATCTCAGGCACTACGTTGATGCCGCGCACAGCGGCGTATTTCACAATGTCGCGCACCTGGTCTTTGGTGTAGAAACCGCCGTAGCGGGTAGAGTCATAGCGGGCGGGCTGGTCTTTGAAGTGGCCAATGAGGGTAGAATTCCGCCACGCGCCCACGCTGGTCAGTTTGGGGTACGCGTCAATCTGCAGGCGCCAGCCCTGGTCATCTGTGAGGTGCCAGTGAAAGGTGTTGAACTTATGGAACGCCAGGTAGTCAATGTATTTCTTGATGAACTCCACCGGAAAGATATGACGGCTTACATCCAGGTGCATGCCGCGGTACGCGAACCGGGGGTAATCTTTGATTTCTACCGCCGCTACCTCAGCGGTTTTTACTTTCTGCAAGGGCAGCAACTGCAGCAGCGTCTGGAGACCATGCACCACCCCCGGCACATCTTTGGCCTTCACGGTAATTTGGTTCCCCTGCGCCTGAAGCACGTACATTTCTGGTTTGCGCCGCCGAAGGGTCATTTTTTAAATAAATCTGGGCAGCGTTGCCCGCCGCTTTTGCGCCTTGCACCACTTTCAGGGTCAGCCCCAGCTGTTTTTGCAGCAACCCCTGCAAATAGGTGACCTGCTCCTGAAAAGGGGCATCTGCCACAATCACCGTCTGCGCCGTTACGGGCACCGGCTTCTTGCCAAGTGCGTTTACCCACACCGGTTTGGGAATGATGTTGTTCACAGACGGGGGTTGGGCGTGGCCGCCAAGCGACAGCACTAAAAGCAGAAGCGCCACCAGGGGAAGTCTAAGATTTAGCATTTTTTCTGATTAGATTCTCGTCATTGCCGCATTGCGGCTGTGTAAAGGTAAACACCTGCACAGGATCACGGCAAAAAGAAAACGGCCTTTGCCCCATAAAATTGGGCAAAGGCCGTGAAATCACTGCTTAAAAGTAGTGTTTGTCAAGATCACATTGTCTTGCTACCTGAACTTATGACTGCTTGGGCTGCGGTTTTGGCTTGCGCGGCAGCTTGTCTTTGCGGTTGGCGGTCTGGTACACAAACGAGGCCACAATCACAGAGGCCTGCTTCAGGTCATCGGGCTGCAGGCGGTCATAGGTGTCCATGTTGGTGTGGTGGGTGCGGGTGTCATACTCAATCTCATCCTGTATGAACTGGAAGCCCGGGATGCCCAGCGCATCAAACGCCAAGTGGTCAGTACCACCGGTGTTGCGGTTGGTCACAGTAGTGGCACCCAGATCATGGAACGGCTTGAACCACTCTTTGAACAGCGGCGCTACCGCCTCATTGCCCTGCGTGTAGATTCCTCTGATTTTACCGGTTCCGTTGTCCAGGTTGAAATAAGCTGAAACCTTATCATACTCAGGCAAAGTCTGCATGGTCTGCGCATCACCTAAATGCTTTTTAGCATAGCCTCTGGAGCCGTGCAAGCCTTGCTCCTCGCCACCCCACAGGGCAATGCGAATGGTACGCTTCGGTTGCAGGTTCAGGGCTTTGAGAATACGTACGGCCTCCATCATCACGGCCACGCCGGCGGCGTTGTCTGTGGCGCCGGTGGCGGCATGCCAGGAGTCAATATGACCGCCCAGCATCACCAGCTCAGACTTCAGTTTCTTGTCAGTACCCGGTATCTCAGCAATCACGTTGTAGCCCTGCGGGTCATCTGTCACAAAGCGGGTCTTGCTTTCCAGCTCCACCTCTACCGGAATACCGGCGCTCAGCAGGCGGCTCATGCGCGCAAGGTCTTCCAGGGCAATCTCAAACTCAGGCAGCACCGGCTTGGCATCCTGGGCATAAGAGGCGCCGTTGCTGGTAAAGAACGTACCGTGGGAGCCGCTGCGCGAACTCAGAACGGCGGCAGCCCCTTCTTGCAGGAACATTTCAGACATTTTGGTAGCCAAAGCTCTGCGGGCCCTGAACGCGGCCATCTGCTCTTCGCTCATGGGCGCCCGTCCCGCCGAAGGCTGTACCGGCTCAGCCATTTTCTGCAGCTGCTCGTCTGTGTATCTGAAAGCCGAGGGCTCAAAAGACGTTTTAATGGGGTTGTTCACCTGCATCATCACAATCTTGCCTTTCAGCTTGCCCGCGTACTGCGCCAGGTCTTCTTCTTTGGTGGCTTTCACCAGCACCACCTGGCCTTTCACCGTGCCATTGGTGCTGGGGGTCCAGGCTTTGGGCGAACCAATCATGGGCTGGTAATACGGTTTGGTCAGCGCCAGGTAAGACTTCTCTACCTCCCAGCCTTTGCCAAACGTGCCCCAAGGTTCAATGGTGGCATTCTTCAATCCCCAGGAAGTCAGCTTATCCTTGGTCCACTGGTTGGCTCTGGCCAGACCCGGGGAGCCGGAAAGACGCGGACCGTTCACATCTGTCAGGTAAAACGCAATGTCCATGACCTGTGAGTTTTTCAGGCCCTCCTGGCGGATTTTCTCCACCACGGCCGCGTCTAGCGGTTCGGCTTGCTGGGCAAAGGCAGGAACCGCCAGGAACGCGGTGCCCAACAAAAAGGCGTAAGCTTTGTTCATTTGTTTGTAGGAATTAATAATGAGTGTGTTGGAAGCGGTAAAGATAGAAAGTTGCTGCAAATTAGCCACTCTTTAATAACAGCATCACCTCAGTGTCTCGCTAAAAGCATGCGTTTACAATTATCTTATGCGCTGCAACCGGGCCTCAATTGAACCTGGCTTGGCGGTTGCCCCGCCCCATGGCGCTGCTATGCTGCTCAAAAAACGGGCTAGAAGCACCTTTTCCTCCCCGTTTTCGCCGGCAAAAATTAAAATGTAAACAAGCGCTTACCTCTGCCCCAGCTGACTATTTTCTCTGTTTCTTCCCCACTTTTGAAATAAGGCCATACAGCCCTACGCAGAAAGTGATGAGGGTAATTCCGTAGCCTAACGGCAGAAACACGACCGCGCCAGTCACACAACCTGCGCCTTGCCCTTTGGCAGTCACTCCCTCTAATAAAGCACTGGCTGCCAAAAACGTGGCTTGCCAGGGAAGGAACACCCCTAGGGCGCAGGCTGTCAAAAAAATAGAAACCCTGATGGGCAGGTTTGTTTTCACCACCAAAAAGCCCGCCTGCTGTACAACCAGCGGAAGAAATAGGAGTAGAAAAGCAAAAAGCATAGAAAATCCTGTAGAACGGTAAAAAGAAACCAAACCTCTTTTCCCTTTATGCGGCTTTCCACCCTGGGTAACCCATACCCCTTGCCACTCCCGCCGCAAACCCTTACTTTTGAATGAGCGCATGCCGGCAGTTTTCTTTCACTCCCCAAATATGCCCCAACCTTAGCGTCTTTGACCTTGATTTTGAAAAACACCCCTGAAACAATGTCTGAAGAAAAACTTATCTATACCGTCACCAACGGCGTGGCCACCATCACCCTCAACCGCCCAGACGTATTCAATGCGTTCAATGACCAGCAGAGCTATGAGCTGCAAGATGCGTTAAAACAAGTCACCCGTGACGCCAGCGTGCGCGTGGTCATTCTCACCGGCGCGGGCAAAGCCTTCTGCTCGGGCCAGGACCTGAAAGCCATTGCCGGGGCCGAGAAACGCTCATTGGCTGAAAGCCTGCACAAGCGCTACAACCCCATCATCAAGGCCATGCGCGAACTGCCCAAACCCATCATCTGCCGCCTGAACGGCGTAGCGGCCGGGGCCGGTTGTTCCCTGGCGTTGGCCTGTGATTACATTGTGGCCAGTTCTGCCGCCAGTCTGATTGAGGTGTTCGTAAACGTGGGGCTGGTGTTAGACTCCGGTAGTTCTTACTTCCTGCCAAGGCTGGTGGGCATGCGCAAGGCGTTTGAGCTGAGCACGCTGGGCACCAAAGTCCCCGCCGAGGAAGCCTTGCGCCTGGGCCTGGTCAACCAGGTAGTGGCGCCTGAGGAACTGGACGCCGCCGTGCAGCAGATCACTGACCGCTACGCCGGCGCCCCTACCAAAGCCATTGGGCTCATGAAGAAGATGCTGAACAAGTCGTTTGAGTCCAGCCTGGACGAGATGCTGGAATATGAGGCGTACTGCCAGGAGATTGCCGGTTCCTCGGCTGACTACCGCGAAGGCGTAACCGCCTTCAACGAGAAGCGCAAACCTGTTTTTACAGGAGAATAAGCAAATTCTGGTTTCGGCCTGTTTTTGTAAAAACAGCCCGAAAACAGAAAGGCGGCATTCCCTCTCCCCCGGGGAGAGGGTTAGGGTGAGGGCAGTGAAGGAGCAAAGGCCATTGGCGCAGACGCTCGCAGGTCCTCCGGACGCTACGAGGTCTTTTCAAGATTGCTGATGGTTTATTGCTATTTGTTGAAAATGAACTGGCGCGATACTCCGGTGTTGTGACGAACCGTGATACGAGTCTCCAGAGACGCAAGAAACCACAAGTAGAACACAGGGAGTCTGGAGACTCCACTCACTTATCGGCACGAGTCTGGAGATTCGCGCCAGATTAAGGTTTCAACCAGCTTTTTACGAGGACACGGGAATAACCTAGTTGGCTTATTGCCATCAGGGGTACTGCTCCTGGGCTGACCGTTCCGCTAGCCTTTGCCCCGGGGAGAGGGAATGCTGGCTTGGGCGTTTTCGGGCTATTTTCCCAAAAACAGCCCCAAAACAGAAACTTACGCTACAGCAGCCACAGCAGCAGCCAACCCAAAGCACCGGCCAGAAAGCCCGCCACCAGCGCCGGGAGCAAGTTCAACCGAAGTACTTCTTTGTAGTCTTTCAGGTTGGCGATAGAGGCGGCGGCCACAATATTGAACAGGCAGATGGCATTTCCCAGCCCCGCCCCCACCAGTTGCAGCGCCAGGATTACCGTAGGATTCACCTTCAGCAGCTGGGCCGTTTCCAGCTGAGACGGCGCAAAGACCACATTAGAGACGGTGGTGCTGCCGGTGATAAAAGCGCCCAGGATGCCCAGGAACGGCGAAAACAGAACATAGCCGCCTTGCAGGCGGCCCATCATGCCAGAGATATAGTTGACCATAGACGGCTGCACCCCGCCCGAGTGGATCATGAGCTGCGCAATCATGATAGACGGAAACAGCACCAGCGAGACCATAGCCGTTTTCTTCCCGGCTTCGGCCAGATAAAACGTGCGGCTCTTTTGGTAGAGCGCCACCGCCCCCCCCACCAGCAGAAACGGAAAGAGCGGCGAGAGCAAAGGGCGCAGACCAGTAGAAATCCCCGTCCCGAAGAGGTGGTGAAAACGCAACTCCCAGCCCAGCACCTGCTGCAGGCCGCCCCAGAGCTTAGGGAGCAGCAGCAACCCCGCCAGCAGCACATACGGCACCCAGGGGCCCACCTGCAGCCGGGTGCCTTTGCTCCTCAGGTACAGCACAGACAGCAGCAGCATGGCCAAGGCCGCCAAGACGGTAGCCAGATCAGTCACCCACCAGGCAAACCCGCAGAACGGCACCGCAAAGAACGAGAACAGCACCCATACCTGAGCTTTGTGCCGCACCGGGGCCTGGGCGTTCCGGAGAAACCTGAAGACAAAGAAAAGCAGCGCCCCCTGCACCAGCACCCCTATCACGGCCGCCCAGAGCCCAATCTGCCGCACCTGATCTGGCGGCAGCCGCAGCGGGTGCTGCATGCCCGTGAGCAAGGGCGTGCCCACCGCCCCAAAAATGGCAAAGAGCCCGTCAAACAGCAGCACCACCGCCACTGACACCAGCGCGTCATAGCCCATGGCCATGAGCAGCAGCGGCACAATGGCCCCCGGCGTGCCAAACCCGGCCACTCCTTCAAAAAAGGCGGTCAGGCCAAGGGCCAGCAGGAAAAACCGGATTTCCTTAGACGGGTGAATCTGCTCCAGCGACTGCCCAATCTGCTCCACCAGCCCCGTGCCCTGCATCACGTTGTACAGAAACAGCGCCCCAAACACAATCATGAGAATATTGAGGGTAGACACCACAGACACACCCATCACCGCCAGGTACTGGGCAACCGGGGCGCCCCAGTAAAAGAACAGGCCGCTGGTCACCACCAGGCCCAGCAACGCCGCCTCACGCACACTCCTCAGCAGGGAGAAGAGAATGAGTACGGCAATGGGCAGTAGGGCTAAGAGAAACATACACGGTTTCGTTTGGGAAGAACGCTCTATTTTACGGCTGTTTTCAGAAAAACAGGCCAGAAACAGCTTTAAAACGCAAAGCCCCAGAGACTGATGCCCACCAGCAACCCTAGCAAAAACCCTGTGTAAATCTGCTTGGTAGTATGGGCCCCCAATGACAGACGGGCCGTCATCACCGCGCCGCAAATGACAATACCCGCCACAATGGGGTACACCAGCACCGGTTCAGGGAGCCAGCCGTGCAGCAACACCAAAATCCCCAGGCCGCCGCCTAACCCCATAGAGTGGGCACTTATCTTCCAGAACTGGTTAATGAACAGCGTGGCGTAGACCGTGGCAGTAATCAGCCCCATGACCACAAAGAAGATGCGGTCAAAATACGGCTGGCGGTACAGCAGCACCGTGGTAATGGTGTAGCAGACAGCCGCCATGAGCAGCGGCCAGCGCCGGTCAATGCGCGCATCTAGCGTAAACGTGGTCACCACCCCCGCCTTCTGCATCAGAAACGTACCAAAGCTGGGCAGCAGAAACGTAGTGATGAACACCAGCAGCAGCACAAACCTGCGCGCCTCCATGGGCAGGGAAACCGCCTCCGGCGGAAGGTAATACAGCAGCAGGGCAAACAGGTACGAGGGCAGCAGCAGCGGGTGAAACACTACGGATAGAACCATCGCCAGGCGGGAATTCACTTTATAAGGAGGAATTAAGAATTGAATACTAAGAATTGGTGCCACTCAAGCACCGGTGGCAAGTTAAAAATGGAATGATAAACTTCTACGCTTTATTTTTCATCTTCTGTCTTGTACTGTATTTCCATTTTGTCATTCTGCAAGAATCTTGGTTGCAAACGGTAAGAGCGGAAAGTACCTGCATTGTTCATTGGTTCTTCTACTGGCGTAAACATACACCTACCCCGCGTATACTTCGTCCTTGACATGTTATTGAAAAAACAGCCTTAAACCGTGGACACAAGAGGACACCTGCAACAGTACGGCAAATCATTCGGGGGACCTACCTGAAAATTTGAAAGACATTCTTCCATTCTTGGTATTCACACCAAGAAACTAAACAGCAGCACCTTCTTCTCTTGCTGGTGAGAACACGCAACAAGGGCAAATGACAAAATCTTCAATCATCACCTTCATTCTGGAGACATCTTATAGGGAGCACACTACTAGATGTATATTAATTCGCGGCAACTACATTTCGCCCACAAGATCCTTTCAGGATGACAAAATGGGGAGATTATACCGATTCCTAATTCTCCATTCGCAATTCCTAATTCCCTATTCTCATTCCCTCCGCTGCGCGGATTATAGTTCTTTCCTCAACCTGGCCACCGGAATGTTCAGCTGCTCGCGGTATTTGGCCACGGTGCGGCGGGCAATGTTGTAGCCTTTCTCGTTGAGCATCTTCTCAATCTTGTCATCTGAGAGAGGCTTGCGCTTGTTCTCCTTGTCAATGATGTCTTTGAGAATGGCTTTCACCTCACGGCTGCTGGCGTCTTCGCCGGCGTCGGTGGCAATGCCCTCTGAGAAGAAAAACTTGAGCGGGATAATCCCGAACTCGGTCTGCACGCTCTTGCTGTTGGCCACGCGGCTCACGGTTGAAATGTCCATGCCAATGTCCTCGGCAATGTCTTTCAGAATCATGGGCTTGAGCTTGCTCTCATCACCCTCCAGAAAATAGTCATACTGGCGGCGCATGATGGCTTCCATGGTGCGCAGCAGGGTGTTCTGGCGCTGTTTGATGGCGTCAATGAACCATTTGGCGGCGTCCAGCTTCTGCTTCACAAACGTCACCGTCTCCTTCAGCTTCTTGTCGGTTTTGGCGCTTTTGTCATAGGCGTCAAACATGTCTGCGTACGAGCGCGAGATGCGCAGGTCTGGGGCGTTGCGGGCGTTCAGAGACAGCTGCAGCTGGCCTTCTTCATTGGTAATGATGAAGTCCGGAATCACGTACTGCACGCGGGTGGCGCTGCCGGTGCCGCCGGGCTTGGGGTTCAGCTTCAGGATTAAGTCAATCGCGGCTTTCAGCTCGTAGTCTTCCAGCTCCAGTTTCTGCTGAATGCGGCTGTAGTGCTTCTTGGTGAACTCGTCAAACGTGTCGTGAATGATTTGCTCGGCCACCTCAGTAATGTCATCGGGGTCGCGGCGCTCCAGTTGCAGCAGCAGGCACTCCTGCAGGTCGCGGGCGGCAATGCCGGGCGGGTCAAAGGCCTGGATTCGGCGCAGCACGTCTTCAATCTCCTCTACGCTGGCGTCAATGTTCTGCGAGAAGGCCAGGTCATTGGAGATGGCCTCCAGTTCCCGCCTGATGTAGCCGTCCTGGTCAATGGAGCCAATAAGCTGCTCGCCAATGGCCAGTTGCTTCTCGTTCAGGTTCAGGAAACCCAGCTGGTCCATGAGCGCATCTACCAATGAGCCCGTAGAGGCAATGGGCATTTCGCGGTCTTCCTCCTCGCCGGGGCCGTCGCCCTGCATTTTGTAGCCGGCTATCTCGTCATCGTTGATGTAATCTTCCAGGTTCACGTCGTCATCGTCACGGCGCAGTTCCTCCTCCCCGAAGTCGTCTTCGGAGTTGTCAAATTCATCATCGGCCTCGCCGGAGTCTTCGTTGCTGTCCTGGGCGGGCTCGTCGGCGGCATCGCCTTCCTCCAAGGCAGGGTTCATCTCCATCTCCTCTTTAATGCGCGCCTCCAGCTCAGCGGTAGGCACCTGCAGCAGCTTAATGAACTGTATCTGCTGCGGCGATAGCTTCTGGGATAAAAGTTGTTTTAGGTCGAGTCTCTGCATACGTCAAAACACCGGTCTAATCAGCGTAGACTAGGCCAAAGTTATAGTTTTTTACTAGCGGTTTGCAAAAAAGGTTAGTCGCGCCGCGGCGCGAGGTAGCACGTATGGCGTATCACGTAGCAAGACGTTGGGGGTTGGCCGCTAATCCTCTGTCTGCCCCCGGTGAAAAGCCACTATTGCTAACAAGAAGTCCTTGAGGCGTTTTGGGCCTGTTTTCGGGAAAGTAGGCCAGAAACGGAAACCAAGCCATCAGCTGATGAGCGCAACTTACCAAGCAATTCCTTTCCCTACCTTTTGTCATCCTGAAAGGACCTTGTGGGCGAACGGCAATGCCGCTTGAGCAAAGCGCAAATCTGCTAACATCACTTACAAATAGAACCGTGAACACAATTTCCGTTTCTGGCCTACTTTCGGGAAAACAGCCCGAAAACAGCAACCAAGCATCAGCAGATAAGCACTAACCTTGCCAAGCGACTCCCCCTTTTGTCATTCTGGAAGAATCTCGGTAGCGAACGGCAGAAACACTTGAGCAACGATTTCCTATTTCGCCCACAAGTTCCTTTCAGGATGACAAATAAATAAATGGGTTCCGTTTTAGGCCTACTTTCCAGAAAACAGGCCGGAAACAGAAATGCGCTTTGGCTGCAAATATTCCCATCGGCCGTGGCCGAAAACAAGTCCTGTGGATTAAATGCGAATTTTTGCCGCCAGCTACTTACTTTTGCACCAGCAGAATACGTGCTACTTGATACTTGCTACTCGATACGAGATTAGAACATGAAACGAACCAAAGTAAAAGCATTGCTCCAGACACCGGCCAGCGGGCAGGAGGTGTTGGTGAAAGGTTGGGTGCGCACCAAGCGCGGCAACAAGTATGTCACCTTTATTGCCGTGAACGACGGCTCTACCATTAATAACATACAGGTGGTGGCAGACATGAATGTGTTTACCGAGGAAGCGTTGAAAGAGGTGGCCACCGGCGCCAGCGTGTCAGTAGTAGGGACGCTGGTAGAAAGCCAGGGCAAAGGCCAGACCGTAGAGATCCAGGCCAAAACGGTAGAGGTATTAGGCACCGCCGACCCGGAAACGTACCCGCTGCAGAAGAAAGGCCACTCGCTGGAGTTTTTGCGCGAGATTGCCCATTTGCGCCCGCGCACCAACACGTTTGGCGCCGTGTTCCGGTTGCGGCACGCCATGGCGTTTGCCGTGCACCAGTTCTTCCATGACAAAGGCTTCTTCTACGTGCATACGCCGGTGATTACGGCGTCAGACGCCGAAGGGGCCGGTGAAATGTTTAGAGTAACCACACTGGATCCCATCAATCCGCCTAAAACCGAGACCGGCGAGGTGGATTTCTCTGAAGACTTCTTCGGAAGGTCTGCGAACCTGACCGTTTCCGGGCAGCTGGAGGGCGAGGTGCTGGCCATGGCGCTGTCTGAGATTTACACCTTCGGGCCTACGTTTAGGGCAGAGAACTCCAACACCAGCCGTCACTTAGCTGAGTTCTGGATGATTGAGCCCGAGATGGCCTTCTATGAGCTGGAAGACAACATGGACCTGGCTGAGGAATTCCTGAAGTACCTGGTGCAGTACGCCCTGGACAACTGCATGGAAGACCTCCAGTTCCTCAACGACCTATATGACAAGGAACTCCTGAGCCGCCTGCAGTTTGTGGTGAGCAATGACTTCCAGCGCCTGACCTACACCGAGGCCGTGGAGATTCTGAAAACCGCCAAGCAGAAGTTTGAATACAAAGTGGACTGGGGCACCGATTTGCAGAGCGAGCACGAGCGCTACCTGGTAGAGAAGCACTTCAAAAAACCGGTCATTCTCACCAACTACCCCAAAGAAATCAAGAGTTTCTACATGAAACTCAACGAAGACGGCAAAACCGTGCGCGCCATGGACGTGCTGTTCCCCGGCATCGGTGAAATCATTGGTGGCTCCCAGCGCGAGGAAGACTACGAGAAGCTGGTGACCCGCATGCAGGAAATGGGCGTGCCCGAAAAAGAAATGTGGTGGTTCCTGGATACGCGTCGGTTTGGGACCGTTCCGCACAGCGGCTTTGGCCTGGGCTTTGAGCGGCTGCTGCTGTTTGTGACCGGCATGAGCAACATCAGAGACGTGATCCCGTTCCCCCGCTTCCCCAAGAGCGCCGAGTTTTAAGGAGTGAAGGAATGAGTGGGTGAAGGAGTGAATAAAAGTTTCTTCCTCTTTCTCTACCAGTCCATTTGAGTATACCTACTTCGGCTTGCGCCGATGCAAAAGAGAGGGGCTGCCCTGCTACCATTTGGTGGCGGGGCAGTTCTGTTTTGGGGCTGTTTTCCAAAAAACAGCTCCAAACCGCTTTTCTATTGACCAAGAGTCTGTTGCGGGTCAGGCTGAAAAATTATTTCTGGCAGCCCCGCCGCAAACATTCTTTAAATATTCCTACATTTATAACCTAAACAGACCTTACAACCCTTTATTATCATGTTAAGACATTTTACTCTGTTAGTATTGGCGCTGGCGCTGGCCGTAGGCGGTGCCCAGGCCCAAACGGCCAAAGAGAAAGAACAGGCCAAAAAAGAGGCCGCCAAGCAAAAGGCCGACGAGAAAAAAGCCGCTGAAAAGGCCAAAGCGCAAGCAGCCAAAGAAAAGGCCGCCGCCAAGAAAGCCGCCGACAAAGAAAAAGAAGCCGCTAAAAAGTTAGCCGCCAAAGAGAAAGCTGCCGCGGCCAAGGCCAAGGAGCAGGAGAAAAAAGAAGCCGCCAAAGCCAAGGCACTCGCCGCCAAAGAAAAGGAAAAAGCCAAAGCCGCCGCCGCCAAAGAGAAAGCGGCTGCCCAGAAGCTAGCCGCCAAAGAGAAAGCCGAGGCCGCCAAAGCCAAAGCCGCCGAGAAAAAAGCGGCCGCTAAAGAAAAGAAAAGCTAAGACTAATTTGCAGCTTTGTTTACACCAAAAGAGCCCGCACGTTGCGGGCTCTTCCTATTTTAGGCCTGTTTTTAGAAATATAGGCCTAAAACAGGAACTCTCCATCCCCTACTCCCTACACTTCATCCACCTCCTTCTACAGTTCATCTTCTTTTAATTTCTATCCTTTCTGCGGCGGTGCACCTTTGGTCAGAAACTAAGGCCAACGCTATGAAAACCGCTACCCTTCTCTCCCTGCTGCTGCTACTCTCCGCTTTCACCGGGCATGCCCAAACGCAGCTGCAAGGCTCTGTGAAAGATGCTGCCGGTCAGCCTGTCATTGGGGCCAACGTCTTCCTGAAGGGGTTGTATGACGGGGCTTCTACAGATGAGGAAGGCCTGTTCCAATTCAGCACCAAAGAGACGGGCGCGCAAACGCTGGTGGTAAGCTTTCTGGGCTATACCACGGTAGAGAAACAGGTAAACCTAAACCAAGAGATTCCTGCGCTGTCAATCACACTCAAGGCCGACCAGCGGCAGTTGCAGGCAGTGGTGATTTCGGCGGGGGCGTTTGAGGCAAGCGACGAGAAACGGAGCGCGCTGCTCAACTCCCGGGACATTGTGACCACCGCCGGTGCCAGCGCTGACATCATGGGCGCCATCAACACGCTGCCCGGCACCCAAAAAGTGGGCGAAGAAGGCAAGCTCTTTGTGCGCGGCGGTGACAGCTATGAGACCAAGACGTTCATTGACGGCCTGCAGGTGGCCACCCCGTATAACTCCACCGTGCCAGATGTGCCGTCCAGAGGCCGCTTCTCGCCTTTCCTGTTCAGCGGTATGGCGTTCAGTTCGGGCGGCTATTCTGCTGAATTTGGGCAGGCGCTTTCCTCAGCGTTGCTGTTGCAGAGCCAGGATCTGCCGGAGGAAACGCAGACGGGTATCTCGCTCATGACCATTGGCGGAAGCCTCTCCCGCACCAAGCGCTGGGAAAACACTTCCCTGGCCGTTTCAGCGGAATATATGAACCTGCGGCCGTACATGAGCCTGGTACGCCAGCGCCAGGACTGGAAACACATGCCCGAGACCAAATCTGGTAGCGTGGTGTTCCGGCACAAGACATCGCCCACGGGCATGCTCAAATTCTACGGCACCTACGCCAACAGCCAACTGGCCCTGAACCAGCAAGACGTGAACCACCCCGAAGGCCCCATTGCCGTGGCCCTTCGCAACCAGAACGTCTTTTTCAACAGCACTTATGAGGAAACTTATAAAGAGCACTGGACCCTGCAAACCGGCATGACCTTCACCCATAACCAAGACCACCTCGCCGCCGGCGAAACCAAAGTGTACGCGGGCTCCAACACCTGGAACGGCAAAACGGTGCTCATCGGCGACATCGGCCACGCCGTTACCTTGCGCACTGGACTTGAATCTCAACTGCGCGGCTACCGCCAGAATTATTTAGAAAACCCTACTTCCGCGGTGCGGAAAGGCGTAGTAGATGAGCAGAACGTGGCGGCCTTTGCCGAAGCGGACGTGTACCTGGGAGATAAATTGGTGGCCCGCCCAGGGTTGCGCTGGGAGCGTTCATACTTCCTGCAGAAAAATGCGCTGTCGCCCAGATTGGCGGTGGCCTACCAGGTGAGCGCAGAAGGGCAAGTTTCTTTCGCCTATGGGCACTTCTACCAGACCCCGGAGAACGACTACCTCAAATACCACACGCCGCTCAGCTTTGAGAAAGCCAAACACTACATCCTGAACTACCAGCGCACCTTTGGCAAGCGCACCCTGCGGGTGGAAGGCTACTACAAAAACTACCAGCACCTGATCAGGTACAACGCCACCGAGCTGAAAGACGCCACCGACCTGAACAACGGCGGCCACGGCTATGCCAGAGGCGTGGAGTTCTTCTTCCGGGACCAGCAAACCATCAAAATGGGCGACTACTGGATCTCCTATTCTTACCTGGACAGCAAGCGTCTCTACAAAGGCTATCCCGTGGCCGCCACGCCCGGTTTTGCCTCGGCGCACAACCTGAGTTTGGTGTACAAGCAGATGATCAACCCCATTAAGACCTACGTGGGCACCACCTTCAGCTACACCAGCGGAAGACCGTTCCACAACCCCAACCTGGAGGGTTTCCAGCAGAGCCGCACCAAAAACCTGTTTGACCTGAGCCTCAGCGCCAGCTACCTCACCACGCTCAAAGGACACGCCACCATCTTGCACGTGGCCTGCAACAATCTGCTGGGCATAGACAATGTGTACGGCTACCGCTTCGCCGCCAACCCCGGCCCAGACGGACAATACGCGTCCCTGCCCGTGGTGCCCGGCGCCAAACGCTTCGCCCTGGTGGCCTTGCTGGTGTCTATTAATGACGCGAAAAAATGAGCCAAGGAGTAAAGGCCTCAATGAGTGAATGCGTGAATGGAATGTGCCACTACTTCAATAGACAATCAGCAATGAGCAATCAACCATTTCCTGTTTTTGACCTCTTTTCTGGAAATCAGCCTAAAAACGAATCTCTAATAACTAACAACTACTAACCATTAACCAACATGAAAAAATTATTCCTACTTCCGCTTCTGTTTATCGCTTTGTTCGCCAATGCCCAAGCCAAATACCAGGCTGCCTTAACTGATGCCCTTGCCAAAATGGAGGCTTCTAAAAACGCTGAGGAAATGCAGAACGCAGCCAACCAACTCACCCGCATCGCCAACGCCGAGCCCAAAGAATGGCTGCCCAACTACTACGCCGCCTACGCCCACATCAACCTCACCTTCCTGCTCAAAGACGAAGACCAGCGGGATCAGACCTTAGACAAAGCACAGGTCTTTCTGGACCGCGCCCTGAAACTGCAGCCCAAAGAATCTGAACTGTACGTGCTGCAAGGCTATCTGCACCAGGCCCGCTTGGTCATTTCACCCATGATGCGCGGCATGAAGTACTCCGGCCTGGCCAGCGCCGCCCTGGAGAAAGCCACCCAGCTGAACCCCAACAACCCGCGCGCCTATTTCCTGCTGGGGCAGAACGCCTTCAACACCCCCAAAATGTTCGGCGGCGGGGCCGATGCGGCTAAACCCATCCTGGCCAAAGCCAAAGAGAAATATGCGGCCTACAAACCAGCCAGCTCCCTCCTGCCCAACTGGGGCGAAAGCAGAGCCTTAGCCCTCTTGGCCAAGTGCCAGTAACTGCCAAAGCTGTTTTGGGGCTGTTTTTCAAAAACTAGCCCCAAAACAGCAAGTCATTATGCCCGAGCGGCAAAAGGGGGCTCTACGCTTTTCCTGAAAATCCTTAACTTCCAGCCATGGCAACCTACGGCTTACCACAGAACCGCTTCCTCTCTATCCTGAAATGGCTTTTGCTGTTTGCCCTGTTAGCAGGCACCCAGGTCATGCTGGTCTGCTCCAGCTGCTACACAGACATGGGGAAGGCGTGGCAGAATTTCCTGTACTCGTTCTCGCTCTTCAGTATGCTTTGGCTGGGCAACGGGTATGTGAGCAACAACCTCAATATTTTTGTCTCCTGGACAGAAAGCCCCTGGAAACGCTTTCTTCTCACCTTGCTCACCGTTCTGGTGTACTCGGCAATAGTGGTGTTTTTCATCAACTGGTTCTGGTACGTGCTCCTGCCCAAGCGGGATTTCAGCTACATGGGAACGCCCAAGGTGCGGTACACCATGCTCACCCAGATGCTCGTCACGTACATTATCACTATGACGGTGCACGCCATTGCCTTTCTGCGCGGCTGGCGCGAAGCGGCGGTGAATGCCGAGCGGCTACAGAAGGAGCATGCCCTCTCCAAATATGAGGCGCTTAAAAACCAGGTGAACCCGCACTTTCTGTTCAACAGCCTCAACGCCCTCACCAGTCTGGTGCACCCCGAGCCCGATTTGGCGGTAAAGTTCATCAAACAGCTTTCTGAGGTGTACCGCTACGTGCTGGACTCGCAGCGCAAAGAAGTAGTGCCCCTGGAAGAGGAACTCAACTTTACCCAACGCTACGCCTTTCTGCAGCAAATCAGGCTGGCCGAGGGCCTGCAGGTAAAGCTGCCCACTGATGTGCCAGAAGAGCTCCAGATTCCGCCGCTGGCGCTGCAGATGCTGCTGGAGAATGCCGTAAAACACAACCGCGCCTGGGCGAAAGAGCCGTTGAAAGTAACTGTCTCTATTGAAGACGATTATTTGGTGGTGCAGAACAACTACCAGCCCAAACCCCAACACGAGCCACCCAGCGGCCTGGGCCTAGCCAACATTGAAGCCCGCTATGAGATGCTGACCAATAAGAAAATGCAGGTACTCCCCAGTGAAGGCACCTTTACCGTGCGGCTGCCGCTGCTCACGTTCCAATAGCCGTTTTCGCTGGTTTTCAGAAAAACAGGCCGAAAACGCAAACTCCTATTTCCGCAGAGCGGAAGGCAGGGAAACGTTGGCAGAATCAACGCAGCTGGCTAAACTGCTCTCTTGTTTCACAGATTTCTAGGTGGCAAACGCCTGCCTCTACCTGCGTTTCTGGCCTACTTTCCAGAAAACAGACCAAAAACGAACAACGAATAACAAACAACTAGTAACGAACCCGTATGCTCCGCGCCCTCATTGTTGAAGATGAACCTCTGGCCGCCAGCCGTCTGACCCGCCTGTTGCAAGACCAGCAGGAAGTCCCCATGCAGGTGGTGGCGCAACTGCCGTCAGTGCAAGATGCCGTGGCCTTTTTCAGAGAAGAACCCAATCCAGACATCGCGTTCTTTGACATCCAGCTGGGCGATGGGCTGAGTTTTCAGATCTTTGAGCAGGTGGCTGTCACGTGCCCCATCATCTTCACCACCGCCTATGACGCCTACGCCCTGCGCGCGTTCAAAGCCAACAGCATTGACTACCTGCTCAAACCCATTGACAACGAAGACCTGACCCAAGCTCTGCAGAAATTCAAGCGGCTCACCGCCACGGCGCTCCCCGGCCAAAATACCACTTCGGCCCCGGCCGATGCTTCTTTACAACTCCTGCAGCAGGCGCTCCAGCAACTGCAGCACCCCACCGCCCCCGCCTACAAAAACCGGTTTGTGATCAAAGTGGGCGAACACTTGCGGGCGGTGCCGGTAGAGGAGATTGATTTCTTCTACAGCTTTGAGAAGGCCACGTTTCTGCAGACCGAAGACAACCGCCGCTTCGCCATTGATTACACTGTAGAGCAGCTGGAGCAGCTGGTGGACCCAAAGCATTTTTTCAGGGTCAACCGCGGGTATCTGGTGCAGATGCACGCCATTCAGGACATTATTCACTACACCAACAGCCGCCTCAAACTGGTGCTCAGAAACCACACCCAGGAAGAGGTGCTGGTGAGCCGGGAGCGGGTGGCGGCGTTCCGGACGTGGCTGGACGGATAGCCTAAAATACGTTTTTGACCTGTTTTCTGAAAAACAGGCCGAAAACGGGAAATTGCAGATTGTTCAATTGCATAAAATCAGGAATCTAAACGCATTTCGTTCCCCTTTGAAGGGGGTAGGGGATGACTCCTCGTGCTGATTAGGCATTCCCCCCATTCCCGAGAATCACATTTCTTTGAAATTGATTTACGCTTATATTCTTCTGCCGGCCTTGTCATCCCCCAGCCTCCTTTGAAGGGGGAACGAAATGCGTGCCTAAGAAAGCGGTGGGCAGCAAATATTGCAGAATGATTTTTATTCACGAGTTTGCGTGCATTGTTGCTTTTTGTTCTGAACATTCACCCCACGCCCATGCTGGATTTCCGTTGGATTGTCTTTAGAAGCGTTGCCAAACACCTGAGCTTTACCAAAGCCGCGGGCGAGCTTTTTATCACGCAACCGGCGGCCACTAAACGCATTCAGGAGCTGGAGGCCGAGGTGGGGCTGCGGCTCTTCCTACGCAAAGGCAACCGCATCCAGCTCACGCCTGCCGGCGAAACCCTGCTCTCCTTTGCTGATAGGTCGCATGCCCTGCAGGAGGAGATGCAGTTTGCGCTGGGCAAACTTAAAAACCAGGTGGGCGGGCATTTGCGCCTGGGCGCCAGCACCACCATTGCGCAGTACGTGCTGGCCCCTGTGCTGTCTAAATTCTACCAGCGGCACCCGCAGGTGCAGCTCTCGCTGGCAAACGGCAACACTGAAGCCATTGAACAGGCACTCCTGCTCCAGCACATAGATTTGGGCATAGTGGAAGGCTCCAGCCAGCGCCGCGAACTGCAGTACACGCCGTTTTTGCCAGATGAGCTGCTGCCCGTGGTGCGGGCGGGCCATCCGCTGGCGCGGAAGGGGACTATTACGTTTCAGGAACTGGTACAGCAGCCGCTGGTGCTGCGGGAGCGCGGCTCAGGCACGCTGGAAGTCATTGAAGAGGCCCTGCGCCCCCACCACCTGCGCCTACCCGACCTGAACGTGGTCCTGTACCTGGGTTCCTCAGAGACCATCAAATCGTTTCTGCAGCACTCAGACTGTGTGGCCTTGCTTTCGGCGCACGCCATTCAACTGGAGGTGGAGGCGGGCAAGCTGGCCGTGCTCCCGCCGCAGGATTTCCACCTGGCGCGCACGTTCTGGTTTGTGCAGCTGCTGGGGCAGCAGGAGGGGCTGGCGCAGCTTTTCCAGCGCTTTGCGCAGCGGCAGTATAACTTACCGGAATAGCTTATCACCATTTGTCATTTGACTGGGGAATAACCTCCCGCTACCTTGCAGGCATTAGCCAAAATGTTGTTGCATGTCTGCCCGCCTTTTCTTTGTTGCCCAACCTGCTTTCATTCTGGCCGGTGCCTGTTGCCTTACGCCGTGGGTGAGTCCGCCGGTGGCGCTGGGGCTGGGGGTGCTGTTGGCCAACACCACGGGCAATCCCTTCCGGCAGGCCACCCCTGCGCTCACCAAGAAGCTGCTGCAGCTGAGTATTGTGGGGCTGGGCTTCGGGATGAATGCGCAGGCGGCGGTGCAGGCCAGCAGCACCGGCTTTACGTTGACCGTTGCCTCCATCTGCTTCACGCTTTTGGTGGGTTTTGTGCTGGGCAAATGGCTCAAGGTAGAGAACACCACCGCTTACCTGGTGGCGGTAGGCACCGCTATCTGCGGCGGAAGCGCCATTGCCGCCGTCTCGCCGCTGGTGCAGGCCCAGGAAAAGCAGATGAGCCTTTCGCTGGGCATTGTGTTTCTGCTGAACTCGGTGGCGCTGGTTGTATTCCCGTGGCTGGGGCACCGGCTGCACCTGAGCCAGGCGCAGTTTGGCGTGTGGGCGGCGCTGGCCATTCATGACACCAGCTCTGTGGTTGGCGCCGGCCAGAGTTACGGCGAGGCCGCCCTGCAGCTGGCCACCACGGTGAAAATGGCGCGGGCGCTCTGGATTATTCCGGTGGCGGTGCTCACGGCGTGGCGTTTCCAGCCCGCCGGCGGCGGAAAAATCACCGTTCCATACTTCATTGGGGCCTTTGTTTTGGCCATGCTGCTCAACACCTACGCCCCCGCCTCTTTCACCCCGGCGTTTACATTCATAGCCGCGTTGGCCAAACGCACCCTTACGCTCACCCTTTTCTTAGCAGGCTCCGGCTTGGTGTGGAGTGCCCTCAAAACGCTGGGAATACGGCCGCTTTTGATGGGCCTGTTGCTGTGGCTGTTGCTGGGCACCGGCAGTTTATTCGCCATTCTTCAGTAGATTACCGCGTTTTGGAGCCGTTTTGCGTAAAACAGGGTAAAACCAGTTCGTAACTTTTTCTGCCATGTCACTTCTCACCCCCGCCCCCATAGCCAACGAACAAAGCTACCTCCTGAGCTTTGACAAAGAGCTGCTGCAGCTAGAGGTCATCCACGGGTTCCTGTCCCAGACCTACTGGTCGCCCGGCATCCCCAAAGAAACCGTGGCCCGCGCCGTTGAGCACTCGCTGTGCGTGGGCGTGTACTTTGAAGGCAGGCAAGCGGGCTTCGCCCGATTGGTCACCGACTACACCACCTTCGCCTACCTCTGCGATGTGTTTGTGCTGGAGGAACACCAGCGGAAAGGCCTGGCCAAGTGGATGGTACAAGCGCTGCAGGCGCACCCGGAGCTGCAGGGCCTGCGCCGCTGGATGCTCGCCACCGCCGATGCCCACGCCCTCTACGCCCAATGCGGCTTCACCCCGCTTACCCAGCCAGAGCGGTTCATGCAGGTGCACCAGCCTACTATGTATGCGGCACCGGCAAATGGCCAGCATTAGCCAAAGGCGTTTTTGACCTGTTTTTCTGAAAACAGCCCGAAAACAGAAAAAAGCATTCCCTTCCGCCCACGGCGGAAAACGGTTACTGCACCAGCAGCTCCATCATCTTTTCGGCGGCTATTCTTCCTTTCAGTTTGATTTGGTTGCGGGGCGTGTCATCGCCTACCTCATAGGTCACGGCGTCTGCGTTGTAGGTGCGGTAGAACCAGCTCTTAGACACGTTTCCGCCGTTGCCCGAGGGTCTGATGTTGGCTTTGTAATTGGGCAGCGCCGCCTCTACGGCCTTGAGCCAGCGGTTGGTGAAGCCGGGCACGTGGGTGGGCGTGGTCTCGGTGTTGGTGTAGAACACGTCGCGGTGGGTAGAGTGGAAGTCCAGCATGAAGTACACCTTGGCACCTTGCGCCCCCGTTTTTTGGGCAATGAAATCGCGCACCGCCACCGTCTCGGGCTGCTTGAAGGTTTCCCAGTCGCGTTTCAGGTCAACGCCCCCCGCCGAGTGGCGCCAATGGCCCAAATCCACGCCGTCTGGGTTGAGCATGGGCATGATGAGCACCTCAAATTTCTCCCTAAACCGCTTCGCCAGCGGCGAGTCTCCGGTCACCACGCGCACAAACTCTTGCATGGCCATAAAGCCGGTTACCTCCGGCGGATGCTGGCGGCTCAACACCACCATCAGTTTCTTGCCGTCTGACCCGCTGGTGCTGAACGCTTCAATGGGTTGCCCCAGGTAGCTCTGGCCAATGGTCTGCCGCTTGAGGAAAGGTTTCTGGGCCAGGCTGTCCATCCAGCGGTAGGTCATGGCGGCGGTCATCATCTCCTGTCCGGCCACAATCAAGGTGTCCTGACTGACGGGCACCTTGAAAAACGCCCCTGTCTTATCTATGAAATGACTTTGGGGTACGTCTTGCCACGCGCGCATATCTGTGCTGGTCTTGGGCGAATACCGGTGCTCATTGGAGCCGTACGTCAACTTCACGTAAGTAGGCTTTTGGCTTTTCGACCACACTTTGAAGGCGTACCACGGGCTGGGGTTGATGGGTTGGTTCTCCGGCTTTATCTCCAGCCTGAACGTGCTGTCGTTCTCCTGCGTCACGCCGTTGAGCCGCGCCCCGGCGAACTGGTTATGGAACACCACGCTGCCACCATTGAAGGCCCAGGCCTGCTTCTCCTGATAGGCTATGTGCGGACTTTTGATAGCTGCCTTAGTCTGCGCCTGCGTGGTTGTGACCGGCGCGGGCGAAGTTGAGTTAGTGGCAGTTTTAGAGGTGCCGCACCCGTGCAGAAGCCACGCGGCGGCGGCGATGAATAAAGTAAATTTGTTTGTTCCTTTTCTTGCGTACATGCTACTCGTTGCTTTCGGCTTGCGCCGATGTTTTTCTTTTTCTGTTTTTCGCTGTTTGGCCAAACAGGCCGAAAAACAGGTTTTGAAT